>NZ_AOMO01000120.1 GCF_000338875.1 Vibrio mimicus CAIM 602 | reverse complement strand
TACCAAAATGCCACGCGGCATGAATCCCGCTTAAACGCCTTGTTATACGTGGATTTTGTAGGTTAAGTCGGCGACTTCGTCACCTGTAATGCCTCTGAAACCCCAACAATGGGAAGGCTGCTCTTTAATTGTGATTTCAATATCAACGGGGGAAATGCCTAATCGAGATTCAATGTTACTAAAAAGCGCTTTGATCAATGCCTTTTTCGTTTCTACTTTGCGACCTTCCATCATGTTTACTTCAATCACCGTGTAGGCATCAGTGCGACCACTAGGATAGTAGAAATCACTTTTATCAAGCGGAATAAACCTGTGAGCTCGTTTATCCTCGGGCAAGCCTAGAGCTTGAGTCATTGAGTTCTGAATCACATCGGACAACTCAGCTTTAATTGGATTCAAGTGATCTTTTATTCCGTATATGACGACCACGATTTCTCCTTAAACGTATAACGCCTGCCTAAGGGGCTGGCAACGCATTACCACCAAACTTAAACACAACAACCGAAACCACCTCGGCTCATTGGGACTGGAAACGCCACGCGTTGACAGTCCCTCTTGAGGCGTTTGTTAGTTTCGTAGCTCATTGTTTAAAAATGACTTTTTTAACACATTTGCTTGAAAGTAATTTTACGCAAAAGCATCAAGCAAACACACGTCCAACGCCAAAAGCTGTGAAGTTGGCTGCCAAGATTTAAAACGATCAAGGTTAAGTTGGCCACGGTTAAGAGTCCGCGACAAAGAAAGCAAGATCACAGCGATGATGCAGCCCTTTGTGCAACTAAGCTGACCGTGCTAAACATCCAACAACGTTGAAGCTTCGAGGCTTGTTGGTTTTCAGCGACTTTGAACCAGCTGAACTTTCAACACTTTCTACCAAATCAGCATCAGTCAAAACTCAAAAGCTAAATTGTGCAACTTGTACGCTTAAAGCTGATTTTTCAGAACGTTGAACCTGAGCGTTTGATGATTTTTCTAGATAGAAACTAACGCCCGCCTAAGGGGCTGGCAACGCATTACCACTAAACTTAAACACAACAACTGCAACCACCGCGGCTCAATGGGACTGGAAACGCCACGCGTTGGCAGTCCCTCTTGAGGCGTTTGTTAGCCGTTACTCTTTAGGCTAAGCGACATTACCTTAAACAATGCTACTATTCGGCATCCGATTCGAATAAAAACATGAGTAATTTTGATGT
>NZ_AOMO01000119.1 GCF_000338875.1 Vibrio mimicus CAIM 602 | reverse complement strand
TCAAACTCTTCAATTAAAGTTTTGGCTCAATGAATACTGATAACATTACATTGTAATGTTGAATTGACTGTGCTGAATGATTGCTCATTCAAATGGTCACTCAGTTCATTGATAAATCTTTTGCGATTATCATCAACGAGTGCCCACACAGATTGATTGGTTTATATTGTTAAAGAGCTTGGCTTTCAGTGCCTTAGCACGTCAGCGAGGTGCGTATAATACGCTTCCCACTTTGAAAGTCAACATAAAACTCTAAAATTTTTAGAATTTTATGGTGACTTGTCTATTGCTAGACCAGTCGGAATTAAAGCCTGGCGATGTTCTACTCTCACATGGGGAGACCCCACACTACCATCGACGCTGTTTCGTTTCACTTCTGAGTTCGGGATGGAATCAGGTGGGTCCAAAACGCTATGGTCGCCAAGCAAATTCTTAAAATTCGGAAAGCTGTTTTCATTCTCACACAYATTCTTATGCGCTTAGCTATTGAGTCCACTACAAAACCCCTTGGGTGTTGTATGGTTAAGCCTCACGGGCAATTAGTACAGGTTAGC
>NZ_AOMO01000118.1 GCF_000338875.1 Vibrio mimicus CAIM 602 | reverse complement strand
AATGTTGCGGTGAATACGTTCCCGGGCCTTGTACACACCGCCCGTCACACCATGGGAGTGGGCTGCAAAAGAAGCAGGTAGTTTAACCTTCGGGAGGACGCTTGCCACTTTGTGGTTCATGACTGGGGTGAAGTCGTAACAAGGTAGCGCTAGGGGAACCTGGCGCTGGATCACCTCCTTACACGATGATTATCGTGATGAGTGTCCACACAGATTGATTCGGTTTAGATTTGAGAAGAGTATCTTAGTGTCCCGTTCGTCTAGAGGCCTAGGACACCGCCCTTTCACGGCGGTAACAGGGGTTCGACTCCCCTACGGGATACCAAATGGGTCGTTAGCTCAGTGGTAGAGCAGTTGGCTTTTAACCAATTGGTCATAGGTTCAAATCCTATACGACCCACCATTATCTTCCTCCACAGGAAGTAAAATATGTGGGCGATTAGCTCAGTTGGGAGAGCACCTGCCTTACAAGCAGGGGGTCACTGGTTCGAACCCGGTATCGCCCACCACTCTTTAAGTATTTTTGGAATGAAATTCCAAACCACCCAAAGCTGTGTGGTTCGGATTTTTGCCGCCGAAAGTCCTTAGAAAGTGGCTCTTAGTGATAAGAAGTACTTTGCTCTTTAACAATTTGGAAAGCTGACAAAACAACAATTTATTGTTGTTTGTAAAGTTCTCAATGTTTATCGAAAGATAAACACCAACAACACATTCAAGTGTGCTTGGTATCGAATAAGACTTCGGTCTTGTTCAAATTTGAGTCCGGCAAAATCTGTCTCGCACTCATGATAAATTAAACGCGAGACAACATTAGGTTGTTT
>NZ_AOMO01000117.1 GCF_000338875.1 Vibrio mimicus CAIM 602 | reverse complement strand
ATTGGGACTGGAAACGCCGCGCGTTGACAGTCCCTCTTGAGGCGTTTGTTATGCTTAAGTTTCAACACTTTACATTTAAACCAATTCAAGAATAACTCACTGAAATCATTGACCAAACTTCGAATTTCCTTGAATTAGAACTGGCTCAACTTTTACCTATAAACTGACCAATGTAGGCTTTCATTTAGCAACTAGGTCAATGTGGAAACCCTCTCCGACAAACCAACTCACCACGCATGGGAAAAATAATTCAATGAGGCAATGACGCTGAAACTTAAAGCGACAAACACATTGCTGTTTCATTAGGCAGCGAAAAACAATGCTCAATTGCCGACAGACTTTCAGCCTATAAATAAAGGCACCAAACTACTCAAAGCGACTTGAGAGAGCCAAACTCACCTCGCGCAGACTCAACAACCCAATGAGGCAATCACTCAGAAGTTACAGCGCCAGATACATTGCCGCTTCGTTAGGCAGCGACAAACAATATTGAATTGCCGACAAAACCTAAACGAAATGCTAAAGGAATCGACAACCACAACCTGCTGATTTTTATGGATTAAGCATAACGCCCGCCTAAGGGGCTGGCAACGCATTACAACAAAAC
>NZ_AOMO01000116.1 GCF_000338875.1 Vibrio mimicus CAIM 602 | reverse complement strand
GCCCCTTAGGCGGGCGTTATAAAGCTCGAAGAAAAGGAAATTTCGTGGAAATTCGAACAGGTAAACTTGAAGATGTTGCTGGTATCACCGACATCTTTAATTTTTATATTGAGCACACTAATGCACGCTTTGAGGAAGTTCCATTTACTCTGGAAAATCGTCAGAAATGGTTTTCTCAGTTTTCTAGCACTACCAAACATCAACTATATGTAGCCACAGAAAACGGCGTGTTGCTAGGTTTTGCATGTTCCCAACAGTACAGAGCAATTTCAGCTTTTGACGACACCGTAGAAGTGACCGTTTATCAGGCACAAGAAGCAAAGGGGAAAGGTTTAGGTTCTAAACTATATACTCAGTTGTTCTCATCAATTCGTGCTTATGGTGTCCATCGTGTATTGTCGGGTGTTGCATTACCAAACGACGCATCAGTTGCATTACATAAACGGTTTGGTTTCAGAGAAGTCGGAGTGTTCAATGAATATGCGAAGAAACATGGGCAGAACATAAGCTCAGTGTGGTTAGAAAAGGCATTTAACGCAGAGTCCGCTTTATAACAAACAATTTAAGAGTGATTCGGCACGCGTGGCATTTTTGGTATGCGTTGGTTTTAGTGGTTAAGGTGGT
>NZ_AOMO01000115.1 GCF_000338875.1 Vibrio mimicus CAIM 602 | reverse complement strand
ATTGAGAATACGTCTTCGATTGGCATCAGGAATGCCATGTCTACTGCACGCTCTGGCTCTGGAATGTATGAATCTAGTGCTTCTGCTAGTTCAACAATCTTCGCTTCCCACTGTGCTTCGCCGTTTAGCGCGCCTAGTGCTGAACCTTGGATTACTGGCAGGTCATCACCTGGGAAATCGTACTCAGACAGAAGCTCACGAACTTCCATCTCAACCAGCTCTAGAAGCTCTTCATCGTCAACCATGTCACATTTGTTCATGAATACGATGATGTAAGGAATACCTACTTGGCGACCCAGCAGGATGTGCTCACGAGTTTGTGGCATTGGACCATCTGTTGCAGCAACAACTAGGATACCGCCGTCCATCTGTGCAGCACCAGTGATCATGTTCTTAACATAATCCGCGTGTCCAGGACAGTCTACGTGTGCGTAGTGACGGTTTGGAGTATCGTACTCTACGTGAGAAGTATTGATTGTAATACCACGCTCACGCTCTTCTGGTGCGTTGTCGATTGACGCGAAGTCACGAGCTTTACCGCCGTATACTTTTGCAAGTACAGTACAGATAGCTGCGGTTAGAGTTGTTTTACCGTGGTCAACGTGGCCGATAGTACCAACGTTTACGTGCGG
>NZ_AOMO01000114.1 GCF_000338875.1 Vibrio mimicus CAIM 602 | reverse complement strand
TGAGGCGTTTGTTAGTTTCGTAGCCTATTGTTTAGCAATGACTTTTTAAACACATTTGCTTGAAAGCCATTTTACGCAAAAGTATCCGACAAACACACGTCCAGCGACAAAAGCTGTGAAGTTGGCGACCAAAACGCAAAATGATCAAGGTTAAGTTGTCCACGGTTAAGAGTCCGCGACAAAGAAAGCAAGATCACAGCGATGATGCAGCCTTTTGTGAAATTAAGCTGGCCATGCTGAACATCCAACAACCTTGAAGCATCGAGGCTTGCTAGTTTTCAGCGACTTTGAAGCTACCGAACTTTCAACACGCTCTACCAAATCAGCATCAGACTTCGGCTCAAAAGCCAAGTTGTGCAATTTGAACGCTAAAAGCTGAATATTCAGGACAAATGAGCTTAGATTTTGAAAATTCTTGATTGATAGAAACTAACGCCCGCCTAAGGGGCTGACAACGCATAACAACCAAACTCAAACACAACAACCGTAACCACTTAGGCTCATTGGGACTGGAAACGCCGCGCGTTGACAGTCCCTCTTGAGGCGTTTGTTATGCTTAAGCTTCAACACTTTACTGTTGCACCAACCCAAGAATAACCTACTGAAATCATTGACTAAACTTCGAGTTTTCTTGAATTAGAACTGACTCAAATTTTACCTATGAACTGACCAATGCAGAGTTTCATTTAACAAATGAGCAAATGTGGAAACCCTCTCCGACAAACTCACTCACCACACATTGGCACGACAACTCAATGAGGCAATAACACTGAAACGTACAGCGACAAACATATTGCCGTTTCATTAGGTAGCGCAAAACAATGCTCAATTGCTGACAGACTTTAAGCCCATAAGTAAAGGCACCAGACTGCTCAAAGCGACTTGAGCCAACAATGCTAACCTCGCGCAGACTCAAAAACCAATGAGGCAATAACTCAGAATTTACAGCGCCAGATG
>NZ_AOMO01000113.1 GCF_000338875.1 Vibrio mimicus CAIM 602 | reverse complement strand
AAGTCGGAGTGTTCAATGAATATGCGAAGAAACATGGCAGAACATAAGCTCAGTGTGGTTAGAAAAGGCATTTAACGCAGAGTCCGCTTTATAACAAACAATTTAAGAGTGATTCGGCACGCGTGGCATTTTTGGTATGCGTTGGTTTTAGTGGTTAAGGTGGTATGCGGAAGCATCGGTATTGCGTGCCTCACACCTTAATTGGGCGTTAGCATTCAAGGAGAGAAATTTGTATATTCCAAGGAAGTTTAAACAGGAAAATATTGAAGAACTCGTGGGGTTGATACGCGAATATCCATTCGCAACAATCATTACGTTATCTGAGTCGGGGATTGATGCTAATCATCTTCCGCTATGTCTGATGGAATTGGATGGGGAATTATATTTAAAAGGGCATATAGCTAAGGCTAACTCACTTTGGCAAACCACGGAGCCACTATCCGAAGCGCTAGTGATTTTTAATGGCCCCAACACCTATATATCCCCGAACAATTATCCGACTAAGAAAGAAAATGGTAAGGCTGTTCCCACGTGGAATTATGTTGTTGTACATGTGAAAGGAAAAATACGGTTCATTCATGATCCTCAGTGGTAAATGGAAGTTGAGTCAGAACCAGTCAGAGATAAATCAAAAAGGTATTGTCGATGGTCTATCGTCGAAAAGTGATACCAATTCGCAAACCATCGCTTCAATGATGTGCGCTAATCTTCAGCAAGAATGCTAACAAACGCCTCAAGAGGGATTGTCAACGCGTGGCGTTTCCAGTCCCATTGAGCCGTGGTGGTTACGGTTGTTGTGTTTGGGTTTAGTAGTAATGCGTTGCCAGCCCCTTAGGCGGGCGTTATACGTTTAAGGAGAAATCGTGGTCGTCATATATGGAATAAAAGATCATTTGAATCCAATTAAAGCTGAGTTGTCCGATGTGATTCAGAACTCAATGACTCAAGCTCTAGGCTTGCCCGAGGATAAACGAGCTCACAGGTTTATTCCGCTTGATAAAAGTGATTTCTACTATCCTAGTGGTCGCACTGATGCCTACACGGTGATCGAAGTAAACATGATGGAAGGTCGCAAAGTAGAAACGAAAAAGGCATTGATCAAAGCGCTTTTTAGTAACATTGAATCTCGATTAGGCATTTCACCCGTTGATATTGAAATCACAATTAAAGAGCAGCCTTCCCATTGTTGGGGTTTCAGAGGCATTACAGGTGACGAAGTCGCCGACTTAACCTACAAAATCCACGTATAACAAGGCGTTTAAGAGGGATTCATGCCGCGTGGCATTTTTGGTTTGCAGTGAGTTTTGGTGGTGAAAGTGGT
>NZ_AOMO01000112.1 GCF_000338875.1 Vibrio mimicus CAIM 602 | reverse complement strand
AACCCTCGGTGTTCGTGCCGGCTGTGAAGTCCACGCTTGGCGTGCCGTCTTCTTCGTCTGACGCCGTGAAGCTCGCCACTTTCGTGCCCACGACCGCGTCGTTTTCATTGAACTCCGCCGCCGCCGTCACGTCGATTGTCGGACCGTCGTTTTCTGCCGCATACGTTGGCGTATCGCTGTCCGTCGCCGTCGCATTTGCGCTATCGGTCGCCGTCAGGCTCACCGCTGGCAAGGTCACGCCCGCATTGACCGCGTCAACACCCGCTGGCGTCAACACCACATCGGTGCCGCGGATTTCGTAGTAACCCTCGGTGTTCGTGCCGGCTGTGAAGTCCACGCTTGGCGTGCCGTCTTCTTCGTCTGACGCCGTGAAGCTCGCCACTTTCGTGCCCACGACCGCGTCGTTTTCATTGAACTCCGCCGCCGCCGTCACGTCGATTGTCGGACCGTCGTTTTCTGCCGCATACGTTGGCGTATCGCTGTCCGTCGCCGTCGCATTTGCGCTATCGGTCGCCGTCAGGCTCACCGCTGGCAAGGTCACGCCCGCATTGACCGCGTCAACACCCGCTGGCGTCAACACCACATCGGTGCCGCGGATTTCGTAGTAACCCTCGGTGTTCGTGCCGGCTGTGAAGTCCACGCTTGGCGTGCCGTCTTCTTCGTCTGACGCCGTGAAGCTCGCCACTTTCGTGCCCACGACCGCGTCGTTTTCATTGAACTCCGCCGCCGCCGTCACGTCGATTGTCGGACCGTCGTTTTCTGCCGCATACGTTGGCGTATCGCTGTCCGTCGCCGTCGCATTTGCGCTATCGGTCGCCGTCAGGCTCACCGCTGGCAAGGTCACGCCCGCATTGACCGCGTCAACACCCGCTGGCGTCAACACCACATCGGTGCCGCGGATTTCGTAGTAACCCTCGGTGTTCGTGCCGGCTGTGAAGTCCACGCTTGGCGTGCCGTCTTCTTCGTCTGACGCCGTGAAGCTCGCCACTTT
>NZ_AOMO01000111.1 GCF_000338875.1 Vibrio mimicus CAIM 602 | reverse complement strand
GTCTCTTGATCACATTTCATGCTCAAGAGACATTGCAAGCTCGTAACCTTCAAGGATGGTTTGTAGTTTGAACCATCCTTCCCAAAGTCGCTCCCAGCCCACTATTCCTGTTCGTTTACTATCGTGCCACCCAGCTAATTTCCCTAAGCCAAGATAAGCCCAGCGCACTGTTGGCGCGTGTTTCGGCGGTTTGCTTTTTTCTACCTTTAGCCATAACAATTTCCACGCTTTGTTGCCCAGTAAAGTTTCGCAGCTTTGTTCCTCGGCCACTTCTTGTTGCTGACCAAGATGACGAAGCTGCTGGATCCGCACTGCAATAAACGCCAGAATGACAATCATCCGCTCCAGATTTCCTTTGCTTTGCAAGCGTAGGTCTTCAACCTGTGTGCCTCCGCTTTTCCAGGATTTATGGAAGTCCTCTATCAGCCAACGTTTTTCATACCACTCCAAAATGGTCAACGCTTGTTTCTGCGTCGTAATGTGCTCCGAGGTCAGCAAGTGCCAGCACAATCCATCCGGATTATCTTTTTCTATGCAGCTAACATAAAACAACGGGGTACTTACCCCCTCTTTGTTGCTCGGCATTTTCAGGGTGATCGGCGAGAAACGGACTTCACAAGTTGCCACTCTGCCTTTACGACCGCCTTTTTGTACCACTTCGACCTGTCGTTCTCCGGCGCTTTGTAAAGACTTGCCATACAGATGCAACTTACCTTCGGCTTCTTCAATATGCCGGCTTATCATTGAGCGCACAACAAACCGTTGTTGGTGAGTCAGTTTATACTGCAGGTACTCGATTAAATCAGATTCGCGGTCACAAACGCTCACAACCTGTGACATATGCGACCCTAGACCTAGACGTTGAGCCATATTTTGTGATGCTCGCTGCCACTTGAAACTTTCTTTTTCAATATAAGGTCGTTTCGTAGCGTCTTTACGCTTTCCTTTGGTTGCGATGTCGCGTGTCCACAACTGCTGCTCAATTAATCCCACCACTTGCATCTGTAAAGGCGCATATAACAAGACGGAATGTGCTTGAAATCCTCGGCTAGAGTGATGGGAGGTTGTATGCCCCAGTTCATCTCTTACCCCTTTATGGGAAAAGCTTAATGAACTGGTGTCTTCCAAAGCCAGCAAGGTGTCAAAGGTTAAGGCATCTTGCTTCGTTGCAAGAAAGCCGGCTTCGGCAATCGCATCGGCATGAATGGCTTCATTACGGATGAAACGATAGGCGGCTTCTATGTCCGCAGCGGATTGATTGGCTTGTGGCACAGATTTCCCCGAATGAGCTGCCAGAGTTGCCGAGAGTTTAATCAAGCGGTTAACGCGTCGGCTATCACCTAAGTTGGCATGTTGAAAGACATGTTTAGCCCATTGTGCAGAGTTTGATATAAAGTTCATAGTGTTTGCCTGATGTTGTAATGAAGATCAGATCGACAACATCAAACAGAGTTCAAA
>NZ_AOMO01000110.1 GCF_000338875.1 Vibrio mimicus CAIM 602 | reverse complement strand
ATTCTAACCAACTGAACTACCGCTCCGCATTGGTTAGCGCTTGGTGCTAAATTAAAGCCTGGCGATGTTCTACTCTCACATGGGGAGACCCCACACTACCATCGACGCTGTTTCGTTTCACTTCTGAGTTCGGGATGGAGTCAGGTGGGTCCAAAACGCTATGGTCGCCAAGCAAATTCTTAAAATTCGGAAAGCTGTTTTCATTCTCACACACATTCTTATGCGCTTAGCTATTGAGTCCACTACAAAACCCCTTGGGTGTTGTATGGTTAAGCCTCACGGGCAATTAGTACAGGTTAGCTCAACGCCTCACAACGCTTACACACCCTGCCTATCAACGTTCTAGTCTCGAACAACCCTTTAGGACAGTTAAACTGTCAGGGAAGACTCATCTCAGGGCTCGCTTCCCGCTTAGATGCTTTCAGCGGTTATCGATTCCGAACTTAGCTACCGGGCAATGCGTCTGGCGACACAACCCGAACACCAGAGGTTCGTCCACTCCGGTCCTCTCGTACTAGGAGCAGCCCCCTTCAATCTTCCAACGCCCACGGCAGATAGGGACCGAACTGTCTCACGACGTTCTAAACCCAGCTCGCGTACCACTTTAAATGGCGAACAGCCATACCCTTGGGACCGACTTCAGCCCCAGGATGTGATGAGCCGACATCGAGGTGCCAAACACCGCCGTCGATATGAACTCTTGGGCGGTATCAGCCTGTTATCCCCGGAGTACCTTTTATCCGTTGAGCGATGGCCCTTCCATACAGAACCACCGGATCACTATGACCTGCTTTCGCACCTGCTCGAACCGTCATTCTCGCAGTTAAGCGGGCTTATGCCATTGCACTAACCTCACGATGTCCAACCGTGATTAGCCCACCTTCGTGCTCCTCCGTTACTCTTTGGGAGGAGACCGCCCCAGTCAAACTACCCACCAGGCACTGTCCTCAACCCGGATAACGGGTCTAAGTTAGAACATCAAACATACAAGGGTGGTATTTCAAGGACGGCTCCAACGCAACTAGCGTCACGTCTTCATAGCCTCCCACCTATCCTACACATGTAGGTTCAATGTTCAGTGCCAAGCTGTAGTAAAGGTTCACGGGGTCTTTCCGTCTAGCCGCGGGTACACTGCATCTTCACAGCGATTTCAATTTCACTGAGTCTCGGGTGGAGACAGCGTGGCCATCATTACGCCATTCGTGCAGGTCGGAACTTACCCGACAAGGAATTTCGCTACCTTAGGACCGTTATAGTTACGGCCGCCGTTTACCGGGGCTTCGATCAAGAGCTTCGCTTGCGCTAACCCCATCAATTAACCTTCCGGCACCGGGCAGGCGTCACACCGTATACGTCATCTTGCGATTTTGCACAGTGCTGTGTTTTTAATAAACAGTTGCAGCCACCTGGTATCTGCGACTCTCGTCAGCTCCATCCGCGAGGGACTTCACCATCAAGAGCGTACCTTCTCCCGAAGTTACGGTACCATTTTGCCTAGTTCCTTCACCCGAGTTCTCTCAAGCGCCTTGGTATTCTCTACCCGACCACCTGTGTCGGTTTGGGGTACGATTCCTTACAATCTGAAGCTTAGAGGCTTTTCCTGGAAGCATGGCATCAATGACTTCACTACCGTAGTAGCTCGACGTCGTGTCTCAGCCTTAGAAAGAGCCGGATTTACCTAACTCTTAAGCCTACGCACTTGAACCAGGACAACCGTCGCCTGGCCCACCTAGCCTTCTCCGTCCCCCCATCGCAATTGTAAGAAGTACGGGAATATTAACCCGTTTCCCATCGACTACGCTTTTCAGCCTCGCCTTAGGGGTCGACTCACCCTGCCCCGATTAACGTTGGACAGGAACCCTTGGTCTTCCGGCGGGGAGGTTTTTCACCCCCCTTGTCGTTACTCATGTCAGCATTCGCACTTCTGATACCTCCAGCAAACCTTACGATTCACCTTCAACGGCTTACAGAACGCTCCCCTACCCAATATCTAAAAGATATTGCCGCAGCTTCGGTGTATTGCTTAGCCCCGTTACATCTTCCGCGCAGGCCGACTCGACTAGTGAGCTATTACGCTTTCTTTAAATGATGGCTGCTTCTAAGCCAACATCCTAGCTGTCTGAGCCTTCCCACATCGTTTCCCACTTAGCAATACTTTGGGACCTTAGCTGGCGGTCTGGGTTGTTTCCCTCTCCACGACGGACGTTAGCACCCGCCGTGTGTCTCCCGGATAGTACTTACTGGTATTCGGAGTTTGCAAAGGGTTGGTAAGTCGGGATGACCCCCTAGCCTTAACAGTGCTCTACCCCCAGTAGTATTCGTCCGAGGCGCTACCTAAATAGCTTTCGGGGAGAACCAGCTATCTCCGAGTTTGATTGGCCTTTCACCCCTAGCCACAAGTCATCCGCTAATTTTTCAACATTAGTCGGTTCGGTCCTCCAGTTGATGTTACTCAACCTTCAACCTGCCCATGGCTAGATCACCCGGTTTCGGGTCTATATCCAGAGACTGAACGCCCAGTTAAGACTCGCTTTCGCTACGGCTCCCCTATACGGTTAACCTTGCCACTGAATATAAGTCGCTGACCCATTATACAAAAGGTACGCAGTCACACCACGAAGGTGCTCCTACTGCTTGTACGTACACGGTTTCAGGTTCTATTTCACTCCCCTCACAGGGGTTCTTTTCGCCTTTCCCTCACGGTACTGGTTCACTATCGGTCAGTCAGGAGTATTTAGCCTTGGAGGATGGTCCCCCCATATTCAGACAGGATATCACGTGTCCCGCCCTACTCGATTTCACGCTCGATGAAGCGTCGGTTACGGGGCTATCACCCTGTATCGCCAAGCTTTCCAGCTTGTTCACCTACTTCAACGAGTGCTTAAGGGCTAATCCAGGTTCGCTCGCCGCTACTACCGGAATCTCGGTTGATTTCTTCTCCTCGGGGTACTTAGATGTTTCAGTTCCCCCGGTTTGCTCTGTTAACCTATGGATTCAGTTAACAGTAACTGCTTATGCAGTTGGGTTTCCCCATTCGGAAATCGCAGACTCAAACGGCTCTTACTGCCTTATCTGCGCTTATCGCAAGTTAGTACGTCCTTCATCGCCTCTGACTGCCCAGGCATCCACCGT
This sequence comes from Vibrio mimicus CAIM 602, assembly GCF_000338875.1. Lineage (GTDB taxonomy): Bacteria > Pseudomonadota > Gammaproteobacteria > Enterobacterales > Vibrionaceae > Vibrio > Vibrio mimicus. Next base: position 2,184 of record NZ_AOMO01000110.1, on the reverse strand, counting down.
GTACGCTTAGTCACTTAACCATACAACCCGAAGGAGTTTCGGATTGTTGTTTAAACAACCTAAGTTGTCTCGCGTTTAATTTACATGAGTGCGAGACAGATTTTGCCGGACTCAAATTTGAACAAGACCGAAGTCTTATTCGATACCAAGCACACTTGAATGTGTTGTTGGTGTTTATCTTTCGATAAACATTGAGAACTTTACAAACAACAATAAATTGTTGTTTTGTCAGCTTTCCAAATTGTTAAAGAGCAAGATTCAAAGAATGAACCATTTTTAAAAGCACTCATCGAATGCACTTAAAAATGGTGGAGTTATGCGGGATCGAACCGCAGACCTCCTGCGTGCAAGGCAGGCGCTCTCCCAGCTGAGCTATAACCCCATCGTTAGTGGTGGGTCTGAGTGGACTCGAACCACCGACCTTACGCTTATCAGGCGTACGCTCTAACCACCTGAGCTACAGACCCACTTGATGCTCAAATCTAAACCGAATCAATCTGTGTGGACACTCATCACGATAATCATCGTGTAAGGAGGTGATCCAGCGCCAGGTTCCCCTAGCGCTACCTTGTTACGACTTCACCCCAGTCATGAACCACAAAGTGGCAAGCGTCCTCCCGAAGGTTAAACTACCTGCTTCTTTTGCAGCCCACTCCCATGGTGTGACGGGCGGTGTGTACAAGGCCCGGGAACGTATTCACCGCAACATTCTGATTTGCGATTACTAGCGATTCCGACTTCATGGAGTCGAGTTGCAGACTCCAATCCGGACTACGACGTACTTTGTGAGATTCGCTCCACCTCGCGGTATCGCTGCCCTCTGTATACGCCATTGTAGCACGTGTGTAGCCCTACTCGTAAGGGCCATGATGACTTGACGTCGTCCCCACCTTCCTCCGGTTTATCACCGGCAGTCTCCCTGGAGTTCCCACCATTACGTGCTGGCAAACAAGGATAAGGGTTGCGCTCGTTGCGGGACTTAACCCAACATTTCACAACACGAGCTGACGACAGCCATGCAGCACCTGTCTCAGAGTTCCCGAAGGCACTCCAGCGTCTCCGCTAGATTCTCTGGATGTCAAGAGTAGGTAAGGTTCTTCGCGTTGCATCGAATTAAACCACATGCTCCACCGCTTGTGCGGGCCCCCGTCAATTCATTTGAGTTTTAATCTTGCGACCGTACTCCCCAGGCGGTCTACTTAACGCGTTAGCTCCGAAAGCCACGACTCTAGGTCACAACCTCCAAGTAGACATCGTTTACGGCGTGGACTACCAGGGTATCTAATCCTGTTTGCTCCCCACGCTTTCGCATCTGAGTGTCAGTATCTGTCCAGGGGGCCGCCTTCGCCACCGGTATTCCTTCAGATCTCTACGCATTTCACCGCTACACCTGAAATTCTACCCCCCTCTACAGTACTCTAGCTTGTCAGTTTCAAATGCAATTCCTAGGTTGAGCCCAGGGCTTTCACATCTGACTTAACAAACCACCTGCATGCGCTTTACGCCCAGTAATTCCGATTAACGCTTGCACCCTCCGTATTACCGCGGCTGCTGGCACGGAGTTAGCCGGTGCTTCTTCTGTAGGTAACGTCAAATGATTAAGGTATTAACTTAACCACCTTCCTCCCTACTGAAAGTACTTTACAACCCGAAGGCCTTCTTCATACACGCGGCATGGCTGCATCAGGCTTGCGCCCATTGTGCAATATTCCCCACTGCTGCCTCCCGTAGGAGTCTGGACCGTGTCTCAGTTCCAGTGTGGCTGATCATCCTCTCAGACCAGCTAGGGATCGTCGCCTTGGTGAGCCCTTACCTCACCAACTAGCTAATCCCACCTGGGCATATCCGGTAGCACAAGGCCCGAAGGTCCCCTGCTTTGCTCTTACGAGGTTATGCGGTATTAGCCATCGTTTCCAATGGTTATCCCCCTCTACCGGGCAATTTCCCAGGCATTACTCACCCGTCCGCCGCTCGCCACCCAAGGAACAAGTTCCTCTGTGCTGCCGCTCGACTTGCATGTGTTAGGCCTGCCGCCAGCGTTCAATCTGAGCCATGATCAAACTCTTCAATTAAAGTTTTGGCTCAATGAATACTGATAACATTACATTGTAATGTTGAATTGACTGTGCTGAATGATTGCTCATTCAAATGGTCACTCAGTTCATTGATAAATCTTTTGCGATT
>NZ_AOMO01000109.1 GCF_000338875.1 Vibrio mimicus CAIM 602 | reverse complement strand
CCTGAATATCAAAACTATGATTCATTTCGGTTTTCTAAGTTTTGGCTTTTGTTTCTGAATCAAAGTCGAGTTAATCTTGTTTCCAGAAAAACGTAACCCATTGAAGCTTAAGCATAACAAAGCGTTTAAGAGGGATTTGGCACGCGTGGCATTTTCGGTTTGCGTTGGGTTCAGTGATTAAGTCGCTGTGCGGTAGCTTTTGTAGTGCGTGCCTGCACCCCTTAACGCGGCGTTATAAGCCAGTGGAGAAAGCACCAAGTGATGGAAAGTAATCGACTGAAAATATTGCCTCCTTCATTCGAGCTACAACCTTTGATGTTGGCTGCAATTATCGAAAGTCAGAGTGAATTAAAACAGTTTTTGCCGTGGGTGCCGTACAGCATGACGCCTGAAGAGTCGATAAAGAATACTCAACAAGCTATTGTCAATTTTCAGAATTTTGCTGATGAACTGCGTTTTTCACTCATCGAAAAAGAATCAGGTCAATTTGTAGGTGCAATTGGTTTAATCATCCGTGATAAGGATATTCCATTTTTTGAAATTGGTTATTGGCTCAGAAGTTCTTTTGTAGGCTGTGGCTATATAACTGAAGCAGTAAAAGTATTGGAACGTTATGCGTTCGATGCTCTTGACGCTAAGCGAGTCGAAATCAAAGCGGCAGAGAGCAATTATAAAAGTCGTAGTGTTGCAGAGCGTTGTGGTTATATATACGAAGGTACGCATAAGAATGACCGTATACTTCCGAATGGTGAAATAAGCAGTACAGTGGTTTACGCGAAAACTGGCTTATAACAAACGCCTCAAGAGGGACTGTCAACGCGTGGCGTTTCCAGTCCCAATGAGCCGCGGTGGCTATGGTTGTTATGTTTGAGTTTGGTGTTATGCGTTGCCAGCCCCTTAGGCGGGCGTTATGCGATTTAATATGATTACTCAAAACATACATGTTGTTGTCTAGATTCGACAGTTACTATCAGTAAATAGAAGGACGTAAGTAATCATGAGTTTCTCCAAAATTAAGTATTTCCTTGTGGCTATTTTACTTTGTCTATATTCATTTCCTGCTGCTTATGCAATGGATGGAACTGTGATTGTTAAACAGCCGGAGTTAGAGAAAAAGTTGGGATGTAAAGAATTAGATGGAGAACCTTTGATTTGTCTATCCTCAATTACTTGGTATGAGAATCCTAAAGCATATATCTATGAGTTTGAAATTAAAACAAACTACAATAGTAGAGATGTTGATGGTTTGATAAATATAAACATAAGGCAAGTTTCATCTGTACTTAATCCACTTACGGCGAGTTTTTACGATGTTGAGCTTTATTGGTGGAAAAATTAAATCAAGAAAAATATTCTGCTAAAGATATAATGGTTGCATTTAAAGTTACTAATGTTGGTGATAAATATACGGCTTTTATATATCCACGGCTAATAAATGAGAAAATTGTGCTTTACTATGACTTCTTAGAAGGTGCGGTTGATGTATATAGTTTTTTAGTCAGTAAATGCGATAATGTAAAATTAGTTAACTCTGATATAAGAGTGGATGTATATAACAAGTTTTGTGTTTATACAAACTAAATAAATTCAAAGATGATATGTTTGGGAAAAATCGCATAACAAACGCCTCAAGAGGGACTGTCAACGCGTGGCTTTTCAGTCCCAATGAGCCGCTGTGGTTACGGTTGTTGTGATTGAGTTTAGTGGTAGTGCGTTGCCAGCCCCTTAGGCGGGCGTTATGCTTAATCCATAAAAATCAGTTGGTTGTGTTATCGATTTCTTTGGCATTTCGTTCAGGTTTTTTCGGCAATTCAATATTGTTTTTCGCTGCCTAATGAAGCGGCAATGTGTCTGGCGCTGTAAA
>NZ_AOMO01000108.1 GCF_000338875.1 Vibrio mimicus CAIM 602 | reverse complement strand
CAAAACGACTTGAGCCAACAACACTAACCTCGCATGGACTCAAAAACCCAATGAGGCAATCACTCAGAATTTACAGCGCCAGATACATTGCCGCTTCATTAGGCAGCGAAAAACAATATTGAATTGCCGACAAAACCTGAACGAAATGCCAAAGGAATTGACAATAACAACCTGCTGATTTTTATGGATTAAGCATAACGCCGCGTTAAGGGGCGCCGGCACGCACTACAAAAGTGACCGCATCACACCTTAACCACTAAACTTGCCGTAAATTGAAAATGCCACGCGTGCCAAGTCCCTCTTAAACGCTTTGTTATGCGTTGCAGCTAACATCGACACTTTGCTTCATTTGACTGCCAATTGCCAACAAGCAACCGGATAAAATGAAAAGCTCAGCCATATGGGCCAAAAATGAAATAGAGCTACTCACTAAACCTCTGTCGATAAAGGTTACGATACCAAGAGCTTAACTCGACTTACCTTTGAAAACCAAAACCAGACGCTAAAAAGCTGAATTAACTCATAAATTTAGTCGTAATGACTTTGAGTTTTAGCGTGAGAAACCGAAAACTTGAGCTCAAACTTTGCAACTAAGATCGCTTCATTCGACTCAAAAACGCACTGAACTTAAATGAGGCGACTCTCTGAATTTTTAGCGCTCACGAATGGATGTCCAGAAAATAGCGCCCACAAAAGTCAACTTGCCGACAAACACAAAACTGAAAAGCTGAGGGAACAAAGAAAACCATAAACTACTGATTTTACTTGATTAAGCATAACGCCGCGTTAAGGGGCGCAGGCACGCAATACAAAAGTGACCGCATAACACCTTAACCACTAAACAAACTGCAAACCAAAAATGCCACGCGTGCCAAGTCCCTCTTTAACGCTTTGTTATAGCGCAAATGTTGCACTTTGCATTCGTTCATTGACTTGATTTAGCACGCTAGGAATTGGGGTTTGACTCAATTTATCGACGTTAAGCTTAAACTTTTCAACTCTAGAGAAGTTTTCATGAAACTCACTACTTTCAGAGATGATCACTTTATCAAGGTTATAACCGATAGAGTTAAACTGATCAGCTGTAATATCAATAATATAGCCGTCACATTGCAGCCAAGCATGAGATTGCTCTCTATTATTACCAAGCCCTCTAGCAGAAACATAAGTACAGTCTTTGTCGTAATTCTGCTTCAAAAATAAACCTAAAAGCTGAGATGTATCACCACAACAGCCTCCAGGAAAGCCATTTAAACACTGATAAAAACTCGTGTTTGAGTGAAACTCTGATTTATCGATAGATTCCAGAACTGCTCTGATTTTTTTGATTTCATTAATAATCGAGTTTTCCAAATTTCCTCCGAAGTAGAATTGCGCTATAACGCCCGCCTAAGGGGCTGGCAACGCATTAACACTAAACTCAAACACAACAACTGCAACCACCGCGGCTCATTGGGACTGGAAACGCCGCGCGTTGACAGTCCCTCTTGAGGCGTTTGTTATGTGTGTGTTTCTGATGCCCACCCTTCCATTTAAAGGGGTAGCGAAAGGCATTTATGCCAAACAGCATTCGATAAAAAACCATCATATACACAAGACTAAGATGCTTCATATCGATATATTTCGGCTCTGAACTCTAGCTAAGCTATTGATTAATATCTCTTGTTTTTCGCTATTTGTTGCACTACTCCAACGACATATCTCATCAAGAGTCCTACCACAACCTATGCAGATATCTTTGTCATCTAAACAACAATGACGAACACAAGGACTTTTATATGAACAAGTTTCAATTGGTTCAGCTCTTTTAACTTTTTGATTTTCAGACATAGTGCACCTCACGTCTGAATTATAAGCGCAGAGCTGTGAAAATTTTTCAGAAAAACACATAACGCCCGCCTAAGGGGCTGGCAACGCACTACCACTAAACTCAAACATAACAACCGTAACCTCCGCGGCTCAATGGGACTGGAAACGCCACGCGTTGACAGTCCCTCTTGAGGCGTTTGTTATGTGCCGATGCTCGAACATCAGGACAACAACTAATGTGAAGACTACTACCAACCAAGAAATAAGGTTTTAATACGACTTGGCACAGTCGCAGGTCTAATATTTACGATATCTGAACTTTGAAAATTGTATTTATCAGGAGATTCATCAACAGTTGGCTCAAAAGCTACCTTGTCTCGCACACTTAAATCGTAGAGTATGACTCCAGACCTCAATCTCACATCAACTTTGTACAAATCCCAGTGTAAATTAGAGCCACATTTTGACCTTAACTCATCTGGAATCTCAATTAGCGGCATTACTCTCTCCGTTTCAACTCGTATGCACATAACGCTGCGTTAAGGGGTGAATGCCGCACAAACCAACTTCCCGCAGACCACTTTCACCACAAAGCTCACCGCAAACCAAAAATGCCACGCGGCACGAATCCCACTTAAACGCCTTGTTATGCTTAAACTTCAATGGGTTACGTTTTGCTGGAAACAAGATTAACTCGACTTTGATTTACAAACAAAAGCCAAAACGTAGAAAACCGAAATGAATCATAGTTTTGATAATCAGGCTCGGAATTTTGGCAAATCTGGTTTGACGTTTGAAAACCTAAAAATGGATTTCTGATTGAGCCAACCGCCCTAACCTCGCGCTTACCCGAAAATTGATTGAGGCAATTCTCTGAATTTTCAGAGCCAAAGAATAAGTGTCCGAAAAACAGCGCTCAAAAAAGCCAACTTGCCGACGATCACAAAACTAAAAACTGAGGGAACAAAGAAAAACCAATAAACCACTGATTTTACGATGATTAAGCATAACGCCCGCCTAAGG
>NZ_AOMO01000107.1 GCF_000338875.1 Vibrio mimicus CAIM 602 | reverse complement strand
CGACTTTCTGATTACTGGCATATAACGCCCGCCTAAGGGGCTGACAACGCATAACACTAAACTCAAACACAACAACCGTAACCACCGCGGCTCAATGGGACTGGAAACGCCACGCGTTGGCAGTCCCTCTTGAGGCGTTTGTTATATGCTTGATTCATCCTCACCCATATCAAAACGAGTTTTCTTAAACCTCTCCAGACACTTTCTTGAATTGGGCCTAATTTTCAATAGGAACAAAACGAAAGACAAAAAAGCGAATGCCGTAGCTACTTTCACCGCAAAAAGTTCAGCGTTTTTACCGCCACTAAACTCAACGGACTTTTGCTCGTAATAAAAGCCTGTGCCAGTATAAAAAATGTCAGGGCTGAAGTAAGTTAGAAACTTCTTACTCCTTTGAGTTACGGTATATGAGTAACTCCCGAAGTTTGGTTTCAATAGCTCAACTCGATTTACAATAACAGACGGCTTGCCCATTCCTTTGAATGTTTTAGAAGTAGTTTTTAGAACAGGTTGACCTTCGTTTGTGAACTTGGGTACTTGGGCTGTTATAGGCTTAAGTTCTGCATCCTTTTTCTTTTTAGCTAACTGCTCTCCTGTTGGGATATTATCCGTTTCAATTTCACTTGGGATATAGCCTAAAACGATATATTCATAGACTGGTTCAGTTACTTGAACCTCTATTTTAGTTTCAGGACTTAACAGCCAGAAAAGCGTATAACACAAATATCCTACAACTAGACCTATGCCAGCAGATATCTCATTGAACCATGCTAACTTTGACTCAACTTTCTGAAATCTCATCGACACTCCTGCATATAACGCCCGCCTAAGGGGCTGGCGACGCATTAACACTAAACTTAAACACAACAGCGTAACCACCGCGGCTCATTGGGACTGGAAACGCCACGCGTTGACAGTCCCTCTTGAGGCGTTTGTTAGTTTACAGTTTTCCACATTGTTTTTGACTGCTCTTCAAAGCCTAGTTTCGCATAAAAGTTTTGTGCACACTTATTGAAAGCCATGACCTCTAGCCTAATTTGCTCCGCACCTTGCAATTTAGCCCAGTCATTGCACTGAGCCATTAGTTGGGTTCCTATACCTGAA
>NZ_AOMO01000106.1 GCF_000338875.1 Vibrio mimicus CAIM 602 | reverse complement strand
ATGACATCTACCAAAACGTATAACAAACGCCTCAAGAGGGACTGTCAACGCGTGGCGTTTCCAGTCCCAATGAGCCGTGGTGGTTGCAGTTGCTGTGTTTGAGTTTTGTGGTAATGCGTTGCCAGCCCCTTAGGCGGGCGTTATAGCTTATCTCACATTTCAACCTAGACATTGCTCAATCGATGCCTCAGAGTAAATCCCTACTTTGCTCAACAAGAGGAACAAGTATGTTTAGTCACATCATGATCGGCTCCAATGACATTGAAAAATCAAAGGTTTTCTATGACGCCATATTGTCGGTGTTAGGTTATCCAGCGGGTGTTATTGACGCCAAAGGTCGCTGTCTCTACATAAATCAAGATGGTGTGCTTGGTATTACGAAACCAGTGAATGGTGAACCTGCGACGCATGGTAATGGGATGACAATTGGCTTTAAAGTTAGTAGTCCAGAGTTAGTAGAAGCATGGCATGCAGCCGGTTTAGCAAATGGTGGTGTGGCTTGTGAAGATCCTCCGGGTATCAGAGTGAGCGGACAAAGAAAAATGTATTTAGCTTATTTACGAGATCCTGCAGGTAATAAGCTATGTGCAACACATCATATGTCCACGGGCAACTAAAAGCACCGCTATAACAAACGCCTCAAGAGGGACTGTCAACGCGTGGCGTTTCCAGTCCCATTGAGCCGTGGTGGTTACAGTTGGTGTGTTTAAGTTTAGTGTCATGCGTTGCCAGCCCCTTAGGCGGGCGTTAGCTTCTTAAAGGCTAAAACCATGAAAATCTAAGCTCAATTATTCTTAGAACTCAGCTTCTAGCGTTCAAATTCCACAATTTGGCTTTCGAGTTTTTCTTGATGCTGATTTGGTAGAAGGTGTTGAATATTCAGCAGGTTCAACGTCGCTGAAAACCATCAAGCTTCGATGCTTCAATGTGTTGGATGTTCCACACGGAAAGTTTGGTTTCACAAAAGGCTGCATCATCGCTGTGATCTGGCTTTCTTTGTCATGGACTCTTAACCGTGGCCAACTTAGCCCTGATCGTTTTGAGTTTTGGGAGCCAACTTCACAGCTTTTGGCGTTGGACGTGTGTTTGAGTGATGCTTTTGCATAAAATGCATTTCAAGCAAATGTGTTTAAAAAGTCATTGTTAAACAATCGGCTACGAAGCTAACAAACGCCTCAAGAGGGACTGTCAACGCGTGGCGTTTCAAGTTACATTGAGCCGCGGTGGTTTCGGTTGTTGTGKTTGAGTTTGGTGTTTATGCGTTGCCAGCCCTTAGGCGGGCGTTAATG
>NZ_AOMO01000105.1 GCF_000338875.1 Vibrio mimicus CAIM 602 | reverse complement strand
AGTCAATGATTTCAGTAGGTTATTCTTGGGTTGGTGCAACAGTAAAGTGTTGAAGCTTAAGCATAACAAACGCCTCAAGAGGGACTGTCAACGCGTAGCGTTTCCAGTCCCAATGAGCCGCGGTGGTTACGGTTGTTGTGTTTGAGTTTAGTGGTAATGCGTTGCCAGCCCCTTAGGCGGGCGTTATGCAACTTAATAAAATGTGGCAAATGAAGAATTTCAAAGTACTAGATAAGCAAGACTTTAATGGCAAAAGTTACCTTTCCACAGTATTTCTACGAGGTAAAGAACTTAAATCGGAAGTTACATTGTTCAAGTGGATAAAGTTGACGTTAGTAGAACTTGCCATTGGCGTTGAGTTACTGGAAAACATCATTATGAGTTTCTCTGTGGCTCCTTATGATAACTACAAGGAGAGGTTAGGAGAAAATTACGGAGCAACCCGACATCTGAGCATTTTTGTTCCTTACGGTATATTCAATAACATTGTTCGTGAGGCGGCAATTGAAGTCTTGTTTTATAAATACCACAAACAATATTACTTGCTACAACCAGCGGAAGACTATGACGTCGACAAACAATCCTGTTCTATAAATTGCACTAGGACAAGATTTAGTGCCCGAAAAGATGTGTTTTCTGAGCTAATTGCTTTCAGAAGGGTATATGAGCTATTTTGGCTTTTCTTTAATGTATCAATCGATATCACTGTATATTTGCTATCAAATAGCCTTGAAGCAACAATTGCTACAGCAATGGGTATAGAGGGTATAAGGCGGTTACTAAGGGTGTAACGTTGCATAACAAACAATTTAAGAGTGATTCGGCACGCGTGGCATTTTTGCTATGCATTGGCTTTAGTGGTTAAGGTGGTATGCGGTGGCATTGGTATTGCGTGCCTCACACCTTAATTGGGCGTTATGCATTAAATTTGAGTTTGGTAAGTAAATGAAGTTAATTAAAGAAATTATCGAGTTGTTAAGCTCTGGAGAAAGCAACTTAAAAGTAGCATTGTTGAAAACAAAAGTACTTCTTCACCAGTTAGGTGAGAAGGAGCTTTTCGATTGGGTTGATAGTGAGCTCAGAGGATATGGAAATCGTGAGTCTGTTCCCGCCTATAGGAAACTACATCTTACAGTTAAAGGCAATTTGAGTAATTCTGTGTATAGATACCAGAATCAAACTCTGCCTTTGATGCACTTAGATGATGAAATACGTGAAATGCTAGACACTAAATACTTGATGGACAGCATTGCTGTTGTTGAGCAGTATTCAACTCAAGAAAATTTACGGGTAAGTATCGCACCTGAGTTCTATCCACTTCTATCTAAGGGTTTTGATGATAGCTATGGTGTAGAAACCGCTTGGGCAGTTCATTCTGCTGGTGCGATGACGCAAATATTGACAGAGGTTACTACTCGACTCTTAGATTTCGTCTTGGAGTTGTCTGAAAAATTTCCAAATGAAATGGAGTTGAGTGATATGAAAACAAGAGCTAAAGAGGTTGGTGTGTCAGATTTATTTAACCATGCAGTTTTTGGTGATAATGCCACCATCGTAGTTGGTGATTCAAATACTCAAACTATTCGCAATACTGTAAACAAAAATGATATGGCTTCCTTAATCGAAGTCCTCAAACAAAATAAAGTTAGTGATGAGGATATAGAGTTACTTCAAGTTGCAATAGAAACCGATAAAGGCAGTGCGGAAGTAGAATCTGGTAACTTTGGTTCAGCCGTATCAGGCTGGATGGGTACAATGGTATCTAAAGCAGCATCAACGTTATGGGATGTTAAGGTTGGTGCTGCTGGTAGTCTATTAGCTACAGCTATTGGCAAGTACTATGGGTTTTAATGCATAACAAACGCCTCAAGAGGGACTGTCAACGCGCGGCGTTTCCAGTCCCATTGAGCCGCGGTGGTTGCAGTTGTTGTGTTTGAGTTTAGTGGTATGCGTTGCCAGCCCCTTAGGCGGGCGTTAGTTTCTATCAATCAAGAATCTTCAAAATCTAAGCTAATTTGTCCTGAATACTCAGTTTTTAGCGTTCAAATTGCACAACTTGGCTTTTGAGCTGGAGTCTGATGCTGATTTGGTAGAGCGTGTTGAAAGTTCGGTAGCTTCAAAGTCGCTGAAAACTAGCAAGCCTCGATGCTTCAAGGTTGTTGGATGTTCAGCACGGTCCGCTTAATTTCACAAAGAGCTGCATCATCGCTGTGATCTCGCTTTCTTTGTCGCGGACTCTTAACCGTAGTCAACTCAACCTTGATCGCTTTGAGTTTTGGCAGCCAACTTCACAGCTTTTGGCGTTGGACGTGTGTTTGTTTGATGCTTTTGCGTAAAATGACTTTCAGGCAAATGT
>NZ_AOMO01000104.1 GCF_000338875.1 Vibrio mimicus CAIM 602 | reverse complement strand
GGGCACGATTGAAGAGTGACGCCCGCAAGACCTCAAGGTAGAGCCATGACGAATACTTCGGCTTCGATTTTTTGTCTTTTTCTTCAATTCCGTTTGATAATCAATGATTAATGAGAGACCTAATGCTAATTTGGTCGTGACCTAACAATCGATTCAAGACAGATTCGCAACGCAAGGCATTGCCAGTATTCTTGGATATTAGTGGTTAAGTTGTTATGCGTTAAGTTGGTTTGAGCGTTGCTCACTGCTTAATCGGGCGTTAGCATGCTTTGTACGAAATCATAGATGACATTAGATGAGATCGTAACCTACGTTTTAAGAGTATGAATACTCAGAGGCTAGGGTTATGTTTGAACATCAGAAGAAATATGAAGCATTTATTCGTGAACAGGGCGTAGGGCAAAATGACAAAGTGGCTGACTCTTGTAAGTCTTATGTTTCCTACTTAAATGGTGTGGAGAAGCATGCAAATATCAGAGTTAACTCAAAAACTCTAGCTAGCGCAAACGATATTTCGGCTATAGTCGCGAAGCTTCATGAATCACATGAAATATCTGATAGAACAATCGGCAACTACGTGTCTGCTATGAGACAGTATGTAAATATAGTGAATCAATCAGCCCCGCATGCTAACAAACTGCTTAAGAGTGATTCGCCACGCTCGGCAGTTTTAACTCCCCATACTTTTGTGATTATGGTGGTAATTTTTATTGTGGTGCTAATGTGGCTCACACCTTAGCAGGGCGTTATGTGCTTCAAGGATGAACATATGAATTACGATGATTTCAACACGTTTTGCGGTTCTTTCCCTGCCACGAGTCATGTTGTCCAATGGGGCAACTCAGATGTTTGGAAAGTTGGTGATAAAGTTTTTGCTGATCGGCGGCTGGAGTTCTGAGGAGAAAGCAGCATTTACTTTTAAAGTGTCAGACTTAAATTTTGATTTTCTGAGCAATTGTTCTGGTTATAAACCAGCGCCATACTTCGCAAATCGTGGGATGAAATGGATTCAGCAAATAGACGACGAAGGTCATCTTGACGAAGAGCTCCGTTACTATCTATCTGAATCGTATAAAATTGTTGCAAGTGGTTTAAGCAAAAAGAAACAGGTTGAGCTGGGTATTCTTTGTCAATCTGTAATACGCACATAACAAACGCCTCAAGAGGGACTGTCAACGCGTGGCGTTTCCAGTCTCAATGGGTCGAGGTGGTTACGGTTGTTGTGTTTGAGTCTAGTGGTATGCGTTGTCAGCCCCTTAGGCGGGCGTTATGTTCTATTGCATAATGACAGCAACATTTTTGTGTTGTGGTTCGGTGTTACATGAGTTTGTTAGCATGGGTTAACTGAAAAAAACAGGGTAATACTATGAAAAAACTATGTAAATCTATCACCGCAAAAGTTAGGCAATGGTATGTTGGAAAACCAACTTATTTCCCTTATTTGGGTGGATACTACGATCAGTCGTATCAAATTGGGACCACAAGCATAGTATATGACAGGCACTGGACATCAAGATTGCTGCGAAATTTCATTGAGTTGATTAAGTTGAATCCATTCGGATTTTGTATGGTAGTACTTGGTGTCTTATCACTCTTGCGTTAGCTAGAACATAACAAGGCGTTTAAGCGGGATTCATGCCGCGTGGCATTTTTGGTATGCGGTTGGTTTTGGTGGTGAAAGTGGTCTGCGGAAGCTTGGTTTATGCGGCATTCACCCCTTAACGCAGCGTTATGCAACATTGGGGGTTAAAGGTGAGTGACTTATTTTCGACAATAATTATTGTGGCTATTGGGTTAACAATTTTAGCTGTCATAGTATCGTCTATTGTTGATTTTTATAGAGATTGGCCGATCTTATCTGCAGCTTGGAGTCGAATGGAATTATTCGAAAAACGTTTGTTTTATATTGGTATTTCATTTTTTATTCTCATTCCAGCGCTAAAAGATCACCCTGCAGCGAACACCTACATTTCAAGGGTATTAATAGAAATCCTTCCAGCTCTGGCTGGTAGTTTTTTCGTTGCTGGAGTAGTTAGCTTTATGCGGCAAGTTCACGATATTCGCAATCGAAATCGCAATGGTTGATCTTATGCATAACAAACGCCTCAAGAGGGACTGTCAACGCGTGGCGTTTCCAGTCCCATTGAGCTGCGGTGGTTACAGTTGTTGTAATTGAGTTTTGTGGTAGTGCGTTGTCAGCCCCTTAGGCGGGCGTTATGCTTAATCCATAAAAATCAGCAGGTTGTGAATGTCGATTCCTTTGGGATTTCGTTCAGGTTTTGTCGGCAATTCAATATTGTTTTTCGCTGCCTAATGAAGCGGCAATGTGTCTGTCGCTGTAAATTTCAGTGTCATTGCCTCATTGAGTTGTCGTGCCCATGCGTGGTGAGTGAGTTTGTCGGAGAGGTTTTCTACATTGGCCTAGTTGCTAAATGAAAGCCTGCATTGGTTAGTTCATAGGTAAAATTTGAGTCAGTTCTAACTCAAGGAAATTCGAATTTTGGTCAATGATTTCAGTGAGTTATTCTTGAGTTCGCTCAAATGTAAAGTGTTGAAGCTTAAGCATAACAAACGCCTCAAGAGGGACTGTCAACGCGCGGCGTTTCCAGTCCCAATGAGCCGAAGTGGTTTCGGTTGTTGTGTTTGAGTTTGGTTGTGATGCGTTGTCAGCCCCTTAGGCGGGCGTTAGCTTCTTAAAGGCTAGAACCATCAAAATCTAAGCTCATTTGCTGTGAAAAATCCGCTTTTAGCGTTCAAATTCCACAACTTGGCTTTCGAGTCTTTCTGATGCTGACTTGGTAGAAAGTGTGGAATGTTCAGCAGTTTCAAAGTTGCTGAAAACCATCAAACCTCGATGCTTCAACGCTGTTGGATGTTCCACTCGGAAAGTTTGGTTTCACAAAAGGCTGCATCATCGCTGTGATCTTGCATTCTTTGTCGCGGACTCTTAACTGTGGCCAACTTAGCCTAGGTCGTTTTAAGTTCTGGTAGCCAACTTCACAGCTTTTGGCGTTGGAAGTGTGTTTGTGTGATGCTTTTGCGTAAAATGCATTTCAAGCAAATGTGTTTAAAAAGTCATTGGTAAACAATGGGCTACGAAGCTAACAAACGCCTCAAGAGGGACTGTCAACGCGTGGCGTTTCCAGTCCCATTGAGCCGCGGTGGTTACGGTTGTTGTGTTTGAGTTTAGTGTTATGCGTTGCCAGCCCCTTAGGCGGGCGTTAGATTTATTCGCCAAAATTGTGCTTAACTTCAGGGTATTTAGATAACGTTTTTTGCTTGTAACGTAATACATAGTTGGTCAATAGTTTTGCTGACACTGCATTAAACTCTTCTATTTCGAGCATGATTTTCTCGGCTTCCCCAACTAGAATTTGGTTATTAATAATGAAAGAGTGGTGAATTTGGGTTGTTTGATCTTGTGTGTAAGGTATCAGAGCTTTAACATCAAAGGACAATCTAGCCTCAATATGTGCAACACATAGATTGTTGCCTAGCTTTTGAGTGAACAAATTTACGCCGTACCGTCCATATGCACTATAGCTGCTAGCTTCTTGAAGCGAAATATCGAAATATTGGTGCTTGTCTATTGCTTCCACGCCTCTACTATTGATTTCAGAGAGAATGGCGTTGTCGAATTCCTTCTCAGACAAACTCAAGCAACCTGAACCATGATGATAACTTGCAACATATATTTTTTTTAATGTTCCAACTAAAGGCTCTATTCCAGTTGCATGGCTTTGTAGCGAAACGCCCATAAGGTAAGCGATGAATACGGTGATAAAGGTACGTACAGGTATACTCATAATTGGGAATAACTCATTATTTCTATTTAGGAAACACAGTTTAGATGAAGCTTCCCTCTTATGCTTAACAACTAAACAATTATGTGAGCAAATTAGGCAATTTAATCTAACAATGAATTTAAGAGGGATTCACAACGCTTGGCATTTTGCTTCTACTTCAAATTTAGTGTTTATGGCATAATGCTTTAGGTTTGGGTGGATGCGTTGTTCACCCCTTAATTGGGCGTTATGCTTAATCAAGTAAAATCAGTTGGTTATGGTTTTTCTTTGTTCCCTTGGCTTTTCAGTTTTGTGTTTGTCGGCAAGCTGGTTTTTTTGAGCACTGTTTTTCGGACACTTATTCTTTGGCGCTGAAAATTCAGAGAATTGCCTCAATCAATTTTCGGGTAAGCGCGAGGTGAGGGCGGTTCGCTCAATCAGAAATCCATTTCTAGGTTTTCAAACTTCAAACTAGATTTGCCAAAAATCCGAGCCTGATTATCAAAACTATGATTCATTTCGGTTTTCTACGTTTTGGCTTTTGTTTGTGAATCAAAGTCGAGTTAATCTTGGTTCTGGTCAAACGTAACCCTTTGAAGCTTAAGCATAACAAGGCGTTCAAGAGGGATTCATGCCGCGTGGCATTTTTGGTATGCGGTTGGTTTTGGTGGTGAAAGTGGTCTGCGGAAGGTTAGTTTAGGCGGCATTCACCCCTTAACGCAGCGTTAGTTTACATATCAAATTCAGAGGACGAAAATGAAAATTAGATCGGCTGAAGCGTCAGATTTAGACTCACTCTTGCGTCTAAATTATCAGATTGGAATCATGCACTTTGAAAATGCACCAGAAGCATTTGTTGAACCG
>NZ_AOMO01000103.1 GCF_000338875.1 Vibrio mimicus CAIM 602 | reverse complement strand
ATGATTTCAGTGGGTTATTCTTGAGTCGGTTCAAATGTAAAGTGTTGAAGCTTAAGCATAACAAACGCCTCAAGAGGGACTGTCAACGCGCGGCGTTTCCAGTCCCATTGAGCCGCGGTGGTTTCGGCTGTTGTGTTTGAGTTTTGTGTTATGCGTTGCCAGCCCCTTAGGCGGGCGTTAGCCTTTATGAGCATTATGATGAAATTCTATTATTTCGGACGAGGGCTCGGCGGACGTTTCTACACATTTTGCCGAATTGATTGAGTTCATCGAACGTAGGAGATTGACCGCGATTGATTTGATGTTGCCAATATTGAAGTTCAGTGTCGACGAGCTCCATTAGTTTTTTTGGACATCCAAGACATGTATTATCAGTACCGCACTTAAATGTGTCTTCTTGATAGAGTGGAAATTCAGCTTGTACAGCATCAATAATCTGTTGCATTGCAGTAATTCTGTTGGGTTTCTTTGCCAACCTACCATTCCTATCTTGTGGGTTAAATAAAACAATGAATTGTAGTGTTGAAAATATCAATTTAACTTGATGTGTCAAGGCTAACAAGCGCCTCAAGAGGGACTGCCAACGCGTAGCGTTTCCACTTCCATTGAGCCGCGGTGGTTACAGTTGTTATGCTTGAGTTTGGTGTTATGCGTTGTCAGCCCCTTAGGCGGGCGTTATGGCGCAAGGTGAAAATGAAAGCCATCGTTGATTTAATTAGAAAAGATCCCATTCGACTTGAAGCACTGGAATGTGTTTACCAGCTGAAATTGTCTCAATGCTACATAGCCGCAGGTTTTGTGCGAAACCTTGTCTGGGACTCTTTACATCACAACGTAAAGCTGACTCCATTAAACGACATTGATGTCATTTTCTTCGATGCCGATTGTTTAGATTCAGATTATGAAAAATCACTTGAACTCAAGTTGTCGGAGCAAATGCCCCAGCTCAATTGGCAAGTGAAAAATCAAGCCAAGATGCACTTACAAAATGGCGACAATCCTTACCAAAACACATTGGATGCCATGAGCTATTGGCCTGAAAAAGAAACGGCGGTAGCAGTGAGAAAAGTCGAGCACGATCGTTACGAATGTATATCAGCCTTTGGTTTCGATAGTTTATTTCAAGGTTTCATCACACATAATCCTAAACGCGCATATGGGACGTTCGAAAATCGAGTAAAGTCAAAGGGTTGGTTAGTTATTTGGCCTAACTTAAGAATTGCGCCATAACAAACGCCTCAAGAGGGACTGTCAACGCGTGGCGTTTCCAGTCCCATTGGGCCGCGGTGGTTACGCTTGTTGTGCTTGGGTTTAGTGGTATGCGTTGCCAGCCCCTTAGGCGGGCGTTAAGTTTACTGGAGAAATAGTGTGGAAAAGTGGCTAGATTTTTATAGGCCCTACTTTGACTCAGAACCAGACTTAAGAAGTTTTGTTGAGCAATGTGAAGCGCTTAGCTTAGAAAATGATAATCATCGTGCGAAAGTCATGATGCACCAAGGTCAACGGCTGTCTACAATATCTAGTTCTATGGAATTGGTAGCATCAGGCAGAGATCCTTTAAAGTTAATGTTTCTTCTAATCGCGGCTGAAAATATCTCTAAACTGCATCTATCTGTTCATGAAGAAGGACGTTCTAAATTTCATGTTAAGCGTTTCTTCAATACATTCTGCAATGGCGAAGCTAAAAAAGAGTTAGTTGATAAAATTGAAGTAATTCGGAAGCCACGAGATCTTGATACTGTTGTAAGTGCTCTCTATAGCATTCGGTGTGATGTTGTTCATGAGGGGAATTATTGGAGCTTTGATTTTGCAAATGCTTATGGACCATCGATTTGGTCATCCAAAGATGGGAACCAAATTTTGAGTGTTCGACTCACATTCGAAGATCTTAAAGATATTGTAGTTAAGGGTATCATCTCAGCAGTCAAAGACATTCTTTGACACCGCAAACTTAACAAGCGCCTCAAGAGGGACTGTCAACGCGTAGCGTTTCCAGTCCCATTGAGCCGCGGTGGTTTCGGTTGTTGTGTTTGAGTTTAGTGGTAATGCGTTGCCAGCCCCTTAGGCGGGCGTTATGCTTAATCCATAAAAATCAGCAGGTTGTGATTGTCGATTCCTTTAGCATTTCGTTCATGTTTTGTCGGCAATTCAATATTGTTTTTCGCTGCCTAATGAAGCGGCAATGTGTCTGGCGCCGTAAATTCTGAGTGATTGCCTCATTGGAATGTTGAGTCTGCGCGAGGTTGGTATTGTTGTCTCAAGTCGCTTTGAGCAGTTTGGTGCCTTTACTTACAGGCTTAAAGTCTGTCGGCAATTAAGTATTGTTTTGCGCTGCCTAATGAAACGGCAATCTGTCTGTCGCTGTAATTTTCAGTGTCATTGCCTCATTGAGTTGTTGTGCCCATGCGTGGTGAGTGAGTTTGTCGGAGAGGTTTTCCACATTGACCTAGTTGCTAAGTGAAAGCCTGCATTGGTCAGCTCATAGGTAAAAGTTGAGCCAGTTCTAATTCAAGATAATTCGAAGTTTGGTCAATGATTTCAGTGAGTTATTCTTGAGTTGGTTCAAATGTAAAGTGTTGAAGCTTAAGCATAACAAACGCCTCAAGAGGGACTGTCAACGCGCGGCGTTTCCAGTCCCATTGAGCCGCGGTGGTTACGGTTGTTGTGTTTGAGTTTAGTGTTATGCGTTGCCAGCCCCTTAGGCGGGCGTTAGCATTCAAGGAGAGAAATTTGTATATTCCAGGGAAGTTTAAACAGGAAAAAATTGAAGAACTCGTAGGGTTGATACGCGAATATCCATTCGCAACAATCATTACTTTATCTGAGTCGGGGATTGATACTAATCATCTTCCGTTATGTCTGATGGAATTGGATGGGGAATTATATTTAAAAGGGCATATAGCTAAGGCTAACTCACTTTGGAAAACCACGGAGCCACAATCCGAAGCAGTAGTGATTTTTAATGGCCCCAACACCTATATATCCCCGAACAATTATCCGACTAAGAAAGAAAATGGTAAGGCTGTCCCCACGTGGAATTATGTTGTTGTACATGTGAAAGGAAAAATACGGTTCATTCATGACCCTCAGTGGATAGTTGGAGTTCTTAAGCGGTTAACTTCCGAGAATGAGCGAGAGCAGGTAGTACCGTGGTCGATGTCGGACGCCCCTGAATCATATATTCAGAACATGCTATCAGCGGTAGTTGGTATTGAAATTGCCATAGACTCCCTCAGTGGTAAATGGAAGTTGAGTCAGAACCAGTCAGAGATAAATCAAAAAGGTGTTGTCGATGGTCTATCGTCGAAAAGTGATACTAATTCGCAAGCCATCGCTTCAATGATGTGCACTAATCTTCAGCAAGAATGCTAACAAACGCCTCAAGAGGGACTGTCAACGCGTGGCGTTTCCAGTCCCATTGAGCCGAAGTGGTTACGGTTGCTGTGTTTGAGTTTAGTGGTTATGCATTGCCAGCCCCTTAGGCGGGCGTTAGCTTTTTAATTTAGCTCCAAGTTTATGAGGTAAAAATGGATTATCTTCTTCTGGTGTTGGGTCTGATTTTGTTGATTGTAGGGGCAGAAGGATTAGTTAAGGGAGCGGCCAGATTAGCAGCTAGAATTGGAATTCCGAGTCTTGTGATTGGTTTGACCGTTGTTGCCTTTGGTACAAGTGCTCCTGAGTTAGCCGTGAGTATCAACTCTGCTGTCTCAAATAAAACAGAGCTGGCAATCGCCAACGTCGTTGGCAGTAACATTTTTAATGTATTGTTTATTTTAGGCTTAGCCGCTGTTATCACACCATTAACCATTTCAAAGCAACTGATACGTCAAGATGTGCCAATAATGGTATTGGTGAGTGCACTTGTATTCTACATGGTGACGGATGGACTCCTGAGCTTGTGGGAAAGTGGGGCATTAGTTGTTTTATTAGTTACCTACACGGCTTTTCTTTTTGTGCAGGGCAAACGAGCTGAAATACAAACATTAGATACAAGTGATAACGAAGTGGCTTCGCTGACACAGGGGCATCATCCTGTATGGCAAAGTGCGTTATGGTTAATTATCGGCCTAACGCTTCTTAT
>NZ_AOMO01000102.1 GCF_000338875.1 Vibrio mimicus CAIM 602 | reverse complement strand
TCAGTTAGCTCGTTGCAAGCATTAATGGCATCAGCATTTTGCTCTAACCATTCAGCTTTCAGGCGTTGACTCACTTCTTTCTCAAGTGCCTTTTCCATTGTTGCCGAAAGGTTTATATTTAAGCGTTTAGCCTCAGCGAGTAACTCGCTGTTTAAGCTTAAGTTTGTAGCTTTCTTTGGGGCTTGCGTACTATATGCGTTTCTCATGATAGTAACCTATGCGTATTGTGTGTGCGCATAAATTATGGGTGCAATGCAAGCATATAACAAGGCGTTTAAGAGGGATTCATGCCGCGTGGCATTTTTGGTATGCGGTTGGTTTTGGTGGTGAAAGTGGCCTGCGGGAAGTTGGTTTATGCGGCATTCACCCCTTAACGCGGCGTTATGTACTAGGTGGAAAAATGGGCTGTAACATTAGATTGAGTATGTACAAATATGTGTCCACAGAGCTCGCTTATATTGTGCTTATGTGGTTTGTTTTATATTGGCTTTCAAGTGGTCTTCATCAGTGGATACAAACATTTATATTATTAATGTGTTGTGGTGCAGCCGCTAGAATCTTTATTTTATGGAATAAGTTTCGGCAAGGTTCTCTAGAAATATTAGGTGGGCAGCTATTTTTTAAAGGCTTGGCCTGTGATGTAACTTTGTTGAATAACTTTCTGCCCTTAGGAATAGGTTCGACCATAAGAGTCTCATATTTTGAAGATGCTATGCAGAAACGTAGTATTTACATTTCGAAAAATGCGCTAAGTCATGAAGATTGGCTCCAATTGCTGGAGCATCGTACATAACAAACGCCTCAAGAGGGATTGTCAACGCGTGGCGTTTCCAATCCCAATAGGCCGTAGTGGTTATGGTTGTTGTGTTTGAGTTTAGTGTTATGCGTTGCCAACCCCTTAGGCGGGCGTTAGGTGATATGGGCAAATATGGAAGAAACAGATTTTCTACAAGAACTGGCAGATGAATTATCTGCTTTACCTGATCCGAGCTACTGGTTCTCAAGGCTAAGAGAAATTCAGGATAAATTGGGTAAAAATAAGCGTGATACCGTAGCTATATTAGCCAAAAGGGCGTGGCTCAAGAAGATATGTAATTCTTCCTATCCCTTACATCCTGATGTGAAACGAGATATAGCGTATAAGCGTTATTTTCTATCTGAGAGTGATAATCTGCTCATCTTGGCGACAATGATTGCTCTGATTGATGGTGATAACTCAGAAGAACGTTACAAGAAATGCAAACAGAACATTGAGAAAAAGTATGGTGAAAAAGCTTGGCTGAGAATACTCGGAACGGCGAGAAAGATAAATAATGTGCTATCGAACTCAAGCTCAAATATACCTACTTCTTTGAGTGTCATGGCTACACGAAGTGTGACTGTGCAAGGTTGGGTACAGGATGAAAAACTTTCAAAGTTGCCTAAGCACGTATAATCACCTAACAAACGCCTCAAGAGGGACTGTCAACGCGTGGCGTTTCCAGTCCCATTGAGCCGCGGTGGTTGCAGTTGTTGTGTTTGAGTTTAGTGTTATGCGTTGTCAGCCCCTTAGGCGGGCGTTATGTGCTTTGGTGGAAATGGATATGGAAATCACAATCAGGCGTATCGAAACAGAAAGCATTGAGGACAAAGGTATACTCGAGACTTTGTTTAGAGAGTACCTATCTGGATTCTCAGTTGAGCTAGATCTCTCAGTAATTGCTCAGTTGTTTGCATTGCCTTATTTCCACGGATTTATCAGTCTTGTCGACGATAAGCCCGCTGGTTTTGCGGTTTGCTTTGAATCGTTTTCAACTTATCGTGCGCAAAGAGTGATGAATATCCATGACTTTATGGTGTCGGATAACTTTCGTGGTAAAGGTGTGGGCAAAGCGCAACTGAATGGTATCGAACAGTATTGTCGTGATAATGATTACCTCAAAATCACACTAGAGGTCGGTGATGATAATGTTGCAGCTAAAACGCTCTACAGTTCATTGGACTACGAAGATTACAGAGTAGTTTTGACAGGGCAGCAACATTGGCAAAAGTATCTCAATTAGCACGCACATAACAAACTGTTCAAGAGGGATTCGCAACGCGTGGCATTTTCACTATGCGTTGATTTTAGTGTTTAAGGCGGTATGCAGCGGCTTTTGTATTGCGTTGCTCACCCCTTAACAGGGCGTTATGTGCATCCGCCCGTAAGAATTATCAGATATACTCATTTTTATATTCATTTGCATGCATTATATGCGAACAGCACTATGAGATTTTGGAGTTTAGGGTGGAGCGGGGTGTTCAATTTTCGTATAACGTGCCGAAATGGAAATCGGTCGTCGCCTTCGTTGGCACTTATTCTATTGTCAGCTTAGGTATAGAGCTTTTATCTCCTGAGACTATTCAATTATGGCCTAATATTGTCATTTTTTTCTGCGTCTTTTTAGCGTTCTTAACTTCATCGAAGTTTAGGAGAAACCCCTTACTCATAAGGGATGGAGATGTTTATCTTCATGATATACAAGCTGAACTTAAGCGAAAGCACTCCTTCTTGGGTTATCAATACGTTCAGGTGACAGCTCTTACGGAAAGAGGCTATCACAGAATAAAGGTTTTCGAACACCAAGTCGTCGCTGACGATTGGGTATACTTGTCAGAAAAATGCACATAACAAACGCCTCAAGAGGGACTGTCAACGCGTAGCGTTTCCAGTCCCATTGAGCCGCGGTGGTTTCGGTTGTTGTATTTGAGTCTGGTGTTATGCGTTGCCAGCCCTTAGCGG
>NZ_AOMO01000101.1 GCF_000338875.1 Vibrio mimicus CAIM 602 | reverse complement strand
AGTTTTTCGGCAAGTCGGCTCCAGTGGGCGCTGTTTTTCGGACACTTATTCTTTGGCGCTAAAAACTCTGAGAATTGCCTCAATCAATTCTCGGGCAAGCGCGAGGTTAGGGCGGTTGGCTCAATCAGAAATCCATTTCTAGGTTTTCAAACTTCAAACCAGATTTGCCAAAATTCCGAGCCTGATTATCAAAACTATGATTCATTTCGGTTTTCTACGTTTTGGCTTTTGTTTGTAAATCAAAGTCGAGTTAATCTTGGTTCTGGTCAAACGTAACCCATTGAAGCTTAAGCATAACAAGGCGTTCAAGAGGGATTCATGCCGCGTGGCATTTTTGGTATGCGGCGAGTTTTGGTGGTGAAAGTGGTCTGCGGAAGGTTGGTTTATGCGGCATTCACCCCTTAACGCAGCGTTATGCGCTAATTGGAAAAATGACAGGAGTTAACAATGAATCAGCATGAAAAGCTCAATTATGTAGAATTTGCAGCGAAAGACTTGGAGTCAACGAAGGCATTTTTTTCAAAGGTTTTTGGCTGGAGCTTTGTTGACTATGGGCCTGAATACGCAGCTTTTTCAAATGAAGGTTTAGATGGTGGTTTTTTCAAATCTGAGCGTTCTAGTCGTACTGAAAATGGTGGCGCACTCTTAGTTTTCTATAGTTCAGATATTGAAAGCACATTGGATAAAGTTGTGAAAAATGGCGGCGATATCATCCGTCCAATCTTTGAATTTCCTGGTGGTTGTCGTTTTCATTTTTTAGAGCCAAGTGGCAATGAATTTGCTGTTTGGTCTGAAGCACGCGCATAACAAGGCGTTCAAGTGGGATTCACGCCGCGTGGCATTTTTGGTATGCGGTTAGTTTTGGTGGTGAAAGTGGTCTGCGGAAAGCTGGTTTATGCGGCATTCACCCCTTAACGCGGCGTTATGTGAATGGAGGTACAATGCGATTATTTCATTTAACTTTAGCTTGGTTGTTATCGGGTGTATCACTTAATGCAATTGCCCAGTCTAAGGTTGTAAACGAAGTCGAGAGTGAAGCACCCAGTCAAATATCTATTTGGGCGCAACACGTACATGACGCCATTCAAAACAACTTGGTGCTTGAAGATAATTTCAAAGGGCAACAAGTTAGATATCAAGTAAGTATCGATATATTGGGTAATGTTACT
>NZ_AOMO01000100.1 GCF_000338875.1 Vibrio mimicus CAIM 602 | reverse complement strand
CATTACAGGTGACGAAGTCGCCGACTTAACCTACAAAATCCACGTATAACAAGGCGTTTAAGAGG
Organism: Vibrio mimicus CAIM 602; assembly: GCF_000338875.1. GTDB lineage: Bacteria > Pseudomonadota > Gammaproteobacteria > Enterobacterales > Vibrionaceae > Vibrio > Vibrio mimicus. The sequence continues at coordinate 1,588 of NZ_AOMO01000100.1, read as the reverse complement.
GATTCATGCCGCGTGGCATTTTGGTTTGCAGTGAGTTTTGGTGGTGAAAGTGGTCTGCGGAACTTGGTTTAGGCGGCACTCACCCCTTAACGCGGCGTTATGCTTTTCGGGAGGTTACATGGAAGTTTCGCTGTATAGCGCAAAAGGTTCGAATAGCTCTGAAAGGGTGGAGTGGGTGCTCAATTTTAAGGGGATACATTACGATAGAATTGAGATCAGCTCTGACGAACTAACAACAACATACTTAGATGTAAATCCTTTTGGCTATGTTCCATCTCTTTGTATCGATGGTTCGGTATTTTCTGAATCAATGGCAATTATTGAGTATTTGGAAGAGCGCTTTCCTAGTCCAGGCTTATTTGGCAAAAGTCTCAATGAAAAAACTCACATCCGCAGAGTTTGTGAGTACGTAAACTCCAGTATTCACTCTCCCCAAAACAGGACAGTATTAAGGTTCATGCGTCCAGAGCTAGATGAGACGTCAAAGCGCGAACTTCGTGGGGACTGGATTATGCAGTGCTTAGAGAAGTTAAGTACATCGATCTGTTGTGAATCAGGATTTGCAGTGGGTAACGACTTTAGCGTTGCCGATATATTTGTGGCTTCAATCTACAAAAAAGGGTTGCAACATGGTTGTGCGAGAAACGTCTTTTACGACAAGCATTTGATGTATATAAGGGCAAATGACAGTGCCATGGTTTCAGAACCACAAGCATAACAAACAATTTAAGAGTGATTCGGCACGCGTGGCATTTTTAGTATGCGTTGGCTTTAGTGGTTAAGGTGGTATGCGGAAGCATTGGTATTGCGTGCCTCACACCTTAATTGGGCGTTATGGCGCAAGGTGAAAATGAAAGGCATCGTTGATTTAATTAGAAAAGATCCCATTCGACTTGAAGCACTAGAATGTGTCTACCAGCTTGAACTGCCTCAATGCTACATAGCCGCAGGTTTTGTGCGAAATCTTGTCTGGGACTCTTTACATCACAATGTAAAGCTGACGCCATTAAACGACATTGATGTCATTTTCTTCGATGCCGATCGTTTAGATTCAGATTATGAAAAATCACTTGAGCTCAAGTTGTCGGAGCAAATGCCCCAGCTCAATTGGCAAGTGAAAAATCAAGCTAAGATGCACTTACAAAATGGCAACAATGCTTACCAAAGCATATTGGATGCCATGAGCTATTGGCCTGAAAAAGAAACGGCGGTAGCGGTGAGAAAAGTCGAGCATGATCGTTACGAATGTATATCAGCCTTTGGTTTCGAGAGTTTATTTCAAGGTTTCATCACACATAATCCTAAACGAGCATATGAAATCTTCGAAAATCGAGTAAAGTCAAAGGGTTGGCTGGCTGTGTGGCCTAACTTGAGAATTGCGCCATAACAAACGCCTCAAGAGGGACTGTCAACGCGTAGCGTTTCCAGTCCCATTGAGCCGCGGTGGTTGCAGTTGTTGTGTTTGAGTTTAGTGGTATGCGTTGCCAGCCCCTTAGGCGGGCGTTATGTGAACAAAACTGAGATTAGCGTCGAGTTTACTAATTTTTGATGCTCGACAGTGCCTGATATAGTCCAAATACTGAACCAA
>NZ_AOMO01000099.1 GCF_000338875.1 Vibrio mimicus CAIM 602 | reverse complement strand
GCTTGGAGCACAAGTGATTCAATGATTTAGCAACATTTGGATAAGGCACAACGAAAGTGTGATTACCGTCTCGGATCTGTCCTCTAAAAAWAATTCTTTCTGTTACGAATCCCGTCCAAGTTCATCAAGTGTAGATAAGTGATGTCTGTAGAGCACAGTGCAAACAGCCAAAAGAAAGTAATTGTCGGCATGTCTGGAGGGGTTGATTCCTCTGTTTCAGCCTATCTTCTCAAGCAACAGGGTTACCAAGTGGAAGGCCTGTTTATGAAAAACTGGGAAGAAGACGATAACGAAGAGTATTGTACTGCGGCAGAAGATTTAGCCGATGCTCAGGCTGTGTGTGACAAACTCGGCATTCCTCTGCATACCATTAACTTTGCCGCCGAATATTGGGACAACGTATTTGAGTACTTCCTTGCCGAATATAAAGCAGGCCGTACCCCTAACCCAGATATTCTGTGTAATAAAGAAATCAAATTCAAAGCCTTCTTAGAATTTGCCGATGAAGTGCTGGATGCAGATTACATCGCCATGGGTCACTATGTTCGTCGTACTTTCCCGCAAAATGGTGAAAAGCCACAAATGCTGCGTGGGTTGGACAACAATAAAGACCAGAGTTACTTCCTTTATACACTGAGCCATGAACAAGTTGCGCGTAGCCTATTCCCTGTCGGCGATCTCGAAAAACCAGAAGTACGCCGCATTGCGGAAGAACAAGGTTTAATCACGGCGAAAAAGAAAGATTCTACCGGCATCTGTTTTATCGGTGAGCGCAAATTTACTGACTTCTTATCTCGCTATTTGCCAGCCCAACCGGGTAAAATCGAAACCCCTGAAGGGAAAGTGATTGGCGAGCACCAAGGCTTGATGTACCACACACTCGGACAACGTAAAGGTCTGCACATTGGTGGTATGAAAGAGAGCAATGAACAGCCATGGTATGTGGCGGATAAAGATTTAAAACGCAATGTGCTAATTGCAGTACAAGGCGCGGATCATCCACTGCTCAAATCTCATGGCTTGGTCGCTGCGCAACTGCATTGGGTTGACCGCACTCTAATCACTGAACCTCTACGTTGCAGCGTGAAAACTCGTTATCGTCAAAGTGACATCGCTTGTACCATCATTCCACTCAGTGATGACCGAATTAAAGTGATGTTTGACGAGCAGCAAGTGGCTGTAACGCCAGGACAATCCGCCGTGTTTTATCAAGGTGAAATCTGCCTTGGTGGCGGCATCATTGAAGAGCGCATTTAGAGTCAATTTTTAGGAGATTTACGTGGCTAACGCAATTTACGACCGTACCATCGCTTTCGCTGGCATTTGTCAGGCTGTGGCACTTGTACAACAAGTTGCCAAAAATGGTTACTGTGATTCTGATGCGTTTGAAACTTCGCTCAAAGCCATTACGTGTACTAATCCAAGTAATACACTGGAAGTTTTCGGCCACGAAAGTCAGCTCAAGCTCGGTTTGGAGTGCTTGGTCAAAGGTATTGACAGCACTCCAACAGGCAGCGAAATCACTCGTTATCTGATTAGCCTAATGGCGCTTGAACGTAAGTTAAGTGGCCGCCGCGATGCCATGAGTCAACTTGGCGACCGCATTCAAATGATTGAGCGTCAGCTTGAACATTTTGACTTATTTGATGATCAAATGATCAGCAACCTCGCTAGTATCTACCTTGATGTGGTAAGCCCCATCGGCCCACGTATTCAAGTCACTGGCACACCATCCGTATTACAGCAAACCGCTAACCAACACAAAGTGCGCGCTCTACTCCTGTCAGGGATCCGCTGCGCCGTATTGTGGCGTCAGGTTGGTGGACGCCGTCGTCACCTGATTTTCGGTCGTAAAAAGATGATCGAACAGGCGCAAATTTTGTTAGCGCGAATCTAAGTGATGACAACCCACTCGAATTACTCACACCTTTAACTCAATATTCAGGAGAAGAACATGGAACTGTCAGCATTGACTGCTGTTTCACCGGTAGATGGCCGCTACGGAAGTAAAACGATTGCGTTACGCAGTATCTTCAGTGAGTTTGGTCTCCTAAAGTACCGCACTATCGTTGAAATTCGCTGGCTACAGAAGCTTGCCGCCACCGCTGAGATCGCAGAAGTGCCTGCATTCAGTGCCGAAGCGAATCAATTCCTTGATGCGATTGCCGCCAACTTCAATGAGGCGGATGCACTGCGTATCAAAGAAATTGAACGCACTACCAACCACGATGTAAAAGCCGTGGAATACTTCCTGAAAGAGAAAGTAGCGGCCATGCCTGAGCTGCATGCCGTCAACGAGTTCATTCACTTTGCTTGCACTTCCGAAGACATCAATAACACTTCACATGCGTTGATGCTCAAAGAAGCGCGTGACACGGTGATCCTGCCTGAAATTCGCAATGTGATTGACGCAATTCGCAAACTGGCCGAAGAGTACCGCGATATTCCGCTGCTTTCTCGTACTCACGGTCAGCCAGCCTCTCCGTCGACCATGGGTAAAGAGATGGCGAACGTGGCCTACCGCATGGAGCGCCAATACAAGCAGATCGCTAACGTAGAAATCCTCGCCAAAATCAACGGTGCAGTGGGTAACTACAACGCGCACCTTTCTGCTTACCCAACGGTAGATTGGCATAAATTCAGCGAAGAGTTCATCACTGAATCTTTGGGCGTAGACTGGAACCCATACACTACGCAAATCGAGCCGCATGATTACATTGCTGAGCTGTTTGAAGCGGTGGCACGTTTTAACACCATCTTGATCGACTTTGATCGTGATGTTTGGGGTTACATTGCTCTAGGTCACTTCAAACAAAGAACCATCGCAGGTGAAATTGGCTCTTCTACCATGCCGCACAAAGTGAACCCAATCGACTTTGAAAACTCAGAAGGTAACTTGGGTCTGGCGAACGCGGTATTTACCCATTTAGCACAAAAACTGCCAATCTCTCGTTGGCAACGTGACCTGACAGACTCAACCGTACTGCGCAACCTAGGTGTAGGTGTGGGTTATGCGATCATTGCCTACACTTCAACCCTGAAAGGCATAAGCAAACTGGAAGTGAACCGTGATGCGCTGCTCGCTGAACTGGATCACAACTGGGAAGTTCTGGCTGAACCAATCCAAACCGTCATGCGTCGCTACGGCATTGAAAAGCCATATGAGAAGCTGAAAGAGCTGACTCGTGGTAAGCGTGTTGATGGCGAAGCGATGCGTCAATTCATCGATGGTTTAGAGCTGCCAGCAGAAGAGAAAACTCGCCTGAAAGCCATGACGCCAGCTAGCTACATTGGCTATGCGATTGAGCTGACTGACAAACTATAATCTCAGCAGAGATACCAAATGACAAAGGGGAGCAACTGCTCCCCTTTTGCTTATACCCATCCTACTTGAAGCTGCGGCGGTGTTGGCGACATTCGTTCACCTCAGTCACATAGTCTGTCTATGCTCATGGGGATGAACTCACTTGCCGCCTACCTGCAACTCCAAGTCGTTTGGTTATATCTAGTTTGTTTAAACCAAGCAGTTTCACTCCTGCTTTTCAAAGAACAGTGTGATCCGACCGACTTCAAGACCCAATTTGCGAATTTTGGTTAAGTTGAACACCCGCTTGTCATCTTGCCGATATAACCAGTCATCAAAGTGCACTTGCATATCGCCGCTCTCGAGTTTTAACACGAAGTCATATTGCCATTGCAGAGCATTGCCGACTTCCTTGCCACGCGCGACTCCAACAATATCATCGGCTCGTCCTTCATATTCATTGTTAGCCGTTCGGTTAATCGTCCAGATCCGCTGATCGGTTTCCCCATCATCAAACACAAAATCTTCCACCAAAATCAACTGACCATTTTCAATTCGCCCTTCAATAACGACTTCAAAGCGACGAGTTTGCTTGTCGGTATAGTCTTGTACCATACCCCACGCATGAGTCGTGCCAACAAAGAAATTGAACAGTTCAAACTTGGGTGTTGCGGCCCGGTAGTCTTCAATATCAGCAGAACAACCCGTAAGCCAAACCAGTGTAAGCAGTAACCAAGCTTTCCAGCGTTTCATCGTCGATTCATTCCTATCAGTTGATTCCGTAAGGCTAAATACTCGGTTTGCGGCGAGAGCCATATGGAAAGAAAGGCATCGTTGAACGCTTCATCGTCAATCGTACCAATGCTGTACTGTAACTCATGATCATGCGCAAAGAAGAATTCACCGCTCTGCCCATCAGAGACATACACCAAGCGATCGCCCATCGCGACATCCGGTAACATTTGCTGCAATTGTGCCAACCAAGGCTGAGTTTGTGGCTCTTTAAATCCCAACTTGTGCCATTGGTCTTTGGTGGCATCGATTAACTGCTGGCGTTTAATGTCTCGCAGATAACGTATTTCCAACGCCATGGGATGCGGTGAAATGTCCTGCGATTCATGGTATTGGCCATCAGGCGCTCTGAGCTGTGAGGAGTAGATATCCAACCACAACCACGAGAGTGTCGCCTGCCCCACCACAGGCCACTCAGCCCATGTGCTGGTCGGCTTTTGTTCGGCTTGCGCCGCATTAGCGACGGCGGCGTAACCAAGTCCGCTCATCAGCAAAACGAATAGGGTTATAAGTGCTTTCTTCATGCCTCATTACCTTCAACAGCCACCAAGTGATACCTATCCATTCCAAAAAGAGTGCCAACATGACGATAAACGTTGGGTAATCCCAACTCACCGCACCGTTTTGGTACCCAACCCAATAACTTAAGCTACCCAACACACCACCTAGGAGACAGATCAAGAATCGGGGATAGCGATTCACCTGCGGCAGAAAATGGCCTGTATACCAAGTAAAAGCAAACCAGAGTGCCATTAACCAAAGCGGAAACTCGCCGTCGGCAAAGCTAAGTAGGCCGATCGCCATATTGCCGCTATCGAGTAAGATGCCAATAATTGCCATCCACACCATTTTTTCAAATAGCGGATGACGCTGGATGGCTGCCAATGCATAGGTCCCAATAACAAGCAAAGCGGTTAGCCATAGCCATTTTTGCTGACCAAACACCGCCAGAGCCCAAATTAGGTCAAACCATATGGAAACCCATACCAGTGCCATCATTAATCCCGTTCAAAGGTCATGTGCACGGTGCTGATGCTACGTGCCAAGAAACCACCTTCGCAGTAGCAGAAGTAATAACGCCACATGCGGATAAAGCGTTCGTCATAGCCTAGCTCACGCACTTTGGGCAGTTGCTGTTCAAAGCGCTCACGCCAGTGTTGCAAAGTGATCGCGTAATCAATGCCGATGTCGTGCAGATTGCGAACAACGAATCCCGTACGTTTTGTGGCAAGCTCAGTCAATACACTGACCGAAGGCAAAAAGCCGCCGGGGAAAATGTACTTCTGAATAAAATCCACGTTATTGCTGTAACTCTCATATCGTTGGTCGGTAATGGTAATGGCCTGCAACGCCATTTTTCCGCGGGGTTTGAGCAAAGCGTAGCAATGACTGAGAAACCTAGGTATGTAAGCCTTTCCCACCGCTTCTATCATTTCTATCGAGACTAGTTTGTCGTACTGCCCTTCTAGCAAACGGTAATCTTGCTGCAGGAGTGTAATTTGCTCACTCAAACCCAAAGCAGCAATTTTCTGCTTGGCATAGGCAAACTGTTCTTCAGAAATGGTGGTGGTTGTGACCCTACAGCCATAGTTTTGCGCTATGTAAATCGCCATTGCACCCCATCCAGTGCCGATTTCCAACACATGGTCAGTGGGTTTAAGCTGTAGCTGTTCACATAAACGTTGCATCTTCTGCTGCTGCGCTTGTTCAAGTGAGAGATCTGCTTGATTAAACAGCGCACTGGAATAAAGCATGCTGTCATCTAAAAACAGTTGGTACAGCTCATTACCCAGATCGTAGTGCTGATGAATATTATCTTTGGCTTGCTCTATGGTGTTGCGTTTGAGCCAATGAGTTACACGGTTCAACCATTTAGTGACCGGGTTACTTTGGCTCTCAAGCTTATCCAACGCCTCCAAATTGGCGGCCATCAACTGCATCAATGCCGTAAGGTTAGGGCTTTCCCACCAACCATCCATATAGGCTTCCGCAGCGGCAATACTGCCTCCTTTCAGAACACGGCTGTAAAAATCAGGATGCTTTACTTCGATCACCGCATGAATCGCATCGGCTTTATCACGGCCAAATTGCTCATGAGAAGTCTGAGTTTGGCTAGGAAAGTTTTCAATGACCGTCAAGTTACTTTCAAGATATTGCAAGGCTCGATGAATGACACTGCGGGCCCCTTTTTGCCAACTGGTCAAAGAGCGCGAAACTTCCATAGACGAGCTATTTAACATGAGGTTGCTCCTTATTATTGTTCTGAGTCCGGTCTGGGTGTGAATAAAACGGTGCGCCTTTGCGCCACAATTTAAATGCGTGCCAATAAATACCCAGTACCACTTTTACTGCCATGATGGGCGTTTTGATCAATCGAGGTAATAAATTACGTGCTGTGAATCGCTCCGCTTGCATCGAGAGCGTCGCATCAAATTCTTTGCCAGCACGATGACACTCAAGATGAATCATTAATGAGCGAGACAATGGTTTGATTCGCCAGTGATACATCTGCTCGATAGGATTGAACGGAGAAACATGAAACGCTTTCGCATGCTGCCACTCAATCGCAACTGCATCAGCAGATGTGGATGCATCCTGAGCAGGCACCGCGTAGTAATGACGCTCATTCCATGGCGTATTACTCACTTCTGCCAGCAGATAACGCCAATGATCTTGTGCATCATAAACATAGTAAAAATTGACTGGGCTAAAATAGATTCCGAGATAGCGCAGATGAATCAGAGCCACCACTCGCCCACTTTCGATTCTCTCTCCCGTCAGTTGCTCGACTTTATCAAGCACCGCTTGTTTGAGTGGGCCTTGACCGAGGTAATCTTCTCTACGAAAACGCGCCCAATGCCACCAGCGTTCGCCCAATCCCCAGATTTTATTCGCTAACTGCGGCCATTCATCTAAATCAATACAAGGCATAAACAGCGGATAGTTGAGTGCGTGTTCTACCGGCGTAAAACGACGATGGCGCACCTGCCCGACCATCAAACTGCTTCGCCACTCAGTGTTGCCATTGGACGCTGACATTAAGCAGCTCCTTGCTCACGATGCTGAGCATAGGTTTCCAACCGCGTGACAACATCAAGTGCGCTGCGCACACCATCTTCATGGAAACCGTTATGCCAATAAGCACCACAGAACCACGTATGGTTTACGCCACTGATCTGCGCTTTCGCCTGCTGCGCTTCAATTGCTGGCAGAGAAAAAACCGGATGATGATAGGTAAATCGACGCAGCACCTTGCTCGGGTCAATATCGTCGCTGCTATTGAGCGTGACACAGAAGGTCTGCGGCGCTTCAATATGCTGCAGAATATTCATGTTGTAAGTCAGCGAAGGCAAACGCGTTTCTTGATTGGCTTCCCCTTTCAACCAGTAATTCCACGAAGCCCATGCCGCTTTGCGTTTAGGTAGCAAACGAGTATCGGTATGCAGCACCACTTCATTAGCTTGATAAGCCAAAGCTGAAAGCAGTTGCTGCTCTTTAGCTGTCGGTTCGCTGAGCATGGCGAGCGCCTGATCACTATGACAGGCAAAAATCACTTCATCGAAGCGTTCTATTTTTCCATTGACCTGAATTTCGACACCGGCAGGTACACGATTCACCTGCGTTACAGCACTATTTAGGCGAATCCGGTCACGAAAGCCCTGCGTTAGAGGTTCAATATAGCTGCGTGAGCCACCGGGGATCACATACCACTGCGGACGATTGGTTACATCCAGTAGGCCGTGATTCCGGAAAAAGCGCGCAAAAAACATGAGTGGGAAGGCACGCATGTCCGCCAAAGACGAGGACCAAATCGCCGCTCCCATAGGCAGAATGTAGTTCTCACAAAAGTACTCGGAAAAGTGATGCTGGCTCAGGAATTCCCCCAAGGTCTGCTCACTCGCCAGTTCATTCTCCACACAGGCTTTGGTTAAGCGGTTAAAACGTAGGATCTCACTAATAAAGTGATAAAACTTCGGGTTCAACCAGTTACGCTTCTGTGCAAACAGCGTCGTCAATGTATGACCGTTATATTCCAACCCGTTAGCCTCATTGCGCACACTGAAACTCATCTCAGTTGGTCTACCTTTGACGCCAATTTCATCCATCATTTTAATGAAGTTGGGATAGGTTCTATCGTTGTAAACAATAAAACCGGTATCGATCGCATACTGCTTACCGTCCAATTCGACATCCACCGTCGCGGTGTGCCCACCAATGTAATCATTGGCTTCAAACAACGTAATATCGTGATAGCGATGCAAATAGTACCCACAAGTTAAGCCAGAAATGCCAGTGCCAATAATTGCAATCTTCATCGAAATATCCTTATTTAGCTTTCAACATACGCTGCACTAATCGGGTTTGCCACGCATAAGGCAAAGCCCCTAATAAGCGAATCAACCAAGTAAATCGTTTAGGGAAATAGAGCTGAGATACACCCCGTGCTAAGCCCGTTTTGATCTCCTGAGCAGCGCGCTCAACAGAGATGATCATGGGCATGGAAAAGGTATTGCGATCGGTCAGCGGGGTAGCCACAAAGCCAGGAAAAATGGTGGAGACTTCAATACCAAGAGGACGCCAGTCAAGTTGTAATGTACGAGCGAGATACGCCACAGCGGCCTTTGACGCGCCATATGCCTGCGCACGCGGCAAAGCTAATTCACTAGCAATCGACCCAACAATCGCTACTCGATGACCACGCGCCAAATGTGACTGTATGCCTTCAATCACCGCTGCAACACCCAACACATTAATGTTGAAAACACGTGCCATAACACTGATGTCCATCTTGCCGTGATTGATGTACTCACAATCCCCTGCATTCAGAATCCATAGCTCAGGCTGAAAAGGTAACTGACTTAATGCTGCTTTCGTTGCGGCGTGATCAGTCACATCAAAAGCAAGCGGGAAAATAGTGGCAAACTCTGCACTCAGTGCTTGCAATACTTGCTGGTTTCGCCCACAAGCGATCACTTGCCAACCGTCTTTCGCATAATCCAGTGCCAGCTGTTTGCCGATCCCTGAGGTAGCTCCGCTAATCAATACCGCCTTCATTGGCCTAGTCTCCGCTTAATCGTACGGATGATCTGACCGAGTAAAGGCAACTGCTCGTAAAGCATTTCTCCCATATCAAAGTAGTCTCGGTGATACACCACTTTGCCATTGGAAAAACGCAAATGGCTGACCCCTTTTACATCGACTTGCTCACCTTTCGCTAACTTGGGATGCCGTAAGTGCATGGTCCAAACCAGAAACGCCCCACCGTTGAGAGAGTGCTGCTCATGAACAGTAAATGTACATGCCTGTACATTTTCATAGAGATTCAAAAAGTACTGATAAAGTGCTGGCAGACCTTCAATACGGTGTGCGGCATCTTCAAACACCACATTCGGATGATATATTTCGACTAATCTATGCAGCTGGCTTTTGTCTAACGCTTGATAAAACTGCGCGACGTGTTGTACGTCCATAGTGACCATTCCCAATGTTATACAAAATTAATATTCGTACAATTCATGACAAACATAGTTGAGTTGACAAAGTTGTACAAGATTTTTTCTGTATAACTTTGACTTTTCATTGTTACGAAAGACTAAGCATAGAAGATCACAATTACCCAATAAGAAAAATGGGCAGGAAAGCTAACTAAGCATAATTTTTAGGCTTGAGAGCAAAGCTGTACGGTTATGGTTGAATGGTGCCTAAATACGGAATGGGGAAGGAAATAGAGACAAGAAAAAACCAGCCCGAAGGCTGGTTTTGAGAGATTACATATTACGCAGGGCTGCAATACGTTTGTCTAACGGCGGGTGAGTCATCATTAACTCTGACAATGAACGTTTACCGTTGATACCAAACGCCATCATCGAACCTTCAAGATGCGATTCTTGACCCATTTTCAAACGTTCCAACGCAGCAATCATTTTGTGTTTACCCACTAACTGCGCAGCGCCCGCATCGGCATAGAATTCACGGCGACGGCTATACCACATGGTGATAAAGCTCGCCAACACGCCAAATACCAGTTCCAATACCATGGAAACACCAAAGTAAACCATCATGTTGCTTCCTTCGCCCTCTTCCGAGTCACGTGACGCAACAATGTTAGCGATAAAACGCGACAAGAAAATGACGAAGGTATTCACAACACCTTGCATCAGCGTCATGGTGACCATATCACCATTTGCAATGTGGCTTACTTCATGCGCCAATACCGCTTCTGCTTCATCACGCGTCATGTTGTGCAGCAAACCTGTTGAAACAGCTACCAAAGAATCGTCACGCTTTGCCCCCGTCGCAAACGCGTTCATATCTGGCGCATCATAAATTGCCACCGTTGGCATACCGATACCCGCTTGATTCGCTTGGCGACGCACAGTTTCCAGCAGCCAGTGTTCCATTTCATTGCGCGGAGTATCAATCACTACCCCACCCACTGAACGCAATGCCATGCTTTTTGACATCAGCAGTGAAATGATCGCGCCACCAAAACCAAATACCGCCGCCATGACCAACAGGCCAGACAGACTACCCGGTTGCATACCAGTAACAGCATAAACAATATTTAAAACAACACTCAGCACCAGCACAACAGCAAGGTTGGTTGCTAAGAAGAGCATTACACGTTTCATTACTTCTCTCCGAAAGGAAACTAATATTCCTGTTACGAGTTCCGAACCATTCGATTCTCGCCTGTTCTTGTTCTACAACATATGTTCTTTCATTTAAAAAACAAGGTTAAGCGAGAAATTGCAACATTTAGTGTCTGGTAGACATACGCTATGGCTCTTACTTTGTACATCATAAGTCTATGATATACATGATGAATTACTCAATAGTACAACTCGCCTTTTTTTGTTGACGACCCGTAATAAAATTATTCGTTCCTTAGACTTTGGTCTTATTGAGATAGCAAGAGAGTACGACTACATTCCTAGGGTCAAAGGAATTACACCATAAACAAAGGAAAACACATGGCTGAAGCACATAGCTACCAAATGGCGATTGATTTACTTTGTTGTCATTTAGGCATTAGCGAGCAAGAAGCGCGCGCTCAACTCGGGTTGGAAGCAAAAGAGCAGACTCTTCAACAGAAGATTGTCGAAACTCAGCAATCCTTGATGGGCATGAGAGCAGAAAAATAACTCGATGCATACTAAAAAGGCTGCTCAGGATGAGCAGCCTTTTTGTTTTGTGGCTGTTTTTCACTACGCTACAGGCGCAGCTTCTAGCACATGTTCAAGATGGATGTATTTACCCAGCTCCTGACGCTTCGCGCTTGGCATATAGGGAATTTCACCCAACTTAGGTGCACCAATTCGCCCTTCAAGATGTTCGATGATCTCAGCATAATGTTCCGTACCAGGATTAATACGGTTGGCAACCCAGCCGACTAACTCAAGACCATCGGCACGAATGGCCTCTGCCGTCAAAATGGCGTGGCTCAAACAACCAAGTTTAATCCCAACCACTAAAATCACGGGTAAACGCTCTTGTTTTACCCAAGTGGATAAACAATCAGAATCCGAAGTGGGTACTCTCCAGCCACCCGCACCTTCAACAACCACTAACTCTGCGTTTTGTTTATGTTTTTCCAGCTTATTGCTCAGCAAAGCATAATCAATAGCCACATTTTCATGCTTGGCAGCAATGTGTGGTGAAGTAGGAAGTACCAGCGCATAAGGATTGACATCCTCATATGGCATATTGACTGTCGCCGCTTTCATCAGATGCAACGCATCAGAATTTCGGTAGCCAAACTCCGTTTTATCACTACCCGCCGCCACTGGCTTATAACCAATTGTGGCGATATTTTGTGCTGCTAGAGCCTGAAGAATCGCTTTTGATGCGACTGTTTTTCCAACGTCGGTATCCGTCCCTGCGATAAAAATAGCATTTCTCATCGGTGAATAACCCCTAAACAAACCTGATATGTGGCAGGCACAAGACCCTGTTGGTTACGAAATGATTGGTAGGCCAACTCAACTTTTGCCAACGTTCTACGGCTAATCAGTCCGGTTGAACGCCCACTGACATGATTGGCTCCGATCCCTTTTAGATCGCGCATCAGTGCGAAGGCCGTCTCATACCAAACTGTGATTGTCGCTAAGTCTAAGTGATGTTGCGCACATCCGGCTTGCGCTAACGCAATTTTTACCTGATTGATGGAAATGAACTGATTGATATGACGATGATGATCAACACTCCGCCAAGCTTCTTGTAGCTCGAATAAGGAGCCATCAAGCAAAGTCGAGACAAAGGCTTGACCATGTGGTTTGAGTACACGACGGATCTCGCCCAGCGGCAAAGATAAATCTTCACACCATTGCAGCGCTAAGCTAGAAAACACCAAATCGAAACTGGCTGGCATGAAAGGCAGTTGCTCGGCATCCGCTAACTGATAATTCATACCTTCATCGCCACAACGTTGCCTTGCTTGATCAAGCATGGCTAAGGAAATATCCGCGCACACCACCTGCGCACCACGTTCACGCAACAACGCAGAAAAATAGCCTGTTCCACAACCGAGATCGAGCACCAACAAGCCATCCATTCGACTCGGCATTTTATCGAGTAATCGCAATCCAACATCGCGTTGAAACGCAGCATGCTGATCATAGTGTGGCGCGGCTTTGCCAAAAGCTTGAGCAATGGCACTTTTGTCTTTCAGCTCGGTATAAAGTTCGCAAGCTGTCATACTCATGCGCATTCCTCCATCACTCTTTTTAACTGATCAGACAAGTTTCGTACTTGTTGCTTTGAATGTGCTGCTGTCAAAGTAATGCGTAGTCGCGCGCTACCGACTGGTACTGTCGGTGGGCGGATTGCACTGACCCAAATGCCTTGCTGTTTCAGCTGATAGGATGCCGCCATTGCCAGTTCACTGCCTCCTAATAGCCAAGGCTTGATTGGAGTTGAAGTCGACACATAGCCCGGTGTATCACTACACCATTCATCAAAACAGGCCATCAGCTCAGCCAGTTTTTCTCTGCGCCAAGACTGACTTTGGATCATACGCGCAGCATGAGTCAGAGCATGCGCTTGTGCCGGAGGTATCGCCGTTGAGTAGACATGGTGACGAGCAAACTGAGTCAGATAATCGCCGACTTGTGCATCACACAACACCGCAGCCCCAGCTAAACCAAAGGCTTTACCAAACGTGACGACGAGAATATCGGGATGAATACCTGCCGCTTGGCAGCTCCCCGCCCCATGCTCCTCAAGCACGCCAATGCCGTGCGCATCATCCACCATCAACCACGCCCGCTGTTGCACCGCAGCCGCGATTTGTACTAAAGGTGCGCAATCGCCATCCATACTAAACACTCCTTCCGTCACCACTAAGCTGTTGCT
This sequence comes from Vibrio mimicus CAIM 602, assembly GCF_000338875.1. Classification (GTDB taxonomy): domain Bacteria; phylum Pseudomonadota; class Gammaproteobacteria; order Enterobacterales; family Vibrionaceae; genus Vibrio; species Vibrio mimicus. The sequence continues at coordinate 120,240 of NZ_AOMO01000099.1, read as the reverse complement.
CTGCTCATTCAGTAATTGGCGAAGATGAACAGTATCATTGTGCTTAAAGCGTTTCATGGTTGCTGGGCTTAACATGCCCGCTTCCATCAAGGAGGCGTGATTCAGTTTATCTTGCAGCAGCAAGTCCTCTTTTTCGAGCAGAGTAAACAGCAGGGCTTGATTGGCACTAAAACCTGAACTGAACAAGATCGCCCGCTCATAGCCAAGCCAGTTACACAACTCATGCTCTAACTCAGCATGGGCGGAGCTAAAACCAGTCACCATCGGCGAAGCACCACTGCCTGCGCCAAAGCGCGCCAGACCTGTTTGCCAAGCCTGCACTAACTCAGCATCACTGGCCAAACCAAGGTAATCGTTGCTTGAGAAATTCAGGTAAGTACGATCTTGCTGAATCAGTTCACCTTGTGCGCTTCGCTCTAAAAGCTGAAGACGGCGAGTCAGCCCTGAATTTTCACGCTCATTCAGGGCTTGTTCAATCCGCGACTTAAAGTGCGGCATCATAGAATAAATCGTTGGCTGTTGGACGCGCTGCTACGCGTTCAACGACACGATCCAGCAGTTCATTTTCCGTGATTTCATCGGGCTTTTGCGCAACTTGTTCACGGTTAATACCCAGTTTTTTAAACAACAGCATATCGCTGTCTTCCGCAGGGTTTGGTGTGGTCAATAGTTTACAGCCGTAGAAAATCGAGTTGGCTCCAGCCATAAAGCACAGTGCCTGCATCTGCTCATTCATCTTCTCGCGTCCGGCTGAAAGGCGAACCGCGGATTTCGGCATCATAATGCGCGCCACTGCAATCAAGCGAACAAAATCAAAGGGTTCAACATCATCCACTTGTTCCAGTGGCGTACCTTTCACTTTTACCAGCATGTTGATCGGCACACTTTCAGGATGAGTAGACAAGTTCGCCAGCTCAACCAATAAACCAGCGCGGTCATTGGTGCTTTCGCCCATGCCGATAATGCCACCCGAGCAGATCTTCATCCCGGCATCACGTACGTGTGACAAGGTATCTAAGCGGTCTTGGTATGTTCGTGTGGTGATGATGTTGCCGTAGTATTCGGGGGAAGTATCAAGGTTGTGGTTGTAATAATCTAGCCCAGCTTCCGCCAATTGCTGTGCTTGATCTGGCGTCAACATACCCAGCGTCATGCAAGTTTCTAGCCCCATATCCTTCACGCCGCGGATCATCTCTTTGAGCAGTGGCATATCACGCTCTTTCGGGTTCTTCCACGCAGCGCCCATACAGAAACGGGTCGAGCCTGAAGTTTTGGCTTTTTGCGCGGCATCCAACACGCGCTCGACTTCCATCAAACGCTCTTTATCTACATCCGTGCGGTAATGAGCACTTTGTGGACAGTATTTGCAATCTTCCGGGCAGGCACCGGTTTTGATCGACAGCAGTGTGCTGACCTGCACATGGTTGTGCGGATGATGAAGACGATGTACCTGCTGCGCTTCAAACAGCAGATCCATAAAAGGTTTATCCAGTAACGCTTTGACCTCAGCGACCGTCCAGTTATGACGAACTTCCACGTGTAATCCTTATTGGGGTTATTGGTTTTATGCTTGGCTAGTCTACTGACAGGCGTTAGACTGTCAACAACAAGAAAATCACAAGGTTTACATGTGATTGTTAATTAATCTTCTGTTGATTTTGGAATGATGATGGATTTAGCCTTCGACCGTTGCCACATCTGGCATCCCTACACTTCGACCCTGACACCTCTGACCTGTTACCCCGTGAGTCGAGCCGATGGCGTAATGATCACTCTTGAGGATGGACGCAACTTAGTGGACGGCATGTCCTCTTGGTGGGCGGCGATCCACGGTTACAATCACCCCACACTTAACCAAGCGGCACATCAGCAAATCGAGCAGATGTCACACATCATGTTTGGTGGGTTAACTCATCGACCAGCGATTGAGCTTTGCCAAAAGCTGCTCAAGCTCACGCCCAATAATTTAGAGCAAGTGTTTCTCGCCGATTCAGGTTCAGTCGCCGTAGAAGTGAGCCTGAAAATGGCGTTGCAGTATTGGCACAGCAAAGGTCAGCCAAGAGCAAAGTTTCTCACCCTACGCCACGGCTATCACGGCGATACCTTTGCGGCGATGTCAGTGACCGACCCGGATAACTCCATGCACAGCCTGTACAAGGGTTTTCTGCCAGAGCATATTTTTGCCAACTCGCCTGAAGGTGGTTTTTTTGATGAGTGGGATGAGCGTGATATTGCCGATTTTCGTCACAAACTGACTGAACATCACCACCAGATTGCCGCAGTAATCCTTGAGCCTATAGTGCAAGGGGCTGGCGGTATGCGTATCTATCACCCCGAGTTTTTACGCCAAGTGCGCGCCTTGTGTGATGAATTTGGCGTGCTGCTGATTTTGGATGAGATTGCGACCGGTTTTGGCCGTACGGGTAAAACCTTTGCTTGTGAACATGCGGGAATTCAACCAGATATTCTCTGTGTGGGTAAAGCGCTGACTGGCGGATACATGACTCTGTCAGCGACGCTCACCACTAAGCAAGTGGCCGATACTGTGTGTGCGGGAGAAGCAGGCTGCTTTATGCATGGCCCAACTTTCATGGGCAACCCGCTGGCTTGCGCGGTGGCAAGCGCGAGTTTGTCTCTGATTGAGCAAGGTGATTGGCAACAGCAAGTCGCGAATATTGAAGCATTTTTTGCCGGACATCTGCCTAAACTCAACGATTCGCCACTGGTGAAACAGACTCGTTGGCTAGGCGCGATTGGTGTGGTGGAGACTCATCTCCCAGTCAATATGGAAGTGATTCAGGCTCTCTTTGTGGAGCATGGCGTTTGGATCCGCCCCTTTGGTCGACTGATTTACCTGATGCCACCGTATATTAGTCAACCTGAACATCTGCAAAAATTAGTGGATGCGATTGCAGCCGCATTAAACCAGCCAGACTGTTTTAAGCAATAAGCTAGGCGCTGAGCAATAAATTTCAAGCACAAAAAAGCCGACATCACGTCGGCTTTTTTCGTTCTTATACGCTTTGGGCGCAAATTTTCCCTTTATGGGAAACAGGATTAACCGATATGGGTTAAACCGCCCATGTACTTTTGCAGTACCGCAGGAATCGCAATGCGGCCATCGGCTTCTTGGTAGTTTTCCAAAATCGCGACCATGGTACGACCAACCGCCAGACCAGAGCCGTTCAGCGTGTGCACCAACTCAGGCTTCTTCTCACCTTTACGGCGGAAACGTGCTTGCATACGACGCGCTTGGAAATCCCACATGTTTGAACAAGAAGAGATTTCACGGTACGTCTTCTGCGCTGGAACCCAAACTTCCAAGTCGTAAGTTTTGCAAGAGCCAAAGCCCATGTCACCAGTACACAGAATCATTTTACGGTAAGGCAGCTCCAGCAGTTGCAGAACTTTTTCTGCATGGCCAGTCAGCTCTTCCAATGCCGCCATTGAATCTTCAGGACGAGTGATTTGTACCAGTTCCACTTTATCAAACTGGTGCATACGGATCAGACCACGAGTATCACGACCGTAAGAACCTGCTTCAGAACGGAAACATGGCGTGTGTGCTGTCATTTTCAGAGGCAGCTCAGCTTCATCCAAAATAGTGTCACGCACTAAGTTAGTCACTGGCACTTCCGCAGTTGGGATCAGTGACAGACGGCGTGGCTCTTCGTCACTGGCTTTCTCAGTCAGAGGCTCAGTGTGGAATAGATCTTGACCGAATTTCGGTAGTTGGCCCGTACCGAACAGCGTTTCCGCGTTCACTAGATAAGGCACATACAGCTCAGTGTAGCCGTGTTGATCGGTGTGCAGATCCAACATGAACTGTGCGATAGCACGGTGCAGGCGAGCAAATTGACCTTTCATCACCACAAAACGCGCGCCCGTGATCTTGGTTGCGCTAGCGAAATCCAGACCGTCGCCCATTTCACCCAAATCCACATGATCTTTCACTTCAAAATCATAAGTTTTTGGTGTTCCCCAACGAGAAACTTCTACGTTTTCGCTGTCGTCTTTACCGTTTGGCACTGCATCGTCTGGAATGTTAGGTACGGTTTGGGTGATCGCATCCAACTGCGCCATGACCGCATCCAATTCAACTTTTTTCGCATCCAGATCATCACCCAAGGTGCCGATTTGTTGCTTAACCGCTTCTGCGCCCGCTTTGTCGCCAGACGCCATCAGTTGACCGATTTGCTTGGAGATGGAGTTACGCGTGGATTGTAAATTCTCAACTTCTACTTGAATGGACTTACGTTGTTCTTCAAGAGTACGGATAGTCTCCACGTCGAGTTTAAAACCGCGACGTGCCAATTTTGCAGCTGTTTCGTCCAGCTCAGTACGAAGTAATTTAGAATCCAGCATTGCTAATCCTATGCTTTAAGAGTTGCGAGAAAGCGCGTGTGCTTCCTTTTTAGCCAAAGCCACGCGTATTGAAATTTACCCTGCCAAAGATAACCAAAAGGCACTACTTTTCATAGCGCTTTTGTGGGCTTTTTGCGTTCAAATCCGCCAGATACGCTAACTTTTCAGCAATCTTGGTTTCCAGCCCGCGCTGTGTGGGCTGATAGTAGCGAGTTCCACTCATTTCTGGTGGGAAATAACATTCGCCCGCAGCATAAGCACCTGGTTCATCATGGGCGTAACGATATTCCTCACCGTAACCCAGATCTTTCATCAGTCGCGTTGGGGCATTACGCAGATGCGGCGGTACTTCAAACTCAGGCAGATTATGTGCATCCGATAGCGCTTGTTTCCAAGCGGTGTACACGGCATTACTTTTCGGTGCGCAGGCAAGATAGACAATCGCTTGGGCAATCGCGCGCTCCCCTTCTGCAGGCCCTACACGAGTAAAGCAATCCCACGCTGCGAGTGCCACTTGCATGCCACGCGGGTCGGCATTGCCAACATCTTCTGAGGCAATCGCGAGCAAACGACGTGCGATATACAGTGGGTCACAGCCCGCGGAAATCATCCGTGCGGCCCAGTACAGCGCAGCATCCGGATCCGAACCTCGAATCGATTTGTGCACAGCGGAAATCAGGTCGTACCAAATATCGCCCTTGTTATCAAAGCGCGACACTTTTTCGCCAGCGACTTCGGCCAGCAGAGGCAGATCAATCAGCTTGCGTCCCTGATCATCTTCGCGAGCCATGTCATACAACAGCTCAAGATAATTGAGCGACATGCGCGCATCGCCATTCACCAGTTCTGCTAAGCGATCCAGTACGTTATCGGCAAAAACCGCCACCACTTTGCCAAGCCCACGTTCACTATCGGCAATCGCCTGCTGTAAAGCTTGCTGAATCTCTTGTTGAGTAAGCGAGGTGAGTTTATAAACCCGCGCGCGGGAAAGCAGCGCGTTATTGAGTTCAAAAGAAGGGTTTTCAGTGGTCGCACCAATGAAAGTGACCGTACCATCTTCGATATGGGGCAAAAACGCATCTTGCTGTGATTTATTAAAGCGATGGACTTCGTCGACAAACAAAATAGTGCGGCGACCACTGAGTTTGTTCTCACGCGCTTTTTCGATCGCGGCTCGAATCTCTTTTACCCCAGACGTCACCGCCGACACGCGTTCCACTTCCGCATTCGCGTAGTTAGCAGCCACTTCAGCTAAGGTGGTTTTTCCGGTGCCCGGTGGCCCCCAAAGAATCATCGAGTGAATATGCCCCGCCTCTAATGCGCGGCGCAGTGGTTTTCCCGGTCCCAAGATGTGTTGCTGACCAATATACTGCTCCACCGTTTGTGGGCGCATACGGGCGGCTAACGGACGAAAATCCTCGTCACCAGAAAAATCTAAACTGTAATTACTCACTCGACTTAGTTCCTTGCTACTTGCTTAGTCACGCTGATCATCAACTTCCACGCCTTTCGGCACTTTGTAGTTAAATAAGCTGGCGTTAGGCTTTTGCTGCTTCACCTTGCTAAAGGTAAATTCGCTCTGCTGGCCATCTTGCTCGATCACTTTAAAGCCTTGCACTACCCCTTTATCACTGATGGTGATTTGGAAACGACCTTGGTTTGAATCCAGCGCGGTAGGCGTCAGGGTAAATACATCACCCTTTTCTTCCACATGGTACGCATCCCAATCGCTTGCTTTGTTACGAGTCAGCAGCACAAAAGGCGTCTGCTCTAAGGCTTCTTCCGCACGGTACAGGGTGACTTGTTCAACAAAAGGGTCAAAATGCCACAAGGTCGTACCGTCTGACACCAGTAAATTCTCATCCGGCGCTTGGGTTTCCCAACGGAAAAGGCTCGGGCGAGCAATATCGACTGTACCATGCCCAGTGATGATCACTTTTCCTTCAGGGCTCAATACCTGTTGATTAAACGTAGCGCTAAAGCCTTCACTCATGGCTAGACGCTCACTTAAGGTATCTTTAGGGGCGGAAATCGCCGAGAAACTACAAAATAACAGGGCTAACCATTTGTTCATGCTGACTCTGCTCCAAGCAATTTAGCAATGGGGATGATAATAACGATAAAGACTAAGCCTTTGCCTTATCTAACGTGTCAGTGATGTGTAATAAACTATTGCCCACAGCACTGTTTGAATTTTTTACCGCTGTCGCAAGGACAAGCGTCATTACGGCCAATGCCTTTAAACGGGTTCACACTTTGTGTTTTAGCGCCCAGCATGGCTTCGTCAGCCGCAAGAGCAACTTCATGTACCATTAAGTTCAGTTGTTCGATCAAATCGGCCAGAGCAGGTACTTGCTCATAACCCGCTTCACGCATTTGCGCTTGCGTCTGCTCTTCATCAATTGCCAACATGAAAGTGGTCAATAGTGCTTGCAGCATGCGAATCGAGCCATCCGAAAAAGCGCCTTGTTGCCACATAGATTCCACCTGTGGCCATAACTGCATAAACCCTTCAGCAAAATCAGCCAAACCTTGTTCACGCGATGGTGCATTCTCGGCCAACAACGCCAACAAATCATAGCCGTTAGCTTTAAGCTGCTGGTATTGAAGATGAATTTGCTCAGTCACAGGTTGTAATAACGCCTGATGTTGCTCGGCAAACAGCTCTGGTAACCAATGCTCAGGATCCAGAGGACGTGTCGCAAAATTGGCGGCTAACACCACACCTTCAATAAACAGATCCGATTCTGCACAGTCGATATCACTAAGATTGATCAGGGAGTAATTCATAACAAACGCTTAATACAAGTAAAATTGCCGGGCATTATATACCCAAACCTGCCGAAGTCGCAGCACTCCTCAGATTGGATAAGCAAAAGTATCCGATGAGTGACATTTGTTGATGCTGCTACTACAATCTCGCTCCATTTTATTCAGCGCTAGCCGGTATTCATCACTATGCGAGTTATTTTAGGCCCGATGGAGGGCGTGTTAGATCATTTGATGCGTGACATGCTGACACAAATCAATGACTACGACTTCTGTGTCACCGAATTTGTTCGCGTGGTAAACCAGCTTTTGCCTGATCATGTGTTTTATCGCCTCTGCCCTGAGCTTCAGTACGGTTCTAAAACACCAGCAGGTGTTCCGGTTAAAGTACAGTTGCTAGGCCAAGATCCGAAGTGGATGGCAAAAAATGCGATTCGTGCTGCCGAGTTAGGTGCTTATGGCATCGATCTGAATTTTGGTTGCCCAGCGAAGATGGTCAATCAAAGCAAAGGTGGCGCGGCTCTTTTGCAACATCCAGAGTTGATCTATCAAGTGGTCAAAGCGTGTCGTGACGCGGTGCCTGCGCACATTCCTGTCTCGGCGAAAATCCGCTTGGGTTGGGAGGATCCTGAAGATTGTTTTGAGATTGTTGATGCGGTAGCGCAAGCCAAAGCGGATGAACTAACCGTGCATGCACGCACCAAAGCCGGTGGTTACAAAGCCAGCGAAATCAAATGGCACTACATTGATCAAATTCGCCAGAAATGCAGCATTCCATTGATTGCTAACGGTGAAGTGTGGAATTACACCGATGGTCAAGCTTGTATACAGACCACGGGCGTGGATTCATTGATGGTATGCCGCGGCGCACTCAACGTGCCGAATTTAGGCAATGTTGTAAAACACAATCACACCGCCATGCCTTGGCACGAGGTGGTCGAGTTGCTATTGCGTTACACTCAATTTGAAGTGCGTGGTGACAAAGGCAAATACTATCCAAATCGCATCAAACAGTGGTTTGCTTACCTACGCCACGCATACCCTCAAGCCAATGACCTTTTTGGCGAGTTACGCACCCTCACTCAAGTAGAGCCCATCGTGAGTCACTTGCAGCATTACCATGAAAGTTTGCTGAATTCCCCCACCATTGTGGATGAACTCAGTCACTAAAAAACTAACTGATTTTTGCCGCTGCTTTTAGCCACATAAAGTTTCTGGTCAGCGGCTTTGAACAGATCTTCAAAGGTGAGTTCGGTTTTACTTTCGATTATCTCTACCCCACCTGATACCGTGAAACCTTGGTCAAGGATTTGAGTCGAATCATGGCAAACCGCATCGAAAATACGTTGCATGATTCTATGGATTTGCTCTTGTTCCTTCGCGGTCACATAAACCACAAATTCTTCACCACCAAAGCGAGCCACGGCATCGGAACTGCGGATATGGTTTTCAATCTGCTCACCGATATAGCAGATCACTCTATCGCCCATATCATGGCCATAGGTGTCGTTGATTTGCTTGAAATCATCAATATCCAACACCGCAATAGCTAAATATTGGTTATGCCGTTTACCTTGCAGAAAACCTTCCATACCACGGCGGTTAAGTAGCCCTGTCATCGGATCACGTGCAGCCAATTCCGCATAGTGCTCGCGATCCCAACGTGTGTTGAGATAAATCAGGAGCCCGGTCAAAAACAGGCAAACCAAAGCGGCCACCAGTAAATTGCCTCTCATATGCTGCACAAAGCTCAACAATTCGGCTTTGATATCCATCTGATAGAAAACGACTTGGTGATAATCCGCATAATCACTGGCTAATGGGTACGGACGATAGGCGTCGAGAGGCAGCGTTTGCTCTTCAAGATCAATAATCTCAAAACGAGAAGCCAGATGAGGCATACGACTTAGCAGTTCGCGTAAACCAATATCTACCGCAACAAGACCTTGATAAGTTGTGTCCAGATAAACAGGTAAAATCAGCGTTAATAAACGCTCATGCTTCTCCCGAATTACCGAACGGTATGGGCCATCAACGGCAATCATATTAGGAGCAGCGATGGCCTGATGCCATAAGGGACTTTCTTCAATAAAATTTCTGATCTGCTCATAGGTGACATTTGCGCCTAATGAGTCCGGTGATGAGATGATGTAACCACTGGTATCGACATAGTGCACACCATAAATATACTCATCCATGTCATGCAGAAAAGAGAGCATGGGTGCCATAGAGAGTTTGATTTGCAGGCTCGGATCATTAGCAGGATTTGAATCACATAGAGAAGAGTCACCAATCAGCATATAACTCAAATTCAATTTGGGAACAGCAAGATTTGCACTAAACCCCTGAGAGAGAACCAACGCATCGATTGGTTTGATCTGACAAACATTTTCTACCACTCTGGCCGAGTGTTTGAACAAGATGTTATCTGCAGGCCGCTCATTGTGGGTAAAGGTGTAGTCTAAAGCAGTCACCACTTTTTCGGCTCTTTCCAACTGCTGTTTGATATCAGCGTAAGCATCGTCGATCTCTTGGTTAAGATCGTATAGATATTGCTGGAACACCGAAGCGACCAACACGAATGCAACAAGCAGTGGCGCGCAGATAATCCAAGTTAAACTCATGCGCTGATTCATAATTGTCTGCTGACCTCAGAGATAAAAAACCCATCATAGACGTATAACGCTTATGATGGGTGGGGGGATTGCGTCGCTGCGATTATGCCAAAAAAACAGGAAAATGTGCTAGCGGTTGTTCTTGGAAAAACATTGCACGCAATCGTTTCCTCTCAGTTAAATATGATTAACTCAGCAAAAGGCTGTCATCTGCCAGTTCTTCACCACGCACTTTGGAGAACATTTCTAATAAATCTGGCACACCCATGTTTGCACGCTGCTCGCCTGCTACGTCTAGAACTATCTGTCCTTGATGTAGCATAACTGTGCGGTCACCACAGGCGAGAGCATCTTTCATCGAGTGCGTCACCATCATCACCGTTAGGTTAAATTCTTTAACGATTTTTTTCGTCAAATCAATGATGAAGGCTGCCATTCGCGGATCGAGCGCAGCAGTGTGTTCATCGAGCAACAGTAACTTACTTTCCGATAATGTTGCCATCACCAAACTCACCGCTTGGCGCTGACCGCCTGACAACAAACCTATATTGTCACCAAGGCGATTTTCAAGCCCTAAGCCGAGGATGCTGATTCGCTCTTGGAACAATTTACGTCGTTGGGTAGAAAGAGCCAAACTCCAACCGCGGTTTTTACCACGCATATAAGCAAGTGCCATATTTTCTTCGATGGTGAGAGCCCCACAAGTGCCCGCGAGCGGATCTTGAAACACTCGTGCACAGAGATTGGCGCGCTGATTAACACTCTGTTTGGTCACGTCAGTTTCATCAATCAATACTTGACCGCCGATGATGGGTGTTTCCCCAGTCACTGCACCCAATAAAGTGGATTTACCCGCACCATTAGAACCAATCACGGTTAAAAATTGGTGTTCGGGTACCTCTAACGACACTCCACGCAACGCCCGGTTTTCCAAAATCGTTCCAGGGTTAAACGTCACCTGAATATCTTGTAAACGAATCATACTGCTTCTCCTGACACGCTTCCCTGCTGAGAGACTTCGGACTTCTGAGCAGGTGCGTTACGCTTTTTTGGTTTCAAGTTCCTTTTGATCTTCGGCATGATCAGTGCCAAAGCCACCAAGACTGCGGTTATTAGGTTTAGATCTGAAGCTTGTAGGCCAAACATGCCCGAGCTGAGTGCGAAAGCCACCGCCAAACGGTACAGTACCGAGCCAACAATTACGGCTACCACAGCGACCCATATTTTCCGCCCCGGAATTAAGGTTTGACCCAAAATAACCGCCGCAAGACCGACCACTATGGTACCAACACCGGAAGTGACATCCGCGAAACTGTTGGTTTGAGCAAATAAAGCACCAGCAAACCCAACAAAGCCATTGGAAAGCGCTAAACAGAAATAAGTATAAAAAGCCGTACTCGCTCCTTGTGCTGCGACCATTCGAGCATTAACGCCAGTCGCTCGCAAACCTAAGCCAAAATCACTGTTTAATAGTCGGATAACAAGCAAAGCAGAGATAAAAACCAGCACTGCCACAACCAGAGGACGAACTAGAACCGGATCACCCAAAGCTTCAAATGGAGTCAAAATGGTGTCTTCGCCTAATAAAGCCAGATTAGGGCGACCCATGATCCGAATGTTGATTGAAAATGCAGCAATCATGGTCAAGATGGAGGCCAAAAGATGCAGAATTCCGCAGCGCACAGTAAGAAAAGCTGTAACCCAACCTGTGGCTGCACCAGCAAGGATCGCCAACCCTGTTGCAATCCAAGGATTAATACCCGCCACAATCGCGGTTGCTGCCACAGCAGCGCCCATTGGAAAACTGCCATCGACACTCAAATCAGGAAAATCGAGCACTCGAAAAGTTAAATAAACGCCCAAAGCCACTAAGCCATACAATAAGCCAAGCTCCAAAGCGCCAAAAAAGGCAAAAGCAGACATACATACTCCTTTCTGCTTAAAGAAGTTGGAATACTCCAACTCCTTGGAATATACGCTTCCGACTAGGGTTACAGCAGCATTGCTGTAACCCTAGTGATTTGGATATAGCTTATTATTTGGTACTGGTTGCACGCGCAAGAACGGCGTCTGGAATGCTGATGCCTAGCTTATCAGCAGCCGTTTTGTTGATGACAAGATCAGAACCTTTTGCCACTTGAACATCCAATGTGCCAGGTTCTTTGCCTTCGAGGATGGCTGCAACATAATCAGCAGTTTGTACCCCGATTTGGTAGTAATCGAAACCAAGGCTAGCAATCGCTCCTCGATCCACATACGAAGTCGCCGCACCGAATACTGGCGTTTTCGCTTGGTTAGCGGCTACGATCATGCCTTCAATCGCGCTGGCAACGGTGTTATCGATCAGTGCGTAAATCACATCGGATTTCTCTGCAATCGCCTGAGTAGCAGATTGTACATCCGCACTTTTCAGAGCTGTCGCTTCCACCAGTTTGATACCGTGCTTAGCTGCCGAGAGTTTGAGTAACTCCATCAAGCTGACTGCATTCGCTTCACCTGGGTTATAAACCACACCGATAGATTTCACGTTTGGTAGAATTTCTTTAATCAGCTCAACATGTTGCTCGATAGGAGAAAGGTCAGACAAACCCGTTACGTTTTTGCCCGGTTGTTCGAGTTGTTTTACCAACTTAGCACCGACAGGATCGGTCACTGCGGTAAACACAATAGGAATGGTTTTGGTTGCTGAAACTAACGCCTGTGCAGTTGGTGTTGCAATACCCACCAGTACATCAGGATTTTCACCCACAAATTGACGAGCAATTTGTACGGCAATAGCTGGGTTACCTTGTGCGGTTTTGTAATCAAATTCTAGGTTTTTGCCTTCTTCGTAGCCTTTGGCTTTCAATCCATCGAGTAGCCCTTGACGTGTAGCATCCAACGCTGGGTGTTCAACAATTTGTGACACCGCGACTTTGGCTGTTTTCGCCATGATACTTTGTGAAGACAGTAGTGCGGCTCCGGCTAGAACGGCGGTAGCAATAACTTTGCCTGCTCTCATCTTAACTCCTTGATATAAAGCATTGTATTGGTGATGTTGTGTGTGGGTATATCTTTAGTTGTTTTTATTGGGCACTGGTGGTGCCTCTGACAACATTATTACCAGTAACTTTAGGCAAAGGGAAGTAGGTTTTAACAGTTACATAACAGAAAAAAGTGCAGAATTTGGTCAATGTCGAAAATGGAAGTGAAGTTGACTATACCCAAACGACTTGGAGTTGCAGATGGCGGTAAGTAAATTCATTCTCAATCACATAGAAAGACTATGTGATTGAGGTGAACCAATAAAAGATAATCATAGGGAAGTAAGATCAACTCTGCTAGAATGCGCCCCCTCTACAGGGATCAACAAGACAAGTACATTACTCATATCTGCCAAATCTTGGTATACCTACCCTATCTACCGTTTACCCTTAGGAGCCGATTATCATGACCGATCAAGAAAGAATCGAACTACAAAAGAACAACCCATTACACGGCCTTAAGTTAGAAACCTTGCTACAAGAGCTTGTGGATTTTTATGGCTGGGATATTTTAGATACAGCAATGCGCTTTAACTGCTTTCATACCAAGCCTTCGATTGCCAGTAGTGTCAAATATTTAAACCAGACCGAGTGGGCACGAGAAAAACTAGAAAATTTTTATCTCTATCGCTATAAACGTATGCCTCGCGCTTCCAGTGAAGAGTTTAATCTCCCGCCACGCGCACGAACTTTCCCTCATGGCTTACAGCCCAAAGAGCCGATGCAATTAACGGTAGACTCTATTTTAAAGTCTCAGGCGAAAGCGGCTTCAGCTCACAAAGAAAGAACTTCCCGCAGTCGCCACACTCAGCGCTAAGTTACCTTGATCTACAGGGCTAAGTTACCTTGGCCTACTGTAAGTTTCCGTGAGCAACCATCAGATATCCGTTGGTCACAACTAGACGAGGCAAACCCTACCCTCTAGGCGGAAGAATTAAAACCAACGCTCTAGCGCTGTATCATCCAACTGGCGAAAAGCGCGATTCAGCACATGAGCCAGCTCTTTATACCGAGGTTTGCTTTTGATCGGTTCTAATGCAAACCCTGTCTCGACAATCTTCATATAGAGTTCGCGATACCAGTTAGCCAGTGCAGGAGGGAGTTGCGTATTCGCGCGATTACCTAACCACCAAATACCTTGTAATGGCAAACTCATTGCAAACAGAGCCACCACAATGGCTTGAGGCATGGCTTGCGTGTTGGTAAACACCATTTGAGTCAACACGCTGATCGCCGCTACTGCTGGCATCACTTTAATCGCGAAGCGAGTCGCCTTGATCACACGTTGCTCAGGAAACAGCGGATTTAACTCTTTGCGCATCGGCCAAATATCCATGTACTTTTGGCCATCTTTTAGGCTATGCACTATGCCGACTTTATTATTCATATCCACTTCCTCGCTGCTCTTTGCTCAACCCACTAAAATTTAGTTGAATGATTCAACAAAAGACGCAAAAATTTGACAAAAGCTAATATTGATTCAAATTTTTTTTGTTATATTTGTCTATTATCGCTATGCTCTGCGGACTCTCAATCTCATTGTTGCCCTTATTTACAATTTAGGCAACGTTGGGACGATTCCTGCACGGATTGCATCGACGATTTATACTGACTTTGTCACGTCTCCACGATACGGAAATTGACGTTTTATTGACCGAGATTAGTGCCGTACATCAAGGCGTCATCTATTCTTGGTACTGATTTTATCCTAACCGATTATTACAGGTAGTCACACATGTCTAAGCTGGTTTTAGTTTTAAACTGCGGTAGTTCTTCACTTAAGTTTGCAGTTGTTGACGCTCAAAGCGGTGAACAACATCTTTCAGGTCTTGCTGAATGTTTACACCTTCCTGAAGCTCGTATCAAGTGGAAATTGGACGGCAAGCACGAAGCTCAACTGGGCGAAGGCGCAGCACACGATGAAGCTCTGTCTTTTATCGTTGAAACTATTCTTGCTTCTAAGCCAGAACTGGCAGCTCAACTGAAAGCTATCGGTCACCGCGTAGTACACGGTGGCGAACAGTTCACTCAATCAGCACTGATCGACGAAGCAGTACTGAAAGGTATCGAAGATTGTGCAACTCTAGCTCCACTGCACAACCCAGCGCACATCATCGGTATCAAAGCCGCGCAAAAAGCGTTCCCAGAACTGCAAAACGTAGCGGTGTTCGATACTGCGTTCCACCAAACTATGCCTGAAGAAGCGTACCTGTACGCTCTGCCATACAAACTGTACAAAGAGCACGGCATCCGTCGTTACGGTATGCACGGTACTTCTCACCTGTTCATCGCACGTGAAGCAGCTGAGCGTCTGGGCAAACCAGCAAACGAACTGAACATCATCAACTGCCACCTAGGCAACGGTGCTTCTGTTTGTGCGATCAAAAATGGTCAATCAGTTGACACTTCTATGGGTCTGACTCCGCTGGAAGGTCTGGTGATGGGTACTCGCTGTGGTGATATCGATCCTGCGATCATTTTCCACCTGCACGATGCACTGGGTTACTCAGTTGAGCAAATCAACACTATGATGACCAAAGAATCAGGTCTGCTGGGTCTGACTGAAGTGACTTCTGACTGCCGTTTCGTGGAAGACAACTACGGTCAAAAAGAAGAAGCAACTCGCGCAATGGACGTGTTCTGTCACCGTCTGGCGAAATACGTTGCTGGCTACACTGCAAGTATGGACGGCCGTCTGGATGCGATCACTTTCACTGGTGGTATCGGTGAAAACTCTGCACCTATCCGTGAAATGGTTCTGAACCGTCTAGCAATCTTCGGTATCACTGTTGACAGCGAAGCAAACCTGAAAGCGCGTTTCGGCGGTGAAGGTGTGATCACTACTGCTGACAGCCGTATCCCAGCGATGGTTATCGCGACTAACGAAGAGTTAGTGATTGCAGAAGATACCGCTCGTCTGACTAACATCTAATTCGACTTACACTGGCTAACTCAGGTTAGCCAGTGTCATTTAGGGGCTCAGCGTAAGCCTAATCTGCGCTTGAGCTTTGTCACTTTCAATCTAAGCACCTTAGATTGGTATCAATAGTGTTGAGGTACTTTACCAATGTCCCGTACTATTATGCTTATCCCAATCAGCGCTGGCGTCGGTCTGACTAGCGTGAGCATGGGTCTCCTGCGTTCAATGGAGCGTAAAGGGGTTAGCGTTTCTTTCTATAAGCCTATTGCACAGCCACGTACTGGCAATGACCAACCTGACCTGACTTCTACTGTCATGAGCCGCAACAGCGACATCAAGATCGGCGAGCCGATGAGCATGTCTGCTGCAGAAGCGTTGATTGGTAGCGAGAAAATGGACGTTCTGCTGGAAACTGTGGTTGAGCGTTACAACCAAATCAACAAAAATGCAGAAGTGACTCTGATCGAAGGTCTGGTTCCAACACGTAAGCACCCTTTTGCTAACCAAGTGAACGCGGAAATCGCGAACACGCTAGGCGCAGAAATTGTTTTCGTTGCTACTCCGGGTACTGATAACCCAACGCAACTGAAAGAGCGTATTGAAGTTGCGTGCTCTAACTTTGGTGGTACCAAAAACAAGAGCATTTCTGGCGTTATCATCAACAAGCTGAATGCACCAGTTGATGAAGCTGGCCGTACTCGCCCTGACTTGTCTGAAATCTTTGATGATGCGGACAGCGCGAAGCAAGCTAACCTTGAAGTAATGCAAATCTTCAACACTAGCCCGATCCGTGTACTGGGTTGCGTGCCATGGAGCATCGACCTAATTGCCACTCGTGCTATCGATATGGCGAAGCACCTGAAAGCTGAAGTGGTCAACCAAGGCGATATCAATACTCGTCGTATCAAGAGCATCACTTTCTGTGCACGTTCTATCCCACACATGATTGAGCACTTCAAACCAGGTTCACTGTTGGTAACGTCAGCAGACCGTCCTGATGTGATTGTTGCTGCGGCACTGGCTGCGATGAACGGTGTGGAAATCGGTGCGGTACTGCTGACTGGCGGTTACGACATTCCGCATGAAATCGTTAATCTGTGTAAGCCTGCCTTTGATACTGGTCTGCCAATTTTCAAAGCTCAAGGCAACACCTGGCAAACTTCGCTGAATCTGCAAAGCTTCAGCCTTGAAGTACCAGCAGACGACAAAGAGCGTATCGAATTCATCAGCGAGCACGTAGCAAGCCATATTGATGGCCCATGGGTAGACTCTCTGACTGAAGGTGCACAAGCGTCTCGTCGCCTGAGCCCACCTGCATTCCGTTACCAACTGACTGAACTTGCTCGCAGCGCGAACAAGCGTATCGTACTGCCAGAAGGTGATGAGCCACGTACAGTGAAAGCGGCAGCCATCTGTGCTGAGCGCGGCATTGCACAATGTGTGCTACTGGGTAACCCAGAAGAGATCAAACGTGTTGCTGCACAGCAAGGCGTTGAGCTGGGTTCTGGCATCGAAATCATCGATCCAAAAGTAGCGCAAGAGCAATATGTGGCTCGTCTGGTTGAACTGCGTAAGAGCAAAGGCATGACTGAAGTGGTTGCGCGTGAACAACTGGAAGATACCGTTGTTCTGGGCACTATGATGCTTGAGCGTAACGAAGTTGACGGTCTGGTTTCTGGTGCGGTTCACACCACCGCGAATACCATTCGTCCACCACTACAAATCATCAAGACTGCACCGAATGCGTCTCTGGTTTCGTCAATCTTCTTTATGCTACTGCCTGATCAGGTACTGGTATACGGTGACTGTGCGATCAACCCAGATCCAAACGCAGAACAACTGGCTGAGATTGCTATCCAGTCAGCAGATTCAGCAGCGGCCTTCGGTATTGAGCCTCGCGTAGCGATGATCTCTTACTCGACAGGTACTTCTGGTCAAGGTGCTGACGTTGATAAAGTACGTGAAGCAACCCGCATTGCGAAAGAGAAACGTCCTGATCTGATCATTGACGGTCCTCTGCAATACGACGCAGCAATCATGGAAAACGTAGCGGCTTCTAAAGCACCGAACTCTCCAGTAGCAGGTAAAGCGACCGTATTCGTATTCCCAGATCTGAACACAGGTAACACGACTTACAAAGCGGTACAACGTTCAGCGGATCTGGTCTCTATCGGTCCTATGCTGCAAGGTATGCGTAAGCCAGTTAACGATCTGTCTCGCGGTGCATTGGTTGACGATATCGTCTACACCATCGCCCTGACGGCTATCCAAGCAGGTCAAGAGCAGAAATAAGTCCGGCTAATCGGCTAAAATGCAAAGCCCCCGAAATTCGGGGGCTTTTTTATGCTCTTTATTCATAAAATCTATGGCCGTATCTCAACCAATCCGCTCTCGCTGATGCGGACTCAGGAGATCCAATTCAGGCCCGACGGGAACGACTTGAGTGGGGTTGATCGTGGTATGGCTGAAGTAGTAATGCCGCTTAATATGGTAAAAATCGACCGTTTCTTGAATACCGTCCACTTGATATAACTCACGCAAATAACCGCTGAGATGTGGATAATCAGCGATACGTTGGCGGTTACATTTGAAATGCCCGACATACACCACATCAAAACGCACTAAGGTGGTAAACAAGCGCCAGTCCGCTTCGGTGATTTGGTTTCCCGCTAAATAGCGATGAGTCGCGAGATGTTGGTCAACTTTATCCAATGCTGCAAAAAGCGCTTCAAACGCTTCTTCATAGGCTTTTTGCGTGGTCGCGAAGCCACAACGATATACCCCATTGTTGATGTTGGGATAAATAAAATCATTCCATTCATCGATTACCGTTCGCAAAGCTTTGGGGTAATAATCGGTTTCATTACCTGTTAACCCATTGAACGCACTGTTCAACATACGAATGATATCCGAAGATTCATTACTGACGATGGTTTGTAGCTTCTTATCCCACAACACAGGCACAGTCACTCGCCCTGTGTAATCGGCTTTGGCGTGGGTATACAGTTGATGTAATTGGGTATAACCATAAAGAGGCTCGGGGATGCCAAACTGCCAACCGTGCGTCAACATATCCGGGCAGACAACTGTCACATCAATATGTGCTTCAAGCCCTTTTAGAGCACGGAAAATCAGTGTGCGATGCGCCCAAGGACAAGCAAGGGACACATAGAGATGGTAACGGCCAGATTCAGCACTAAAACGTGCGTCGGGCGCGGCTTCAACCCAATCACGAAATCCAGCATCTTCTCGAACAAACTCTCCATCGCTTTGTTTGGTGTCGTACCATACATCGTGCCACTTGCCTTTAATTAGCTTTCCCATTTTGCCCCCTATCACTCATCTTTTGAGCATTATAGGCAACGGAACACGCGACTTAACCCAAAGCGTCTGGTCGTCTTGTTCAAAAAATTTGAATACAAAAAAAGCGCGACCCGAACAAGGAATCGCGCTTGGCCCGTCACAGGCTGAATTTATGCCTCAGCGTACAAACAAGATACTGAGTGAATATCGGAACCTTTAATCACAGGCTTGGTTTTCGCACACTCTGCGGTTGCTTGAGGGCAACGAGTACGGAACACACAACCTGAAGGCGGGTTCATTGGCGAAGGCAAATCCCCTTCCAGCATCTGGATGGTTTTATTGCGCTCCAGATCTGGATCTGGAATCGGAACGGCTGACATCAAGGCTTTGGTATAAGGATGTTTAGGATTCGCAAACAACTCTTTGGATACCCCTAACTCTACCGCATTGCCCAAATACATCACCAATACACGATCAGAAATGTGTTTCACTACCGAAAGATCGTGAGCAATAAATACCAGACTTAAACCCAGCTCTTTTTGCAGTTCTTTCAGCAAGTTAACCACTTGAGCTTGAATCGATACATCCAGTGCAGAAACTGGTTCGTCACAGATGATCATCTTAGGTTTGAGGATCAGCGCACGTGCAATACCGATACGCTGACACTGACCACCAGAGAACTCATGTGGGTAGCGGTTGATCACGTTAGGCAGCAAACCTACTTTGGTCATCATCTCTTTCACCCGATCTTTCACTTCTTGCTTAGAAAGCTCAGGATAGAAAGTTTGCAGTGGTTCCGCGATGATATCGCCCACTGTCATACGTGGGTTTAACGATGCCAGTGGATCTTGGAAAATCATCTGAATTTGCTTACGCGTTGCACGACGTTTAACTTCTTGCATACGTGTCAAATCTTGACCTAGCCACACCACTTCGCCGTGTGTTGCTTGCACCAGACCGATGATGGCACGTGCAAACGTGGATTTACCACAGCCTGACTCACCGACTACGCCTAGCGTTTCGCCTTCATACAGGCGAACGTTTACACCGTCTACCGCTTTTAGGGTCAGGGGTTTCGTCCATGGCCAAGCCGATTTCGGAGTGATGTTAAAGTGAACTTTCAGATCTTTGACGTCCAGTAATAATTTTTTCTCTGCGCTCATTTTGTCCAAGCCTCCCAATCAGAAAAACACGCACGTTGACGGTCATTACCAAACGGCAGCAGAATCGGTGCTTCACGCTTACAGCGATCCGTCACACGATGGCAGCGCTCTTGGTAAGGACAACCTACTGGCAAACGCAGCAAGTTAGGCGGGTTACCCGGAATAGTTGGCAACACTTCACCTTCAGAATCCAAACGCGGAATCGCACTGAGCAGACCTTCTGCGTAAGGGTGGCTTGGGTTATAGAAAATATCGTTCACTGAACCGTATTCCATAGTACGGCCTGCGTACATCACCAGCACTTTGTCACAAGAGCCTGCAACCACGCCCAAATCGTGAGTGATCATAATGATGGCAGTATTGAACTCACGCTTCAGATCGTTAAGCAGCTCCATGATCTGCGCTTGAACAGTTACATCCAATGCAGTGGTCGGTTCATCCGCAATCAACAGTTTTGGACGGCACAACAAAGCCATTGCGATCATCACGCGCTGGCGCATACCGCCTGAAAACTCATGCGGATACATGGTGATACGCTTGCGAGCTTCTGGAATTTTTACCGCTTCCAGCATGCGCACGGATTCTTCAAACGCTTCCGCTTTACCCATACCTTTATGCAGCATCAGCACTTCCATCAGCTGATCACTAACCTTCATGTATGGGTTAAGTGAAGTCATTGGATCTTGGAAAATCATCGCGATTTGCTCAGCGCGCACTTTATTCAGTTCACGCTCCGGCAAATTGAGGATTTCTTTGCCCTCAAATTTCGCGCTACCGGTGATTTTACCGTTTTTGGCTAACAGTCCCATGATGGCAAATACCGTTTGTGATTTGCCTGAGCCGGATTCGCCAACAATACCTAAGGTTTCTCCCTGCTTGAGAGAGAAATTGAGATCGTTTACTGCGGTGACAATACCGTCTTGGGTAGTGAATTCTACGCGCAGATCTTTGACATCTAATAAACTCATCATTGCTTCCTTTATCTTATTCTTGGTTTATCTGTCTTTAGGATCCAGCGCGTCACGCAGACCGTCGCCGACATAGTTAAAACAGAACAGTGTCAACACCATGAATGCCGCCGGGAACAGCAGTTGCCATATAGCAACTTCCATTGTGTTTGCCCCCTCTTGTAGCAGAGCGCCCCAACTGGTCATCGGCTCTTGAACACCAAGGCCAAGGAATGAAAGGAAAGATTCAGTCAAAATCATGCTTGGGATTAGCAGGGTTGAATAAACCGCCACAATACCCAATACGTTCGGCACGATATGGCGAGTAATGATGTTCCACTTGCTTACACCACACACATGCGCCGCTTCGATAAACTCTTTGCTACGTAAGCTCAGCGTTTGACCACGCACGATACGCGCCATATCCAGCCATGCAATTGCACCGATAGCAACGAAGATCAGCACGATGTTACGGCCAAAGAAAGTGACCAATACAATAACCAAAAACATGAATGGGATTGCGTAAAGGATTTCCAGAATACGCATCATCACTCGGTCAGTGCGGCCGCCAATAAAACCAGACGCTGCGCCATACAGAGTACCGATCAATACCGCAACCAAAGCGCCCATGATACCTACCATCAGGGAGATACGGCCACCAACCAGCGTACGCACAAACAGGTCACGTCCAAGAGCATCAGTACCAAACCAGTGTTCAGCCGAAGGTGCTGCATGCATTGCATACCAATCTGTATCTTCATAACTGTATGAAGAAAGCATAGGTAAAATGATCACGGCGAGAGTGATCAACAGTAGAACAAACAGGCTGACCATCGCTGCTTTGTTGCGCATAAAACGAATACGCGCGTCTTGCCATAAGCTGCGGCCTTGAATCTCAAGGTTTTGCGAGAAATTTTCAATCGCCGCTAAGTTTTCTTTTTTCGTCAACATTATCTAAGTCCTATTAGTAGCGAATCTTCGGGTCGATGTAAGCGAGAAGAATATCGACAATCGCGTTAAACAGAATAAATAGGAAACCGATCAGAATCGTCACCCCCATAACCAAAGAATAATCTCGGTTGAAGGCGGCGTTAACGAAGAGCTTACCGATACCTGGCAAGCCAAAAATGGTCTCAATAACTACCGAACCCGTGATGATGCCAACGAAAGCAGGGCCCATGTAAGACACAACAGGAAGCATGGCTGGTTTCAGCGCGTGCTTGACCACGATATAACCGTAACTCAACCCTTTCGCACGAGCGGTGCGGATAAAGTTACTGTTCAGGGTTTCAATCATTGAGCCACGAGTAATACGGGCAAAAGTAGCGACGTAAAGCAGTGACATCCCCAAGACTGGCAGAGCCATGTACTGGAACCCTCCGTCTTGCCATCCGCCGGCTGGGAAAATATTAAAATTAATCGCAAAGATATAAATCAACACAGGTGCCAACACGAAGGAAGGCATGACCACCCCTAACATGGCGGTGGACATTATGGTGTAGTCGACCCAAGTATTCTGCTTCAAGGCAGCTATGGTTCCGACCGTTACCCCCATAATGACAGTGAAGAAAAACGCAGCAAGACCGATTTTGACCGATACAGGCAGTGCGCTGGCGATCAATTCATTCACCGTATAGTCTTTGTACTTAAACGAAGGACCAAAATCACCCTGAACAATGTTGGTCAAGTAGGTGAGATACTGTTCAGAAACGGGTTTGTCTAAGCCGTATTTGGCGTTGATGTTAGCCATTACTTCCGGTGGCAGAGGACGCTCAGAAGAAAATGGATTACCTGGCGCGTAGCGCATAAGAAAGAAAGATATAGTAATCAATACCAACATGGTTGGGATCGCTTCAAATATCCTTTTTGCTATGAATTTAAGCATAAACTCACTCTTTCAATCTGTGACAAGGAAAAGAAAAGACTCTGCATGTGACTCCCACATGCAGTGTCTATGTATTTATAGTTTTATGGCTCGATTATTGAGCTTTGATGTAAAGATCTTTCATATAGATCTTGTCTTCCGCGTTGTTTGATGGGTAACCACCAACAGTTGGAGAAACAAGACGTGATCTTACGTATTGATAGATTGGCGCGATTGGCATATCGCGAGCCAACAACTTCTCAGCATCAGCATAGAGTTTTTGACGCTCTTCTTCTGACGTTGAAGTCATGGCTTTTTCAAGCGTCGCATCATACTCAGCATTGTGGTACTTAGAGTCATTTGATGAGTTGCTTGACAGCATCAGAGTCAGGAATGATGACGCTTCGTTGTAGTCACCACACCATCCCGCGCGAGTTGCATCGAAGTTACCCTGACGACGTGTATCGAGGAAGGTTTTCCACTCTTGGTTTTCTAGTGCAATATCAACACCCAATGCGGTTTTCCACATAGATTGGATCGCAGTAGCAATCTTCTTGTGGTTTTCTGAGGTGTTGTACAGCAAAGTGAATTTCAGAGGGTTTGATTTACTGTAACCCGCTGCTTCAAGAAGTTTTTTCGCTTCAGCAATACGCTCTTTTTGAGTCATTTTGCCGTAAGTTGGCATTTCTGGGCTGAATCCAGCCGTGATTTCAGGCGTCAGGAAATAAGCCGGTTTTTGGCCTTGGCCTAAGATCGCATCAGAGATCACGTCACGATCAATAGCATAAGAAAGTGCCTGACGTACGCGAACATCATCAAATGGAGCTTTTGCAGTATTGAAACCGTAGTAGTAAGTACACAATTGGCCTTGTACTTGTACTGCTTCTGGGTGCTCTTTTTTCAGACGTTTGAAGTGCTCAAGAGGCAGTTCATTCGTGATCTGAATTTCACCAGACAAGAAGCGGTTCATTTCTGCCACTTGGTTTTCAATTGGCAGATACGTTACTTTGTTCAGTACGGTATTTTTGTCATCCCAGTATTGTGGGTTACGCTTCAGTTCTAAGCGCTCGTTAACAACCCATTTGTCGAGAGCGTAAGCACCGTTACCTACGTAGTTTTCAGGCTTAGTCCATTGCTCACCAAACTTCTCTACTGTCGCTTTGTGAACAGGCTTCACTGTGGTGTGGCCCATCATCATTACGAAGTAAGGTACTGCACTTTCCAGTTCAACAACCAGCGTTTTGTCGTCAACGGCTTTGATGCCTAGAGTAGACTTGTCTTTTTCCCCAGCGATGATTTCTTTCGCGTTCTTCATCTTGGTGTATTCCATATACCAAGAGTATGGAGAAGCAGTGGCAGGATCTACAGCACGTTGGAAGCTATACACGAAGTCGTGTGCAGTTACAGGGTCGCCGTTAGACCATTTCGCGTCTTTGCGAATGTGGAAAGTAAAGGTTTTGTTGTCAGTGGTTTCCCAGCTCTCAGCGGCACCCGGCACGACATTACCATTAGCGTCTTGGTTAACCAGACCTTCCAATAGGTCACGGATAACGTTTGACTCAGGAACACCTTCAGTTTTGTGTGGGTCAAGTGACGCAACTTCAGTACCGTTGCCACGAACAAGCTCTTGAACAGGAGCAAGTTTGGTACCAGCAGGAACATTCGCTGCAAGAGAGGAAAATGACGTGGTAGCCACCGCCAGACCAGCACTTAAAAGCAGTGCCTGGGTGATTTTGTTCTTATACATGCATAAACTCCAAGTTTTAGTATTGCATCCATGACTTCCATGTCAGGTATTCAGAACGGCTGATCGTTGTCGTTTGTCGTATAAGTTATGAACAAAAGGCAACTTACACCTGACAGGGATTGCGGCACACATTAGCAATCATTGAATTAATTTGCCATAAAAATGTATTAAAAACCGACTATCCTCTCTGGTTTTCTCAGACATCAGTAAAAAACTCCAACACTCTTCTCTTTCTCTAGTTGATTAGAATGCTGAAGCTGGCGGAAACAGATCAATGTGCCAGATAATCTAGTGCACACACAATGTACAGTGCATTATTCTAGATAACTCAGATCTATTTAACATTTCATACACAAACAAGCCAAGTCTTTGTGACAATGCACTATTTCATAAGACAAAAATGTGAGCAGTCTCAAACCTTGGTTTTAAGCAATCGTTTGGTATAAACCGTACGACTTTCGGTTCAGTCCAAAGCGACAGAGGGAAAGAGGCAAGAACGTAAATTTTGCTGAACAGATTCGCTACAACGAATTTATAAAAAATGCCTACCCGAAAATAATCCCCAAGCCAATCAATCGTTTTCTATACTTACCCCGTTAGCATTAGAACAATAAGGGAATTTTATGTGCTATTGGTGGCTTGTGTTGGTCTGGTTTATTTCATCATTCATTTCTGCCGCAACCCTTTCTTTTGGCGTGGTGCCACAGCAATCCCCAGAAGAACTCGCAAAACGTTGGGTACCCATTTTAGAAACCCTCTCTGAAAACTCAGGACTATCCTTAGAATTTCATACCGCCGCGACTATTCCAGAGTTTGAACAACGGGTACTAAAGGGAGAATATGATGTGGTGTATATGAACCCTTATCACTACACTTTATTCCACCAAAACCCGGGCTATATTGCGTTTGCAAAGCAAAAAAATCAGAAATTACAGGGCATTATTGTTGTAGCGAAAGACAGTCCGATTCAGTCCATTCGATCCCTCGACCAGCAAACGCTGGCTTTCCCTTCTCCTGCCGCTTTTGCCGCTACCATTATTCCGCAAGCAATATTCATGAAAGAAGGCATCCATATCGACTCCAAATATGTCTCTTCACACGACTCCGTATATCTCAATGTTGCCAATGGCTTTTTTGTAGCCGGAGGTGGGATAAAACGTACTTTTGATACGGCACCAAAAGAGATCACGAATCAACTACGCATCTTATGGGAAACGCCCAGTTTCACTCCTCATGCTTTTGCTTATCATCCAAGGCTCAGTAAAGAACAAGTCGCTGCTTTGCAAAGTGCGTTACTCAATCTTTCTCAAACAGAGCAAGGTCGATTACAACTGCAAGCCATTGGTTTTTCTGGTATTGAAGCAGCGCAAGACAGCGACTGGAACGATATTCGTGAGTTAAATATTCAAACGTTATCGCACTTGCTTAAGGAATAAAGCATGTCCTTACGCTTAAAGACTATGCTTGGAGTGGCGTTAATTGAGGCGATCTTGTTGACCATTTTGATCACCTTCACCCTGAGCTATCTTGAATCCACCAACTATGATGGATTACAACGGCGTGCCCAAACCACCATCACCCTCTTCTCCACTATGGTGAAAAATCCTGTGCTGGCTTATGACCTTGCCAGTATTGAATCTGCTGCGGCATTAATGATGTCGAATCAAGACATTGTTTATGTGGCAGTGGAAAATACTCACGGCAAACTATTAACATTTAAAGGTGATCGCGAATTATTTGATGCGCACTATTCGAATAACAATCCGGATTTATCTCAGTTACAACCGATTTATACCGTTAGTGATGTGATTGAAGTCAGCGGTACTCAGTTTGGCACTGTGTTTATCGGTTTTGACCTCTCCTACCTAGAGCAACAACTCGGTCATGCAAGACGTTGGACTCTTTTGATCATTCTGGGCGAGATGGGGTTGGTCGCGCTCTTCTCCTACATACTCGGCACAGCTCTGACACGGCGTTTGACACAACTAAAAATCGCGACCGATCAAATCACTTTTGGTAACCGTGAAGTACTACTGGATATTCAGGGACACGATGAAGTCAGCCGTGTTGCGCACTCTTTTCAGCAGATGGTTCAATCGTTACGTCATTCCGAATCCACTATGCGTGAGTATCAGCATCAGCTTGAGCAGTGGAACTTAGAGTTGGAAGACAAGGTCAATCAGCGAACCGAAAATCTTCTGGCTAAAAATCAGCAACTTGAAGAGATGAACACCAAGCTGACGTTAATGAAAGACAAGCTAGTCGAAACCGAAAAAATGATCTCCATTGGTACTCTGGCCGCCGGATTTGCTCATGAAATCAACAACCCCAATGGTGCGTTAAAAAGCCACTTACAGTTGCTTCAACAGGACTTTAATCAGCTCAAAATCTGGTTCGACAATATCGAATTGATGCTGGCTGACTCAGCTTATTACGGCAAGTTTACCCAAACTAAAAGTGACCTTTACATTGAAGAGAGCTTGGCTGGTATTGATGAAAGCTTGAAGGATGCGCTGCATTGTGTGGATCGAATCAAAATGATTGTAGATAAAGTTCAGCATTGCCAACCTCAGCCAAATACCCAAAACAGCAGTTGGGTATCGCCACTGAGCCTTTTAGAACAAGCCATTCGTATTTGTGGACTACAGGAGTGGATTGTATGGAAAGAAAAAACGCTCTATCCCCCACTGATTTACGGCTATAGCAACGACTTTATTACTGCATTGAGCGCCATTTTAAATAACGCTTACCAAGCGTATGCCAAAGATGATCCCAAAATCTGTATTGAACTCTCGCTTCGCCATAATCAACAGCAGCTGGAGATTGAGATTGCTGATTTTGGCCGTGGGATGAGCCAAGAGGAAAAACAGCACGCTTTTGACCCCTTCTTTACGACTCACGATGTAGGCAAAGGCATTGGCCTTGGTTTAACCGAGGCATACAGCAGCATCAAAAAGTATTCGGGCGATATTCAGTTAGTCAGCGAACTTGGGCAAGGCACTCGCGTATTAATCACTTTGCCTTTAGCCCCGGCTCACCATTCATAATCCCTCAGCCAATATAGACAGGAATTGGCATATTCATCTCTTTTTCTAGCTCTTTCAGCTTACGCAGTAGTGATTCGTTCATGGCGTTCCCTGCCGTCAACATCAAGCTACCATTGGGTAAATAGATATCACGCTTGATCACCATACCCGGGCGAACTTCACTCAGGCTGATACACAGCTCCATTCCTTCTTCAATGCGTGTTACTGCACTTACAATTGCAATGAAGGCTTCCACTACGTTGATATCGTAATAAATTCCGGCTTGTTGACGCAGATACTCTTGGGCGCTTTTGGTATGCATACGTCTTGGGTTATTCGATCCGGAAACAAAGAAATCGTAATCTTTAACGACTTTAATAATCCGCGCCCCAATTGGAATTTGATCCCCCTGTAAATGATCCGGCTTACCAGTGCCGTCATACAGTTCATCTTGATGGCGAATAATTTCCATTAAAGGCTCAAAGCGTTTAATTCGACCAACAATTTCTGCCCCTAAAATCGGGTTTACGTTAGGAGTTACGGGGATATCGGAATCCTGATGTACTTTGACCACTTTCCAATCATTGTCAGTTTCGCCAATCAGACCAATCTGGTGCATCAAGCCACACAGATACACATGGCTTGCAATGGTTTCCGGGAGTTTGAGTTTTACTGCCACTGATTTTGCTTGGTTGGCAATTCGTTCAGCATGATCGGCAGGATACCCCGTGCGATGTTGGATGATCGCCGTCACCATTGCCAGAATATCTTTAAAGGTTTTATTGCGTGAGGCGAGTGAGATTTCTAACCGTTTGTTGGAATCTTGCAACTCCAAAGTCCGCTCTTGAACCTTGGCTTCTAGCGCTTGATTAAACTCTTCCAGTTTCTGGTTATTTTCTGCCAATTCCTGATTGACCACTTCGAGTTCTTTATTGCGTTCCGCCAGCTCAATCGTCAGGCGTTCTTTATCGCGACTTAAGCGATAAAACTCTGCCGCTTTCGCCACGATCAATTTCAGGTTTTCATTGTCCCACGGCTTACTGATGTAGGTATGAATACCGCCCGCATTCACCGCCCTGACGGTGGATTGAATATCGGCGTAGCCAGTTAACAACAAGCGAACGGTTTGTGGCTGCATTTCTCGCGCTTTCGCAAGAAAATCAGCGCCGTCCATTTCGGGCATGCGCATATCGGAAATGATGATATGGACTGGATTTTCCTGCAGATGTTGCAAGGCATCCGCCCCGTTATCGAAGGTGACAACGTTGTAATCCATCCGCAATACTCGATTGAGTGCTTTCAGAATGTCGTTTTCATCATCCAGTAGCAAAATGTTTAACTTATCGTCGTGCGTATTATCCATTTGCATAGCGCCCTCCCCTTTGTTTATTGAGATACTTCAGGACTTGTTCTGAGGTAATGGCAGGGCTCACTAAATACCCTTGCACCATGTCGCATCCCATCTCTTTTAAACTTTGATACTGCAGATCGGAATCCACCCACTCCGCAATCACTTGCATTGACAGGGATTTAATACTGGAGATCATCGAATTTAAAATCACTGTACTTGAGTCCGATTTACCCAGACTTTGAATAAAGCGTCCGTCAATCTTCACGACATCAAACGGGATTTCACACAAATATTCATAACCCGCATAACCTGTACCAAAATCGTCTAGTGCACAGCGCATCCCTAATGATTTTAGCTTATAAATCTCATGTTTAGCGGCATCAAAATCTGCAATCAAATCGTGCTCTGTGATTTCAACCGAGAGTCGGTGGAGTGCGTGTTCTGCCTTATGCTCTTGTGCAACTCTCAATAACATCCGGTGAAAGCTGCCATCGGTGAGCATGGCTCCTGGAATATTCACCCCAATCGTCATGCTTTGCAGCGTCGCTTCTTCTGCGGTGAGGAACATCAGGATATCGCGCACCATCACTTCGGTAAGTTCTGGGATCAGATGATACTTTTCCAATATTGGAAAAAAGCGATCGGGCATCTCGTAGAGCCCTTTACCGATAATTCGTCTTGCTAACGCTTCGAAGGCAACAACCTCACCAGAGAGAATATTTTTTTGTGGTTGGTAGAATGCGCAAAAACGGCCTAGCTGAAGATCGTTGTAAATACTCAGTAGCTGTTTGATTTCTTGAGTCTCTGCCGATTGACCAAGCCAGTACAAGGGGAAATTATCCAATAAGGGAATAAGCTCTTGAGGTTGATGATTGAGCTTTTGGAACGCATCAGACCAAGATTCAATATCCGCAATCCACCAACGTGGAACCCCTACTGAATCAACACCAGGTGATGTTGGCAAACGGGCGAATAGCTTAAACAGAGTTTGATACCAAGAGGTAAAACGATGCACGACCCAAAACCAACGCGTGCCATCTTGGTACAGGTTATCGGTATCGGGCAGCTCTTGCGTAAACCGTTCTGCAATGTCGTGCAGTTGTTGTTCATCAAGTGGTGAAGGCCATTCCATGATCAACACTAGATATGGAAGATCAGCCAGCGACTGTAACAACGAAATCTGTTTGTTCAGGGCTTGTACGGTTTTCAACCCAGATACCGCATTGAATTCTTGTTGGCGATCCAGCTCACTGAAGCATTGCAAGATGGTATGCAGAAGATAAGTGCGATCCCACGGTTTCAGTAAAAACTTGTACAGTTCCCCTTCATTGAGCGCACGTGATAATCCATCAAAATCCGCCTGACCGGAGAGGATCAGCGACATAATCTGCGGATAACGTCGATTAATTTCAATCACCAGATCCGCCCCATTCATGCCGGGCATCCGATAATCTGAAATCACCATCTGCACAGGGTGCTGTTGTAAAACTTCCAAAGCTTCTTGCCCGCAGGTTGCGGTGTAGAGGTGGGGAAAATAAGGGCGTAGCTCCCGCTTCAATGCATTCAACACTGCGGGTTCATCATCCACCAACAGGATCTCTCGGTTTACATACATCAGGAGACCCCTTGTGCTTGCCTCGAATGCGGCAAAATGACAAAAACTTTTGTACCAACACCTTCTGCTGAACTGAGCTTAATCTTGCCATGATGCTCTTCAATAATTTCTCTCGCGACAGACAAACCAAGCCCGGCACCATCACCGACTTTTTTGGTGGTAAAGAAAGGCTCAAATACCTTTTCAAGGTGTTCGGCACTGATCCCTTTACCATTATCTTCCACCATTACTTGTACGAGAGGGGTCGTTTCACCCGGCGAACGCACTTCGGTGATTTGAATACGAACCAACCCATCGTTGGCAACAGAGACAGATTGCACCGCATTGATGATCAAATTAATCAACACTTGTTGCAGCTTGTTGTAGCTGCCCCGAATGTAATACGGCCTATCGGGAGCGAAATACTCAAACTGCGCACGGAATTTCAAATCCCCAATGATCAAAGCTAATGCCGAACTCACCACGTCACGCATATCGATTTCCGCTAAATTTTCACGCGTATGCGCATACACGTTGAGGCTAGAAACGATATTTTTAATCCGCGACAGCCCTTCAAGGCTTTCAATCAAAATCGCCTCACTGTCGGCGATGATCTCTTGCAACTGCGGATCATCAATTTTCTGGATCTGAGGATGTTGCTTGAACTGGGCGACATATTCATTCAAGAAACTGAAATTACTCATCACAAACCCAAGTGGGTTATTAATTTCATGCGCCACACCCGCGGCTAATTTCCCCAAAGAAGCCAGCTTTTCCTCTTGCTGAACCTGATGTTTGTCCATCACCGTTTTGTGGAACTGCAACATGGAGTGCAGCGCGCTCTTCGTAACATCAAACAGCGCGTAAAGCTCATCTCGTTGCTGGTGACTAAACCCGTTTAGTCTAGGTTGCATGATGAGCAGCTGATAATGACTATCGCCCGTTTCAAACTTCACAACTAACGCGCTACGGCAATCCGGAAAATAGCCAGCATAATCCGCCAACCATACCGGATCTTCCTGAACCTCAGGCATGCAGTGCCACTCTTCTTCACTCAATCCAGTGAGCGGAAGTGAGTCACTATTTTCGGGCATCACGGCATGGGTTTGAATAATCAGCCAGCAGTCGTCGACTTGGCGCTCCAATAAAGCAATTTGGCAATCGGGCACTAAATCGCTGACTGTGGTCATCAAACTCTCGAATTTCCGTTTTAGTTTGACGTTTGAAAACAGAACTTTGAGGAAGGCTAACAGTGCAAAAGGAATATGGCTGCCATTCCCCCGCATCGCCCTGTTTACACATGAAGTCTGCTGTTTTTCAACCATACTTCACCTCATTCACACGTCATCGGAATCGGTGTTTTCCACCGTTTCCGCACTCGGATTAATGGGAAGACGAATCACAAATTCGCTGCCCTTTCCCACTTCACTGCTCACACTGATCGTGCCATGGTGCTTATTGATGATGCCGTAGGATACGGATAACCCTAACCCAGTTCCTGAGCCCACAGGTTTGGTCGTAAAGAAAGGTTCGAAGATACGTTCCCGGATCTCTTCAGGAATCCCACAGCCTGTATCTTGAATTCGAATCTCCACAAAATCGGCATCAGCAGATTGCAAGGTGATGGTAATCGTCCCTTCCCCATTAATCGCATGACTGGCATTGACCAGAATATTGAGCAACACCTGATTGATCTGCATTGGCTGGCAGAACACCTCAGGCACACTCGGCGCATAATGTTTTTCTACGTCAATGTTGTACTTAATTTCGTTATTAATAATTTTTAGTGTGGATTCGATGCAGTTCTCTAAGTTGGTATAACTCCACTCTGAGCGGTCAATGTGCGAGAACTCTTTGAGATTTTTAACAATTGACATCACTCGAGACGAACCCTCTAAAGACTCTTTGATCAATTCCGCCGTATCTTCCAAGATGAAATCCACTTGTCCTTGCTTGAGAATCTTTTGACAAGTTTCAATCAGCGCGGCGTCTTTGCTCTGCTCGATAGTCTGAGTAATGTTCTTTAGCACTTTCTCTAAGCTATTGAAGTAATCATTTAGGGTTTGCAAATTGGAAGTGATGAAACCAACCGGGTTGTTGATTTCATGTGCGATTCCCGCTGAGAGCTGACCAATGGAAGCCATTTTTTCCGATTGAATTAATTGACCCTGTGCATCTTCGAGTTTTTTGATCAGTACTTTTTGTGATTGGTGTTCTTCTTCCAGCTTTTGAGAAACGCGCCTGAGTTCGAGTTGCTGACTGGCTTGAATCGTCACATCGTAAACACATAAGCAGACATGATCGATTGAGCCATCTTCACTGTGGATCGGGATCACTTCGAGATCCTGATACATCTTTTCCTCTTCACCCGAAACAGGGCGAGAGCTTTTAAAAGGCAACAGATGCGGTTTTTGCTCCC
Source organism: Vibrio mimicus CAIM 602 (assembly GCF_000338875.1). Taxonomy (GTDB): domain Bacteria; phylum Pseudomonadota; class Gammaproteobacteria; order Enterobacterales; family Vibrionaceae; genus Vibrio; species Vibrio mimicus. The sequence goes on along the minus strand of NZ_AOMO01000099.1, from coordinate 87,134 downwards.
AACTGCTGAAGCTTGAGGATTCAATCACCAATGCCGTATCAATTTTGCGTTTTAAATAGTCAGCCGATTCGGGAAACAAATGAAGAATATTTTGCCCCTGCATGGTTTCCCCATCAAAAATGACTCGTGATTCAAAATATTCATTCACTTTGACGATCACGTAATCATCACGCACGATACACAGCGCGAAAGAGAGTTGATCCAGTAGCTCAGAGAGCAACAAACGACTCTTCGCCATACCCACATCCTTACATCAACAGTTCATCGAGATGCGCAAAAACCTTATCCAGCTCGTTATCAGCAAAACAGATGATGGTTTTTGCCGAAAAGGACGCTTTTTCAACCAGAAAATTGATTTCCATAATGAGTGACAATCGCCACTGCAAAATCGGCAGAGGTTGATGAGTCGGGTCAAAAAGCACAGGAGGTTGAATTTTTGTTTTCAGTTCAATCTGCTGGCAAAGACCTTTCAGGCTGGCACCAGACAGAATATTGGAAATATCCAAAATGCTTTCTTCAATGCTCACAACCCCATTGTCCATGCCTTTCGAATGGTTCAGATCATTGACCACTTGCTCACAACCAAGGCGACTCATTAAGGTAATTAATTCCCCATCCATCCCACCGTAGAATGATTGCCTTGTGTGGTAGTAATCCGTGGCGTAGGACTGCAGCGCCTGCATATCTTCTTCCGTTGCCACACGAATATTCGGCACTGAAATAGTGACGTGCAGATTGAGCAAAGTCGCCAGCTTACTGGCCGCTCTGCCCATAGAGATGTTCATGAATTCCTGCAATGCGTCTTTATGGTCTGCGGAAAGTACGATGTTCATAGCAGTCCTGCCTCGTGAAGTGTCTGTTCCAGTTGTGCCGGATCAAGCGGCTTTTGCAAAAAATTCACCGCGCCCAACTCACGAACACGCTGTTGAACCAGCGGTTGAATATCCGCACTAATCACAATAACCAAGCATTTCGCATCAATCTGATGGAAGTATTCCAGCACCTGCATACCATCCATTTCTGGCATGGTGAGATCCAAAAACATCACATCGGCAAGGCCGTTTTTGTAATTCTCTACCGCTTCTTTCCCATTTTGAGCTTCGGTAATTTCCACATCCCATCCCGGTGGAATCGCCCTAATCACCGACTTTCGCGACATTTTTGAATCATCTGCAACCGTTAGCCGAATCGCCATAAACTCACCCCCATAAAATTCAGTAATTCACTGACTAATCAGGGAAAAACTGCTCTTCCATCGCCTTGAGCGCACCATGTATTGGTTCTGGTGTCTTTTGCATAAGCTGTCGGTAGTCATTGATGTTCCGACAATTTTCAATCTGATTTGCCAAGCTTGAAAGGCTGCCCAGCAGCTCTAAATGTTCGCCGCTAAACGTAGTCAATCTTTGGTTGAGAATGATATCCCCTATATCAATATCGTAGCCCCACATAATCAGTATGTATGCCGATATCACGTCACAGTCGGCGTACCCCGGCTGTAAAAGGTAATAGTCTGCGAACTCTTTTTTACTGGCACCATCTTCTAACAAAAGGATTTTCCCAATCGAAGTCAGCAGGTTAGCCACAAATATTCGGTCTTGATCCTGTCGTGAATAGCCCAGAGCTTTAACCAAGGCTCTGGCGATGGAGCTGGATTTAAAAGCACAGTCCGCAACCCATTGATGGTCTTCGGCTGAATTCACATTACTGGGATGGATCGCAAGCAGAGAAATAGCGATCGACTCAATCAACACTGCCCCTAACCGCGCGACAGCTTCATGGAGCGAGTCGGTATTACGGCGAAAACCAAAGTACGACGAGTTAGCGATTTGAATAATCTTCGCTACCAACACAGGCTCATGCACTATGGTTTCGGCGATGGCTTCCATACTGCAATTTGGCGAAGCGATTACTTGTTGCAGCTTACGAACGGAATTAGGCAGGATTGGAATTTCTTCTAACGCGCCGAGCCGTTTGCGGCACTCAAAATTGAACGGCATTTGATAAAGCCGCTCCATACAGAGGAAAAGGTGCTCAAAATCTTCGTGAGTAAAGGGTTTAGGTAAGACAAATTGCGCATAACTGTGCGCTTTGCGCGGCAGTTCTTGAGTGGTGTCCCCGGTGAGTAACACCCGGAGGGTTTGTGGGCTGCGTGTTCGTACTTCCGTCAGCAGCGCTTCACCATTTTTGCCCGGCATCAAGAGGTCTGAAATCACCACACTGGGCGCATCATCCTCATTAATCTTCCACTGCATCGCATCTTCAACTAAAACGATCTCCCAACTCGGTCGCATTCGTCTAATCATGCGGCCTAATGCCTTGAGCATAAAATCGTCGTCATCAACACAGACGACTTTCATTAGTTGTGCAGTCATCGACTACTCGCTTCTCGCTGTTCTATGTAGATGGCTATTTGTTCGAGCACATCACGACTCAATTGGCATAACTGAGCAATTTGCACCACATAATCCGCGTGCCATTGCGCATCCGCCGCCGTTTTCATTTCTAGTTGGAAACAGAGTTCAGACAAAGCTTCACTGCCAATAAATCGTGAGGAGGACTTCATGCTGTGCGCCAAACGATGCAGCTCACTCACCGATTGTGTTGTGGCAGTTTCCTGCAATTTGGGTAACTGAGAATGCATGTTTTCTTGATAACTGATGAGCATAGGTTCCACGAGATCGTTTCCCACCATTTTGGCAATAGTGGTGATATTAAATGCGGCGTTCTGCTCCATGTCTTTTCTCATTCCAATGCTAGGGTTGTGATATAAACCAATACCTTAACCACAGTGTAGTTCAATATTGAACTCGTGAACGGCATTGACGCACAGTTTTAGTTTTAAAGTTAACGATAAATCCAATATGAGAGGCCTATTTTGATGAGCACAATCTTGAGTAGGGATCTGCGTCAAGGTTTGTTAGAATGCCGCCCTTCAAAACACCGTAAGCCATTTCGTTGACTTATGGATGATGCGATTGAGTTATGCCGAACCACGGAGATTTTTTGTTGAAAACCCAACAACTTTCAGCGATGACGCCAGCAGATATTGAATGCGCGGCCCAATTACTTAAGCAAGGACAACTGGTTGCGATACCGACGGAGACGGTTTACGGCCTTGCCGCCGATGCCAGCCAGCCTGAAGCCGTTAAGCAAATTTTTAGCGCAAAGGGACGCCCTGCCAATCATCCGTTGATCGTCCATTTTGGCTCGGCAGAACAGATCGCAGAATGGGCAACCGATGTTGTACCAGAAGCATACCAACTAGCGGAGGCGTTCTGGCCAGGACCACTCACCATGCTGCTGCCAAAAGCTGAACATGTGTCGCCGGTAGTGACTGGTGGTTTAGAAACGGTTGGGTTGCGTGTTCCGGCACATCCTGTGTTGTTAGAGATTTTAAAAGCGCATCACCTTGCGGTGGCAGCTCCTTCAGCAAACCCTTATAAAAAGCTCAGCCCAACCTCTGCTCAGCAAGTATTAGATGGCCTTAATGGCAAACTGGCTGCGGTACTGGATGGCGGTGAATGTCAGCATGGTTTGGAATCCACAATTGTCGATTTAACCAGTAAGCCATTTCGCGTACTCCGTGCTGGCCCCATCACAGCCAGTGAGCTCAGTGCCGTGTTAGGCCAAGAAGTGTTGCAGCCGCAGGTTCATCAAGTGGCAGTTCCGGGTAACGTAGACAGCCACTATCAACCGAAAACGCGCCTGCGTGTGATTGATCATGTAGAGAATGAACTTGCCACCCAAGCCAGCGATGTAAAAATTGCTCTGCTGCATCTTTCTGAACAGCAAGCCAGCGAACAGCGTTTACTCAAGCCAATGCCGCAGGATGCCAAAGCCTACGGGCAAGCCTTATATCGTTCATTAGCGGAAGTGGACAAATGGGGCGTGGATGAAATTTGGTTAGAGCGCCCACCACAAGGTGAAGCTTGGCTGGCCGTGCATGATCGTCTGCGCCGCGCAGCAAGCTAAACTTACATACCCTCAATTTTTGTGAGCAAACGCAGCAAACTGAACAAGCGAATGCAAAGGTTGACGAAGACAAGCTTGGTTTTATTGATGAGCATCCCCATTGATGTTCACAAAGCTGGTGAAAAAAACGTGCTTTTCAATCGTACTTTCAATAAAGATTGATGCACCGCATTGCGCCAAGTTGGCAGCCAGATTAATTAATAGCTTCTGTTTTGAAGCGCCACCGATAGGATTTGTAAGATGTCTGATGTTTCTACCACCGTTGAATTTGCCACCCAAACCGTACAACCTGTGGTTGAGTCAAGCGGCTCTATTTGGGGTTATGTGGTCGGCGGGATCGTGCTAGTCGTTGCTGCGGGTTACTTTGGTTTTAGAAAAATCAACAAACCTGCGTTTATGATTAAACAACTGCGTAAACGCAACCAAAAAGAGATGAAAAAGCACGGCGTTGAAAGCGCAGAAGCCATGGGTGATTTAGACCTATTGCTTGATGCCGTTGAAGCGTATGCCACTGAGAAAAAAATGAAAGGCACCGAAATGGTGAAACTGCTTGCGCCACTCAACGACGCAAACAAGATCAAATCGGCCAGCGATTTCTACCATGCGATGTCGTTCATCGCGAAAAGCATTGATAACCAAGTTCTGGCTAAAAATCTGATCAACAAGTCTAAGCAAGTGAAATCGAGCTCAGCCCTGATGGCGGGTCTGCTGAAGCGCGCGGGTATCTAATCTCAACGATTGATGTAAAAAGAGCCACCTTAGGTGGCTCTTTTTGTTTTCATGCTTTGCTGATGCCGCTTTACGGTTTGTCAGTGAGCGTTTGCCGATACTGATAAGGGGTCAGCCAATATTGCTGCTTAAAGCGCGCAGAAAAACGAGTCAAAGATTGGTACCCACACGCCACCGCAACATCCATTAATGGACGTAATTCTTGCAGTAGTGCCAGCGCATAGTTCATCCGTACTTCACTCAATACATCACGAAAACCAGTGCCCTCCGCCGCCAAATAACGAGCTAATGTCGCTCGGCTCATCGCAAAATGCGTCGCCACCGTTTCAATACTGTGCTCATCACCGGGATTAACACTTAAGTAGCGCGCAAGGCGTTCACGCATCAAGGCATTTTCACTTGGAAAAAGCAGATGCAGCACTTTCGCATCACGCAGTTGAGCATAAAAGCCCAACACAAACTGCCGCTGCGTCTCTTCGCCCAGCGATTTTTGGTTCATCTCATAAAGAAGCTCAAAACAGTAGGCCAACGCGGCAGTCACTTTCACTCTGGGTTCTTGATTAACCTCAGATTGGCTTGATTGTGCAATCCATTCCGCCGGTGGCGCTTCATGCAAGGTCAAGGTTCGTGAATAAAATTGTGCCTGCTGTGGCACGTTAACAAACGTGAGGTACTGATTGGCTGGCAACATCAGCCAATCAGTCGCGTGAAAGTTGAGCGTAGTGTCATGCCACCAGAGTTGTTTATGCCCATGGGTTACCCAAATAATGGTGGGAGCATAGATCAACACATTATGCAGTGGTTGTTTGCGCAGACCTTTAAACTGCCCAGTCTGGACGATCACCTTGCTCATTCATCTTCCTTATTATTCGCTAACGTAAGTCGCCGTTAATGTGGCCTGACCGAGCGCATTAGCACGCAGCATAAAGCCGACCAATGCATTCGAAGCGTCTTGTGGGATATCCATCTTCTCGAAAGGCAGAGCCCATACGGTAAATTGATAACGGTGCATACCGTGACCTTGTGGAGGACATGCGCCACCAAAACCACTAAATCCGTAATCGTTGTTCAGCTCACGAACACCTTTAAGTTGTTTTGCTGCACCCCGCGCCACGGAGTGTTGATCAGCGGCGATATCCAGTGCCACCCAATGCCACCAGCCGCTACCAGTCGGTGCATCAGGATCATAGGCAGTAATCGCAAAACTCTTTGTACCTTTCGGTGCATGGTCCCAGCTCAGTTGTGGCGACAAATTATCACCGCTACAACCAAAACCATTAAAGGCAAAATGGTTCGCCATACGTGAGCCTTCTTGGATATCTTGGCTAGTAACGGTCATCACTTGGCTGCTGAGTGCTGGAAGACTTACCGCTGCCGTTGCGAGTACAGGTAAAATGTGACGTGCTTTCATTGAGATTATCCTCTTTCAGTTGATGTGAGTAATTTACCTTTTCCAACTCAGCCTCAACTCACAAAAACACTCAATTTAAGTTTAAAAGTAACTTATTTTGAGTTTTTTGGTTATCCACTTTCGAATAAGTGACACAACAAACATCATTGCTAGCAAACTTGGCCACAGGTTTAACCAGTTGTTTCGAATGATGAAGTCACTTGTCGGTCTGTAATTCGCACGCCACTATCTCGGTCTGATAAAACAACAGGTGGTAGCAGGTGCTCATCCCTATCAGCTTAGCTGACGTTTTGTCGCGATACTCAGTTACTTATGTAAACCGTAACCTGCGCCAATTCAGATGGGAGTGAGCCCCAAAAAATCATCTGCCACTCAATTCTATCTAGGTATATAAAAACCTCCCTTTCTACTTGACACCAGGTTAAGCAGGAAGGAAATATAAATAGGATATTAATATGTTACTTTCTGCTTCCGCGTTGCTTTGGCTGCCCTTTGCTCTTGCTGTCATTACTGGATTTACTCGTTATCGTCACATCACTTGGGGATTGCTGATCCTCACTCTTCTCAGTGCTTTCTGGGCAGGTCATTTGTCATTGTTCGGTGGTGTAAGCGCTGGTCTTGGTTTTATTCTGGCTTATTTTGCTGCTAACGGGAAATCGCACTGGCACACCGCCGCTTGGGTTGTCTTACTGCTCTGGTGTTTGGCTCTCTTCCTTCATTGGCTTCCCGGCTTCTCTAACTTACAGGTGTTAGATAAAGTCATCGCAAGCCCACACAGCACACCCTTTAGCCTTTACCTGAATCTGGATAAGCCATTAGTCTTTTTCGCACTTTTGCTGGCTTATCCTGCGTTACTCGGTAACCAACAGTCGCCTAAATGGGGAGCAACACTCGTCACTCTGATCCCACTGTTTGCTCTATTGCCTATCGCAGTTTGGCTAGGTGCTTTAGCGTTTGAATGGTCACTACCTGAATGGTGGTGGATTTTTGCCATCAATAACTTGCTGTTTACCTGCGTGGCGGAAGAAGCTCTATTCCGTGGTTTGATTCAGCAACAAGCCCAAAAAAAATTCGGCACAGTTGCCGGACTTTTGATCGCCAGCGCCTTGTTTGGCATGGCACATTTTGCTGGTGGTTCATTGTTGATGATCTTCGCCGCTCTAGCAGGGCTTGGCTATGGTTTGGTGTTCCATTTCACTGGCCGTCTTTGGGCTAGCGTGGCTGTGCATTTCTTATTCAACTTTGCCCATTTGCTGTTTTTTACTTATCCCGCTTTAGCGCGTTAAGCGGCTCTAAACTCAGTATCTAAAAACAAAGCCCAGCATTGGCTGGGCTTTCACATCATTTGGTGCACTGACCTTAGATTTTACATACTGCTTTCCATGACGCATCCGCGCTTGATGGCGTACTGTTAGTCCACCAATTCGCTTGCCATACAGAACCGTTGTGGATCAGTTGATCACCACCTGCCGCGTGATCGCCACGTGGAAACTCTGGATACACTTTCAAGCCATTCAGGTTGATGCCTGCATCAACACAGGATTCACCAGTACCACCTTCGTTACCATTACCACCATCGGTTGCACCTTCAAAAGCTGGCAATGTTGGGAAGTCTTTCTTCAAGCCAACCGTTTCGTTACCCACGATAAAGCGCACGCCGTTAGCCACGCCAGACACAGGTGTGTAGTACACCATATCGACGCTGTATTCACCGCCTGCAGGGATTGATTCGGTTGAGCGCAGTGTCACTGCCACTTTGTGGAACAGTTTTTTCTCACCATTCACCGAGAAGTTGCTGCCGGTATGACCACTTTCAATCACTTTCAGGCCTGCACCGCTCCAATCTTTGACGATATCACCGGTTGACGTTGGCATCAGGAATTCAATGATTGAACCGCCCGGAATCGCCACCTCAGAGTGGTTGGTGAACACTAAGGTTGGGTTGATTGGGTAGTTGCTATCGCCTTCTGGCCAGTCAGTGGTCGATACCGTAATATCAATCACCGAGTCTGGCTGTGGCAGATCGTTGTGGCGAATATCCATCGGCTCCGCCGCGGCAAACACTTCATGGGCATAAGAAGTCATGTCAGAACCGATCACGTATTCACGTTTCACCGCATCATACGAGTAGTCCCCCGCCATTTCCCAAATCATCATGCCACCTAAACCGTTATCGACGATGTAGTCCAGTTTTGGCTTCAGTGAGTCTTTATCTTCAATGCTCAGGAACACTTTTTTGGTGTCGTTCCACAGCCACGCGGTTTGCAGCTCTTGGCTCCACACACGCTCGTATTTGCCTTCAATCAGGTGTTTCGGGTTGTTTGGATCCATACCCCACGCTGGGCCATAGCTTGGCATACCGTCAATACCCAATTTTTCAGCATGCATCAGGTTCATCGCATGCCACATTGGCACCACACCGGCTTTAATTTCGTTACCGTTGGCATCCACATCATGCCAGATGTTGTCGGTACCTTCCGCACCCCAACCACAAACGGTGGTGCCTTCTGGGCATGACGATTGGTTAGGCTCAACCGCACGACCCCAAAGCCCTTTCTCACCACCGCTCACGCCTTGCCAGCCACGAGTGTAGTAAGGAATCCCCATGTTGATTTGGCTTGGTTTAAAGGCGCCACGGAAGAAGTGATGCGTCCACGCTTGGTTGAGATAGCCAATGCCTTGATATTCTGCGGTCGTGTACACGCCCCATTTAGCAAGCTCAGCATCTTTACCATCATCAAACAGTGCTGCTTGTGGGCCGACAAACTCGTTCCACGTACCATGCAGGTCGTAAGACATGATGTTGACGTAATCCAATACATCTTGCATCGCGAAGTCTTGCATACCTCGCAGCAAATAACCTGATGAAGGTGACGCGATGGTCAACATGTAACGACGGCCATCTTCTTCGCCCGCTTTATCCAGCTCTTTGCGAAGTTCGGTCATCATCACCATGTAGTTATCCCACAACTGGCCACGACACTTGTTCGACTGCTCGAAATCAATCGGGTTACCAGAATCTTTCATTGATGATGGGTATTCGTAATCGATATCCACGCCATCAAAATCGTATTGACGGATGAAATCGACTGCCGATTTGTTGAACGCCTTGATGCCTTCCATATTCACGGAACAAGAAGCCAGATCGGTCGTCATTGGATAGAAACCACCGGTTTCCGCCCAACCGCCAACAGAAATCAGCGTTTTCACATCGGGGTACTGTTTCTTAAACTTACTCAGCAGGTTGAAGTGGCCTTGGTATGGCAGTGAAGGATCCATCTCTGCACCCGGTACGTTTTCCCACGTCATCTTGGTCGCAGAATCATCGACTTGCATGCTGAAGTCAGACTTGTTGATGCTGGCAAACGCGTAGTTAATGTGGGTCAGTTTTTCCCAGGGCAGATCGCCGGCGAGGTACGCTGGCAGACCGTTTTTACCGGTACGCCATGAGGTATAATAACCGATGATACGGCGCGGGTGATCGTCACCCATACACTCAGTGCCATCTTCACGATAGATCTGTTTGATGTCACAGCTTAGGTTGCCCGTGCCCATTTCTTTGGCGTTCACTGTCACCATTGGGGTTTGCGTTTGGTGCCCTGCCGCATCGTAAGCGATCGCTTCGATGGTGTATTGACCCAAAGCCACCGGAGTCCAAGCCATTTGATATGGAGCTTGCGTGACACGGCCAATCGATTCGCCATTCACCAAAAACTCAACCGCAGTCAGGTCGCCATTGTCATCAGAAGCATTCGCAGCCAGTGTGGTGACTTTGTCCAAGAATACGCTTTGTCCGTTACGTGGATTGGTCAGTTCAATCACAGGCGCAACGGGTAGTTCTGGCTCAACTGGTGGATCAATTTCTTCGGCTTTTACGGTAATACGTACCGCTTGCTCTTTTAGCAAACCAGAAGCATCTTCCACGATGGCTTTGATGGAGTGAGCACCCTCACCAGCCGCAGTCCAATTCGCTTGGAATGGTGCTTGCTCAAGCAACGCAATCTGCTCACCATCCACCAAGAACGTGACGGTTTTCACTGTTGTGTTGGTTGCGGTAACGTTCGCCAAAATCGCAACAATTTGACCTTCAATAAATTCAGCACCTTGAACTGGTGAAGCCAGCTCTAGCGAAATTTCTGGTTCGCCCGGTTCCACTTCACCATCGGTTTCCAGAGCGATCGTGCTTTGCAACAGGCTCAGGTCAAGCACACCACTTACGCCTAAGGTAAGATCAATGCTTGCACCCGGCAGCAATTGCGTTTTTACCCAACTGCCTTGATCAAAGCTCAGCGCTAAGCGGTTGCTAAACACTGAACCTTGCGCGTTGCTGCTAAAACTCATGCTCGGGTAAGAGATGCCTTGTGCTGACCAAGAAGGTGTTGAGAGTGAAAGGTTAGTATCGAACACAATGCTCGCGTCACGCAGTTCAACTGGTTTATTACCATTGTTGGTCAGCGTGACTTTGTAGGTATTCCACCACTGGCTTTCGGTACCAACAACAGAAGCTTCACTATTGATTGCAGCCTGCGCTACAGGCATCGCCATTCCCACTGCTAATGCAAGAACGGTTGGCATTAACGTTAATGTTGATTTTTTCATCGCTATAAGACTTATTTTAGGGAGAAAATAGAGTCTTATTATAAAAAGGAAATAATTTCATTCCGTTTTACCCGGGTGTAAGTAAATGTAACGACATTTTAAACCCTTATAAAAACAATCAAACCTCCGTGTTATAGATAAATAATGAATGTTTAAAACTCGCTTTGAGATCATGGTTCAGTAAATCACTTACTCTCATTTAACAACCAATAATCAAAGCTAATTCAACCTAAAACTAAAGACAAATTATCAATGTAATTCAATAAAATAAAACAAAATAGAAATAATCAAAACTAAAGAATAGAAACATGAAGTTACATTTAAGAGTAAAATTAAATCAAAATAAAACCAGCAGAGCGATAAGCAAATAAATTCACACGCAGCTAATATAAACAATAAATATATTACTAGGTGAAATGACAGCACAATAGCGATGCCATGTAGGATTATTCTTACTATGCATTAAAAATAAACAGCCTTAATACAATGGCAATAATGAAACATATAGAAATTAATAACGAATAAAAAAAAGGCACTGTTTCCAGTGCCGACTAATACCAAATATGGGGGGAGTATTAGCAAATTTAACCTGTTTTTATAGCTTACCTTCACTACCACACAGGCGGATTTTATCCATCACTACGCGTTTCATCGCCGCTTTGCCGGGTGTGATGTATTTTCGTGGATCATTCGCATCCGGATGCTCTGCAAAATGTCCTTTTACTGCATCCGCAAAAGCAATTTTCAGCTCAGTCGCGACATTGACTTTACACACACCAAGCTCAATACAGCGACGCACCATCTCATCAGGTACACCGGAAGCTCCATGCAGCACCAAAGGAATATCTACTACCGCGCGAATTTTTTCTAAGCGGGCAAAATCAAGTCTGGGCTCGGCTTTATACAGCCCGTGAGCAGTCCCGATCGCCACTGCCAAAGAATCAATTCCCGTGCGGCGGACAAATTCAGCGGCGGAAGCCGGGTCAGTCAGCAAAGCATCGGCACTATCGACAACCAAATCATCTTCTTGCCCGCCAAGTCGCCCCAATTCCGCTTCCACGCTGGCATCAAAGCGGTGACAGAGCTGTACTACAGAGCGCACGATTTCGATGTTCTGCTCAAAAGCGTAGTGCGAGCCATCAATCATCACCGAGCGAATGCCGTGTTCGACTTTGTTCCGGATGTCTTGCAGATCTTCATGGTGATCCAAATGCAGCACAAGCGGGATCGAATGCTTATGTGCGGCTTCCTTACAGATACTGATCAGGTAGTCGGTGCCCGCGTAATCGTACGTACCCGGTGTTCCTGCCAAAATCACTGGAGAGCCCATTTCTGACGCGGTTTCCACCACCACTTGCACGGTTTCAAGGTTATGAATATTGAATGCAGGAACCGCATAACCACCGAGTTGAGCGCGTTTTAACATTTCACGAGAAGAAATTAGATACATAGAGCCTCCTGGTGAGGGGAAGCCATGGCATCAAATACCAAGCGACCTTTCACCCACGTTTTTTCAATTGAGAAATCGGAACTGATGGCGACCATGGAAGCGTATTTACCCACTTCCAATGTGCCGAGTTGATCTTGAATGCCTAAGGATTTGGCAGGAGTGAGTGACGCCATCAGCCACGCTTGCTCAAACGACAAATTGAGCCAATGCTGAATGTTCTTTACCCCATCAAACAGGGTTAAGGTGCTGCCAGCCAGTCCTCCAGACTGAGTGGTGACAACGCCTTGCTTCATCTCGACTTGATATTCCCCTAGGGTGTATTGCCCATCGGGCATGCCTGTGGCGCACATTGCATCGGTGATGAGTGTCATGCGTGAGCCGCAGCAGCGATGTGCTACCTCAATAGCCGCAGGATGTACATGATGACCGTCCGCAATCATTTCCACATAACATTCTGGGTGTAACAGCCCTGCCCCAACCACACCGGGATCGCGGTGATGTAGTCCACGCATGCCGTTGTAACAATGCACTATCCCTTTTGCTCCCGCGTCTAGCGCGAGTTGCACCTGATCGTAACTGGCATCACTATGACCAAGCATGACTTTTACGCCATGCGCATCGAGATAACGAATGGCCTCAATCGCGCCGGATTTTTCCGGAGCTAATGCTACTTTGAGTAGTTGGTTATCGCTGTAAGAGATCCAGCCATCCAGTTCTTCTAATGCCAGCTCACGAAACCATTGAGGTGGGTGGGCGCCTTTATGCTTCTCTGTGAAATAAGGCCCTTCCAGATACGCACCAAGAATCTCAGCACCTGCAACACCCTTTTGCTTACTTTTCGCCACTTGAGTTAATGCTGCCCGAATTTTGGCAGTGGGCGCAGTGATCGTCGTGGCCACAAAAGCCGTCACACCTAAGCTGGCAAAATAGTGTGACATGGTATCAAGGCTTTCATGCGTCGCATCCATCACGTCACATCCTTTGCTGCCATGCACATGGCTATCAATCAGGCCAGGCAACAAGTCTACTTGGCCTAAATTCACCGCATCACAATGACACTGCGCATCATAGGCTTCGATGGCAGTGATCAGGCCTCTCTCATCGACAGTGACAACGGCATCTTGCCGCCACTGCTCATTATGCAATACGCGCTGAGCGCGAAAACTTTTGGGTTTAGATACCATCTTCTTCTACCACCGTGCTGGTTGATGTTTCTTCTGCCATTTCAGTCGCTAAGCAGGTAATGCCCCGATGTCCACACTCCAATGCAAGATTGCGAAACTCCACCAGTGACAACGCATCTCGCTCAAGCAACATTTCTGCTGCCATTTGCATGTTGGTTCCGGTCACAACTTCGATATCTTCTCGCTCCATACTGAGCAGCGATGCTATGCGAAACGGTGTGCCACCGAGCAAGTCGGTGAGAAAAACAATGCCATCTCCCGAATCGATCTCTTCCATGGCTTGGCGCATAGCGACATCAAGCTGTGGTGTGGTCATCTGCTCTGGAAAATCGATGAACCGAAACTGTGGTTGCTCACCAATCACCTGATTCACCGCCTGCGCCATTCCAGAAGCAAAAGCCCCATGACCAGATAAAATTACCGCTAGCATATTGGTCTCCTTGGTTGGGGCTGGCATGCCAACCCCGTGATTACTGGTTTATCTCGCTAGGTTAGAGGAAGCCCATAAAACGTCCGGCTACCCCTAATATCACGGTGATCAAGATGAGTTTCAGTGGACTCCAGCCACGTTTTACCAGCGCATACATGGCTAAGGTGTAAACCAGTGGCAAGAAGGCAGGCATCAACTTATCAATCACATCGGCTTGTAGTTTCACCACCGCATCCCCCGCGGTAATTTCCGCAGTGGTGGAGAGGCGAACATAAGTGGCTACCAAGGCGCCAATCACAGTCATCCCCACCATGGAAGCAGCATGGCCGACTTTCTTGGTGTTGGCTTTGATCATCGGAATGGCCGCTACCCCCATCCGGTAGGCGTAGTGTGCTAGACCAAAACGCAGACCAAAGTGCACTACGTTAAACAGCACGAAGAAGAACACCGCACCCATGATGGAGCCTTGCAGCGCAAGGTCAGCGCCAATACCGCCACAGATAGGCAGCAAGGTAAGCCAGAACATGGCATCACCGATCCCACCCATCGGTGCACCCACCGCAATTTTGGTACTTTGGATACTGTTGACGTTTTGTTTGGAACGTTCCATCGCCAGTACAATGCCCATCACGAAGGTGACCAAGAATGGGTGGGTATTGAAGAAACCCATATGTCCCTGCATGGCTTTAGAAAGATCCGCTTTATTGGTGTGGATCTTTTTCAACGCAGGCAATAAACCATATAACCAGCCTGAAGCTTGCATACGTTCAAAGTTGAATGAGGCTTGCAGCAAGAGTGAACGCCACGCCATAGTGTTGATATCTGCTTTGGTTAACTCCGCACCAATGGCTTTATCCTCATACTCATCTGCTGCCACGCCGAGAGCTGGGTTTACCTCTGGATTCACATCACCCAGATCCATTGATTTGATTGCATCAGATTCCATCTTCAAGATCCTCAGTTTTAGCGGTCACAGGGGTAGGTTCGGATTTGCGCATAAAGTCGATGATAGCCATCGCAGTAGCCGCCGCCGCAATCGCCAAAATTGGCAGTTTAAGCCATGCCGCAGCGACAAAACCTAAGATGAAATACGGGATGTAAGCGTTTTTCATCATGATCTTCATCAGCACTGCAAAACCAATCGCAGGCATGATGCCACCGGCAACGCCTAAGCCATCAATCAGCTCATTCGGCAATGCTGCAACCATGGCTCCGGCATGTTCAGCGCCAAGGTAGATGGGTAAGAAAGCACATAAGAAGTAGAAGATACCGAGCACTACAAGTGCCAAGTAGTTCACCCGCTCAATACCTCGGGTATCCGCGTTTTGAGCATATTCATCGCACTTCGACATCACCGCGGACATGGCGGAGAACAGCAAGGTGATCCCCATCTGTACTGCGACCGCAAAAGGCACCGCAACACCTACTGCCACGTTAGGTTCCACCTTAGTGGTGATGGCGAAAGTCGTGCCGACAATGGTGCCGATGATAACGTTGGGTGGCTGAGCACCGGCCAGAGGTGCCAAGCCCATCCAGATCAGTTCTAAGGTACCGCCCACCAAAATACCGGTTTGCAGATCACCTAAGATCAGACCCACGAGTGGCCCTAAAACAACAGGCCGGTGGAAGTGTGTAAGGCCATTGAACAGGTCAAGACCAGCCAGAAAGGCCAGTATGCCCAGCATCAACGCCTGAAAGAGTCCAATTTCCATAATAGATGTCCTTTATCAGAGTAGAGTGAAGAGGTCAGTTGCACTTTCTGTCGGGACGCCTTGAATCGTGCAGCGCACACCGAGTGCTTTGAGTTGTTGAAAATCCGCCACGTCTTCGGCATCGACCGAAACCGTTTTAGAAATCTGCTTTTTACCGTCGGCGTAATGCATGTTGCCAACATTAATCGCCTTAATCGGAACGCCCCCTTCCACAAGACGTCGAAAATCTTTAGGAGTGCGACATACCACTAGGATGCGCTGACGATCCGAAGCTTTATGAATGGTGTCGATGGTCTTTTGTACTGTCCAAAAACGAATGGCGATCCCATCGGCCAGCACCATTTCCATCAGGCTTTGCTGCATCGTGTCTTCCGCCACTTCATCGTTGACTACCACCACTATGTTGGCATCCGCAAACCCAACCCATTGCACGCCAACTTGGCCGTGCACCAAACGTTCATCAATTCGACTGAGTACAATATTCGGCATGATCATTTCCTTATTGATTCAAAATAGGTTGCTGTGGATAGGGGTAAATCGTGACACCTTGCACGACACGGTTAACTTCTCCGGTTGGGCATGGGTTATCAGGACCCAAACCAAGCTGGAGCGATTTTTCAAACGCCAACATCTGGCAAAACAGGATGTAAGGGAAACAGAGCCAGCGATCGCCAAGGCCAAGGTGCCCAAGTTCAAACACGTCATCTTCGTTGAGTGGGGTTTCGGTCAGTACGACATGGCACAACGCTCGGTTATCGCGGCGAATCTCCCAGAGCAGATCCATATCGTATTGGCGGGTGTAGTTGTCACTCGAAAGCAGTTGAATCACCAAGGCTTGGTTATTGATGGCAAATTTAGGCCCGTGACGAAAACCGAGTGAAGAATCAAACGTCGTCATCACTTTGCCTGCACTCAGTTCTAATGATTTGAGCGAAGCCTCGCGCGCCAACCCAGAAAAACCGCCGCTGCCAAGAACAATTAGGCGCTCATAAGGCAATGCAGCCAACTGTTTAATGGCCTCAGGCCACTGCACTAGTTTGCTTTCACACAACTCAGCCGTCGCTTGAATCGCGTGTTGAGAAGCGGCTCCCAGCAGTACCAGCGTCGACATCAACATGCAGCTAAAGCTGGAGGTCATGGCAAAACTTTTGTCATTCGAACCTTCGGGCATCAGCACACACAGGGCATTCGAGGCTTGCTGAGCGTAACGAGATAATCCCCCTTCCCCATTGCAGGTTAAGAACAGGTGATAACACTTTTTGACTCGCTGATCCGCCAGCTCTACCGCTGCCACACTTTCCGGGCTATTGCCGGAGCGAGCGTAGGAAATCAGTAAGGTCGGGCTATCCGTATCCAGATACAGAGCAGGGTTAGAAACCAAATCCGTGGTTGGGATGGATTCCACTTGAAAATTCAATTCAGGTTGGAGAAACGGCACGGCAGCATCGCCGACAAAGGCAGAAGTCCCCGCCCCCGTGAGAATAATACGCAGATCATCGCGCTTTAATAACGGGGCAAGAAAAGCTTCAATGCTTTGCGCTTGCTGCTGCAAATTCTCCGCTAATGCTCGCCAGAGTGCAGGCTGATGGGAGATCTCTTTTGCCGTATGGATAGCGTTATGCTCGGCAAGCCAAGTGGATGAATAACCCAAAAAAGTTGTCATTAAATCGTCTCCTTACAAACTGCCGCATTGCGGTAACAGGCATCGGAATAGAGCTGAGTGACTTCCATAATTTTGTGAATGATGATCTCAGCGGGATGATTGGCGATGTGCTGCTGTGCAATCGCCCGAGCCTGATTCGGCAGGTATTGGCTTAACAAAGTGGTGGGTAATGGTTTTTCGATCAGATGAGCAAACAGAGCTTGCTGCGCCGCTTGCACTTCAGGGTGTGTCCAGTAGTAACGAATGCGGTCACTTAGGCTGTAATTACAATCAAGAAATTGCTGATGCCCTTTACTTTGATAGTGAGTGCGCCAGTAATTCGGCTGCTCATGCATCACTTGCTCAATGGTGTCACGCAAGTGTGATGCTTGATGCACGCCAATCCACTCTTTCTCGGCGGCGTCTAGGGCAAACAGGGCTTCACGCAGGGCGAAAGTCAGCGCGGGCCCTACTTTCAAAATCGCGAAGTGATCTCGAATCAGCTCATGGTATGCCTGCGGGTTTTGGTAATCGGTTGAGTGCGCTTCAAACACCAGATGCGGCTGGCTTTCAATCATCTTACTCAGCGCTTGGGCTTTATCGCTTTGGTAGTGATGTACTTGGTGATGGTCAAACTCCACGCCCGGCTGTACCACCAAACCAATGACCCGAGGCCAAACAGAATCTAAACCCAAATTACTGAAAGCTTGGCGATGGGCATCCAACGTAGCGAGTGCTTGCTCTGGCTGCGTGACTTGCAACTCATGTTCTTGCAGTGATTCCAGTGCCCCACCCGGTGTAGGTACTTCGGTTCCAATCACATACAAAGGCGCTTCTCCACCACGGCTTTTCCATGCTTGTTCAGCCACCATACAAAGCTGCGCGGCACGCTCCGCCATCACGGTTTCACTCAGTGGAATCACGTCACCTTCACAGGCCATTGAGCAGTCCAGATGAATTTTGCCAAACCCAGCGCTCACATAGTCATGAATGAGCTGCGTGGAATACTCCATTGCTTTTCTGGCGGGTAAATGCTGCCAGCAGTTCGGGCCAAGATGATCACCGCCCAAAATCATCCGTTCTTTCGGGAAGTTCAAACGCGCAGCTAAAGTAAAGACATGATCGGCAAACACTTGTGGTGTCATCCCTGTGTAACCACCAAACTGGTTCACTTGGTTTGATGTCGCTTCAATCAGCACCAACTGACCATCTCGTTCCGCTTGTTTGATCGCCGCTTCCAATACCAGTGGATGCGCAGAACACACCGAGTAGATGCCCTTGGCTTGGCCTTGTTTATGTTGCTGAATTAAAGAAAGTAGCGTTTTCATGGTCTGTCCTAGTTCAACTTACGGGGTTGGGAAATTTGGTCAGCGAGGATGACGTTCACCCCCATCTCAAGGAGTGACTGATGAGTGGCATGTGGAATATGGCTGTCAGTCACCAGCACATCGATCTGGTTTGCTGCGCGGATCATGCAAAAGCTTTTGCGACCAAATTTGCTGGAATCGGTCACGGCGATCACCTGTCTCGCAACATCGCACATGGCTCGATTCACTTGGGCTTCGTGGTTATCTGGCGTAGTAATGCCTGCTTGCAGGTCGAAACCATCAACGCCTAAAAACAACTTATCAAACAGGTAGGAGCGAATTTGATGCTCACCGTGATGACCTGTAAGTGAGCAAGAAGCGCGGCGTAAACTGCCTCCAATTACATGCAGTTCCACATTTTCGTTGTGGCTAAGTTGGTATGCGGTGTTGAGCGCATTGGTCATTACCACCAATTTTTTCTGGGTTAGATGTTGTGGCATCAAAGCAATAGTCGAACCCGAGTCGAGAATGATGGCTTCACCATCGCCTATCAGTTGTACTGCGGCGAAAGCGATCATCTGTTTGATATCGCGGTTTAGCTGATCTTTTCGGTACAAAGGCTGGTCAAACGCGAAGTTAGGGTTAAGGTTCGCACCACCGTAACAGCGAAATACACAGCCTTCTTTTTCCAGCAAATTGAGGTCATGGCGGATAGTGACGGCGGAAACATTGAAGGTCAGTGCGAAATCATCCACTTTACCTGTGCCGTGTTGCAGGATATGAGACATTATTCGCTGTCGACGTTCTGCGCTGGTCATCATTTTCCTCCCTCCCTTTCGCGACTTTCGGTTAGCCTCACAAAGCTTTCGCTTCCTTCTGTTTTTATTTAATCAGGGGCAGATTTAGAAAAATGAAAGCCAGATCACAGCCAAAAACCTTTCGATTTGGCATTAAAAAGCCTTTCGATTTACAAGGAGTGAAAGATTTTTCTTTCGATGATTGAGTAGGAAAAAGTGGTTAATCGGCGGAAATCAAAGGAAAGAAGGGGAATGAAAATGAAAGGGAAAGCAGTGGTCAAAAAAGAATCAGAATTTCACATTGCAACCTGCGTGAGATCACATTTTGTGAAAGAGAGCCAAAAATAAAGCGAAGACATCACCCAAGAAAATAGGAGTGGTTTGGAAAGAAATAAGGCTGGAATTAAAGCTGATCGACCAAACGAACATCCACACCCATCGCCGTCAATTCACGTCGATAATCCTCAGGAATCCCGCTATCAGTGATGAGCATATCGAGCTGTTCTGGGCGAGCAATCAAGCAGAAACTTTGCCGATTAAATTTTGAAGAGTCCATCACCGCTATCACCATTTGTGCCACTTCAACCATTTTGCGGTTAATACTGGCCTCACCGGCATGTGGCGTCGTCACACCCGCCAGCTTATCTAAACCATCAACACCTAAAAACAACTTATTAAAACGAAACAGTCCCAGTAGTGCTTCACTCGATTCACCATGTAACGAATACGAGTTCTTGCGCATTAAGCCCCCGGTCACAATCACTTCAATATTGTCGTGATTCGCTAAGTGATAGGCGATGTTGATGGCGTTGGTCATCACTTTGAGCTGTTTTTTATCGGTCAGATGAAAAGCGATCTGTTCCGTGGTCGAGCCGGAATCAAGGATTAACGTGTCACCATCTTCAACTAAAGATGCCGCATACGCCCCCAACTGGCTTTTGATGTCCTGATTGAGCTGCTTTTTATCTTGCAGCGGTTGGTCAAACGCAAATTGCGTATTAATCAGCGCACCACCGTAGCAACGAGTTACACAGCCTTTTTTCTCAAGAATATTCAGATCATGGCGAATAGTGACTTCCGACACCTGAAACTGCTCAGCAAAATAACTCACCGAACCACTTTGATGGTGTTGAATATATTTCAGAATCGCATCTCTACGCTGGATCGACGTCATAATATTGATCTTAGATAAGATTGAGGTGGTCTGAGTTTACCAGTTGAATCAGAGTGACACTACGCTCTGCGACTCATTCAGCGATGTTGTTTCACACTTTCCTGACACTATCCCAGAGAAATCACCACGATGCAGAAGCACGATTTGGCAGCCAAAATGAGATAAGCGTTGTCAGCACTAAGAATCCGAACGAGACCCAAAGACAAGCCGCAAGACCCCAAAGCTGAAAGACCCAGCCGGATAATATCGTGCCGATTAAGCGCCCCATCGCATTCGCCATGTAGTAAAAGCCCACATCGAGCGACACGCCATCGTCTTTGGCATAGCTGACTATCAAGTACGAATGCAATGAAGAGTTCACCGCAAATACCGCGCCAAACAGCATGAGTCCACCGATGATCACCACTTCTGGGTGCCATTGCATCTGCACACCGTAAGCAATAAGCCCCGTGACCAACGACAGTACCAATGCCCAACCAATGGCGGCTCGCCCTGCGGGTGGATGCTCCGATTTGCTGCCCGTGATTTTCGGCGCGAATCCTTGAATCACGCCGTAACCAATCACCCAAAGCGCCAGAAAGCCCCCCACAGCACTGTGATCCCAACCAAATACGCTGCCTAAATAGATAGGCAGTGCGATGACAAACCACACATCTCGCGCACCAAACAGAAATAGCCGTGCCGCCGACAGAATGTTCACACTCGGCGATTTAGAGAAAATATCGGAAAACTTGGGCTTGTTCTTGGCCTTGCCGAGATCAGATTTCAAACTCATGACGCTGCCAATGAAAACCAATACCAGCACAGCTGCCATGGCAGCAACCGCGTACTGGAAACCGATCAAGGACAACAACGCACCACCCAAGAAGAATCCAGCGCCTTTTAGGGCATTCTTTGACCCTGTCAGTATCGCAATCCACTTAAACAGCGCGCCTTGTGCATTTTCTGGCACTAAGGTTTTGATGGCGCTTTTGGCACTCATCTTATTGAGATCTTTCGCGATGCCCGACAATGCTTGCGCAGCCATCACCCAAGGAATGGTTAACCAGCTTGCTGGGACTGCCAGCATCAAGAGTGCGATGATTTGCAAACCAAGACCGATGTTCATGGTGCGATTCAGCCCCAACCGAGCCCCAAGCCACCCGCCAATTAAGTTGGTCACAACACCAAAAAATTCATAGAACAGAAACAGCGAGGCAATCGCCAAGCTGGAGTAGCCTAAATCATAGAAATAGAGCACCACCAACATGCGCAGCGCCCCATCAGTCAGGGTAAAGTTCCAGTAGTTGAACGTCACAAGCATGTACTGACGAACATTGGCATTCAGTTGGGACAACATAAACACTCTCTTAAAAAGAGCCGCTTATGCGGCTCTTTGCTCTGGTTATGAATTCACGAGCTGTTGGACGTACTCTACTTGCACTTCTTTGGTAAAAGCACCCGGTCTTAATGCTTGCACCTGCGTAATGATGCTTTCCAGCGGCCAACCTTTTTCCAACAGCAGATGCGCTGCCAGCAGGCCAGTACGACCCGAACCGCCCATACAATGCAAAGCGACTTTTTCACCTCGGCTCAGCGCCTGATGCAAAGCCGGTGAGCACTGTTGCCAATCTTGCGCAAAGGCGGCATCCGGCGCGCAATCGTCTTCAATCGGCGCATGAAACCACTGTAATCCGGCTTTTTCGACTTCCGCAGGTAGCTCAGCGACACCATGCTGCTCCATTTCTTCATGGCTCAGCGCCGTCACTACAGCCGAAACCCCTTGCGCTTTCAGTTGGGCAATACTTTCCGACAGTGGTGTGCCTTTGGTTCCCGGACAAGGCGTGAGCACTAAACTCGCCTGATTTTCTGCTATCGGTAATTCCCAAGTTGGATGCGTCATTTTTTACTACTCCTTATGCCAAACCGACTTTACGAACTAATTCCGAGGTACGCGTGGCGTAACCCATTTCGTTGTCATACCAAGCGTAGATTTTCACCATTCGCTTACCAACGACCATGGTGGAGAGCGCATCAACAATCGTTGAACGTTGATCGCCTTGGTAATCAATCGACACCAGTGGACGCTCTTCAAAACCCAGAATGCCCTTAAGCTCGTTTTCTGAAGCTTGTTTTAAAAGCTGATTGATCTCTTCCACCGTCGTATCACGCTCCACATCAAAAATGATGTCGGTTAACGAGGCATTCGCCAGCGGTACACGTACTGCATGTCCATCAATCTTGCCTTTCAGATCCGGGAAAATTTCGATAATCGCTTTGGCAGAACCGGTCGTAGTGGGGATCAGGCTCATACCGCAAGCACGCGCACGACGTAAGTCTTTATGCGGAGCATCCAAAATGGTTTGCGTATTGGTTAGGTTATGAATGGTGGTAAAAGAGGCTTGCGCAATACCCAGTTTTTCGTGGATCACTTTCACCACAGGGGCAATACAGTTGGTGGTACAAGAAGCAGCAGTAACAATGCGATGTTGTTCAGGATTGAAGATGTGATCGTTAACCCCCACCACGATATTGGCGATCCCTTCTTCTTTGACGGGAGCTGAAACGACTACACGCTTCACTCCTTGTGCCAAATACTGGTTCAAGAATTCGCCTTTACGGTGCTTACCCGTGGCCTCAATCACCACATCACAGCCCGACCAATCCACTGCATCAATCGCTTTTTCTTGTGTTGCGCGAATGCGTTTGCCGTTGATCAGGATCGCATCAGCTTCACAGCTCACGGCATGGTGCCAACGACCTTGTACCGAATCGAATTCTAAAAGGTGTGCCAATGTTGCAGCATCGCCCGCCACATCATTGATCTGTACAAATTCAATCTCAGGCCAATCAAACGAAGCTCTCAGAGCCAAACGCCCAATACGACCAAATCCATTAATTCCGACTTTGATTGCCATCTTCCTTTTTCCTCTAAACCTTTTTATCTAAATACAGCACTGGGGACGAGATGCCATCTCGGCTAAGCGCTGAATATCTTGCTGGTATTCTTGTTTAAGACAGTTGGACTCCACCAACCCTCGGATCTGCTTGCGCATCCATCCCGGAAGTTGATCGGAAATACGGTAAAACACCCACTGCCCCTGACGGATATCGACCACCACGCCGCTGGCACGCAGCAACGCCAAATGGCGGGAAATTTTCGGCTGACTCTCATTCAAGGCTTCGGTTAATTCTGCAACACAAACCTTCTTTTCCCGAGCAATCATCAGTAAGCAGCGCACTCGCGTTTCATCGGCGAGTAATTTGAAAAACTGGTGAGGTAACATAACCAACTCCAATACATATGGATATGCGTATATCCTATTCTTAAAAATGCTTCTGTCAACGAGAAAAATCGTGAGTGGGTGTCACTCATAAACTACCGCTCCTAAACTAAACGCATGATGAGTTTAAAGTGACTGAAGTTTTTAAAAGACTACGGCGGTGTGTTTCAGGTTTAAAAGAAAATCTTCAGAAAGCCCAAATATAAGCTTGTGAGTCAACACTTTATCTTGGGTAAATCCTACCAGCAGGTGGCGTACTGAGGTGTTAGCATGTCACGCCGCATTGCCCATTTTTGAGTAATGCCTTGTGCTGCGAGGAAAAAAGTATCGGTTGGAGGCCCAAATAGAACCTTATTGCGATAAGGCCACGTGCCCTAACGTTAGAGCTGTTTTCATTTCATCGTATTACTTCATTCTTTGTCTGATATCTGCTCATTTTTAACGGCAGCATCCAGAGAGATGCTGCCAAGACACGACATAGAAGATTTCAGTGTTAGTCAAAAAGACGACCTTAATCTGACATTGGGTATGTTTGCACCTTGGTCAATAGATCACTCATCCTAACATCCTCTTTTCTAATAAAATTTTGAAAGGCTCCAATGCACCTTCTGTTTGATGCTTGCTGATTTGCATTGGCCATCGGGTTGGGAAGTTAGCTAGCATTGAGTAAGTGCTACGGTAGTCAAAACCATGAACTGCAGCTTCGTTAGAGTCTGCTGCAAAAAGGACCTTACTAATTCCCGAATACATCGCATTCAGATAGCACATGGCGCAGGGTTCACCGGAAGCAACAATGTCAGGCCGCGTAGATGTGGCTTTTTCGTGTTTTTGCACGCATCTCGAATGGCTTCCACTTCAGCATGCGCAGTGGGATCATTATTCTCCAAAACCCTGTTAACCCCTCTTCCCAATATCTCGCCCTTGTCATTGATTACAAAAGCCGTGAATGGAATACCTCCAGCATTCACATGCTCCTTTGAGAACTCGACAACTTCACTCATGCGCTGATCTATGATGGTATGGTTCTTACACATTGTTTTTCTCCTGAAAGCCAACCAAATGGCAGACCCTAGCATTCAGGGTCTGCTCAAGGTGTTGTCACATTACTGAATAGCCAGCTTGTGCTCTTTTTCTTGAAGCTTTTCGCTGCTGGAGAGTTTTAGCCAAATAACACCAAGGATGATGACTGCGAGCCAGAAAGCCTGCGCAAGAGTTAACATCTGGTCGAAGACAAATGCACCGAATACAGAAGCACCGATTGCACCAATCCCAGCCCAAACGGCATAGCCGATACCGACATCAATGGTTTTAAGGCTCACACTCAGGCAATACAGGGTTAACAGGAAGAAAATCGCTGCCGAAATTGACCAACTGAGAACAGTAAATGCTTCGCTGCCACCAACACTGAGTGCGTAACCAATTTCAAAGATCCCGGCAAGGATCAGCATTAACCATGCATGCGTGTTACTTGATTTCTTAATCGAAGAAGTCATATTTATTTCCTTTTAAATAATGTGAATTTTGTTTGAATTAACGCTTTATGCTGCGCCGCTCATACGCAGCCCAATCACACCACCAATAACGAAGGTAATTCCAAGTAGCTTTTTGACGTTAAGCCGTTCATTGAAGAACATCGCACCCAAAATGACGATCCCCACACCAGCTGTAGATGTCCAAATCGAATAGCCAACACCTACATCAAAATCGAGTAAGGCAAGGCTCAAGAAGAATGTCGCGATTGCACCACTAATGAGTGTTGCAGCCGTCCAGCCTGGGTGTCTAAAGCCTTTTGCATTACCAGCAGAAATAGCTACAGCAATTTCGAAGATGACTGCAGTTCCTAGATATATCCAACTTAACATTTCACTTTCTCCTAATTTATCTTTTATTACAGTACGTTATTAAATATGAACTTAGAGTTCCTTAAGGGCTTTTCTAAATTCGTCTGGGTTTGGCACACCGGTAAATTTCTTTTTACCGACAATGATTGTGGGAACCGAACTGATCTTTGCTTCCTCCACCGCATGACGTTGAGCCGCCTTGTGGGTGAGTAAGTAAATGCCTTCATCCAAAGCGGTAAGCACTTCACTCTTATCGAGGCCAATTTCTGCAGCAATCTCAACAAGAACATCTATGTCACCGATGTTCTTGTTTTGTTGGAAAAAGGCCTCCATAGCTGCAATGTTGAACTCGTTGCCTTTGCCTTGCTCTTCTGCCATAGCAAAGATCTGAAACGCTTTGTCAGTTCTTGGTTGTGGTGAAATGGTCGGTAGCTTGATTAACACCCCCAGCTTTTCTGCCGTTGGATAGACCGACCGTTTCCAAATATCAGGGAGATAAGGATCTTCCGGGCGAAGTGTCGGAATCGGATAAGGCCTTAGCTCGAATGGACGCCAACGAATACTGACGTCTGCATCTTTGATGAGGTCGCGAATCGCATGTTCGGCCAACAAGCAGTACGGGCACACAAGATCCGTATAGATGTCGATTGTTTTTTTCATGATGTTTTCCTTAACTTGTCAATCTAGAAAGATGCTGGCCTAGAAATTGTTTTGGGGACCTTACCGCTGGGTGTCACCATTTGGTCTTTGCTCAGCATTTGTCATTAACGAAGTAATTCATGTCCGTAATTTCATTTTCCTAATCACTTTTACAAATTAGTTGCATGTGCAAGCATATTAAAAACAAGAAAGTCATTCGTCAATATGCTTGCACATACATGCAATATTAAAAAATGAAGGATTTTCAGGATGGGGAATGGAATTTTATAACTAAAAAACATGAATATTTTATATTTAAAACAATTGGATAAATCACATCGCATTTCAGACGAGAATCTTAGAACGCAACTAAAAACATAGAATTATGGGCTTATAATTAGGCTGAACATTCCTTTTATAGTGCGGTAGAGTTCACAAAACTTCCCTTGTTGTTATAATTCGATTGACATATATACATGTATGCACAAGCTAATTCACAATTGAAAAATTAATTGCTAGAAAACACTCTCTACGATTATTTAAGGAAATCAAAATGATAACCACAGATACGCTTTGGCTAAGGGTCAAAATCATTGTCGACAGTGTTGAAAACCAAATAGCAAAAGAGTTGCAGAGAGAACATGGTCTTGGCTTAACAGACTACCGAGCTTTGAAGTTACTCTCTGAGTCTGAAAACTCGGAATTGAGGATGCAAGAGCTAGCCAAACTTCTCGGATTAAACCAAAGCTCGGTAACTCGCCTTGTCGAAAGACTTGAAAAAGGCGGGTATACAATTCGCGATATATGCCCGAAAGACAAACGTGGGGTGTACACCGTTTTAACAGGACGTGGACGGGAGATCCAAGAGAAAGTCGAGAAACACTTCACACAATACCTAAACAATGCGCTAGATTCCGTTGCCTCAGAAGATGGCAATAAGATCGTAGTGGATTGCTTGCGAGACATTACAAAGGAACAATAATCGCGATTTTATCTGGTGGGGGCTGCGGATAAGTGGCTTTCCTTTAGTCGTTGTCTGTCGGAATCAAGCATTCGGCTGCTTAAAACTTTCATATCAAAATGAATAGCCATCGGCCTGATACTAAGCTCCTTCTTGTCAGGCATTTCTAATCCATCTCAAAACTGAATCAGATTACTTCAGTTAGGTAAAAATAGCTTCGATAGAGAACAAGGAAAGCTTATAGCTAACTAATGTGGAGGCAAAAAACTTTCAGCTAGCCCATTTGTTTTTAGAGTAAGCCGCGAAGAATCTTAAAAACACCAAATAAATGAGAATCAATTGCAACAATATCGATCTTTATTTAAGCTTCCGGGATTGATGCAACCTAGATTCTGAGTCGATGACCGAACACGCTTTCTTTGAAACCTTATTTGAGCACTCACGCAAAGTGACGCCTTATCTCAATGGCCAACTTTCATCGGGTTCAGCTCAACAAGAGCCTATTATTCAGCGGGATCATTTCAGCTCTGAGCGCATTCAAACCCTCTATCGGAATCTGCAAGAAGCTCACCCAGAAGCGGGAGCCGCCTACTGGTTAACGCGTACTTGGACACTGCTGTGCTGGCAGCCCATCTATGTGGCTTTTGTGGCGATTTATGCTTGCCGTGGCTTACCACAGTTATCTTCCATCGCGCAAAATGTTCAAACAAACTTTGTGAGTGGTTTTCATTTCAACTCATTGAAATATCATGAAGGAGCCCAGCGCGAGCTGATTGTTCAAGCTGGCAAAGAGTTGGTCGAGCTGTTCGAATATTTTCGTCTCGAGATGGAAGATTGGACACGCATTCGGCCGGGGTTCACCCATCATCTTTTTGCTGACAGTGTGCTGGGTTGTTTAACCCGATTTCAGGCGTTTTACCCTCATCTTTCTGAGCAGGAGTTATTGGCACAAGCTCATCTATGGTTAGAAGCCTGTGGTTTACCAACCAAGTTAGCACAATCCTTGAGTTACAGCCCTGAGACTCAGACTCTCTCTCACGTTCGAACCAGTTGTTGCTTGGTGTATAAATGCCAAGGTCGCAAACTCTGTCGGGACTGCCCAAGACATCCCGACAATAAAAATTAAGCGAAGGAGTTAAGAGTTATTTTCAACGTGGACTGGCTTGGATGGTGCAGGCGCAAAGGCAGTCCATACAATGATCAACGCGAAGAATACACACAAGTAAATCGGATAATGTGGCGAAAGCGTTGCACTAAAGGCCAACAAAGACGCTAAACCATAACCAATTGTGTGTGACATGGAAATGTAACCCACGACCGCTCCCGGTGCATCAGCATACTGAGTGGTTGCCGCTGTGGTATAAGCAGGAACAAGCAACGCCGCACCGCACGCAGTTAGTACCATCGCCAAGGCCAACACCCAGACATGGGTGACTAAAAATAAAGCCAAGCCCACGACCAACAGCCCTGCCCCAAAGCGGTACATCTGCTCTGGTGACAATTTCTTTTTCTTAATCACCATCACTTGAGTCACAAAAGTACAAGCTGCGCTGATGGTGAGAAGCAGCCCAATAGCATCACTAATGCGGCTCGTCGGCCAATCGGTCAGTGCGCTGAGCAGCGGTGAAAAACTGTATTGCAGTAATGAAATGGCCGTACACAACAGTAATCCACTGGCGAGAAAACGCCACAAACGGCGACTAGGCAACCAAGGCAACGAGGAGCGAGAACGATTCTCTGGAGAGGAAAGCTGTGGTGTGGGCAGGAAGCAGGTACCGACCAGAGCGACCATCGGTAGCAGCACCATCATGAATAAGGGCGCGAATGGTGAGACTTTCAGCGCTAACAGCGAAATAACGGGGCCAATCAAACGCCCCACACTCAACCCGATGCTGACTGACGTGATGGCTTGTAATCGATTTTGCTCACCACACAACAATATCGCCCAGTGCTGGCTAGCAGGCACCATACCAGACACAGTACAACCATAGATAATTCGTGCCAAAGCCAACCCAATCAAGCACAACATAAAAATTGAAGCAGAATCTCGACTGGCCATGGCAAACAGAGCCAACAAGGAAAAGCTCACCGCCATACCTGCGAGAGCCTGAATTACCACATGTTTAGGGCCATGTTTGTCGCTAACTCGCCCCCAAAATGGCGCAGAAGGCAAAAACAAAAAACTGCCGAGTGCGATCAAAATAGACCATGTGGGAAGGTCAAACGCCGATTGTTCGACCAAAAAGGGCAGTGAAACCAAAAGTCCGTTTTGGCCAATCCCCATTAACGCTGCTGCCAAGCCAATCACCCCCAATTGGGAAGACTGTTTTTTCAAAAGAAACATAGTGATAGTCGCTGTTGTTGAGCCGTATCAAGCCATCAGTGTGGTGGTCTAATAACACAAATGATGACAATAAAAACAATTATCATTTATATTTTGATGTGCTAACATAACCTGCTCGTAACCAATAAATCAACTTTCCATTACATTATGTTTCGACTTGTCGACGCCTCATTTAGCATTGATGAGAAGCCTATTCTCTCAACCACTAATCTGACATTCGAGTCTGGCAAGGTCACGACTCTACTCGGTCATAACGGCTGTGGTAAATCTACCCTCATTAAACTGCTCAGCAGACAAAATAAGCCCACTTCAGGCCATGTTTTCTATGGTGACCAGCCTGTCCATGACCTGAGTAATATCGAGTTTGCTCACCAAGTGGCTTATTTACCCCAACATCCACCACTGACGGCTGGGGTTACGGTGCGCGAGTTGGTTTGTTTTGGCCGCTACCCGTGGAAAGGGGCTTTGGGTCGTTACGATGCGCGAGATTACGCCATTGTGGATGAAGCGATTACCAAAGTGGGCTTGAGTGAATTTTCAGATCGTTTTGTTGCCACCCTCTCTGGTGGAGAAAGGCAGCGTGCTTGGGTTGCCATGTTACTCGCCCAGCAAAGTAAAACCCTCTTGCTTGATGAGCCAACTTCAGCCCTTGATGTAGCGCATCAACATGAGTTGTTGGCCCTGATCCGCGAACTGAACCAAAGCTTAGCGCTCACGGTGATCATGGTGCTCCACGATGTGAACATGGCGGCCAAGTTCAGTGATCATTTAATTGCACTGCATTCCGGCCGAGTTATCGCACATGGTACGCCAGACCAGTTAATGAATCGCGATACTTTAATGCAAATCTATGGCATGGAACTGGCGCTCTTTCCTCACCCACGCACAGGGCAAGCCATTAGCTATATCCCTTAAACAACGTAGAAAAGGATTCTGTTGTGAAGACGTTTATCACCCTGCTGGTTTCCATGTTGGCAGTTCATGCACACGCCTTAGACATTCAACATGAGATGGGCAGCGCATCCTTCTCAGCTCCACCAAAGAAAGTGGTCGCGCTTGATTGGACGTTAGCCGAAATCGTGCTCAGTTTAGGCGTGGAGCTACAAGGTGTAGCGGATGCCAAAGGCTATCAAGAATGGGTTGTTGAGCCTGCACTGAATCCAACCGTAACGAACGTCGGTTCAAGACGTGAACCCAATATCGAGCTACTGAGCGAACTCAAGCCCGACGTGATTTTGATTAGTCAGCACATGGCCGCCGCTTATGAACCCCTCAATAAAATCGCCCCTGTTGTGGTCTTTACCCTTTACGGGGAACAAAAACAGCCATTGAAAACAGCAGAATCCATCACCCGTTCTCTGGGTCAGTTGTTTGGAAAAGAACAGCAAGCAGAGCAAGTGATTACGGAAACCCAAGCCAAACTGACAACCAATGGCGAGAAAATTCGCGCACAATCCCCAACCACCAAAAGCCTTCTATTCGTACGTTTTATTAACGACAAAACCTTGCGTATTCATGGTCAAGGCTCACTAGCGGACGCAACGATCACCGCTATGGGACTCCGCAATAGCTGGCATGAGCAAAGCAATGTATGGGGATTTACCACCACGGGCTTAGAAAAGCTCGCCGAACATCAGCAAAGTAATGTGATGCTGTTTGGCCCACTCAAACCACAAGATCGCCAAGTGCTACAAACGTCTCCGCTATGGCAGGTCATGGCGTTTACGCGCGAAAATGCTGTCTATGAGCTTCCTCCAATCTGGACCTTTGGTGGCCTTATTGCCGCGCAGCGTTTTAGTGAGCACATCACAGAGCTCTTAGCCACACAATGATGAATACTGTGAGCCTTCCCCACCCCAACAAAATGAAACTCCCGACAAGCACTCTGCTCTTGGTTATGGTTTTCTGTCTGATTGCCGTGTTGCTGCAGACGACAGCACCTTATTCGCAAGGTATTAGTCTCATTTGGGATACCGTGTGGCACTTTGACCAGAGCAATTATCAGCATGTGATCACCTACCTGACTTATCTACCACGGCTTTGTGTTGCGCTGCTGTGTGGCTTTGCCCTCGCAGTAGCAGGTTGTGTCATGCAGTTTGTACTGCGTAACCCGATAGCGTCACCAACCACGCTGGGTGTGGCCACGGGGGCAGAACTCGGCATGGTACTGAGTTTGCTGCTGCTTCCAACGGGGTTGGCGATACCTAACTTCATACCTGCATTTTTAGGTGGCTGCTTCGCAACTGGGCTGGTGTTTTTGCTCAGTGCCAGCCGTGGTTTTGCTCCACTGCACATGATCTTAGCGGGTATGGTAGTTAGCCTCTTCTTTGGCTCACTCAATACTATGCTGCTGATGCTGCACGAGCAAAAACTCACCAGTGTTTTTGTTTGGGGAGCGGGAGCACTCAACCAAAATGGCTGGAATAGCACGCAAGTTCTACTGCCTTTAATCACTCTCCCAACACTACTATTACTGATGCTGCAACGCCCTCTGTCCGCGCTGCAATTTGGGGATGGCGTTGCATCCTCTTTGGGAGTCAACATCAAGCAGATCAAACTACTCTGTCTTGGGTTGGCGATATTCATTACCGCGGCAGTGGTCAGTGAAGTGGGCTTGATCGGTTTTATTGGAATCGTCGCTCCAGCCATCGCACGATTGCTCGGCATCCGGCAACTCACCGCCCAATTGCTGAGTAGTGGCGTGATTGGCGCACTGATGCTGTTGGTTGTCGATTTAGCCATTCAACCTTTCTCTGGCGTGGGGGGAGAACTGCTGCCCACTGGCGCGATGACGGCCTTACTCGGTGCGCCTTTCCTGTTGTGGCTACTACAACACACTAAACTTCTTTCCGAGCTTCGGGCTCGCGAAGGGCCGGTTGAGCATTATCGAAAAGTCAGTACCGCGCGAGTTTTCTTCATTATGCTGAGCCTACTTAGCGTAGTAACCCTGTGCGCATTAGTGTTCGGGCAAGGGCAAACGGGCTGGAGCCTAACTCTTAATCCAACACTGTTGGAGCTTCGCGCTCCCCGTGTGCTCACCGCACTCCTTGCGGGAATAGGGCTGGCATTAGCGGGTACCCTCATTCAACGCCTGTCCAATAATCCTATGGCAAGCCCAGAAGTACTCGGGCTTAGCTCCGGAGCTGCACTGGCCATTGTGCTCGGCAGTACATTCGGTATCGCGATTGAACGTGATGAACAGATGCTGTTAGGGACATTAGGCGCGCTGACAGTCACTTCTTTGATTTGGCTTATCGGACGCAAACATAATTTTGCACCAAACCAAACCTTATTGACGGGGATAGCCTTGAGCGCGGGGCTGGATTCCCTGCTGCGTGTTGTGATGAGTTCAGGAAATGACAACGCCACAGCACTGCTCACTTGGCTTTCGGGCTCCACCTATCTGGTTGCCACCACCGATATCTATTTACTGGCAATAGGTGTTGGGCTAGTCGCTAGCGTGGCACTGTTGCTCGAACGATGGGTTGCGATTATCGAGTTGGGTGAAGTGACCGCCAGAAGCCTTGGCATGAACGCCACTCGAGTTCGCTTAGTCTTGCTGCTGCTTGTTGCTGCCCTCACCACACTCTGCACCATAGTGATTGGCCCTTTAAGTTTTATCGGCTTACTGGCACCCCATATGGCACGTTCGCTGCACCAATACCAACCGCGTGCACAAATGCTTACCGCCGCTTTGCTCGGCGCAATCGTGATGGTGCTGGCGGACTGGGTTGGACGTAATCTCTGGTTCCCTTGGCAATTCCCGGCTGGCCTGCTCGCTTCGCTCATCGGTGGGGGGTACTTCCTGTATCTGATGAGACGTTAACCGTATGCGATCTTCTAGAAGGCTACGCTGTTAGCCTTCTCTGCTATTTCCTCATTACCTGCCTTCTCAACACACATCTAACGAATTGATTTAATTATTCAATTACTTTTTTAACAAAAAATTCGCACAAATCTACAAAAACCTATTGATCATGCAAATGATAATAATTAGCATTACTCTACATTTTGATTAATAAGACGGCGAGAAACGGAATGCATCGCAACAACGAGCGGATTAACCTCGAAAAATCAAACGATTGGGCCAACACAAATGAACCTTCTATCGCGTGTTTTCTCAATTCATTAGCCCGTGAGAGTCAATCAGTCCAACTACTTTGTGGTGAAGATGGAAAACGTGTTTATCGACTCCCTCTGGCAAACTCAGACTTCATTAATATCCCTCTCAGTTATTTTTCTTCCCTTGGGAGCCATGAATATTGCCTACCTGCTCTTTTGCATACGCAAGACAGCATTAAAACGCTGAGTGTCGAGCAGCTCATTGAACACATAGTTAACGAGCCTGCACTCGTCGGCATCGTCAGCGAAGCGCAAAAAGCCATTTTCACTAAACGAGTTCTAGAAAGTCATCGCAACACTGAACAGGCCATCGAACACTCTCCCTATCAAGAGCAGTTATTTACCGAACAACTGGATTTTAAAACCGCAGAACAGGGGTTATTGATCGGCCACTCTTTCCACCCTGCCCCCAAAAGCCGTGAACAATTTAGTTTGAGCGATGCCAAGCTCTACTCACCCGAACTCGGTGGTCAATTCAAACTCTTCTGGCTGAGCGTCGAACAATCACTTCTCACTAGCGGTAGCTCTGCTGACATTCATTTCAACCAGCGATTTGAAGCACTCGTCGCGCACGATCCCAAATTAGTTGAAGCTTTGCAGGGTGCGCAGCAACAAGGTCATGGGCTGCTTCCCGTACATCCATGGCAATGGCATGTAATGGCAGAGAACCCATCAATAAAAGGCTACATCGCCACCAAGCAAATCCAGAATCTAGGTCAACTCGGTGCAACTTGGTATCCAACCTCGTCCACGCGCTCACTTTACGCGCCGGGTTTGCCTTACATGCTCAAGTTCTCGCTCAGTGTCAAACTCACCAATTCCATCCGTAACCTGTCACTGAAAGAAGTGATTCGCGGAACACGACTCAATGATCTGTTCCAGCACCCACAACTGGCACAACAGCTCGGTAACAGACGAGGTTTCCAGTTGATGCAAGAACCTGCCTATATCGGACTGAAAGATCTGAATGGCAAAATCATTGACGAGAGTCTTGTGGCATTTCGAGACAATCCATTGATGGATTATCCGGCAGAAGAAGCCGTGGTATTGGCAACGCTCACCCAACAAAACCCATATGGTGGCAGTAGCCTTGTGGCGGCACGCATTCAGCATTACGCCACACAACAACACCTTTCTTCGCACCAAGCAGCCAGCCTATGGTTTGATGCTTATTGCCGCCATGCCGTTGTACCTTTGTTCCACTTGCAGGCCAATTTTGGGATTGTGTTTTTAGCCCACCAGCAAAATATCGTCATGCAGTTAGAGCAAGGCTTCCCAGTGGGTATGTACTATCGCGACTGCCAAGGCACTGGCTATACCGATTTGGCATTTAAGCTGTTTGGCGAACAACTTGGCGATCAAAAAGAAGCGCTCGAAAACTACTGGAACCAAGACAAAGTACGCCGCTACTTCGCTTACTACCTCATCATCAACTCCACCTTCAATCTGATTTCTGCGATCTGCGCGAATTTGGATGTGGAAGAGAGTGAGCTCATCGAGATTCTGTATCACAACCTTAACGCGCTGCTGCAAAGCGGGGTGAAGGATGATCTCTGCCTGCGCTATGTACTGACCAGTGAGGCGCTGTGCTGTAAAGGTAACTTTTTCTGTTACTTACAAAACTTTAATGAAAACTCCATTCCCGATCCGGCTGTGATCTATTTCGATTTACCTAACCCTCTGGCTCGTGTTGAGGAAATTGCTCATGTCTAAGTTTAATACCTTCATTTTTAGCACCGATCCTCAACCGGTTATTGAATTGACCCTGCACGCCAGTGATTTGGTTTGCTCTGAAATTGCCCCGCAACTCGTGCGCGAAATTGACCAGTTGTTCAGCCAAGATAAACAGATTGATGCGCTGAAAGTGGTGGCTCGTGACCCTGAGATTCAAACCTGGATTGAGCAACTCTTACCTTTGATTGATCAAAAGGTATCTCGCTGCGCTTTTTACCAATTGCCACTCGCTTGGCACCAACACAAACCGTCAAGCAATTTCCCACTGCAGCTTATTCAATCCAACAACCAATACCGCCATCACCCTTTACGTCCGCCTATGCCGCAAGGCCAGGTGTACCAAAGGTATGATTTTGATACCGAGTTGAACGTCAGTTTCCGAGTGATTGAGCTGGATAAAGATCTGCAACGCTTCACACGCTGGATGAACGACCCTCGCGTGGCGCACTTTTGGGAACAAGCATGGAGTGAAGAAAAACTCGCCGAATTTCTTGAGCAGCGCCTTGCTGATCCACACATCATCCCGCTGATTGGCGAATTTAACGGTGAACCGTTTGGTTATGTGGAAGCCTATTGGGTTGCTGAAGATCGACTCAGCCCATACTACGCAGTAGAGAATTATGACCGTGGTATCCATTTGCTTGTCGGCGAGCAAGCCTTCCGCGGCCCTAAATTTTTCAACGCTTGGATGTGCGCCATCAGCCACTACTTGTTTATTGACGATGTTCGCACCAACCGCGTTGTGCTTGAGCCTCGTTCTGACAATGAACGCTTATTTAATCGCATCTTGCCACTGGGTTACCGCAAGTGTTTTGAGTTCAACTTCCCCCATAAACGCTCGGCATTGTTGATGCTAAATCGTGAGCAATTTTTTGCGGAGCGATGGTAATGGATCAGTTAGCGCTACATCGTTACTGGGCAGTCGCCAATCAGAAGATGGTGGGCAAAATCCTCAGTGAGTTCGCTTATGAGCAAGCGTTTCAATTTGAGCCAACCGCACAGGGTTATCACCTCAACTTAGAAAATGGCACACGTTATTGCTTTGCTGGCGAAGAGAATATTTGGGGGCAGGTCATGATTGACCCGACTTCAATTACTCGCCATGCCGAAATCGAGACGGAGCAGCCGATTTCCGCCGCGCTATTGATGCGCGATCTGCAACCTCTGCTCAAGATGCCGGATGACGCCTTCGCCGAACATCTCGAAGATCTCAATGCCACCTTACTCG
Organism: Vibrio mimicus CAIM 602; assembly: GCF_000338875.1. Taxonomy (GTDB): domain Bacteria; phylum Pseudomonadota; class Gammaproteobacteria; order Enterobacterales; family Vibrionaceae; genus Vibrio; species Vibrio mimicus. The sequence continues at coordinate 50,595 of NZ_AOMO01000099.1, read as the reverse complement.
GTGATTGCAAGCTGATGCAGCGCAAGCAAGCCATGACGGCGCGAGATCTGGCCATGCTGCCGTGCGAGCAGCAGCAAACCTACTTTGATGGACATCCGAAATTTGTGTTCAATAAAGGCCGCCGCGGTTGGGGCAGTGATGATTTGCAGCTGTATGCACCAGAAGCGGAACGCGCTTTCCAACTGGGTTGGGTCGCGGTTCATCACTCGATTTTGCAGCTCGCCACCAACGATGAAGTCACATGGCAAGCCTTACTGCAAAGCGCCATCACGCCCGATGAAATCAAGCAGATGGACTGTTTGTTGGCTTCCTATCAGCTTGAACTTCATGATTATCGTTATGTTCCGGTTCATCCTTGGCAATGGAGCAATAAACTTGCCCTGCTGTTTGTACGTGAAATCGCGACTAAGCAGTTGGTGTATTTAGGCGAGTTTGGCGATCACTTCTTGCCTCAACTGTCACTGCGCACCTTAAGTAATGTCACTCGTCCTGCGAGTTACGACATCAAGTTGCCGCTCACGGTAATGAATACCTCCTGCTACCGAGGGATTCCGGGGCGCTACATTTTGGCCGGCCCTACGGCTTCTGACTGGATCGATCAGGTGTTTAAATCTGATCCCCTGCTGATCGCGAAACAGGCCGAAGTGTTGCAAGAACCCGCAGCCGCCTTCGCCGCCCAAGCGGACTACGCTCTGCTGCCTAATGCTCCATACCGCTACCACGAACTGCTCGGTGTGATTTGGCGTGAATCGGCGGCTTCCAAATTAAAAGCCGGTGAACGCGCCATCTTAATGGCGGCACTGATGGAAAGTGACAATCAAGGTCAACCACTGATTGCGGAATACGTCCAAACCTCTGGGTTAACCCTCGAAGCTTGGCTCAGCAAACTGTTTGATGCGGTGGTCATTCCATATTACCACCTGCTGTGCAAATACGGTGTCTCGCTGATTGCGCATGGGCAGAACGTCACTTTAGTGCTGGAGAACCACGCCCCGAAACGCATTCTACTCAAGGATTTCCAAGGCGATATGCGCTTAGTGAGCAGTGAGTATCCAGAACAGGCTTCACTGGATGACAGCGTGAAAAAAGTCACCGCTCGCCTGCCAGAACACCTGATTATTCATGACTTACAAACCGGGCACTTTGTTACCACGTTACGTTTTATTTCGCCCTTAGTGGCCAAATTGGGCTTCTCCGAGCCGCAATTTTACCGCCTGCTCGGTGACCGACTGAAAGCTTACATGGCCGCCCATCGTGAGTACCAACCAAGGTTTGAACAGTTCGACCTGTTTAAGACGAAAATTTTACGGATCGGGCTGAACTTAGCCAAGTTTCGCCACAGCACAGATGCCAGCGCATCAAGGATGCTGCCTGACATGGATGACATGCTCAACAACCCATTGACCAAAGCACTGGAACACCAAGGCTAACTAACCACATAACCATAATTTTAGTGTTAACGAAGCCGACATTACCCAAAGAAAAGGATTGCTCTTATGGAACACACTAACAACGCCAAACTTGATTTCGCCGGTGTCGGCGTCGGTCCATTTAACCTTAGCATTGCTGCCCTACTGGCGGACAAACCGCAAATTTCCGCACGCTTTTTTGAAAGCCGTGACCATTTTTCTTGGCACCCGGGATTACTGCTTGATAACACCCACATGCAAACCATGTTTTTGAAGGACTTGGTGAGCGCGGTGAATCCAGAAAGTCGCTACTCCTTCATCTCTTATCTGGTGAAGAACAAAAAGTTTTATCGTTTCTTGTCTGCTGAGCTCAAATGCATCAGCCGTCACGAGTTTTCTGACTATCTCGCATGGGTAGCTCATCAGTTGGATAACGTTCAGTTTTCAACCCGAGTTGAACAGGTGGAATACACCGGTGAGGCATTCACGCTGCACACCAATCAAGGCACTTACCAAGCGAAAAATCTCTGCATTGGCACAGGCAAAGTTCCTTCAGTACCCGAATGCACCAAAGCACACCTTGGTGAGCGCGTATTCCACGCCGCAGACGTTGGGCTACAAGAGCGAAACTTCACTGGCAAACGTGTGCTGATCATTGGTGGCGGGCAAAGCGGTGCAGATATTTTCATTAACGCTTTACAGCAGAAATGGGGCAAACCCAAGTCACTCGACTGGCTATCTCGCCGCGCCAATTATCAACCTCTCGATGAAGCCGCGTTTACCAATGAGTTTTTCGCGCCCGATTACGTGGATGCTTTCTTTCATTTGTCACCTAGCGTCAAACGTAAAGAGGTGGCAAACCAGAAACTGACCTCGGATGGAGTAACACAAAAAGCCTTGTTAACCATTTATCAAGAGCTTTACCACCGATTCGATGTACTCAAGGAAGACAAATGGGTAAGGCTGCTACCACACCGCGCCTTAACTCAAATGAGTGCACAGGGCAGTGCGTTCAAACTGACCGCCAGCAATGCACTGGGGCAGTGTTTAGAAACGTACGAAGCAGACATCGTCATTCTGGCGACGGGCTTTGAAGCGCCCTATCCCGCCTGTTTGAACACGATTCTGCCGCTGCTCGATCTTGATGAGCACAACCGCTACCAAATGACCCCAGATTTTGAGCTTAAGTGGGAAGGACAACAACGTAACAAGATCTTCGCCGTGAATGCTGGGATGCATAGCCATGGTATTGCCGAGCCGCAGCTTAGCCTTATGGCGTGGCGCAGTGCACGCATCATCAATCGCCTTGCGGGACAAACTATTTTCGATATCGACTCCGGAAAAGGAATGATTGATTGGCTATCGCCTAGCGCCATCGCGAAAAAATTGGTCGCTTAAACTCACTTTTTTGTCACTCACTCCAAAGGTGAGTGGCATTTCAATCAGCCCCGAACACCCAAGTGGCCTAAGGGCTTATTTTTACATACGTATAGAGAAGAAAATGAAATCTACAAAAGGAAAATTGCTACCATCCACACCTTTGTCACTGTCTGCGGCAGCAATTGCCGTAGCCAGTGTCATCTTTACCACGCCCGTTGTAGCAGAAGAACAAACATTGTTTGACGAAATGGTGGTGGTTTCAAGCCGCACCCCGAAAGCGATCAGTGATATCCCGGGAACCGTTTGGTACATCGATTCAGAGCAGATCGAACAAGAATATCGTGGTGGTAAAACGTTAGGCGAGATTCTCGCATCAGCCATTCCATCACTGGATGTCAGCTCAGGCGCACGGACCAACTACGGCCAAAATCTGCGTGGACGCAAAATGCTGGTGATGATCGATGGCGTATCCCTCGAATCTTCGCGTCAAATCAGTCGCCACATGGATTCTATCGACCCGTTTAACATTGAACGTATCGAGGTGCTTTCTGGTGCAACGTCTATCTACGGTGCGGGCGCATCGGGCGGTGTCATCAACATCATCACCAAGAAAGCGACAAGCCAAGAGCTCGAATTTGAATCTTACGTCGGCGCAAAGTCTGGTTTTAATTCTAGCGAAGATTTTGACTACAAAGTCGGCCAATCCATCTCAGGCGGCAACGATAAAGTTCAAGCCCGCGCTTCTGTGGTGTATACCGAAACCCAAGGTTTCTTTGATGCCAACGGCGATATCGTCACACCCGACATTTCACAAGGCTCTCTGCAATTCAACCAAACCGTTGATTTGATGACGACTGTGGGTGTGAATATTTCTGAAACCCAAAAACTCAACCTGTTGGCGCAATACTATGATAGCCAGCAAGACTCCCCTTACGGCCTGTACATCGTTAATAACAAGTTTGTGGACGTGAGAAACGGCTTTGACTCAGACCGCGAACACGGCACAGAACGCATGATGCTGAGTGCGTCTTACGTCAATGATGAGTTCTTGAATCACCAACTGATTGCAGAAGCCTCCTACCGTAAAGAAGATCAAACCTATACCCCTTACTCCCAGTCTTCTAGCCAGCAGATCACGGATGTCATCTCACTCAAGGCCGCTCTGGCAAAGAATTTTGACAAACTGAATCTGGTGTATGGGATTGATGCTTACAAAGATCAGATGGAGAATAACCAAGCCCTGTATGACAAAACCATTGCCAATAATTCAGGAAACCTCATCAACCGTACTTACGCACAAATTGGTCGTTACCCAGGGATTAAAGTAGGTTCTGTCGCTGGCTTTGTTCAAGCAGGTTACGACATTACGAACGACTGGTCAGTCGAAGGTGGCTTCCGTTACCAACATATGGTCAATAAGATCGATGATTTCGTGGGCAACCAACAGCAGAAAAACATTGCAGAAGGTAAAGGGACTTCTGCCGATGCTGTACCAGGAGGCGAAACTGACTACAACGTGGGTCTGTTCAACTTAGGCACGCTTTATCATCTCAATAACCACTCGCAAGTGTGGGCTAACTTCTCACAAGGTTTCGATCTGGCTGACCCTGCGAAATACTATGGTCAAGGCAACTATAAACGGGTCGGCAACCACTGGGCGCTGCAAGACAGCATCAATGTCGACAGCTCTAAAATGTCAGGCATTAAAACCAACAGCTTTGAGCTGGGCTACCGTTTAGAGAAAGACAGCCTCAACCTGCAAACTGCAGCCTACTATTCCACCTCGGATAAATCCGTTTCTTACAACAAGAAAACCTTATTGATTGAAGAAGTGGAAGATAAGAAACGCGTTTACGGCCTTGAAGCCATGGCGTCTTACTGGGTACACACCAACGTTCAATTGGGTGCGTCAGGCCACTACGTGGTCTCGGAAGTCAAAGGTGATAACGGCTGGGAAGATATGACTGCCGGCGAAGCCAGCACATCAAAAGCCAGTGCTTGGGCGGGTTGGTATGACGCGGATCTGGCGGTTAAGTTACAGAGCCAAACCATGTTTGACTACAAAGATGACAAACAGAATAAACTGGATGGTTACACCATCTTTGACTTAGTTGGTAACTACCAGTTGCCAGTGGGCAGTCTCGGTTTTGGTGTACTCAACCTATTTGACCACGACTACACCACCATTTGGGGTCAGCGTGCTCAGATCGTTTACTCAACCTACGATGCTGCGGCATTCGATTACAAAGGCCGTGGCCGTACTTATACCCTGAACTACCAAGTGAAGTTCTAAACTAACAGGCCGCCACTCATTCCATGGGTGGCGGCCTATTTTCATCAAACGATCTTACGATAAAGCTTAATCGTTGCGTTTTTCTCTTCGCTCCAAAAACAACCGTTAAATCTAAGCCACTTTGGTCAAAGCTTGGGTGATCTGTTTTGCTAGTTCATGGTTTGAACCCGAGAGTGACAGCGCGACTCTGGTATCTTCCACCAACCTGTGCATATTGCTTTGAATGGTTTGCGAATCAGACAACTGCTTTTGTACGCTTTCAATTACATTGGCAACAAAACTTTGGCTTTCACCCGACATCTGCACCAAGGTTTCCATATCCACTACCGTTTTTTCAGCGATTTCTGCGCTGTAATGGATCACCTGCTCGACTTCTTTTTGCTTTTCCATCACCTGTGCAGAAATATCCATAATCGATTTCATCTCAAAACTGATGCTATCGGCAGATTCCGTAGCGGTATTCGCCAATGAACGCACTTCATCTGCAACAACAGCAAAGCCGCGCCCGTGCTCACCCGCTCGAGCCGCTTCAATCGCAGCATTCAGCGCAAGCAAATTGGTTTGCGCGGCAATGCCTTTAATCGCATCCACCAGCTTGCCAATGTTTTTATTGTTCTGCTCTAGTGAGTTAAGTAGTTTGGTGAATTCACAAATTTGCACTTTTGAATCGTGGATCTGATCCATAACACCGTGCAATTTCAAAATGGCTTGCGAGGCGGTGGCTGCGGTTTGCGATGCAGAACGGTATGAGTCCTCCGACAATCGTTCAATATCGTTGGATTGCTCAATAAAGTACCCCACCAACTCTGAGCTTTCCGTAATCGAAGCCATACGGTTAGCCGATGCTTTATTCACGTTGCTCGCATTAGTGACAATCTGTTCGGCAAATTGCAGAGGGTTATCTTGCAGCAATTGATGATAACGCGCTTCAATGGCTTCCAACTCTTGCAAGCGCGAGCGTTCAACAATGATCTGTTCTTGGGATAATGCTTTTTGGAATAATTTAAATTTCATTGGATTAGGCACTCTTTCGCATGGCTAACGTGGCACTCACACTGGCTTGGGTAGAAACACAAAATGGCACCATATACGTTAGCAAAATTTTTAATACTCGCTCGCTTTCAATCTGCCCAGCCAACAAGACATCCCCATGATTAATCATCATTAAAACCGTACCGACAATCGCTGCCACTTTCACTGAACGTTTTAAAATAGAAGGTGTTTTAGCCGTAGCAATAAAATCGTAAATCGTACTTTTTGTTGCTTCACTTTTTGCGGCTGCTTCGGGGTTTGGCATGGGTGGGCACCTCTCTATCACTCTCTTTGTTGTTATTGGTTTTTTATTGCTTTCAGCGTTGTGCTAACACATCGCCTTAGCGAGTGAGTCGCATGATTTCTTATTTAAGGGCTTAACACTAAGCCAATCGACCTGTACGATGAATGCCAATTCGTACACAAATCATGCTCAGGAGTACAAATTTGGAGCCTTTTTCTCATTTGATTCAGCACATGAGATTGAATGTTGAGGTGTATCACAACGCTCAGGTGTGCGGAAATTGGGTTATCAATAAAGAACAAACCTCGTTTACCAGCTTTCATATGGTGACTAAGGGTGAATGTCAGCTCGATGTTCCGAGTCAGTTGCATGCCATCTTAAAAGAGGGGGATCTGGTTATTTTTCCTAAAGAGTTGAATCACACGCTTTCACCCGTGGCAACCCGGACAGGTGAACAACAGCATCTTAGTTATGCGCAGTGCCAAGATCCCCATTCAACAGGGCTATTGTGTGCGAAAGTAGAATTTCAGCATGTGGGTATTCAAGGCATCATCCAAGCTTTACCCAATGTGTTTGTGATTAAAGCGGCAGAGAGTGATGAGTGGCTATCGGCCATGATGTCGCTGATCATCAGTGAAAGTTATCAAACTGACACAGGCTCAAACGCGATTATTGGCCGGCTTGCCGAATTGCTGTTTATCTACGCGTTAAGAGCGTATCTGTACACGCGTTCAGACCATGTTGGCATGCTAGCACTCTACGCCCACCCTAAACTGCGCCGAGTGATTTCTGCTATTCATCAACAACCAGAACACTATTGGACTTTAGAGACATTGGCTAAACACTGTGCGATGTCACGAACTGCACTCGCTAACTCATTTCGTCAAATCAGTGGTTCGACTGTGATCGAATACCTGACTTGGTGGCGTATGCAGATTGCATGGAGCCAAATTAAAGCTGGAGAAGCCATTTCCTCGGTTGCCGAATCGGTAGGCTATCGATCAGAGGCAGCCTTCTCCCGAGCGTTTAAGAAAGCATTCTTAATCAGCCCCGGAAAAGCCCGCCAATCTGAATAAGCGAAAATCTCTAAAGTAAAGCCCAGTAATCTCAATGGGTTCATTGAAACTAATGGAACATCTTTAAAACTAACTTGTGCAAATATTGGTATAGCGGGGATTTTCTGTCCGTGAGCCGCACATTCGACACCCAAATCGCGTCGTAATGAATAAATTCAGAACCATCTACTTGAACAAAATCATCACCCAAGACTAAATGTGGCAGCACGTTTGCAACTTTTTGGCGCAACATGAGTTTCAATGCAAAAGATGCAGTATCAATGTCGTGGGCATAGTTCAGATTAATCCCTGTTTTATGCAAGTGTTCTATAAACTGAAATTTCTGCTCATTCCAACCCACCGCTCTTTGCTTGATAAATGGCCAGCTTTTCACTTCATCCCAATGATGTTTTCCATGTTTTGTCGCCGTCGCAATCACCAGTTTGTCATTCGATATTTTTTGCTGATAGATACTCATCGACCTGTCTGGGTTCAATAAATGAATGCCAAAGTTAATGCTCCCCGTGATTATCCGATTTTCGGTGTCATCACCCCATGAATGAAGCGTCACCGATGCTTTGGGGAAAACCTGCAGCAGCTGCTCATAAAGCACCATGCCAAACCTTTCCATAACCAAATCAGGCAGTGCGATGTGAATAGGCTCTGCATATGTTGAAGGATCAAATGCCGCTGGTGTCACCGCTTCTTCTAAATCAGAGAGCGCCATTTTGACTTTAGGCAAAATCGATAATGTGTATTCTGTAGCTCAAGCTTACCTGACATCCGAACGAATAAATCATCATTCAGTTGATCTCTTAGCTTCGCCATTTGTTTACTCACCGCACTTTCAGTTAACCCTAAAGCCATGCCCGCTTTCTTCAGATTTTGCTTATCCGCCAAGACGATCAATGTTCTTAGCAAATTAAAATCGAGATCAAAACGCATGTCGGCCTCCTTATATCTTGAATTTTGTTCAAGTACTTCTGCCCTCTTAATCCAAAAGTTTCTCGTACTATAGCATCTGTTGATTCAAAAGATTTCTCAAAACCTAGCTACGTTTAAGCCGTTGGTTAGTCAAAAATGATGAGTATTCGTGGAGAAAAAAATGATTGGTAAAAAAACGCTTTTGTCTTTACTCGTGACATCCGCAGCGCTAAGCAGTGTTGCTACCTATGCTGCAGAGCCCGCTGTCATTCCTGTTACTACAGATAATTATGTCGAAGCTGAAGTCGATATTTCTTTTGCAAATATTTATAAAACTGCCGGAGCAAATACGTTTCGACATGACCGTAATTTAATGGCGCTTGATCAGCAGCTTGCAGTCACCATGAATCGTGACACTGTTTATTCATTTGGCATTTTCAATGTCCCTAAAGGTACGGTCATTACGCTGCCAAAATCGAAGGATAACCGCTATCAGTCCGCCATGATTTTGCAAAGTGATCACTACATCGATCAAGTATTTTACGGGGCCGGTGATCATGAAATTAAATCGCAGACAGAATTCGCGGCAATTGTAATTCGCACTCAAGTAGATGCTTCCGATACAAATGATATCAAGTATGTAAATACGCTGCAGGATCAGATCAAGGTGACTTTCCCTCAAGGTGTGAAGGTCAAAGACTATCAACCTCGACAATGGGACATGAAAAGCGTTGATTCAATACGAGCTGAATACCAAGTTAAAGCCGCTCAATTACCAAACTTCAACGAAACATCCGGTGCTCATGGCACGTTAGACCCAGAGAAACAAAAAATGGGGGTCGCGGTAGCATTAGGTTTACTGCCACCTCAAGACGCTATGTATTTGTATCGTGACTATGGGTTATCAAAAGACGTGTGTTATAGCGCGACCTATAAAGAACCTGGCTTTAATAAACTCGGCTTTTTCTCATTTACTATGTATGGGGCAGATAAGTATTTGCATGAAGGCATTTCAAACTTAAATGACCGCACAATTAAGCGAAATGAAGATGGTACTTTTACGCTTTATTTCGGCTCAAAAGAGTTATGTGGCGATGTTGCTAATCGCCTCGATACGCCATCGGACAATTGGTATTTGGGGATGCGAGTCTATCGTGCAAAAGAAGATGTGGTAAACGGTTCTTATCAACTTCCGCTGCCTACGCCAGTATCTCAGTAAATTGCGTTTAAATAGCCAACCTAATCAGGTTGGCTATGCCTGCTTACCTTATTTACATAACGCTTCAACGCAAAGACCAATCCAATATCTCTTCTTTCTAGAATAGTTTCGAGAGTTGTTCCAAAACCTTATCAATAACTTTGGCAACTTTCGCTAGCGTTTTGACCTTATCTTCCGCTTTCTTTAAGGCCTCTTTCGCAGTTTTCGCTTGTTCAATCAGTGCTCTGATGCTTTCACTCTTTGCGCTATGTAAAGAAGAGTTGCCTTCAATGATAGCGACGTTATAGGCGTAGACTTGCTCACCAAGTTTTTCGCATTTTAGCAAGATGACTTCGTCTTCCGGCTCCAACAATACAGAGTCCAAATAGGATTGGAGTTCATCGTACATACTTTTCAGTTCAGCGTAGCTTTCACTGTGATTCACTTCCATGCATTAATCCTTTAATTTATTGCGAAACTCTTTAATCGCATCGATCTGTTTTTGGGTTGATTTGATGGCTTTTTTGGCAGCAGCTTTTGAAAAATCATCGTCTTCATTCAAAGAATTAACCACTGAAATGTTCAAGTTCTGAATGGCTTTTAATGCCTTTTCTAGTTTCGAAAATTGAGCATCAAGATGAATAATGTGGGACTTCAATGCATAAGCTTTCCGATACGCATCCACCCTCTCTTCTAACGAGTGGTAATAATTCACGCATTTAGCATCATCACGGCTTTCACAAAGGTTCGGATTGTTTAGCAGAAAAAGACGAATGCGTAGCTCTTTCTCAAGTGAAACTTTGGTTGCCGTTTTCCATGCTTCAAGTTCACCATTTAATGAATCGAAAGAACTTTGAATAACAGGCTGAGAGCCAATCAAAATTTGCTTTAGGTACTGGTACCTAGCCCGCTCTGTATAAGCACGCGCCAACGCATTCACGCTGACAGAGATAATCTCAACCTGTTTTGAATCAATCCCATTTACTTGAGAATTTTCGGCTAGTGACATCAAGGAATCATTTAACTTTTCCGAGTTGTTATCTAACGATTCGCCTCGATCGTCGGTCGAGAGTAAGTAAATGCTTTGAGAAAAATCATGCAAATTCTGTAATAGCGTTTCTTGGCCTGCATTATCGATCGTTTTAAATTGCAGATCTTTACCCGTTACCCCATCTCTCACCGCTTCGACAAGATTGGCATTGATTCTTACTTCATCCGCAGTTTGGTAAACCTTCAAAAGCTCTTGTCTGTTTCGCGTATTCACTGATCAAACTCATCGATTCGTTTGACGCACAGCCTACTGATCCGGTCACGGCGAGTAAAATAACCCAACTGAGTTTCCATGCGGAGCGTACTGATCCGCCACGTCTTGTATACATATTCCTTTGCCTATTAAGAATGTAAGTCGTTAGCTAAAAATTCAGTGCACACAGCAGAATATTTAGTGAGCGGATTTTTAGTACTGAATAAACTGCAGACGTTTTAGATGCTGAAATAACTTAAGCACTTAAACGTGCAGACAGCGCCATAACGCTGAAAAAACAGCCAAAGCCAGTGTAGGACACATTACAAATTTTAAAAGGAAAGGATTGGATTTATTGGGTGAGGTTACAATTTTAAAATCATCAGATGGGCGGAGGCCCCAGCCACATCCCGGCACACACATCATCCGCTGTGGCTGCTTCCTTCCGGATCTGACCAGGTTCACGAACTAGTGTTGCGGGAGGACCAGGGCCTCCATCGATTTTTGAGTTTGGATTGCCTCCAAATCGGGTGCGATTATTAAACATCGAATTGGGCAATGCAAGCGATAATCCTACTTTTAGCTTGCATCCCCTTCTAACAGCGCAGCATTTCGCCACTTTGGTCAAACGATGTGTAATGCTTTGACTTTCAAATCATGCTTGAAGTGATATGGGGCTGACTCCGATTTCGCACGATACATTTCAATGTCTGCCTGATGCATCACATCGTTAAGCGACATAGTGCGGTCACGGCTTTTGGCAATACCAATGGCTACTGTCACTTCAAAGCTCACATCACGTTCAGCATCCACAAAGATGAAGCGCTCGCACTGATTCACGACTTGATCCAATCGCTGCGCAGAGCATTCTCCAATCAAGATAAATTCATCACCACCAATACGATAGCTACGGCCTCGCCACACAGTATCAATGCGTTGTGCCAACTGCTTGAGCACTTTGTCCCCAATTTCATGGCCGTATTGATCGTTGATCAATTTGAATTTATTCACATCGAGATACACCAATGACTGCCGAGGTGACAATCCTCGACGATGGCGGTTATACAGGGCTCGACGGTTACGCAGCTTAGTTAAATTATCCGTATGTGAAATGCCATGTAGATAAAACGCCACCATGAACAGAGCCAACAAGGCCATGGCAAATAGCCACTGAGTGCTGCGTTGATATTTCTTTTCCGCCAGCAAAGTGGCTCGCCAATTCGGTTGGTAGTCATAAGTATGGATAATCTGCTCAGTGTTGAGCATTTTTATGGCACGAGAGAAAAGCGGAGCAAGAGTGGCACCCAATGGATTTTTAGCAAAACCAATCGCAATGTCGTATTGATAGAAAGAGCCAATCATGGTGTCTTCCACAATGGGGAGCATTTCCTCGGACTCACGAAGCAGTAGATTAAAACTCGCTCGATTGAGAACGATGTAATCAACCTCTTTATCCATCAAGGCTTGTACTTTCTCTTTTTGACTGGCGTAAGTTAGCAGTGTCTTGTTAGGTAGCATTTGTTGCAGCAACTCTTCAAAGAAGTCACCTTTCACGACCCCGACACGCTCGGCTACTAACTCCGACACATTGCTGTAAACATTATCTTTATAGTGTTCTCGTTTCACCAAAATCGCTTCTGGGTGATAGTAACTTTCACTGAAATAGACGAAGTTTCTACGTTGTGGCGAAATGGTAACTGGCGCGAGAATATCAATGCTTTTGTCCTGCAAATCAGCAAACATATTTTCCCACGTTTCTTGCTCATGACTGACCAACTCGCATTTGAGCAGTAACATGTCACAGGCTTGAAACAACACATCTGCGCTGATCCCTTTTACAGAACCATCCGCCTGATAAAGTGCGTATTGCGGGTTATTTTCAAGCTTTACTCGCAGTACACGCTGCATATTCAGGCCGCTATCAATCACGGCTTGGCGCAGAGCCTGCTTACGAATATCCAATTGGTACTTTTGAATAGACTCCCGTAATAAACGCTGTATATAAGCCGAGTGTGTGTATTTTTCAATTTTGCCCAGAAGCTCAGTGTGTCTGCCTGTAGGGCTGACAATGGATACCGGTTGAATCGGTAACTGATCGTTTAATAGCTGTACATCAAGCCCTTTGAGTAACATGGGTTTAAGCTGATTGATGGCATCGACTACCCCATCTACACGACTGCTTTCCAATAAAGCGAGTGCCTCACGATGGCCTTGATACTCCACTTGCTGAATGTAGGGATAATGCTTGCTGACTAAATCTCCATAAATCGTGCCCTTGGGAACACCTAAAGTGCGAATATCGCTTAAGCGCAACCCGCCGTAGCTGTAGAGATAGGTGTATTCAATGTTCGTTGGACTGGAGAAATCAAAGCGTTGAGCACGAAGATCGGTGTAAGTCACATTGGCAGCAAAGTCAGCTTGGCCAGACTCTATTGCCATCAAAATATGGTTAAAACTGGGGTAATTGACGTATTCAATCTCAAGATTGAAGTGATAGGCAATCGAATCAAACAGCACACGAGTGACCACATCATCGGCTTCTGTGGCCACCACATAAGATTGAGAATTAGCCAAGCTACTGGTTGATATGGCTAACCATCCCAATAGCAACAAGACTAAGCGAGAAAAAGCATTAGACAGCATAGACGTTGAATATTAAATGTTATTTTTTGGGGCGCATTTTATCTCAAATACCCACACCCCACTATCAACTTTAAGTGATAAATTTCATAAAGCTGACTAATCCTTAGTAAATAATCATGCAAAATGGCAATACTTAACCGCGCATGATCACGCTATTTCTATTCCTTCAAACAATAAATCGAAGAATCCCCTGATTAATCATGAGCTTCTTCTGTGCTTTTGAGCACGTAATCGGTTGTCCACGCGGTCGCCAAGATACAAATCCATACCACAAAAACCGGATTTGGCACTTCTGTCACTGGCGACACCACTAAAGCGGCGAAACTCACACAAGGCAAACTCCAGCCAAGGAGAGTACCCCAGTTTAATGTCGGTGTCGTTTTTCGGGATAAATATTCACATGCAGCAATAATCCCAGTAATCAATAAAGCCAGAGCAGCGGCATAAAATTGCTCTGCCACCCAAAGGGGAATGATTAGCGCCAATGCCCACCAGCTATGAGAGTGACTAGGTTTCCAACCACGTGCAGCCCACCAGATCAAGATTACCATCAGTATTTGCACTACAGTCACCACAGGTGAACCTTCCAGTTTACCTGCCGATTGGGTTACCATGATGCCCACTTGTAAAGTGAGCACAATCAGTGCACTGACTAAGATAACACCCCAGTTACTGCGCGGCGAAAATGCCACCATTAATAGAGGGATAATCACCCACTGGCTAATGGATAAAGCGATCGGTTGCAGTGGCAAGGTGAGACCAAAAATGCCAATGGCAGCCAACATCACGGCACTGGAAATTCCAGATTTTGGCAATAACCACAGTGCGGGGATCAAAAACGCAATGATCGGGATGTCGCCTTCGCTTAACCCAGCGATATGCGCAGCCACAATAGCGAAAAGGGTTGCGATGAGAAATTGTACGGCAGACAGTATCATGTCACCTCCCTATACCTATCCTTGGTAAACTCCGTTTCGGGCTTCTTATTATGAACCAGTTTTTACAACAGATCTTTGTCGTAATTCACCAAATTCCGGTTGGCAAAGTTTCAACTTACGGCGCAATAGCCAAAATGGCAGGCTATCCGGGCTATGCTCGTCATGTGGGCAAAGCTCTCGGTAATCTACCAGAAGGCAGTCAGTTGCCGTGGTATCGAGTGATTAATAGCCAAGGAAAAATCTCACTACAAGGAGAAGACTTTGTTCGCCAGCAGCGACATTTGTTGGCAGAAGGTGTGGAAGTGAGCGAGGCAGGAAAAATATCGTTGAAGAAATATCAATGGCAGCCCTAAGGCTGCCATTGTTTTAATGGATTGGGCTTACCTATTCCGCTACTGGCCTTGCACGCCTACCAGCATCATCTGTACTTGTTTTGTTGCATTCGTATCGGTGATCACACCGTAGTGAGTATCAGTAATAAAGCGCAACTTACCATCCACCTCAATACGGGCACTTACACTGTAGCTGTGGCTCGCTTTAATTTTGCTGCTGTCATACGCTAAGTTGAACTCTAGCGGTACTTGCATACCATTAGTGATAAAGTTCTGTTTTGCAATCACGGTTGCAGGCGCATCCGCCAAAGACACATCTTGTAGATACACAGTCACCACGGCATTATCCGGTAGCGCAATTCGTTCACGGTATGCCACGCTACCAGTAATAGACTGGATTTTGTCTTGCGTTTTAGCGGCAGATTCATTCATTTGGCAACCTACGAGTAAAGAACCAAACAGAGCAGAGATAACAATAAGCAGAACCTTTTTCATAGGGCCTCACGACAGAATAAAAATGACAAATTAAGAAACATGGAAATTATATGCTGCTGGGATATCTGTGTCATTGGACAGCGAGATTATTGACAAATATCTGACTAACATCACAAAATCATCAAAATAGTAAAAAAGGATCCTGGGTAATGAGTAAACCGTTAGACGAATTATTAAGTCTGCTGCAATTGGAGAAACTGGAAGAGGGACTTTATCGGGGTGCCAGCGAAAATTTGGGTCTTCCTCAAGTGTATGGTGGGCAGGTGATCGGTCAAGCACTGTCTGCGGCACGTTACACGGTAGAATCTGACCGCACCGTTCACTCTTTCCACAGCTATTTTCTCTATCCTGGCGATCCAGAAAAACCGATCATTTACGATGTGGAAAATTTGCGCGATGGCAGAAGCTTCAGCACACGCCGCGTCAAAGCAATTCAAAATGGACGCCCTATTTTCTACCTGACCGCCTCTTATCATGGTGATGCACCGGGATTTGAGCACCAAAAAACCATGCCTGTGGTTCCAGGACCAGAAAACTTTGCTTCAGAATCTGAACTTGCAGCGCAAATCGCTCACTTCCTGCCAGAAAAACTGCAGAAAACTTTTTGTGGTGAAAAGCCGATTGAGATGCGTCCAGTAACCGTCATTAACCCGTTGAAACCACAAAAAGCGGAGCCGAAACAGTATTTGTGGATCCGTGCTAACGGCAACATGCCGGATAACCAACTCATTCATCAATACCTACTTGGTTATGCGTCTGACTGGGGATTTTTGGTCACCGCCTTACATCCACATGGTGTTTCTTTGATGACCCCAAAATTCCAAGTCGCCACCATTGATCACTCCATCTGGTTCCATCGCCCATTCAAGATGGATGACTGGTTGTTGTATGCCATCGAAAGCCCAACGGCGAGCAATACACGCGGTTTAGTGCGTGGCGAGATTTACGATCGCCAAGGCAACCTCGTTGCCACCGCAGTGCAAGAAGGCGTGATGCGTTTCCTCGACTAAATAATCGCGCTTAAAGAGGCAATCTCGTGGTGTATTTAAGTGACTCCATCGCAAAGGTGGAGGTCACTTTGTTCAGCCCCTCAATGCTATTGACCAGCTTTTTATAAAACTGATCAAAACACTTCATGTCTTTGACTAGCACCTTCATCATGTAATCGTATTCTCCCGCCATGCGATAAAACTCCATCACCTCTGAAAACTCTTCCACTGCGGTAACAAAACGGCAGTACCATTCATGGGAGTGGTTATTGGTGGTCACCATCACAAAGGCCGTGAAAGAGAGATCGAGTGTTTGAGCATCCAGTAGTGCTACCCGCTCACGAATCACTCCGCCCTCTTCCATTTTTTTCAAGCGCTTCCAGCAAGGTGTGGTGGTTAAGTTCACCGCTTCCGCTAATTCATTGAGCGAGACTGTGCAGTCTTGTTGCAAAATTGCCAAGATTTGCCGATCAATTTTATCAAGCAACATACAAAGCACCCTTTACGGAGAAAATTTTTCTCCAAAACTACAAAAGCGCAGGCAAAATGGCAAAGTTTTTCTCTCCTTCTCTAGCTAAACTTATTCGGTAACTCAAGGGAGAAATTTGACTATGTGTACTGACCATCAGTGGATTAACAGCGCAATTCGTAAAATTGAAGCAGACTACCAACGCTCTGCCGATACGCACCTGATTAAACTCGATTTACCTTGCGTCTCTGGTGTCGATATCTATCTGAAAGATGAAAGTACCCACCCAACAGGTTCTCTCAAACACCGTTTAGCACGTTCACTGTTTTTGTATGGTCTGTGTAATGGCTGGATTGGGCCAGAAACCACGATT
Source organism: Vibrio mimicus CAIM 602 (assembly GCF_000338875.1). Lineage (GTDB taxonomy): Bacteria > Pseudomonadota > Gammaproteobacteria > Enterobacterales > Vibrionaceae > Vibrio > Vibrio mimicus. Next base: position 33,578 of record NZ_AOMO01000099.1, on the reverse strand, counting down.
ATTGAATCCTCGTCTGGCAGCACCGCGGTTTCTGAGGCTTACTTTGCCCGCTTGCTTGGTCTGCCCTTTATTGCTGTGATGCCCAAATGCACGGCGCGTAAAAAAATCGAGCAGATTCAGTTCTATGGTGGCAAGGCACACCTTGTAGACCGCTCAGATCAGATTTATGCCAAATCTCACCGCCTAGCAAAGGAACTGAAAGGCCATTATATGGATCAGTTCACTTACGCCGAACGAGCCACCGATTGGCGCGGCAACAGCAACATCGCTGATAGTATTTTCAGCCAAATGCAGATGGAAGAACACCCAGTCCCGAGTTGGATTGTAATGAGCCCAGGAACAGGCGGCACTTCTGCCACTATCGGCCGCTTCATTCGCTATCAGCAACACAACACCAAACTGTGTGTGGTTGACCCTGAAAATTCGGTTTTCTATGACTACTACCGTACTCGCGATGCCGCTTTGACACGCAATTGTGGGAGCAAAATTGAAGGCATTGGCCGCCCAAGAGTCGAGCCGAGTTTTATTCCTGACGTAGTGGATGAAATGCGCGCCATTCCAGATGCCGCCAGTGTGGCAACCATTTACTGGTTGGAGAAAATTCTTGGCCGTAAAGCCGGTGCCTCTACAGGCACTAACCTGTATGGCGCACTGCAACTGGCGTGTGAAATGAAGCGTCGCGGTGAGCAAGGTTCGATTGTCACTCTACTGTGCGACAGTGGTGAACGTTACCTTGACACCTATTACAACCCTGAATGGGTGAAAAATAACATCGGCGACTTGAGCGAATATCAGCACAAGTTGGAGACGTTTTCCGCTACAGGCTGCCTTGATTAAGTCGTCTCACTAAATCAAATAAAAAACGCGCTTAGAGAAATCACTAAGCGCGTTTTTTCATTAGAGACCCGTTATGGGAACCAACATTACACTAATGGACGTTGGCCTCGGCTGATCAGTTTCATCAACACATTGTCGGCTGCATCTCCCGCCACCCCAGCCAATTTATCGGCCAGCTTTTTCTTCTGCACATAACGCAGCAGAAGCACGGTTTTGTTTTTGCACGCTTCAACAATCAAATCATCGGAAGTCTGAATCTCATCAACCAAACCCAGCGCTTTAGCTTGTGTACCAAACCAGTGTTCGCCCGTAGCGACTTTATCCAGATCCAACGCTGGGCGATGATCACGAATGAAGTCTTTGAACAGTTGATGGGTTTCTTCGAGCTCTAATTTGAACTTGTCACGCGCTTTATCCGTGTTTTCACCAAACATAGTCAACGTACGTTTGTATTCACCCGCAGTAAGTTGTTCAAATTCGATATCGTTCTTTTTCAGTAGTTTATGGAAGTTCGGTAACTGAGCCACCACGCCAATCGAACCAACAATCGCAAACGGTGCACTGACGATTTTATCGGCGATACACGCCATCATATAACCGCCGCTGGCCGCCACTTTATCGACTGAGATGGTCAGAGGTAAGCCTGCCGCTTTGATACGATCAAGCTGTGAGGAAGCCAAACCGTAACCATGCACCATGCCACCACCAGTTTCCAAGCGCAGTAATACTTCATCACCCGCTTGTGCAACCGCCAAAATCGCGCTCACTTCTTCACGCAGTGAAGCGACTTCTTTGGCATCAATGCTGCCATGAAAATCGAGCACAAACAGATGCGGTTCGCGTTTGCTTTCCAATTCGCCTTCTTTTGCCGCTTGTTTGAGTGATTTCTCACGACTTTTCTGTTCTGCTTTTTCTTTCTTCTTTTCTGCTTTATCACGCGCTTTTAAAAAGGCATCGTCATGCAGATAAGATTCTAAACGTTCAACTGTCTCTTTGTGCTGTTCGGTCAGATCGGTGATTTCCAGTTCACCTTTGGCCGCCCCACTGCGTCCACCCAGTGATTTAACCACCACCAACACCGCCACCAACGCGACTACGACAGTCACAATCTTGGCCAAAAACAGGCCGTAATCTAACAAAAACTCCAAGTGACTCATCCTTCTTCAATGCGAATTGGTGTATTGTAACCACCTTGTCACGAAGACTTAAAGCAAATCCTCTTCTGAGCCACATTCCCCGCGTGGTTAACGAGAATAACCGCGGTGTATCAACCAGAAGAGCCAAGAATAATAAGGAATGTAAGACGTGAATTATTCAGTCTCAGCAGATGCCCTGAAAGAGAAAGTGATTTTAGTAACGGGTGCCGGCGACGGTATCGGTAAACAAGCAGCGATCAGCTTCGCAGCACATGGCGCCACCGTGATCCTCCTCGGTCGCACCGTGAAAAAGCTTGAACAAACTTATGATGCGATTGAAGCAGCCGGTTACCCTACACCCGCCATCGTACCCTTAGATATGAAGGGCGCGAGCAAACAAAACTATCTGGATATGGTGGATACCATTGAAGAGCAGTTTGGCCGCTTGGATGGCGTTCTACACAACGCAAGCTTGCTTGGCGTGCTCAGCCCTTTTGATCAAATTGGCGAAGACAGCTTTGATGAAGTAATGCAAGTGAACGTAAAAGCGCAGTTTCTACTGACACAAGCACTGCTACCTTTGCTGCATAAATCTCCGGATGCACGAATTGTGTTTACCAGCTCAACAGTGGGACACAGTGGCCGCGCGTTTTGGGGCACTTATGCCATTTCTAAATTCGCCACCGAAGGCATGATGCAAATTCTGGCCGATGAACTGAGCGACAGTACCATTCGTGTCAATGCGATTAACCCGGGTGGTACTCGTACCGGAATGCGCGCGAAAGCTTACCCAGCGGAAGATGCAGACAAGTTAAAAACGCCGCTCGACATCATGCCCCTCTATTTGTATCTGATGGCTCCAGAAGGCCGTGAAGTTCATGGGCAATGTATTGATGCCCAACCGAAGAAATAACGCGGTTTAGTTTTGGCTTTCGCTCAAAGACAAACGCCTTGCGAGAAGCAAGGCGTTTTTATTCCCTAACATCATCGATTAGGAAAGAGCTTAATCTCGGCTCATCAGCACAATGTGATCTTCCCAATCGATCACATCCACTTCATAGACGATTTTACCGCGCACACTTTCATCGGCGGCATGCATGGCGTCTTTCGAACCGGTCAGCAAAGGATGCCACTCCGGAAGTGTTTGACCACTTCCGAGCAAACGGTAAGCGCAGGTATCGGGCAGCCAGATAAATTCTTCAATCTTGTCGCGGGTGAGTTTTAAACACTCTTCACCTGAGCTAAAGCGATTTGGGTAATCTTTACAAGAACAGGTTTCGCTATTGAGCCAGCTACACGCCACATTGGTGTAGTAGATTTCATCCGTATCTTCATCCATGAGTTTGTGCAGGCAACATTTACCACAGCCATCGCACAGCGATTCCCATTCGGCTTCGGTCATTTGATCTAAAGTTTTGCTTTGCCAGAAGGGTGTACTCATTGCATTGTCTTACGGTTAATCAATCGGGGGGTCGATTTATACTCTTTGCGCCGCCAAAGTGCAAGGAGAGAGCAAGTCAGTGCATCCTATTGTGCTTTCTGTTAGGATGGCCGCCCATTTTTCCAGCGCAAAGAGTTCATGATGGATTGTCGATTAGGCTGCGGTGCTTGTTGTATCGCACCAAGTATTTCTTCACCCATTCCCGGTATGCCGCACGGCAAACCGGCTGGGGTGCGCTGTATTCAGCTCAATGACGATAATCTGTGCAAACTATTTGGTCGCCCTGAGCGCCCAAAGGTGTGCCATGATTTCAAAGCCTGCCCTATCGTTTGCGGAAAAACTGATCAACAAGCCCTTACCAACTTAACCGAGCTTGAGCGATTAACCTGATCAGTTAATGTGGATGAAGATAAAACAATGCCGCTCATTGAGCGGCAATTTGATTATTCGGGCTGAGTTAAAACAGCTTATGACGACCTAACAGCGAATGCGATAAGGTTGTGCCATCCACCAACTCTAACTCGCCCCCCACAGGTACACCGTGGGCAATACGACTTGCGGTAACTTGATGTTCACGACACAGCTCCGCAATGTATTGCGCAGTAGCTTCACCTTCTACAGTCGGATTCGTAGCGAGGATCACCTCACTGATGTCTTTACGCTGTAGGCGATAATCCAGAGTATCAAGCCGATATCGCTCGGGCCAATGCCATCTAGTGGTGACAGGTGACCCATCAACACAAAATAGCGACCAGAAAACTGACCGGTAGCTTCCAGCGCAGCAATATCTGCCGGGCTTTCGACCACACACAGCTGACCATTTTCTTTACGCTTAGGGTTGCTACAGATGTGGCAAACATCTTGCTCGGTAAAGGTTCGGCACTCCTGACAATGACCGATTTCGACCATCGCCTGACTCAGTGCCTCAGCCAGTTGTAAACCGCCTTTACGATCGCGCTGTAACAGATGGAATGCCATACGCTGCGCTGATTTTGGGCCAACGCCCGGCAGGCAGCGTAATGCTTCCATCAAATGTTCCAGCATGTGACTGGTACGCATAAATTCAGCTCAGATTAGAATGGCATTTTCATGCCCGGAGGCAGTTGCATTCCACCGGTAATTGAAGCCATTTTCTCTTTTTGCGTCTCTTCGATACGACGAGCGGCGTCATTAAATGCAGCTGCAATCAAATCTTCCAACATCTCTTTGTCGTCTTCCATCAGACTTTCATCGATGTTGACACGGCGTACGCTGTGGCTACCAGTCACTGTCACTTTCACAAGGCCAGCACCGGATTCACCAGTCACTTCCATGTTTGCGATCTCTTCTTGCAGCTTTTGCATACGCTCTTGCATTTGTTGGGCTTGCTTCATCAGGTTGCCCATTCCGCCTTTACCAAACATCTTTATCTCTCTGGTTATCGTTAAACGTTTTACATAGTGTGGGGACGAGACAGCTCGGTTTCAACCCCAGTTAAATCGGACGTACGCTGTCGCTATCCAACTGCGCATTAAACCGACGCTCAATAAATTGTACATGCGGATCGGTCTGTAAGCTGTGAAGTGCCGAAGTGAGCTTCTGCTGATAGAGCCGCTCACGCAGCTCAAGGGGGGTCTCGCCCTCTTGCCCCACGGCAATACTCAAAGTACAAGATTCGCCAAGCACTTGATTCAGCGCTTGTTCTAGCTCTTGCTGGGCTTTCTCATTATGCAGATGTGCATGGCTTGGACGCAGCGTCAGAGAAATCTGTTCGCCTTGACGAATAAAGGAAGAATTCAACGCCAATTGCTCGACCATTTTTGCCGTCTGCAAGCGTTGAATCAGAGCCGACCATGCATCTTGCGCGACGGCTTCTTCGATCAACTTCGCCACCATTTCTGGCGTTTTTTCATGCTCTAACGCTTTTTTCAGCTGAGTCGGTGTGACATCACTTTTCACCGCGACTTCGATGGGTTGCATTGGACGCCATTGATAAATTTCATCTTCTGGCTCCAGCTCATCCTCATCACTCATATCTGGCGACACCTGCACTTGCTGTGCTCGCTGCGCAATACGCTCTAGCGCGGATGCAGGAGTAGCAGATGTCGCGTCAGACTTTTTTCCGTCCGCACCTTTGTTTTGTACTTCTTGACGCTTAGAGCGCAGCTGATGACGCAGCCCTGCTAAGGCAGGCATAGTGGTTTGGCTTTGAGCATCCGTATTGGGGACAGCCGTACCCAGTGGTGAGTTCATCGAGCTTGCTTCTTCTCGCTGAACGACCGGAGCAGCCCTTTCCATCACAGGCTCAGCAGCCATCATAGGCTGTACCATAGAATTCGGCATAGCTTGCGCGGGTTGCGGCACTGGTGGCTGAACTACAGGTTGTGACTGTGGTGCTTGAGGTGCAGGGCGAGCCATTGTTGCTGGTGCGACAACAGGTGATACTTCCGATTGTGCATTGACCGGCGTGATCACACTGGCTAGAGATACACTCGACGGACGAAACGCCATCATGCGAAGCATCAGCATTTCAATGCCAATTCGCGCGGTGGGCGACAAAGGTAAATCTTGTCGACCTTTCAAAGCAATTTGGTAATAAAGCTGCACATCTTGCGGCGTTAACACTTTAGCAAGCGACTCGATTCTTGATGCTTCAGGCACCGATTTATCCAAAGTCGCTGGCAACGCTTGATACATGGCAATTCGATGCAATTGGGTAGAAAGCTGTTGCAATAGGCCATCCCACTCTACGCCATTCTGGGCGAGCGTTTCGATGCACTCCATCACCGCTTGCGGTGTTTGTTGGCTGATGGCTTGCAGCAGATGCAGCGCATGGTCAGTGTCTAGCGTGCCCAGCATGTGCGCGACGATGTCACTTTTCACCACACCATTACCCAACGCAATCGCTTGGTCAGTCAGGCTCAGTGCATCACGCATACTCCCATCAGCGGCATGTGCTAACAGATTCAGCGCTTTGCTGTCGCTGGTGATCTGTTCGGCTTGCAGCACTTTATCAAGCTGCTGCTGAATATTTTCAACACTGATCGGTTTGAGATGGAACTGCAAACAGCGCGACAAGATGGTCACAGGCAGTTTTTGTGGATCTGTGGTTGCCAGCAAAAACTTCACATACTCAGGCGGCTCTTCAAGCGTTTTGAGCAGCGCATTAAAGCTGTGACGCGAGAGCATGTGTACTTCGTCGATCAAGTAAACCTTGAAGCGTCCACGCGCTGGCTTGTACTGCACGTTATCGAGCAGCTCGCGCGTGTCTTCCACTTTGGTACGCGATGCCGCGTCAATCTCTAGCAGATCAACAAAGCGCCCCTGATCGATCTCTTTACAGGTTGCACACTGGCCACAAGGTGTCGCCGTAATCCCCGTCTCGCAGTTGAGCCCTTTCGCAAACAGACGACCTATAGTGGTCTTACCCACACCTCGGGTTCCACTAAACAGATACGCATGGTGCAAACGATTTTGCGCCAATGCGTTCTCTAAAGCAGTTAAAACATGGGTTTGTCCGACTACTTCGCTAAATCGTGTCGGACGCCATTTGCGTGCTAAAGCAAGATAACTCATTCCAATATCCGTTGTCGGTTAGTGACCTTCAAATTCACAGATGCTGTAAACCTGCAAGCCTAACCCTTCAAGGCGCTTATCACCACCAATTTCTGGCAGATTGATTACGAAGGCAGCGTGTTCCACTTCACCACCCAATTGGCGGATCAGCTTAGTGGTCGCTTCAATCGTGCCGCCTGTTGCGAGTAAGTCGTCAACCACCAACACTTTGTCACCGGCTTTGATCGCATCAACATGGATTTCCAATGTATCTGTACCGTATTCTAGGTCATAAGATTGTGCAACGGTTTCACGAGGCAGCTTGCCTGGTTTACGCACAGGAACAAAACCCACGCCCAGTTCTAAAGCCAGCGGCGCACCAAATAGGAAACCACGCGCTTCCGTACCGACTACTTTGGTAAAGCCCATCGCTTTGTACTTATCAACGAGAAGTTGAATGGTCGCTTGATACGCTTTGGCGTCTTCAAGCAAGCTGGTGACGTCACGAAACAGAATGCCTTTTTTTGGATAGTCTGGGATGCTTTTGATGCTGGATTTGATCAGTGAAAGAGTTTCAGTTGTCATAGTTACTTTAGCTTCAGTTGCTTAATCACCTAAGGTGATTACAGAACAATTCCGGTGCCGTCTATAGCTATAGCGCGGTATCGCACGGCACTGAAAAAACAAAGCCCACTCGAAGAGTGGGCACACTTCCCACTAATGCTAGTGATTTTCTTGTTGGTTAGCAACCAGCTCATGGGTCGGTAAGCGGACAAACCAAGTGATCAAAAGCACAAGCCAGATAAACAGCACAACCTTAAGCCACATCCAAGGCACCATCCAAATCGAGAAAGCGAAGCTCATTAGGATAAAAATCGTTGCGCGTTTTTTCACGGCTTTGCTAACCGCGCGGTGTTGTTGCCAATTTTGAATAATCGGACCAAAGGTTTCATGCTGATTCAACCAGCGGTGGAAACGGGGGCTACTGCGTAAAAAGCAGGCACTGGAGAGTAAGATAAAAGGAGTGGTCGGTAAGAGAGGGAGAAATATGCCCAGTATCCCTAGGCATAGACTCGTTATTCCAATAAAACTGAATAAAAAACGTTGTAGGGATGAACGCATTAAAAACCAGCGTAACCGTTAAATACACGGATCCACGTTAGAGTAGCAGGCAGGGTTGGGATCAGCAGAGCTGCAACCAAGCCTAGAAAGTACAGAATATTAAAGGGTTCTTTAAACTCTTGATTTGCCATTGTAATCTTCTCTTTTTGGGTGACTTTAAAATGGGTAGCTCTACGGCGACCTCACTTGTTCAATGTGCTCAGAACTATATCGAAACCCAGCTGCCATAAACACTGACAATGTATAAGGTTATTAGCAACTCAATTCAAAGTTCCAATCACACTCACAATTTAGACGCTAAAATCACGCCTCACAACCTTGATAGAGATCCAAGGTAAAGCTGTAAGCACTCGGCTTACTCAAGCTAATTTGACACCCTGAACGTATTGGCAAATCTTTGGTTAGGAAATTACGCAAACTATTATCACCAAGCTTAACACCCGAACGAATATGGCTCTGCGCATAACCGTTAGACCATTGGCAATCCAACCCTGCTGGCAATAATGATACTGTACCACTCGCCAGATCGGCTACGCCGAGCAGTGCAGAGACTTCATCTATACCTTCTGAGCAGTTCATTCCACGCTCGATAATTTCAGCAAGATCTTTAAGCTCAACACTAAAGTTACGCAAATTGCGCACATAATCATGAAATAACGCACGCACAAGAAGTGTGGACGCAGCACCACACTCCGCATGACTGTCGGCATCCACCACATAAAAAACAAATTGACCATTGATCAGCCAAGCATAATCAAACACTAAAGGCATCAACTCCGCCGACTGCAACAAGCGGTAATTGCATTTCCAATCCCCTTGGCTTGAGTCCTTCTCAGGCAGCAAGGCTGCAAGCAGTTCTCTGGCTGCATTAGGGTTTTCCTTCAAGTATTGCAAATGCCAGTGCAGCTCTTGCTCTTCTGGAATTCCACCTTGGCTATCTACCCCATACCAGCAACTGGCGAAATCCCGCTGATGCACATCATCATTGTTCGCCAGAATGTTCTCTATCGAACTGGCCAAATGAACGTGGTTGGTAATGGGTTTAGGCAAAAAATCTTTAATACCGAAGCGTAATGCCTTAGCGACATCGGCCATTTCTTCAGTAGCAGACACCACAATTAAGGGTAATGATGGGTATTCAAGGCTGACTTCTTCAACAAATTCAATCCCATTGAGGATCGGCATCGATAAATCACACAGCACGATATCTGGCTCACTATCACGCAGTTTACGTAACGCCATCTAAACCGTTTTCTGCTTCAAGTACCTGATAACCTTGTTGTTGAAGATATCCCTTGGTCATACGTCGGAAAACAGGATCGTCGTCCACCAGCAGAATCAGCTTTTCAGCTGCAATCTGAGCTTCCGCTTCACCGTCATCCGGAATGTGAGATTTATACATAAACATCGACCTCACTAATAAAGTTCATTGCGCAAGTTACCGCTAACTCGCTACAGAAATAATTAATTATTGATTAATTAAAAAGTAGCTCCGAAATAGACTTTGCACAAACCATAGGTGCTTCAAATTTGCCCCATCACTAGATGTATGGTTTTCATCAAATCGTCACACAAATTGACATCACGCAAAATTTAGCAGCTTATATATGTATAAATTATCCAGAATTGCAAAATAATGTGTCAGAAACGATGAAACTAGATGACTTAAACCTCTTTCGACTGGTTGTTGAAAATGGAAGCTACACCTCAACTTCAAAAAAAACCATGATTCCGGTGGCCACCATCACTCGGCGGATCCAAGCCTTGGAAGATTCACTGAATCTTAGGTTACTCAATCGTCATGCTCGTAAATTGACTCTGACCGAGGCAGGCGAACGCTTTTATAAAGATTGTTCTCCACTGCTAGAGCGCCTTGCCTCTATGACTGAGGAAATTACTGACGAGTGCCGTGGTGCTTCTGGACGCATTCGTATCTCTGCGCCATCAAACCTCACCAAGCGAATGATGATGCCCATGTTCAATGCCTTCATGGAGAAATACCCCGATATCCATATTGAACTGATGATGAGCAATCAAGCGGATGATCTTGATCCAACCGAATGGGACGTTATTTTCCGCGTTGGGCCACAACGTGATTCGAGCCTAATTGCCAGAAAAATTGGTGAAGTGAAAGACATTTTGGTGGCAAGCCCAACCTATTTGGCCAATCACCCGCAGCCCACTCACGCGGAAGAGTTGCATCAGCATCAACTGCTCAAAGGCTATCCACTACTCAAATGGCAGCTGACTAACAGTCAGGGAGAAACCGTAGTCAACACGGATCGTGGCCGTTTTCAGGCTAGTGCACTGAATGTGGTGCGAAGTGCTTGTTCAGAAGGGTTAGGCATTACGCTGATGCCCGATGTGATGCTGCGCGAGTACCTTGATGATGGCAGTTTGGTCCAAGTGCTTTCGGATTGGAGCTCAAACCCGCGTGATATTTATATGCTGTATAACCACAAAGATCATCAGCCTGAAAAAGTACGCTTGTTTATTGATTTCGTGATTAGCTATCACTTGCAGTAATCCGAACTTCGGAGACTAAAAAAGATATTAAAAAAGGGCTTTCAGCCCTTTTTCTTTATGTTCAGTATGCAAATTTATAGGTATTCGACAAACTTACTGAGATCGCGTTCTGGTACCTTAGTTGCTGTTGTGCCTGGGGTGCCGAGATAAAGAAAACCGACAATTTGATCTTCACCCTGCACATTGAAAGCACTGCGAACTACAGGGTGGAACATCCAACTCCCCGAGCGCCAAATCCCCTGAAATCCTTGTGCCACAGCGGCCATTTGCATGGCTTGTACAGCGCAGCCTGCAGATAAGTGTTGCTCAAAAGCCGGGATTTTTTCGCTGTGAGTCACTTTTGCAATCACGGTGATCACCATAGGAGCACGAAATGGCGCATTCTTGGCTTTGTTAATCACCGCTTCATCACTGCCGTTGGCGATCTCTGCTTGCTCTAAAACCGCAGCTAATTTCGCTAAACCTTCGCCATGAGCAACCACAAAGCGCCACGGAGTCAGTGCGCCATGATCCGGTGCGCGTAAGCCTGCACGTAAAATATTGTCTAGTGCTTCACCTTGCGGTGCAGGCGCATCCAGTTTCGCGATTGAACGACGGTTGAGCAATAAATCGAGCGCTTCCATATTGGATTCCTTGTTATTTCTTTATTTTACGTTTCATCCTAGCACACATTTTTGAGAATCACTCCCAATAAGAAAGAGGCACTTGGCCTCTTTCTATACCTATCTACCTAAAGCTACCAGTAGTTTGGGGATGGATAGTCGTGGGCTGAAGATTACGGATAGAATTTTTCACCTAATCCCGCTCGAGTCAGCAGGCCGCCACATGGCGCAAATCGTTCGCCATATTTCTCGGTATGCTGATTCATCATTTCCACCACCTTTGTTAAACCAAGCGTATCCATGTAACGGAAAGGGCCACCTAAGAATGGAGGGAAACCGATACCGAAAATCGCGCCCATGTCACCATCACGTGCACTGCGGATAATACCTTCATCAAGACAACGCACTGCTTCGTTGAGCATAGGAAGCAGGCAGCGCATCGCAATATCTTTGTCATTCAACTTAGACTCAGGTGTTAATTTGAGCAGTTTATAGACTGATTTATCGACATCTTTCTTCTTGCTGCCTTTATAAGTATAAAACCCCTTGCCACTCTTACGGCCTTTACGGTTGTCTTTGAGTAGCACATCAAATACATCCGGACCTTGGAAACGAGGTCCAAGCTCTTTAACCAATATCGGCATGATCTTCGCGCCAATATCGACCCCCACTTCATCCAGCAAAGTGATTGGGCCTACTGGAAAGCCAAAATCGAGCAAAGCGGTATCCAGATTCTCAATCGGTTCACCCGTCATCAACACTTGCGCGGCTTCATTCATATATGGTGCAAGAATACGGTTGACGTAAAAACCAGCACAATCTTTCACCACGATCGGCGTTTTACCCTGTTTACGCGCAAGTGCCACAACTGTTGCAATCGTTTCATCCGAAGTAGTGGCATGAGGGATCACTTCCACCAGCGGCATTTTTTCCACCGGGCTGAAGTAATGCAGACCCACAATGTTTTCTGGACGCTGCGCTTGGCTGGCAATTTGATGGATTGGCAATGACGAAGTATTGGTTGCGAAAATGGTGGAAGGTTTCGCGTTGGCTTCAATATCTGCCACCATTTGTTGCTTAAGTTTGAGATCCTCAAACACCGCTTCGATCACCACATCACAGCGATCAAAACCCACAAAATCCGTACCGCCAGAGAGTTGCGACATCTGAGCTTGCAACTGTTCCTTACTCAAAATTTTGCGTTGCCTTTGCTTATCAAATAGCTTGTAGTTGTAATTGAGCGCGTTCAGCACTCCATCGTTAGCCACATCTTTGATTCGTACTGGCACTTTGGCTTTTGCTACAGAGACATGGCTAATGCCCGCCCCCATCAAACCGCCACCCAACACACCTACCGCTTTAATTGCTGCTGGTTTCGCGTCCGCACCGAGATCTTTTTTCATCTCTGTCGTGGCAAAGAAAATCGAACGAAGCGCTTTCGATTCTCGCGTCATCACCAATTCGGCAAAACGCTTCGCTTCATACTCCAAACCTGCGTGCATCCCTTTTTCAAGGCCGTATTGAATCACCTCTAAAATGGCTTGCGCTGCAGGGTAATTGCCGCGTGTTTTCTGCTGCGTTTTCTTGGCAGCTTGATCAAAAATTAACTTACGTCCCAACCCCGTATTCGCCATCAGTTTTTCTTTGATGGGTAACGCGGTTTGCGCACGCTTCTTGTGCCCTTTTTCTTCCAACACACGCTTTGCCACATCCAGTAACACAGAATGCGGAACACAGGCATCCACGATGCCAAGCTTTTTCGCCTTCTTCGCCCGTAGCTGTTTACCAGTCAGGATCAGATCCAGTGCTGGTAGTAAACCAATCAAGCGTGGCAAGCGCTGCGTACCACCAGAACCCGGCAACAAACCCAACATCACTTCGGGTAAGCCAAGGCGAGTAACATCATCTTCCGTACAGACTCGATAATCACACGCCAGCGCCAATTCTAAACCACCACCGAGACAGGGGCCGTGAATCGCTGCAATCACAGGGAAAGGCAAATCTGCAAGCTGTTGGAACATCTGCTGACCCTGCGAGGCCAACGCTTGTGCTTCGTGGACGGATTGGCAGGCTTCCAACATACGCACATCGGCACCCGCAATGAAGTTATCCGGCTTAAGAGAGTGGATAATCAGACCTTTAATTTGCCCTTTCTTTTCATTGAGCATTGTAAATACCGCTTGCATCTCTTCGGCAAACGCCGCTTGCAAGGTATTCATTTTCTCACCAGGGACATCAATCGCTAGCCATGCGTAATGCTGCTCATCAAACGAGAGCTGAAACGCTTTTTTGTTGTCCATTATTCCACCTCCAAAATCATTGCAGCGCCCAAACCACCAGCAGCACAAGCTGTGTTCAAGGCTAAGCCTCCACCGCGGCGTTTCAATTCACGTAATGTTTGAGTGATCATTCGCGCGCCCGTGGCTGCGAATGGATGACCATACGCCAATGAACCGCCAAGGACGTTAAATTTGCTCATATCGACTTCGCCGATGGCTTGCGCACGACCGAGTTGCTCTTGAGCAAACTTATCGCTCGCGAACATCTTCAAGTTCGCCAAGGTTTGCGCTGCAAAGGCTTCGTGCATATCAATCAGGGTCAAATCGTTTAGAGTTATCCCTGCGCGATCCAATGCAATCGGCGTTGCGTACGATGGCCCCATCAACATATCTTTTTCCACACCAATCGCCGCAAACGCATAAGAACGGATGTAACCCATGATCTCCAGACCAAGTTCTTTGGCTTTGCCTTCGCGCATCAACATAATCGCGGCTGCACCATCGGTTAGCGGCGTTGAGTTTGCCGCCGTCACTGAACCGTATTGACGATCAAACGCCGGACGCAACTTTGCATAACTCTCTAATTTGGAATCAAGGCGAATGTTATTGTCGGTATCAATCCACTTTTTATAAGGTTCTGGGAAAGCGGTCATCACTTCATCACGAATTTTCCCTTCTGCCCATGCCTGAGCAGCTAAAGTATGTGAACGATGCGCTAACGCATCTTGATCGGCGCGAGAAATGGCATAGCTTTTGGCCATCTGCTCAGCCGTTTGCCCCATGGAAAGCCCAGTAGAATATTCAGCCACCGCAGGAGGAACAGGCATCAAATCTTTGAAAGAGAGGTTGCTGAGCAGCTTAAGCTTTTGGCCCATCGTTTTGGCTTTGCTCAGTGCTAATAAAGAAGCAGCCAGTTTTTTGGAAACACCAATGGGCAGAACAGAAGAGGAATCCGCACCACCTGCAATACCAATATCAATCGTTCCAGCCATAATGCTTTCTGCAACATTGACCGCCGCTTGAAAACTGGTCGCGCAAGCACGGGTTACGCTGTAGGCGTCCGTGTGAATCGACATTCCCGTACCCAACACAATTTCTCGAGCAATATTGGGGGCTTCTGGCATTTGAACCACTTGACCAAACACCACTTGTTCAATCAATTTCGGATCAATAGCTGTGCGCGCCATCATTTCTTGCACCACCATTTTGCCGAGATCAACGGCGGGTACTTGACCAAATTCGGTACTTTGACGAGCGAAAGCCGTACGTAGCCCCGCCACTATCGCCACTCGTTCTCCAGAACGAGTCCTGACTTCCTGCTTGCCCATGATTTCTCCTTCGATTAAGAGGTCTGACCTGAAGCATTGTAACGAGAATGTTAAACAAATCAAACGACCGTTTAAATAATCGTGATTCAAGCAATCCTTTCCACGTCAAAAGTGCTGTGGAATCGTTCGTACAAAGAATTTTTTGCAAAAAAAAACCACACAGAACTGTGTGGTCGGAATGGGTAAAGCAATTAACTTACGCCAATTGAAAAATCAGTTTCCTGATTAGGAGAAAGTAAAGTCAGCCTTCAAAAGGAAGTGTCATCTTTGCTCAACAATGTCAGTCGTAATGACTAACGAGATGACAGGAGGTACTATAACCGCTTCAGAACAAGAGATTTTGAATTAGATCAAGTTTAATGTGATTTATTAAACTGTACGAAATTAAACGTGAGCTCAAATGCTACCTTTTTCAGCTATTCGCCCCATCATAAGAGGTGCGTCACTGAAATCCATTTGACTTACACGACGCATTTAGGGAGTCCTTGGTGTCGATATTGAATCTGTTTGGAAAGAAAGCTTCACAACGTCCGGTCAATAGTGACATGGACAGACAAAGAAAATACGAAGCACTTGTACGAGCTTATCATCGTGATCTTTACCGTTACGCTTACTGGTTATGTAAAGATCGCTCGATTGCCGAAGACCTAGTGCAAGAAACCTGCTTAAGAGCGTGGAAATCACTCGACAGCTTGCTGGATGAAAAAGCAGCAAAAGCTTGGTTGATCACCATTTTACGCAGAGAAAATGCTCGCCGTTTTGAGCGTAAACAGTTTGATTTAGTCGATATCGATGAACACGGCTATGAAGCGAAGTACACCGATGATGAACATCATCAAAATGAGTGGCTGCAAAACCAAATTCTAAAACTGGATGTTGAGTATCGAGAGCCACTTTTTTTACAGGTAGTGGGAGGATTCAGCGGTGAAGAGATCGCTGACATTCTTTCAC
The DNA here is from genome assembly GCF_000338875.1 of Vibrio mimicus CAIM 602. Classification (GTDB taxonomy): domain Bacteria; phylum Pseudomonadota; class Gammaproteobacteria; order Enterobacterales; family Vibrionaceae; genus Vibrio; species Vibrio mimicus. The sequence continues at coordinate 17,822 of NZ_AOMO01000099.1, read as the reverse complement.
TGAACAAAAATACGGTAATGACCCGTTTGTTTAGAGCACGCAACCAACTCAAAGAGATGATGGATGGTTCAGAACACTATCAGGAGCAGAACAATGGATGAATTAGAATTTCGCCGCAAAGTCATGTCTGATCCTAAACAACGCGACAACGAATTACTTGAGATGATCGCCTCAAGCGATTCTAACGCCAAATTTGCTGATGACGTGCTGCAGCTCGACAAACACATTGCCCAAGCATTCAAGGTCGATGTTCCTGATGATTTGGCTGATAAGATCTTATTCAGACAAAGCGCCCAAATTGAAGATGAGAAAGTTATCCGTCCACAATTTGTTCGTAAAGCAATGGCGATTGCAGCATCCATTGCCTTTACCGCGGGATTATTCGTTGGCCAGGTCCAGTGGGGAAATATTTTGGTTTCACCAGCACAGGCAAGTTTGTCGGAAATGGCGATAAAACATGTGACTCATGAAGAAGGCTTTGTCGAGCGACTCGATGAGCGCGCGGATATGAACCAAATCAACGCAAAAATGCAGCCTTTCGCCTACAAAATGGATGGAGACTTCCCATATCACGTTTACTACCTTAACCATTGCGGTTTTGGTAAAGAAAATGCGGTTCATATGGTTTTCCAAGGAGAAAAAGGCAAAGTCACCTTATTCTTTACGCCAATTGTCAGCAAACAAACGTTGAAATTTAAGCAAGATGGAATGTCTGGTGTTGTAGAACCAATTGGCAATGCCAGCCTAATCCTAGTCGGAGACCAAGGTGAAAATATCTCTGCAATTGCTGAGAAGTTAATGCCGATGATTCAATCTTCTATCTAAAAGACAGATTGTTCATCAGAGACTTATTCATTAACGAAACCCATCAAATAGAGCGAAAACTCTAATTTATAGAGTTTTCGCCTAAATTCCTGCCAAATAGCCATCATTTCAGTAACTTTCTCGCGAAATTAGACAATGGTCGGATTTCTATCTCCTATACTAGCGACTAGGATCAGCCACCACTGAGCAATTGCTCAAAAAAAAGCAGCGGCTCATATAACAACGCCCATTAGAGGCGAAACCAAAAAGGAAAAGTCTAATGAACAACATGCGTCTGTTTAAAAAATCGTTACTTGCAGTGACAGTAACGCTTGCGACACAACAAGCTTTTGCCGCGGGCTTCCAGCTCAACGCACAATCAGCGACAGGCCTTGGCCGCGCATTTGCCGGTGATGCGGTAATTGCCGATAACGCATCTGTTATGGCTCGTAACCCTGCCGCTATGGCGCTGTTTGATGAAACAGCACTGTCGTTAGGTTTTGAAACCATCACAACCTTGATTGACGTTAAAGATGCGAAATACTGTGGAACAACTTGCCAAGTGGCTCCAACTCTTTCTCCAGCAAAAGATGCCAATTACGACGATGCAGGCAGCACTTCTGTAGCTCCAAACATTCACCTGATCGTACCGATTGATGATAAGTTTGCCGTTGGTTTCAACGCGTACACTAACTTTGGCACTAAAACTGAATTTGAAAATAGTTATGTTGCTAGTGAATTTGGTGGCCTAACTGATGTTAAAAGTGCGAACTTTGGTTTAGCTGGTTCATATCGTATCAACAGCCAAGTCAGTTTGGGTGCTGGTCTTGACCTAATCTATGGCCAAGGAACGATGAAGCGCACTGCTAGCACTAGTGTTGCCTCTATTGGTGGCAAAGATCTTGTTAACGTAGATGGTGCAGATGGTTGGGCTGTAGGTTTTAACCTAGGCGCAGTCTACGAAATGGATGAGAACAACCGCTTTGGTGCTGCGTACCATTACAGCCCTGAATTCAAGGCAAAAGATGATAAAGGCCAAGAGATCACACTACCTCTGCCTGACATTTTTGAATTCTCTGGCTACCACAAAATCGAAGATACAAAATTCGCAGTTCACTATAGCGTGCAGTGGATTGGCTGGAGCGCATTCGACCAAATCGAATTCCGTAATCTGCAAGGCTCACCACTGGCTCAAGCTACGACAAACCATATAAATGGCAAGACGGCTGGCATTACGCGATTGGTGGTACTTACTACCTAAACAATGACTGGACACTACGTGCAGGCTACATGTATGACACCAGCGCACAAGATGCGTTAACTTCAATCTCTGTACCTGACTCAGACCGTCAATGGGTATCTGCTGGTTTCACCTACCATATTGACCAAAAATCAAACATCGACTTCGGCTTTACTTACCTGATGGGTGATGATGTTGCAGTAACAGAAGCAACTCCAAATCCAACAGGTACACCTAAGTACCTATCATCTCTGACTGGTACAACTCACGCAGATGCAATCCTGCTGGGCTTACAGTACAGCCGTACGTTCTAATTAAAACGTCAAAATATCCTATTGCTAAGGGGCTGATTTATCAGCCCCTTTCTTTTTATTTTGAGTTTTGATTGCTCAATATCAGCGTACACTTGTGCGATTAACACCATAGATAAACCTACATTTGTACGCTGAAATTTTAATACCCACATCTTTATAATTAGAAATATCATCTAGAAAATGGCAAATTTTTAGTTTAAAACTTCAAATCCATTACTTTCGTTGATTTGAAGTTTTAAAGTAATTGCTCTAGCCGTAGACTTCCCCGACCTAAATTTGCGAATTTCAGCGAACAATCTCTATGAAAACCAATAAGACTTTCCTTTCCTGTGCCGTGGCTTTCGGTTTAGCCAGTGTTTCTACTCTTACTCAGGCTGCTGGTTTCCAGCTTGCTGAGTACTCAGCAACAGGTCTTGGTCGAGCTTACGCTGGTGAAGCGGCAATGGCAGACAATGCGAGCGCACAATGGCGTAACCCAGCCATGTTAACCTACCTCAACGGCACACAAGTTTCGGCTGGTGCGGTTTACGTGAACCCAAACGTAGATGTTGATGGAACCGTCAAGCATCAATTGCTTGGCCAAACAGCGGCTTCTTCAAAAGATTTTGCACACGATGCTGTGATTCCAAATTTCTACCTGTCACACCAGTTGAACGAACAAGTGGTACTGGGCTTTGCCCTTGGCACTAACTACGGTATGGAAACGGATCTGGGTACTGAGTTTGCTGCTTCTCACTTTGGTAACCAAGCCAGCGTGATCAGCAAAGAAGCAAACCTAAACATTGCGTACCAAATTCTGCCTCAACTGAGCATTGGTGGCGGTGTGCGTTATGTGATGGGGGAAGGTCATTTCGGTGCAACTGCACCCGCTAAAAATGCCCTAAAGTTACCTCAAGGCACTACGCTGAAATACATGGAAGGCGAAGACAACTCTTGGGGTTGGCAAGTTGGTACTGCATGGCAAATCAATGAAGATCATCGCTTAGGTTTTGCTTATAAATCAGAAGTGATGATGGATTTTGAAGGCCATGCTGAGGGTATTACTTATGGTGCCTACAAGCCAGGCATGATGTCTATTGCTCTACCAGCTACCGCTGAACTGGCAAGCTTCCATCAATTGAATGAGCAATGGGCTATTCATGCCAGCCTTAACTGGACAGATTGGAGCTCATTCAAAGAGCTGACTGCTGTGTTCCCAGAAAAATCTGATCTCATCAAATCAGAAAACTGGGAAGACAACTACCGCTTTGCGATCGGTACAACTTATCAATACGATGCCAAACTCGCTCTGCGTGCTGGTGTTGCTTACGATACTTCAGCAGTAGACGATAAAAACCGCACAGCAACCATCCCTGAAACTGACCGTACTTGGCTAAGTTTGGGCGCGAGCTACGTGGCAACACCACAACTGACTTTGGATGCTGGTTTCACTTATATCTTTGCAAAAGATGCCACTATCAGTGAACCGCGTGATGATTCTGATAAGCCATCAGCATTGATTGGTGGAGCTTTCGATGCCAATGTAACAGGCAACGTTTGGCTGATCGGTGTGCAAGCGAACTACCGCTTCTAATTTGATTGCTATTTCTCTATATCCAAACGACCTAAGGGGCAGCCAACACCGTTGCAACTCAAGTCGACAAGAGATATTTCAAGGCCAGCTTAATGCTGGCCTTGTTGTTTTAGTTTCAGTAAAAACTGCTCAGCCGCTTCTTCAACTAAATCTAATACCCGCTCAAAACCATGCTCACCGCCATAATAGGGATCTGGGATCTCTTCATAGTCAGAATCACAATGGCTAAGCATCAGTGACAACTTGTGTTGATAGGGTTTAGGGCAGCGAGCTTTCAGCTCAGCCAAATTCTCTTTGTCTGCCGCTAAAATCCAATCAAATTTCGCAAAATCTTCATCACGAATCTTTCTGGCTTTGATCCCTGAAAATGAATAACCACGCTTCTCTCCAGCAACACGAGAACGTGCGTCAGGAGGATTACCTTGGTGATACCCTATCGTGCCTGCTGAATCGATTTCCACTTCAACGTTAAGTTGTGCTGCCTTGGCCCGTAATACGGCCTCAGCGGTCGGAGAACGGCAAATATTGCCCATACACACCACAAGAACCTTTTGCATGATATATCCCTATTTTTGTTTGGTGTTTGCTACTGACGAGTTGAGCTATCATAGCGACAAGTTTCAGATTGAAAAAGGATTTGCCATGTCAGGCGATGAAATCAAACAAGAGCGTCACAAAGCTCGCCAACAAAAAGTAAAAGAGCAAGTGGATGCCAAAATTGCCGCCGCTCAGGAAGAGAAAGGGCTATTGCTGATTATTACTGGCAACGGTAAAGGCAAGTCAACGTCTGGTTTTGGCACTATTGCTCGCGCAGTGGGCCATGGAAAACAGTGTGCGGTTGCCCAATTTATTAAAGGCACTTGGGAAAACGGCGAGCGCAATCTTTTAGAAAAGCTCGGTGTCGAGTTCCAAGTGATGGCAACCGGATTTACTTGGGAAACCCAGAACCGCGAGAGCGATACCGCGGCCGCACAAGAAGTGTGGCAAGAGTGCAAACGTATGTTGCAGGATGAGTCTCTTGATGTTGTGCTGTTTGATGAACTCACTTACATGGTGAGCTACGGTTACATCGAGCTGGATGAAGTCGTCGAAGCATTAAATCAGCGCCCCAAAATGCAATCCGTGATCATCACTGGGCGTGGCGCACACCGCACTTTGATTGAGATGGCCGATACCGTTTCTGAAGTGAAAAACATTAAGCACGCTTTTGAATCTGGTGTTAAAGCACTGAAAGGTGTCGATTGGTAAAACGCCAAAGCGGCAAAAATAGAAAGGGCTGAAAATCAGCCCTTTTTTGTACCATCAGTGATGCATAACCATTAATTAAATAGACCTTTCAGCAATCCATCGACCGCTTTCTTCGTCTCTTCATCTTTGATTTTATCCGTCAATTTCTCAACACCGCGATCCACTTCTTTCTTGGCTTTTTGTTTGAGTACATCATCAAACACCAAGCGGAACTTTGGATCACTCCATGAGCCTGAAACATTGATCGGAATGGTCACATCACGTAGATCATCAATGCTTTTACCGCCCTGACCTTCTAACGAGCCAACAATCGAGGTACGCACCAGAAAATCAACGGTTTGCTGCAGGTAATTAGCTTTACCTTCACCATGAATACGCAGCAATGGAGATTGCATGTTCAAATCATTGGCGGTGACTTCACCTTTGTTGAGTTTCAGTGTCGCTGTCATCGCACTGAAATCCGTTTTCTTAACCGTATCCACCTCTTGTACATCCTGCCCTTTGATTTTGGCGTAGTTAGTACGAATAAGGTTAGCTACGTTGATGCCATTCACAGCACCATCAGCAAAGTTAATCGCCACGGTACCAAGCAGATTTTTCTGAATCGCACTTGGCGTCAGGCTTTGGCCTTGGATATCAACATCAATATTACCCGTACCTTCCAGCATCTGATTGTTCAGAATATCTTTCAGCATAGGTTGTACATGAACCCCTTTTACCTGCTTCTTCACTGTGTAAGTGGCTGGTGTTTTACGGGCATCCAAGTGAGCGGTAGCTTGTACTGAACCTTGGTACAGGTTGGCAGTGAATGATTTCAAATCCACCACACCACGATTGATTACAAAGCTTGCTTTCACATTTTGGAGATGAGCATTGTTGGCTTTGAATTTATCGATGGTGATATCACCAACCACATCCAAGGTTTTCAGAGCAGATAAATCAGGCTCAACTTCCGCAGGTGCATCAGAAGCAACAGGCGTAGAGGAAGAGGCTGCTGCACTATCATTCGCTGGCGTTGGCTCAGTTGTCGCTGCTTTATTACCAAGAAATGCATCGAGATCAATCTCTGGACTGTGCACGTTAAAGCGCACTTTCGGAATATCCGCGAGCGTAACGTCCGCTTTACCATCAAAACTCAACGCATTCGCAGTCAGTTTATTCAGCAGCACATTCAAGTGGCTTTTCGTCAGATCAAAGGAGATTTGCGAATCCAAACCAATTTTCATTGGCGACTGTGGCAACGCAGCACCTTCAAGGTCAGCTTCCAGTTTCAAACCCTCTAAACCGACTTTGCTGATCGCCTTATCCACCATCAGTGACGCAGAACCTTTTGCATTCAGCTTCATGTCCGCCGCTTTACCCGCCACGGAGAAAGTCAGCGCATTAGCTTTATCAAATTCAAAGGTATCCAGTTTTAGCTTAGCTGAATCGATCTGATTACTTGGGTCACTAAAGCTCGCATCAAGGTTGATATTACGTAGTGCATACTGCTTAAAATCTGCTGATAGACGCACTTCTGCATCACCTTGCGCCGCAAACTTCTGCTGATCTTTGTTGCCTTTCGCGGCAAAAGTCGCTTTAGTCCAACTGTCAGGCATAAACTCAGAAACACTCAATTGAACATCATAAAGCTTGGTCTGCGTGCCTGCTTTGTGATCCACAATTTCCAGCACAGCATTGCTTACCGATACACCACCAAGCTCAATACTCCAAGCGGCGGTAGGTTCACTTGATGTGGTTTCAGGAGTAGGCGTTGACTCAGTTGCCGCAGGAGCAGCAGCTTGCTTTGATTGCGCTTGAGTTAAAGCATCCAGATTTGAGCGGCCATCTTTCAGTGTTTCAAGATGAAACTCTGCGCCATCCAAATGAATGTTGCCAATTTTCAGTTGTTTATCGAGCAGCGGCATGACAGAAACATCAATACCCACACTCTCAACTTTGAATAGGTTCGCGCTTTGGAAACCTTGCGGGTTTTTCAGCTCGGTTTTCCCTAATTCAAAACCAATTGAAGGGAAAAATTGCCAACCGATATCCCCTTCAATGACGAGTTCCAAACCGGTTTGCTTTTTGGCTTGTTCAACAATTAAAGGTTTAAATTGGTTAGGGTTGACCAATAACACGAGCGCAAGCAGTGCACCAACGATGACCACCACTAGACCGAGAAGAGAAAGAAACAGTTTTTTCATCTGCTTTTCCTTGCTTGACGAGAAAAAGAAAGTGGCACTTAAAGTGCCACTTCTACTGGTAAAAATAAAGCTAACCGATGCAAAGCTCTGGTCAAAATTACGATTTGAGCAGTTTTGCGATATGCGCTTTGAGTACATCAATCGCGATACGGTTTTTACCACCACGAGGCACGATAATGTCTGCGTACTGTTTTGACGGCTCAATAAATTGCATAAACATAGGACGCACCGTCTCTTGGTATTGCTTCAGTACGGATTCCATCGTACGACCACGTTCTTGTACATCGCGCTTAACACGACGCAGCAAACAGATATCCAGCGGTGTATCCATAAATACTGTCGCGTGCATCAAATCACGTAGGCGCGGGTCAGTCAGGAGCAGAATACCTTCCAGAATGATCACTTTTTTCGGTGTCATTGCGGTGGTTTTGTCCGTACGAGTATGCTCAGTATAGCTGTACTCTGGCACTTCAACCGCTTCGCCACGCGCCAACATTTGCAAATGTTGGCAAAGTAAATCGTGGTCTAGTGCATTCGGGTGATCGTAATTGGTTTTAACACGCTCTTCCATGCTCAGATGGCTCTGATCTTTGTAGTAGCAATCTTCCGTAATCACACCGATTTGATGGTCACCCACTTTGGCGCGTAGCTCGTTATAAATCGTGCTCGCAATAAGGCTTTTACCAGAAGCAGAAGCGCCAGCAATACCGACGATGACACATTGATTATTCTCAGACATGGTTATGCACCCGAAACATGGTTGTGAGGAATTAAGGTAAACCGCCTGATTATAGGGAGAATGTGACCGCGATACCAGTTTGCATTGTGCAAAAACAGCCGAAGAAATGTCGGATGGATAAGTTTAAACCAGAGCAAACGATTACATTCACTCTGGCTGTCAGAACAGGATTCTATACCCAAACTACTTGGAGTTGCAGGTAGGCGGCAAGTGAGTGAATCCCCATGAGCATAGACAAACTATGTGATTGGGGTGAATGAACGTAGCCAACACCGCTGTAGCTTCAAGTAGGAAGGGGATACTTAGTTCACCCACTGGATTTGAATGCTCTCCGGTTTGGGTCTTCCCTGCCAGTAAAGAGAAGCACACACGCGCTGCGCAAGTTCTAAATAACGTTGGGTATGTTCACTATCTGGACGTGCCACAACTGTCGGAACTCCAGCATCAATATCTTCACGCATTTCAATATGCAGAGGAATTTGTGCCAAGAGTGATAAACCAAATTCTGCGGCAAGAGTTTGTGCTCCGCCCACGCCGAAAATATGCTCTTTTTCGCCGCAATGGCTACAGATGTGATAACTCATGTTTTCCACCAGCCCAATCACAGGTACCTCCACTTTGGCAAACATTGCCGCACCTTTACGGGCATCAGCCAGTGCTAAGTCCTGTGGTGTAGTCACAATCACAGCACCCGTTACTGGAATTTGCTGTGCGAGAGTGAGCTGAATATCCCCCGTGCCCGGCGGCATATCGATTACTAGATAATCCAGATCCGGCCACTCGGTTTCATTTAATAGCTGTGCCAGCGCTTTGGATGCCATAGGCCCACGCCAAATCGCCGCATCCGCCTCATCAACCAAATAACCAATCGAATGAGTTGCAATGCCGTGTGCCTCAATTGGCTGCATCCATTTATTCTCACGCACTTCAGGTTTTGCTTTGGTTTTACCAAGCATAAGCGGGACTGAGGGGCCATAAATATCGGCATCCAATAGACCAACTTTGGCTCCTGACTTCGCAATTGCGAGTGCAAGGTTCACCGCAGTCGTGGATTTACCCACGCCACCTTTACCTGAAGTGACCGCAATAATATTTTTCACCCCTTTGACTGCCGCACTTACGCGAGTTTCCAGAGCTTGAGGTTTTACTTGAATGTCAAAAGTGACAGGCGCAATTGCGCCGATTGCCTGCTGCTTGGCGATCCAGTCACTCAATTCACTGATGAGAGTGTTCGCAGCAAACGGCAGTTGAATCGTGACTTGCTGATTTGGCGTTATCGTAACGACAGACGGTGACATTGCCCAATCTGCAATTAAATCGGGATGCGAAAATTGACTCAGCCATAGGCAGAGATCCTGTTTGGATTGAATAGATTGCATAACTTCCCCTTTTTTACCCATGCTATCACCGCTCAGCCTGCGACTGAACCCCGAAAAAGATAGGGGAATCAACTGTTGCGCGCCTTGGCGTGACTGCGTGCTTAGGGTAGTATTATCGCTTCAATTTGGTCCCTATCAAGAAAAGCGAATATTAAGTATGGCAAACGATCCAAGAAAACTTCTGGTAACTTGTGCCCTGCCTTACGCGAACGGTTCAATCCACCTTGGTCATATGCTTGAGCATATCCAAGCTGACATTTGGGTTCGTTATCAGCGTCTGCGTGGCAATACAGTAAACTTTATCTGTGCGGATGATGCGCACGGTACACCTATCATGCTGAAAGCACAGCAAATGGGTATGACACCAGAAGCAATGATCGAAATGGTGAGCGAAGAGCACCAACGCGACTTTGCTGGCTTCGATATTAGCTTTGATAACTACCACAGCACGCACAGCGATGAAAACCGCGAGCTGGCTTCACACATCTATCTGCAACTGAAAAAGAACGGTTTTATTTCAAGCCGCACGATTTCTCAGCTGTTCGATCCAGAAAAAGAGATGTTCCTGCCGGATCGTTTCGTAAAAGGCACTTGCCCGAAATGTAAATCAGAAGACCAGTACGGTGACAACTGTGACGCCTGTGGTGAAACTTACAGTCCGACTGAGCTGATCAATCCAAAATCAGCCGTCTCTGGTGCCACTCCAGTGATGAAAGATTCTGAGCACTTTTTCTTTGACCTACCTCAGTTCGAAAGCATGCTTAAAGAATGGACGCGTTCAGGTTCTCTGCAATCTGAAACCGCCAACAAAATGCAAGAGTGGTTTGAAGGTGGCTTGCAGCAGTGGGATATCTCACGTGATGCACCTTACTTCGGTTTTGAAATCCCGGGCGAGAAAGACAAATTCTTCTACGTGTGGCTAGATGCCCCAATTGGTTACATGGGTTCATTCAAAAACCTGTGCGACAAGCGTGGCGATTTGGACTTTAACGAATACTGGAATAAAGACAGCAAAACGGAGCTTTACCACTTCATCGGTAAAGACATCGTTTACTTCCACAGCTTGTTCTGGCCTGCAATGCTGGATGGCTCTGGTTTCCGTAAACCCACCAACGTGTTTGTGCACGGTTATGTGACCGTCAATGGCGCGAAAATGTCTAAGTCGAAAGGTACGTTTGTGAAAGCAAGCACTTACCTGAATCACTTGGATCCAGAGTGTCTGCGTTACTACTACGCGGCAAAACTGAACAACCGCATTGACGATCTCGATTTGAATCTCGAAGACTTCACCCAACGTGTGAATGCTGACGTGGTAAACAAAATCGTTAACCTTGCGTCACGTAACGCAGGTTTCATCACTAAACGTTTTGATGGCAAGCTGTCAGCACAATTTGCTGAGCCTGAGCTGTATGCTGAATTTGCTGGCGCAGCAGATCGTATTGCTGAGCTGTTTGAAACGCGTGAGTTTGGTCGTGCCATCCGTGAAATTACTGCATTGGCAGACAAAGCGAACCAGTATGTGGATGAAAAAGCCCCTTGGGTTGTAGCGAAACAAGAAGGCCAAGACCAAGCACTGCAAGATATCTGTACTGTGGGCATTAACTTGTTCCGCGTACTGGTGACTTACCTCAAGCCAGTGATGCCAGCTTTGGCAGAGCGCACTGAAGCTTTCCTCAACCAAGAACTGACTTGGGAAGGCATCGCGACACCGCTGACTGATCATGCTGTAACGCCATTCAAAGCGCTGTTCAACCGTATCGATCCGAAACACGTTGAAGCCATGATTGAAGCGTCTAAAGCAGAAGCGGCAGCAGAAAAAGCCGCGGCAGATGCAGCAAAACCAAAGAGCGAAGAAACTGAACTGAGCAAAGATCCCCTAGCGGCTGAAATTGAGTTCGATGATTTCGCGAAAGTGGATCTGCGTATTGCCAAGATTCTTTCTTGTGAAGCCGTAGAGAAATCAGACAAGTTACTTAAGTTTGAACTCGACATCGGCGGTGAAACCCGTCAAGTCTTCTCTGGCATTAAATCTGCCTACAAACCAGAAGATCTGATTGGCAAATACACTGTTGTGGTAGCAAACCTCAAACCACGTAAGATGAAGTTTGGTATGTCAGAAGGCATGATCCTCGCAGCAGGCCCTGGCGGTAGTGACCTGTGGTTGCTTGAACCGCATCAAGGTGCGAAAGCGGGCATGCGCGTGATGTAATTCTCGCCATCCTTCGATTCTCGTCTCTCTTCAATGTTGAGAGATGAGAGCCTTTAAAGCCTTTGCGACTGCAAAGGCTTTTTTGTTATTGAACCCTGTGATTACACTGGCACACTTCCCTTGCTAGAACTCAGAATAACTTTCCTGAAAATACCCACCTTAACTCACATTTTTTGCGCAGCCTGCCCCATAAATGTGCATTAAAAATCACAATAAACTTTTAAGTAATTGATTTTAAATTATTAATTTTCTGGCATTCAAACTGCACTATTCCAAACATCCTCTCTTCTCTCTCTTTCAAATACAGAGAGGAACCGTCAAACACCAACACGGAGGTGGCTATGTTTGTGACGATTTCAATGCTTGTTTCATTGGCTATTCTTGGCTTGATTTACACACTTTCTCAACAAAAGCACTCTGCACAGCAGCGTAAATTTGAGTTGCTTGTTTGTTTGCGTGAAGTACTTGCCCTGTGTCGCCAGCATCGTAGTTTGACTCACCAAACTCTTAGTCAGTTAGGGCTTGGTCAACAAGGAATGACTCAACAAGGGCAACTCCATCTGCAAGATTTACAACAGCACTTGTTGGAGAAATCAGAGCAACTGATCCAAATCGCCCATTTTGATAACAGACCGTCTTATCGGATTTTGCAGAACTCATTAAAGAAGGTGTTAAACGAGTGGTCACAAGCTAACGTGAGCAAGAATCAACGCTTGCATGGCAAGCTGATCCGCCACTGCATGTATTTGATGGATGATGTGGTATTGGCATGGTTAGCGGAATCAGGTCGTGAAGAACTGAGTGATGAGTACCATATGAACTGGCAGCAAATTTTTGATGCAATGGAGACACTGACTCAATTACGCCTGTGTATTGACGATACTCGAAATGAAAACAATGAGTTACGTATAAGACATTATTGTGAACTGATGCAACGCAAGCTGAATCAATTGGCACTAATCAGCCCCTTAACGCTGGGCTCGCCAGTCTGTTCATCCGCAATGCGTCAACTCAATGAGGTGACGGACAATACTCACGTAGAGTTGGAGAGCGATGCGCTGTACCAATTAAGCTCTGAGCTTTCATCAACCATCGCTCAGGTTTACGATCATATGCTCAATGATCTGGTGGAAAGCCTTTATCACCCTTTGCCGCAACTCGTTGTCGCTTAAACAGAAGCGGATAACAGAAAGCGCCACACAAGGTGGCGCTTTTTAGTCATACTCTTTAGTAATAAACTAAGGAGTCTATGAATTATTTCAGCATCTTACGCGCAGCTTCCACCACGACTTTGATTGAGCGCGCTTCGGTTTCTTTCAGCGTCGCGTGGTCTGGGATCTCTTTCTGTGTACGGTTGATGATCACGCCCGCCACACAACCCGCTTTCAGACCTGAACTTGCACACATGGTCAGCAGAGTTGCAGATTCCATTTCAAAGTTCAGCACGCCCATTTCTTGCCACTCTTTCATAGAGCCTTGGAAACGGCGCACTACGCGACCAGTGAAGGTGTCGTAACGCTCTTGGCCTGGGTAGAAAGTATCAGAAGAAGCCGTGATACCCATATGTACCGCAGCACCGCTTTCTTGTGCTGCCGCTTTCATTGCTGTTGCAACATCAAAATCAGGTACAGCAGGGAATTCCATCGGTGCGAAGTGCAGGCTTGCACCATCCAAACGCACTGAACCAGTTGTAACAATCATGTCACCCACATTAACGTGTGGCTGAATAGCACCTGTAGTACCTACACGCAGGAAGGTACGCACACCCAATTGCGCCAATTCTTCAACCGCAATCGACGTTGAAGGACCACCAATACCGGTTGAACAAACCACAACAGACTGGCCATCCAGCTCCGCGCGGTACACGGTATATTCACGATGGCTAGCGAGGAAAACTGGGTTATCCATCAGCTCCGCAATTTTCTGCACACGAGCAGGATCACCCGGAATAATGGCTAATGTTGCACCATTTAAATCAGCTTCGGTCACACCAAGGTGAAATACAGTTTTGGTCATAAGGGGGCTCCTTCATTGCGTCTATTCAGCGCATCAATCATTTAGGGTACTAGGTTACTTTAACTGAGGCACCTCCAATATGAAGTGACACAAATCACAGCAGCATAAGTAATACATGCTCACATTTCACAATTAAACGATTTGCATCACAAATTTAATGTATCTGTGCTGCAATTAAATACAGAAAAATGCTTATGCACTTTCCTTGTAAACATCACCATCTACGCGATTAACAATAGAAATTGGCTAGGAATTCTCCTAGCCAAAGTATGTTCCATTAAGATTCCGAAGAAGTATTTTGAGTTTTGAACCTCAGCAAACGCAGCGCATTAAGCGTCACTAAAGCAGTCGCTCCACTGTCAGCTAACACGGCAACCCATAATCCCGTAATGCCCATTAGACTTGTCACCAAAAACACCGCTTTCAATCCCAATGCCAAGGTGACGTTTTGCCGAATGATGGCTAATGTGGCTCGCGAGAGTTCAATCATGCTCGCCAGCTCAACCAGTCGATTGTGCGTAAGTGCTGCATCTGCCGTTTCCAGTGCCACGTCCGTGCCGCCACCCATCGCGATACCAATGCTGGCTTCTTTCATCGCAGGCGCATCATTAATACCATCGCCAACCATGGCAACCCGTTGGTTTTGCGCCAATTGTTGGATATAACGAACCTTATCTTGGGGTAATAGCCCTGCACGGAAATCCATATTCAATTGACGGCTCATCGCGGCAGCACTGCGTTCATTATCACCAGTCAGCATCAAGGCATTGATACCAATCTGCTGCAACGCTTCAACAGCCGATCGGGCATCGTCACGCAAAGTATCTTGCCAAGCAATCACACCTACAGCTTTCTCACCGTCAAGCATCACCACAACCGTTTTGCTTTGTGCTTCAAGCTGATTAACCTGTTGTACAACGTCGTCCGGTAACTCGGTTTCTACGCGATTTGGCGCTAAAATCCGGTAAGTCACCCCATCAATCCTTCCGCTTATGCCTCTTCCTACTAATGCGGTTCTCTCTTCAGCATCAGGGATCTCACAGCCTGTTGTCTGCGCTTTAGCGACAAGTGACGTTGCCAAAGGATGGTGTGAACCCATCTCTATCGCGGCTGCTCTCGCCAATAAGGTGAGCCCATCCCAACCTTGGTAAGGAATAAGGTCAGTGACTTGTGGTTTACCTTCAGTCAAGGTGCCAGTTTTATCGAATGCAATGGTTTCGATTTTGCCTAATTGCTCCAACGCAGCGCCGCCTTTAATCAAGGCACCATGGCGTGCAGCTGCTGCTAAACCAGAAGTGATCGCAGCAGGCGTCGAAATCACTAATGCACAAGGACAAGCGATCAAGAGCAGCGCCAAACCTCGATACACCCAAGTTTGCCAATCCGCACCAAATGCTAATGGCGGGATGATGATCACTGCGATTGCCACCACCATCATTAATGGTGTGTACCAACGGCTGAATTTATCCAAGAAGCGTTCAAGCGGAGCTTTGCGTGATTCAGCTTCTTCAATCAGATGTAGGATGCGATCGATGGCATTCTCACCTTGGCGAGAAGTAATTTCGACCTGCACGACTTTATCTACCACCACACACCCAGCAGAAACGCGATCGCCAACTGTAAGTTCTACGGGGAGAGATTCACCTGTCAGCGCACTATTATCCAAACTTGCTGCCGCCAGAAGTTGTCCATCTGCGGGTAAGCGGCCTCCGGGCGCTACTTCAATCACATCGCCGGGCTGCAACTGCGCTGCTGGCACAGAGACACGTTGACCATTTTCAATTCTCAATGCAGTTTCAGGTACCAGAGCCATCAAAGCCTGCACCCCACTTCGAGCCCGTGAAGCGGCATAAGCCTCTAAACGCTCACCAATCAAAAACAGCAGCAATACCATGGCTGCTTCTAAGGTTTCACCGAGATATAAAGCACCGATAGCAGCAACCGACATTAAGGTTTCAATCGAGAAAGGAGAACCCGATTTTGCCAAACGCCAAGCTTGTTGAATGATGGGCAGCAAGCCCAAAAGACAGGTAATAGTGAAAATCCAACGGCTGATTTCAGCGGAATTGACTAACACACCCACAGCCATCAGGGCAGCAATGCCGATGATGCGTGCGTTTTCACTTTGCCAGAAAGGAGGTTTAGTCTGTTCGGAGGTAGAAGCCGCCGCACCCGATGAACTTAGAGTGAAGCCGCTATTGATAACCGCTTGTTCGATGCTTAACGCGGTTGTTTGTTGATTAAAGCCCACCACCAACTTCTGTGTGGCGAAGGTTACTTGTACCTGAGCAACATCACTCAGCTGCTTGACTGCTTTTTCAATTTTTTGTGCGCAGGAGGGACAATCCATCCCGGCTATATACCAACTCTGCTGATAACGCGATGCTGACTCTTCGCTTCGATGTCGCTCGGGCTCATCTTCCAATGTTGAGCCACCGCCGCCATCCGCAGTGCTGCAACAGCCATCACCATCACACGCAGAGGCTACTCCCGCAGCACGAATTGCCACGATTTTCGGGCTTCCCGAACAGCTAGTGTGATGCGTTGGCGTTGGTTGAGTTAACGATTTTGAACGACACGCATGGTGTTTAGTACACATATTTCATCTCCTTTTTATGGTCTGCTGTCAGCTTACACCTTGGAGTCAGCTTCAAGGTCAAGCTGATTAAGTAATTCACCAGAAAAAAGTTTGCGGTTCGCTCTATTCCTTAACTGCTCCTTAAATTAACTGCATCTTAAACCGGATGTTGGAAACAACTATTCAGTGTTTTACTCAATGCACGCAGCACATCGCGTCGGGTGATAATCCCAACCAGTCGGCCTTCATCAACCACCGGATACATTTTAGGTTTGCCGACTTTCATCATGGCGGCCAACTCGATAATTGAGGTATCTGGAGAGACAGACAGCACCTCTTTGTGCATGCAATCACTCACTATGTGGGTGTCCTGACAGTGGTAACTGGTATGCACCAACTTATCCAACAGATCCTGCTCCGATAAAAACCCCACCACGTGACGCTGGGTATCAATGACAGGGCCGCCCATATTGTCTGAGCGCACCACTTTTTCTAAAGCCGCACTGAGTGACATTTCAGGGCTAAAAGTAATTGCTTGTGTAGTCATGTAATCGCTAACTTTGAGTGAGTCCATTCTAATCTCCTTAACGTCAAATCAAGCTGACTAAACTAAGTGTTGTTCAAAATGAACAATTTATCCTGTCTCATTTTGTGGCTGCGCTAGACAAATTCGAACATTTCATTCTTTTATATGAATATTAGGTTCAATTGATAAATATGATAGCGAGTAAGTATTCGTTCTTATCAAGATCATCTATAAATAAAGTAATAACCCATTAGCCAATAGGAATAAGGTCGGTGGCTTCCATTTTTTCCTCGACGATTATTGCCAAGCCTGAAATTTTGCAGTTTATTTTCCAATCACTGCCTGAGCCGACTTTTCTCATCAATAAACAAGGTGTGTACATAGAGGCATGGGGAGGAACCGACAGTGAACGTCACCATAACCCTTCTTATCTGGTGGGTTTGAATCAATATGACGTTCTGCCAGCCGCTCAAGCAGCTTGGTTTACTGAGGTTATCGCTGAAACGATTGAACAGAATCGGGCCAAAGAGTTGGAATATGAAATTGACCCTAGCCAGCTACCTTGCTTCGATAGTGTTCCCGGCCCAACGGATCGACAGCACTTTTCAGCGCTGGTGATTCCCCTCCCCGGTACTGACATGGTGCTATGGACTGTGCGTAATATTTCCGATTACAAACACACCGTCGAAAAGCTCGCTCAACATCAGTTGGAATTGGAACACTTGACGCATATGGATCACCTGACCCAAGTGTACAACCGCTATGCGATGGACTCTCTACTTCCACAAGCCCTTGAAATTGCAAGGCTCGATAAAGTCAGCGCCGCATTATTGATGATCGATATTGATTGTTTTAAAGAATATAACGACTGCTACGGCCATCTTCAGGGGGATACTGTACTGCGGAAAATCAGTCAGGCTCTGAGGAAATGGAAATCCAACTTAGAGCTTTGCTTTCGTTATGGCGGTGATGAGTTTTTAATTCTTATGACGGGTGTCGATGCGGCACAA
>NZ_AOMO01000098.1 GCF_000338875.1 Vibrio mimicus CAIM 602 | reverse complement strand
CAGTAGTCATACTGCATAAACGCAACAATTGCCGCTCAGCTGAATATCGAACTGAAAATGTATAAAAACGGATTGTGACATCGGCTGAACACCACCAAACTCCAAAATAAATTGACGCTCTACGCTCTAATTCTTCTTGTTCAATTTCTGTCACGTCATATTCTCCGTATTTATAACGCCGCATTAAGGTGTGAGCAGCGCTTGGCTATACTTGAGCGAAGCGAAACTGCCAAGCGTTGCGAATCACTCTTAAATGCTTTGTTATAACTCTGTTCGTTTTTTCCAATGACTTGTTTTAGTAGAGAAGAAGCCATGCATTTTCCCAACTTTCCCTGATTTAACGAGTTTAGTACCACCAATATTGAGAGATTTATCACCTGTATAGTAAATTTGCTCTACTCGTAAAGCACATTGCTTGCCATTAAAGTCAACGTAGTCAACAAAGTCGCCTAACACTAATGAATATTTAGCTTTAGCGTATTGCTCCGTTAAATCGTTTTGATTATTTTCAATCTCTTGATAAATAGACGTTAAACGCTCTTCAACTTGCGTCATAACCTGCAACGTGCAAGCCAGAAATTGTCTATTCTCATCGGAAATATCTAGTGCTAGTGTCTTTTCGATGCGATCTCTGTTGTTGTAAAAATCTTCTAAATCACTATATGCCGACTCGTATGAATCGAAGCCCTCTTTAGCAGTCTCTAATTGCTTTTCTAGTACATCTAATTCCAATTAATTTCTCCAAACTTCAGTGAGTTATAACGCCCAATTAAGTAGTGAGCAACGCAATATAAAAGCTACCGCATTTCGCCTTAAACACAAAACTCACTGCAAACCAAAACTGCCACGCGTTGCGAATCTGCTTGAATTGTTTGTTATGCTATTTTTCGGCAATGCTAAATTGGCTAACGAAAACATTACCTTAAACACGAAAAAGCACAAACACGCAGATAACTTTTTGTGATTCAAGAACCAACGAATTCAACATTTCATAAAAAGGCCGACACAAACGCGGAACGCTGATTTACAGGGAAGAATAGGCTTTTACTTTCCCGAAACTTAACGAGCCAAAGATTCAGCGAATACCGACTTTCCGTAAACTTGCCCTTTCCACACTTTGCGCCCGAAAAACATCCCGCGCCCAAATTCGATTTTCAATGAGGCAATTCCCCGAACTTTGGCATGTTTTACGGTTGAAGTGATTCAAGAATTTGAGCCAACAATGCTGATTTGCCGACACCGAAAAACGGATTGCCGAAGAGATTAAATTAGAAGAAACCTAAAAGTTTTGCCTTGTCGCATAACGCCCGCCTAAGGGGCTGGCAACGCATTACCACTAAACCCAAACACAACAACTGCAACCGCCGCGGCTCAATGGGACTGGAAACGCCACGCGTTGACAGTCCCTCTTGAGGCGTTTGTTATACGTTTTGGTAGATGTCATGCAAGTACTCTGATTCAATGTCATTTATCAGCGAGTCTCCGATGACCAATTGAATATTCATCGAACTATTGTCGCTAGCTATTGACCTAACACCATCAAGCACACAAAACATACCGAAAACCGATTCGCGCACCGCATCCTCAATAAGGCTCTGAACCAACGCCTGATCACCTGAGGGCAATGACTTAAACCACTTAGATTGTTCGAGTAAACGCTTATCGGGAGATCTACCGGGTGGATCAAATAAATTTTCAATAATATTTTCTACCGAAGAAGACTCAACAACTTCTTTGATGACTTTAACAAATTCTACTTTATCCATAGTTTCTCTGAAGCGTATAACGCTGCGTTAAGGGGTGAATGCCGCCTAAACTAACCTTCCGCAGACCACTTTCACCACCAAAACCAACCGCATACCAAAAATGCCACGCGGCATGAATCCCTCTTGAACGCCTTGTTATGCTTAAGCTTCAAAGGGTTACGTTTGACCAGAACCAAGATTAACT
>NZ_AOMO01000097.1 GCF_000338875.1 Vibrio mimicus CAIM 602 | reverse complement strand
CATAACAAACGCTCAAGAGGGACTGTCAACGCGTGGGCGTTTCCAGTCCATTGAGTCCGAGGGTGGTTTCGGTTGTGGTGTTTGAGTTTAGTGTAATGCGTTGCCAGCCCCTTAGGCGGGCGTTATGCTTATTAAGGATGAATATGCGTTATAGATATCTACTATTAGTTTTTCTTCTGTTTCAGAATAGCAATGTGACAGCATCTCAAATATACAAATGTAAAAAGGGAAGTAGTGACGTATTCCAAGATTTCCCTTGCTCTAATGACTTTGACTATGGAATTAGTGATATCGAGACTTTTGATTCTTGGAAATTCGGGATGAACATATTAGCTATGAAGAAGAAAGCAGAAAAAAGGAAAATACCATTGAATCCTGGACAGATATCAATACTTAGTAAGTACAATGATAAGCATGTAAATAGTAACGAGAATGCTAGAATATACACATATAATGATGTTTTTTCCGGTAAAAATATAAAAGTTACATTGTTTTTTACACAGAACACTCAGAAGCTATACAAAATCAATGTTATTTTTATGGTAATGCAGCTGCCCATTGAAGAGAAAAGATACTTTTATGATTCTTTAGTCAACCAACTTTCAGTGAAATATGGTAGTTATATAGAAGCAAGAAACTATCCGTCGACAAGTAATTTTATTTCAAAAGTTATATTAAGAGATTTGGTGGGAACCGAAAAGTTGTGGGGTTTAAATACAGGATTTGTTATTTCACTAATAGGAGATACAGCAATACAGTCTGTGTATGAGCTAAATTATAAATATATCCCCTTGCTCGAACAGAGTCTTGTTGAGGCAGCACAAGATATCCAAGATCGTACAGATAAAGGTTTTGTTGAAAGTGCGGTGAAACTATAAGCATAACAAGCGCCTCAAGAGGGACTGTCAACGCGTGGCGTTTCCAGTCCCATTGAGCCGAAGTGGTTAAGGTTGTTGTGTTTGAGTTTAGTGTTATGCGTTGTCAGCCCCTTAGGCGGGCGTTATGGTTCAATACAGGGAGCTTTGTATGAATATCGAACAAATAGTGAGTTTGGGTAGGCTGATTCCGCTAGTTGAGGTAATAGAAAATAAGTTGTGCCGTGTTGTCAGTGCTGCTGAAATAATCTACGAACTTGGCGATAAGGATGTTGACTATGATTGCCCGAATTCTGTAATTGACGCCCTAAGTGAAGAGTTTATATCTAAGCAGCCTTTTATCATTCAAAAGGTTGTATCTGATGAGCCATTGCTACCTTTAGAATTTCAAAACAGTCTCGAAAAGAAAAAATACCGAGTCAATGGTGAGGTCTGGGTTGTTCATAAAAACGATGTCGACCCATTTCCCTCTTCTCCTCATGCCCATAATTACGACGAAAATATCGTTATGCATTTGGGTAATGGGCGTCTGTATCGTAAACGAGATTATGTGGGTACAGCTAGGACAAAACAGTTTTTAGCGCTTAGAAATCTAATTAATAATGTTGATTTACCACCACTTGAAATTGAACCATAACAAACGCTTCAAGAGGGACAGCCAACGCGTGGCATTTTTACTGTGCGTTGTTTTTCGTGATTACGATGTTATGCGGAAAGTTACTCGTAGCGTTGTCTGCCCCTTAAGCGGGCGTTATGCTTAATCAAGTAAAATCAGTGGTTTATGGTTTTTCTTTATTCCTTGGGCTTTTCAGTTCGGTGTTTGTCGGCAAGTTGGCTTTTTTGAGCGCTGTTTTTCGGACACTTATTCTTTGGAGCTAGAAATTCAGAGAATTGCCTCAATGAATTTTTGGGCTAGTGCGAGGTTAGGGTGGCTGGCTCAATCAGAAATCCATTTTTGGTTTTTAAACTCCAAACCAGATTTGCCAAAATCCGAAGCCTGATTATCAAAACTATGATTCATTTCAGTTTTCTACGTTTTGGTTTTTGTTTGTAAATCAAAGTCGAGTTAATCTTGTTTTAGTAAACGTAACCATTAAGCTTAAGCATAACAAGGCGTTTAAGAGGATTCATGC
>NZ_AOMO01000096.1 GCF_000338875.1 Vibrio mimicus CAIM 602 | reverse complement strand
GTGCTCACTCAGATACTCAAAGTTCAAATTCGATGTTTTGAAAGTAAAAACAGGTTGCTGCTCCTTGCCGATACTACCAATAGAAAACACTTTTCCAGCCACTTTCCAAACATGAGAGCCACCCCATTGCACTACGTATGTAGTAGCAGGAAAGGAACGACAAAATTGGTTGAACTCATCGTGATTCATCTTCGTTTTCCTATAGCCTCATAACGCTCTGCTAAGGGGTGAGCAACGCAATAGTGATGCCGACGCAAACCACCTTAATCACTAAATTCAACGTATTGTAAAAATGCCACGCGTTGCGAATCCCTCTTGAGCAGCTTGTTAGCTTTTTTGTTTCGGTGGCCTCAATCTCTTGTCATTGTACTTGGGTAAGTGACCATACGCCTCGAAATACCAAGCAAAAGCATCGTATTCCGCTTTAACCACTTCACCCATTCGTTTGAGGTCATTCGATGACGGTTCTTTCGTGTTACAAAGAAAAGGCAATACAGAGACAAACAACCTCTTAGCTAATTGTTCACCATCTGGAAAATCATATCGTACTCGCTCACAACCTCCATGCTTGCCACCTCGCTTGTCTCTTAAGGAATTATTAAATTGTTCCAAGCGTCCTTTAATTCCTTGCACAGAGTTACTCATGCCGAAATAAACAACATCATCTGAAATATCAAAACTCTCTCCCTCTAAATGTGCATCACTTATTGATATTGCATAAATTCCGGGATATTGAGTCAGTTGATGTTCATTACGGTTATCCCATAATTTCCACGTAGAAAACTTCAATGCTACCTCCTAAAAGCTAACGCCCGCCTAAGGGGCTGACAACGCATTACCACTAAACTCAAACACAACAACCGTAACCACTTCGGCTCAATGGGACTGGAAACGCCACGCGTTGACAGTCCCTCTTGAGGCGTTTGTTATGCTTAAGCTTCAACACTTTACCTTTGAACCAACTCAAGAATAACTCACTGAAATCATTGACCAAACCACAGAGTTCCTCGAATTAGAACCGACTCAAATTTTACCTATGAACTGACCAAAACAGGATTTCATCCTACACATCAGCCAATCTGGAAACCCTCTCCGACCAACCCACTTACAACATGTTGGTGCTACAACTCAATGAGGCAATAACGCTGAAAGGTACAGCGATAAACACATTGCTGTTTCATTAGGCAGCGAAAAACAATGCTCAATTGCCGACTAACTTTCAGCCTGTAAGTAAAGGCACCAAACTGTTCAAAGCGACTTGAGAGAGCCAAACTCACCTCGCGCAGGCTCAATATTCCAATGAGGCAATAACTCTGAATTTACAGCGCCAGATACATTGCCGCTTCGTTAGGCAGCGACAAACAATATTGAATTGCCGACAAAACATGAACAAAATTCCAAAGAAATCGAAAACCACAACCACTTGATTTTAATGGATTAAGCATAACGCCCGCCTAAGGGACAGGCAACGCATAACAACCAAACTCAAACACAACAACCGTAACCACCGCGGCTCAATGGGACTGGAAACCCCACGCGTTGACAGTCCCTCTTGAGGCGTTTGTTATGTAAATTTGCCAAGCCATCCGTTCAGGCAAATAATTACCAAGAAACATTTAA
>NZ_AOMO01000095.1 GCF_000338875.1 Vibrio mimicus CAIM 602 | reverse complement strand
GTTGACAGTCCCTCTTGAGGCGTTTGTTATGTGTCAGTTGGAACTTCATCCCAAGTATCCCCATACCCTACAACCCAACTCATCCCATACCGTCTTTCGGAGACAATACTAGGATTAATCTCAGAAATATCTGGATCATCTTGCTGGGTTGAGCCATGTTAAATCCGAGCAGCCTATCTCTCACGCGCCAATGTTGATGGTACAAGAATGATTCCATATCATCCAACTCTGACTCTGGCCTGCGTTTTTGTTCATTGAGAAACTTCTCGGGTTCTCGAAGTGCTTTAAGAACCAATTCATTATTATATGGATCAAATTGCTCATTCAACGGTGGCATTTCAGAAAGGCCATTTAGACTCCAAATCAGAGATGCCAACGCTTCAGCTCGCCAGGAAAAATTTACTCGATCTTTCTCTGCTGGGTTTTCAGAGCTAATGAAGTTACCTTCAGCTTTCGTAAGGTATCGTTCGATTCCATTTTCTCTCATCCAAATGGAATTTTTCTCAGGGAAGTGAACCTTCCCTATTGAAGCGAGAATCCCCAGAATTCTTTCTGCTATCTTCCTTCCAGTTCTCGACTCAATGTCACCATAATCTTCATCATCATCGTTTTCCACGATCCTATCCTCGTAAATACAAAACACATAACGCTGCGTTAAGGGGTGAATGACGCCTAAACCAAGCTTCTGCAGACCACTTTCACCACCAAAACTCACTGCAAACCCAAAATGCCACGCGGCATGAATCCCGCTTAAACGCCTTGTTATGGCTTGGACTTAAGGTGTTCTTTACTTGCCTGATTTAATCATTTCTATGATTTTGTTGGCTTTTTCGAAGTGATCTAGCTGGTGAGTTTGAATCCACCAAGTAGCTGCTTCCATTAACAACTCTGGATCGTCATTTTTATTAGCGAAAAATGCATAAAATGAAACACCAACATTCTCACCCTTTTGTGCGATTTTCTTAGCACAAACATCTAACACTTTACGGCGTAAGGATTCACGCATTCATTATGCCCTCTTTGATTAAAGTAAAAACAACACTTTACACAACGAATAGAACACAAACAACAAATACTGTTCATCCAACCAGTATGGCTTAGGGAAGAAGCCATAACGCCCAATTAAGGGGTGAGCAACGCTACCACCCAACCTAAAGCATTGTACCGTAACCACTAAAATTGAAGTAGAAGCAAAAATGCCAAGCGTTGGGAATCCCTCTTAAATTGTTTGTTATAACGCTGTTTTATGACTTTGATTTTTCACCAAGATACTGTGAAAACCTTAAAAGGTAGCCATCTGGGTCTTGTACTAAAAACTCACGCTGACCTGATAAACTATCGCCAACGTCATACCATGTGTCTTTTTGCTCTTTGAATAATGACACACCTGCTGATTCCAAGCGGTCGTAAACTGGCGCAATATCTGACAATTCAATTTGGAAATTCACACCACGACCAAGCGGAGTTTCTAAAGAGCCAGTAACCCAAGCATTGTCGTGAATTTGCTCTAGCATGATTTGCACTTGCTCAAGTTCAAGATAGACAAAATCTGGTGATTTCCTTTGGCTTCTGACCTTGAACCCTAACATTTCACAGTAGAAATTCAGTGAGTTAGCGAAGTCTGACACCGACAATTCAGGCACCATTGGATTCCAATATTCTTCCATATCATTCCTTAATATGTGTGATGAACTCTACTGCGTTATAACGCCCGCCTAAGGGGCTGACAACGCATTACACAAAACTCAAACACAACAACCGTAACCACCGCGGCTCATTGGAACTGGAAACGCCGCGCGTTGACAGTCCCTCTTGAGGCGTTTGTTATAAGCGTGCAGACAATGGGCACCAATTTGATATTGGGTATGTGATACCTTGTTTTTTAAGGCGCAACTGAACATTGATGAGAACACTAGAAATTGCCGATTCATCCTGCATAATAGCCTGAGCTTCTTCTTGTGTAATTTCATCTTCACGCCATACCACTTGATGAGCACCTGCATCATAACGAACGTACAGCTTTGATTGCCTTTCTACTAACTCAACAGAGCCCTGACTGAGAAATCCGTAAATTACCTTTTCCATATTTTTTCCATAAGCTTATAACGCCCGCCTAAGGGGCTGGCAACGCACTACCACTAAACTCAAACACAACAACCTTAAACCAGTGCGGCTCGAAATGGGACTGGAAATGTCACGCGTTGAC
>NZ_AOMO01000094.1 GCF_000338875.1 Vibrio mimicus CAIM 602 | reverse complement strand
CACTTCACTAATTAGTGTTGATGCATCATCTGTTTGAGTAAGCAAGTAGTCATACTGCATAAACGCAACAATTGCCCGCTCAGCTGAATATCGAACTGAAAATGTATAAAACGGATTGTGCATCGGCTGAACACCACCAAACTCCAAAATAATTGACGCTCTACGCTCTAATTCTTCTTGTTCAATTTCTGTCACGTCATATTCTCCGTATTTATAACGCCCGCCTAAGGGGCAGGCAACGCATTAACACTAAACCCAAACACACCAATCATAACCACCACAGCTCAATGAGACTGGAAACGCCGCGCGTTGACAGTCCCTCTTGAGGCGTTTGTTAGGGCGAAACTCACAACCAGTACATTAGCCCTGCAACAAAAATTCCTAGTAGACCTAAAACACTAACTACAAACGAAACACTTCGCAGTAGTTTTAAGTTGAAATAATAAAATGCCATATGACCAATACGGCCGACTAAATACACAATGGCGCTGTTATTTACCCAAGTAGGATTGGCTGAGGACATAAATGCAAACAGAATAAACAAAACCAGGATGCCGACAGTCTCGTTACTATTGGCAAACGCTCGACTAGCTCGAAATAGAAAATTATCGTGATTTTGTTCGACCAGAGTTCCAGGGACATGCCCCTCTTTGATACTAATGAAGTCTGCGACTAGTAATTGAATAAAAAATAGAAAACCTGAAAAACCAATAACTAAAACGCTAGTATCGTACTGAACCATAAAATCCATTTCATAAACTCCAATGCTTATTTTTTCTGAAAGCCCTAACGCCGCATTAAGGGGTGAACAACGCATTCCACCCAAACTAAACCATTGTGCCGTAAACACTAAAGCTGATTCAAACCAAAACTGCCAGCGTTGTGAATCCCTCTTAAATGCTTTGTTATGTGAATTATTCAGGGGCAATCGTGATGTTGAACGTTTGGATTTGAACAAATTCATCTTCACCTATAAATGACAAGTCAAAAGGAGCCGCCAACAAAATCGCCACTTTAACACTCTTTTCTAACTGAGCATTCCCTGTACTGCTCAATATTTTAGTTTTAGTAACATTACCCAATATATCGATACTTACTTGATATCTAACTTGTTGCCCTTTGAAATTATCTTCAAGCACCAAGTTGTTTTGAATGGCGTCATGTACGTGTTGCGCCCAAATAGATATTTGACTGGGTGCTTCACTCTCGACTTCGTTTACAACCTTAGACTGGGCAATTGCATTAAGTGATACACCCGATAACAACCAAGCTAAAGTTAAATGAAATAATCGCA
>NZ_AOMO01000093.1 GCF_000338875.1 Vibrio mimicus CAIM 602 | reverse complement strand
CAACAACCCAATGAGGCAATCACTCAGAAGTTACAGCGCCAGATACATTGCCGCTTCGTTAGGCAGCGACAAACAATATTGAATTGCCGACAAAACCTAAACGAAATGCTAAAGGAATCGACAACCACAACCTGCTGATTTTTATGGATTAAGCATAACGCCCGCCTAAGGGGCTGGCAACGCATAACCACTAAACTCAAATACAACAAACCGTAACCACCGCGGCTCAATGGGACTGGAAACGCCGCGCGTTGACAGTCCCTCTTGAGGCGTTTGTTGGGCAATTTTAATACGCTGCGCCATTGATTTTTCTAACTGGAATGGCAGAAAGAACTTCATTTTCTGCCATCCGCATATTCACCGCGAATATTCTTGAATCACATTTAGGCGTTGTTATGTAGTGCGTCACGCAACCACATATGTTACATCGATGGAATTCAACGTCTTTGTCTCCCCAACAGTAAAACTTCGAGTTTTCTTTGGTATACGTTACTGAAACTTGCTCGGGAGTGTAATAAGCCCACATTGCTGCATAACGTCGGCAGATCGAACAATTACATTCACCCACTTCTTTTGGCAGCTGAGCCAGTTTTAAGTGGATATTTCTACAATGACATGTCACTTCCATATGCTGCCTCAATAAAATTGCCTAACGCCCGCCTAAGGGGCTGACAACGCATTACCACTAAACTCAAACACAACAGCTGTAACCACCGCAGCTCATTGGGACTGGAAACGCCACGCGTTGGCAGTCCCTCTTGAGGCGTTTGTTAGGCATATTTTAACTACCTAACTTAGCTGCATATTGATGTAATGGTCCTTGAACTTGATACAAGGTTATACAAAATAGAAAAAGTAAGAATCCAGACTTTTTACTTTGCGAACTGCCTCTGATAAGTAAAAAGATACACAAGAATATGGACACACTTAAGAGCAGCAAAAATATCATGTAGAGAAAGAGTTCTATTATGTCAGATACACCGTATGGGGCATCCGGCGCTATATACATTTCAGCGTATACAGACACCCTAAAAACCAGCATAAAAACTAAATGCAGAAGACAAATAGCTCCCATCCATATTGCTGCTTTGCTACCTCTAGTAAATATCATTTTTATTCAACCTATCAATTTCAACTCCCCCGGACTATGCCTAACGCCCGCCTAAGGGGCTGGCAACGCACTACCACTAAACTCAAACGCAACAACCGTAACCACCGCGCCTCAATGGCACTGGAAACGCCACGCGTTGACAGTCCCTCTTAAGGCGTTTGTTATGTGATTGTTGCTCA
>NZ_AOMO01000092.1 GCF_000338875.1 Vibrio mimicus CAIM 602 | reverse complement strand
CCATCAAGCTTCGATGCTTCAATGTTGTTGGATGCTCCACACGGAAAGTTGATTTCACAAGGCTGCATCATCGCTGAAAGTGTGCATTTCTTTGTCGCGGACTCTTAACCGTGGCCAACTTAGCCTTGAGCGTTTTGAGTTTTGGCCGTCAACTTCACAGCTTTTGGCTCTGAACGTGTGTTTGTGTGATGCTTTTGCGTAAAATGCATTTCAAGCAAAAGTGGTTAAAAGTCATTTTGAAACAATAGGCTACGAAGCTAACAAACGCCTCAAGAGGGACTGTCAACGCGTGGCGTTTCCAGCCCCAATGAGCCGCGGTGGTTACGGTTGTTGTGATTGAGTTTAGTGGTAGTGCGTTGTCAGCCCCTTAGGCGGGCGTTATAAGCTTTTGCGAATTATTGGCACATGGTATGCTTTTTGTTTAATAGTAAAAAATCTTGTTATAAGGAAATTTTGTGTACCTTTCTAAGTTATTGACATATACAGCAGCCCTAAGTTTAGCTCCTTTTTCAATTGCAGTAGCTAATAACTATATAGTAGAGCTTACACTTACAAATCCTAGCGGTCATGAATTAATGAAAAGTCATCAATTTGTGGGAGACTTTAATCAGATAAATAGAGTTGATAGGAAGCCTTACTTTATTAAAGAATGCATATCAACAAAGACTTCAAAAAAACATCTATCGGTGGAAAAGTCTTTTACTATGGACATGAAATTACGGTTGATACGGCTAAAAAAAGCATTTTGTTGAAAGAGTTTTATATCGATGACTCCAAATTTGATAGTTATGATTTAAAAGAGTGCTTTAACGATGAGGTTAAGCAACTTGAGTTTACTAGCAAAATTCCAGTTAACTTCAATGGCACAAAGGACTTTAAGTTAAATAGTGGAAACACTCTTAAAGTTTTTATTTCAAATTAGACGCTTATAACAAACGCTTCAAGAGGGACAGCCAACGCGCGGCATTTTTATTATGCGTTGGTTTTTGTGATTACGGTGTTATGCGGAAAATTGGTAGTAGCGTTGGCTGCCCCTTAAGCGGGCGTTAGGCAAATAGGAGTAAATATGGACATTGCTGTACTAACTTTTGACGGATTTAATGAACTGGATTCATTTATAGCAGCGGGTATTTTGAACCGCATGAAAGACGCTGGTTGGAATGTGCAAATAACAAGTCCATCTAAATACGTCACTTCAATGAACGGAGTTACAATCCAATCCCAACAACCTCTAGAGTTTGCTAATAGTGCCGACGTCGTATTATTTGGCAGCGGTGTGCTAACACGTGCTGTCGCTCAAGACAGAGATATACTTTCGAGGCTAACGCTAAACCCTGACACTCAGTTAATTGGTGGACAATGTTCAGGTACGTTGCTCATGTCAGTACTTGGTTTACTGTATCAAATACCAGCTTGTACCGATTTAACAACGAAACCTTGGGTTGTCGAATCAGGAGTTACTGTTTTAGATCAACCCTTTTATGCTAAAGGTAATCTTGCGACAGCGGGTGGTTGTTTGTCATCAAAGTACTTGGCTGCGTGGGTAATTAGCAAGTTATCAGGTAGGGGGGACGCTGAATCGGCAATTCATTATGTTGCGCCAGTCGGTGAAAAAGAAAGCACAGTTCAGCACTGCATGTCAGTAGTCGGTGCATACCTATAAAATTTGCCTAACAAAGCATTTAAGACGGATTCCCAACGCTCGGCATTTTTGGTTTACTTTGAATTTAGTGTTTACGGTACAATACTTTAAGTTCAGTGGTCTGCGTTGCTCACCACTTAATGCGGCGTTATAAGCTAAGTGGAAAAGGAGAAAAATGTGGCCAGTAAGGCGTATGAAGAGGGCTTTAATACGAGCCTATATTCTGATTATGTAAACCCTTATCCGGAAGATTCTTCTGAATTTGATGATTATGAGCGAGGTCGTTCTCAAAAAATTAAACGTAGTGGCTCAAACAGCAATTTTTTTTAATGACTTTAATCTTTGGGATACTGACATTGAGCCAGTTCGAGATATTCAATTTAAACCAAAAAAATCATTATTAGGGTCAGAGAAGCCAAATCCATATGCGCAGGCAAAAGGAAAGTAAATCTCTTAAAACTCGCTTATAACAAACGCCTCAAGAGGGACTGTCAACGCGCGGCGTTTCCAGTCCCAATGAACCGCAGTGGTTTCGGTTGTTGCGTTTGAGTTTGGTTGTATGCGTTGCCAGCCCCTTAGGCGGGCGTTAGCTTCTTAAAGGCTAGAATCATCAAAATCCAAGCTCAATCGCTCTGAAAAATCCGCTTTTAGCGTTCAAATTTCACAATTTGGCTTTTGAGTTTTCTTGATGCTGATTTGGTCGAACGTGTTGAAAATTCAGTGTTTTCAAAGTCGCTGAAAACTAGCAAGCCTAGATGCTTCAACGCTGTTGGATGTTCAACACTCAAAGTTTGGTTTCACAAAAGGCTGCATCATCGCTGTGATCTGGCTTTCTTTGTCGCGGACTCTTAACTGTGGTCAACTTAACCTTGATCGTTTTGAGTTTTGGCAGCCAACTTCACATGCTTTKGGCTTCTGGACGTGTGTTTGTGTGA
>NZ_AOMO01000091.1 GCF_000338875.1 Vibrio mimicus CAIM 602 | reverse complement strand
CCGCATCATAGCAAGCTTGCTGTGCATCTTTGATTATCTGCAAGAGATGATCGAGTTCCCCTTTCATGGTGGTTTCCATAGCACTAACCTGAAAGGGGACTCCTGAGGCTTTAACGACAGCGATAGCTTTGTCTACGACTTCAAAGTTATTGCCTTGTTTTAGTCTTGGGATCACTTGAAAAGCGAGCATTACATCTTTGACTTGTAAATTTTCGGCGGACATCAAAATTACTCATGTTTTTATTCGAATCGGATGCCGAATAGTAGCATTGTTTAAGGTAATGTCGCTTAGCCTAAAGAGTAACGGCTAACAAACGCCTCAAGAGGGACTGCCAACGCGTGGCGTTTCCAGTCCCATTGAGCCGCGGTGGTTGCAGTTGTTGTGTTTAAGTTTAGTGGTAATGCGTTGCCAGCCCCTTAGGCGGGCGTTAGCTGAATGGTGGTAAATATCAGCATGATCGAAGTTAGAAAGTATCAAGAGTCAGATGCGCATGATTTATGGGCTATTTTTTATCATACTGTTCGTAATGTGAACTTACGTGATTATTCGCAAGCCCAAGTTGAAGCATGGGCTCCAGATGATTTTTCTTCAGAGATTTGGCAACGAAAAATGAACTCGCTATCACCTGTTGTTGCTGAAATTGGTGGAAAAATTGTTGGTTATAGCGATCTTCAAGAAAATGGATTGATTGATCATTTCTTTTGTCACCATGAACATCAAGCTCAAGGAGTCGGTCGACAGTTAATGGAACATCTACTCAGAATGGGTGAATCACAAGGAATTACTAGGTTTTACTCAGAGGTGAGTATTACAGCTCGCCCGTTTTATGAGAGATTTGGGTTCAAGGTTATACAAGAACAAACAATAGAAGTTCGCGGTCAAAAACTGTGCAATTTTGTCATGGAGAAATTCAGCTAACAAAGCGTTTAAGAGGGATTCATGCCGCGTGGCATTTTTGGTATGCGGTGATTTTTGTGGTGAAAATGGTCTGCGTAAACTTGGTTTATGCGGCACTCACCCCTTAACGCAGCGTTATGTAACAAGGGGTAATTGTGCGTTGTTTATTTTGTAAAGAATCTAGTCATGAAACCAAGGGTGTAGAGCACCTTATTCCAGAGTCTTTTGGCAGCAAAAAGCTAGTACTACCCAAAGGGTTGGTTTGTGACAAATGCAATAACTATTTTGCTAGAAAGGTTGAGAGGCCAGTAATGTCGCACCCTTCTATGAGAAATGTCAGGGGTTGGTATCAAGTACCTAATAAAAAAGGGAAAATGCCAAGTGTATTAGGCTATATAGCTGGAACGGAAATACAGGTCAATATGAAGCTAGATAAAAACGAAAAGCTTCAAATAAGAGCTGAAAAAGCGTCAGAGCAAGCAATTGTTGATGGATACCTAAAAGATATGCAGGCAACAGGAGAGTTTCCACCTTTTATTTTTCCAGTTGACATAGATCCACCTCAGCAAGAAATGTCTCGGTTTCTAGCCATGTTCGCTTTGGAAGCTTTAGCTTTACGCTTTTCTTATGCTGGGGATCAGGACCTCATAATTGATGAGCCAAGTTTTGATTTAATCAGAAACTATGCTCGTTATGGTAAGGGAGTAAAGGAATGGCCATTTCACCGCCAAGTTTTGTTTCCAATGGATACATTGATGAGGCACCCAGAATCAGGTGAATGGGTTCAAGTAGGGTTTGGGCATGATATTATCATTACACCGACTCCTGAAACATATGTATCTTTCAATTTATATGGTGTGCAGTTCACTATAAATGCTGGTGGACCGTCTATTCACGGCTATGAAATGTGGCTAAAGGATAATGACCCTTTAGAGAGAGCGGGAAATGAACTAGTTAAAAGAATGGTAAATGGAAAAGAGCAATTCTATTTGGAAGGTGATTTCTGTATGAAAAACGGAGCTGAGTACGATAGGCGAAATTGGCTTAATAAATAGAATTGTCACATAACAAACAATTTAAGAGTGATTCAGCACGCTTGGCATTTTGGGTTTGGGTTAAGTTCAGTGTTTACAGTGGTCAAATTGAGTGTCGTGGTCGCGTGCTTCACACCTTAATTGGGCGTTATGTTGCCCCAATAAATTTAGCTATCGTAGAGTGAAAAATGATAAGAAAATACAACGATAATGACTTAGATTCGATTCTTGAAATCTGGTTGACTGCTTCGATGAAAGCTCACGATTTTGTCTCAGCTGAATTTTGGAAATCCCAAGTTGATAATATGCGCAATATTTACCTTCCAGCTTCAGAGATATGCGTTTATGAAATAGATTCTAAAGTTGTTGGTTTTTACGCATTGTATGAAAGTAATCTGGCAGCGATATTTGTAGAGCCTGCTTTACAAGGTAAAGGTATTGGTAAGCAATTGCTGAACCATGCAAAATCGCAAAGAGTTATGCTTACTCTTTCTGTGTACAAAGAAAATCAGGCGAGTTACCAGTTTTATCTGTCTCAAGGTTTTAATGTGATTAGTGAGCAAGTTGATGAACATACAGGCCATTTAGAGTACACAATGAGTACGGGCACATAACAAACGCCTCAAGAGGGACTGTCAACGCGCGGCGTTTCCAGTCCCAATGAGCCGAAGTGGTTACGACTGTTGTGTTGGGGTTTAGTGTTAATGCGTTGCCAGCCCCTTAGGCGGGCGTTATGTGCAAGGAGAGTTTATGTTCAACTGTTTTAAGAAAAAGAAGACAGACTTGGATGTCGTTTTTCATAATCTAACAGTCATGGGATATGACATCCTTCCATATGGTATTGCTGTCGCTAAAGCTGAATTGGCCAGTGGTTATCGTCCAGCAGAGGTGGCTTCTCATATTGCGTTTACTACTATGGCGCGCGATATCCATGAAGCAGGAGATGATTTTCTAAAAATTAATGCAATTTACCCACATGGTATGGCTTTGCTTGATGTATTAAAAAGGTGTAAGGATCACAACCTGATGAATCCTACTCAGTGGGAAAATGATTCAACTGCGGTGTACCGAATCATTACTATTGATAATCAACAGTTAGAGTGGGTTGAGAATATTTTGAATGACCCAGTCGCAGGTAAAGAGCGTTTGGCAACTAGCAGAATCGAGTATCAAGCACAATAAGCACATAACAAACGCCTCAAGAGGGACTGTCAACGCGTGGCGTTTCCAGTCCCATTGAGCCGTGGTGGTTTCGGCTGTTGTGTTTGAGTTTAGTGTTATGCGTTGCCAGCCCCTTAGGCGGGCGTTAAGTGTCAAAAGGAGAAATAATGGCAAGCAAATGGAGCAATATATATACAAAGAGATAATGTTGATCYAAAAGATGTATTTGATGATGTGACAAGCGACAAAGGTATATTTAGAAAGCCAACGTACTACGATGTCAAGTTAGGTGAGGATGTTGTTCGATTCAATATTA
>NZ_AOMO01000090.1 GCF_000338875.1 Vibrio mimicus CAIM 602 | reverse complement strand
GGTTAAGAGTCCGCGACAAAGGAAGCTCACTTTCAGCGATGATGCAGCCTTTGTGAAACCAAACTTTCCGTGTGGAGCATCCAACAACATTGAAGCATCGAGGTTTGATGGTTTTCAGCGACTTTGAAACCACTGAACTTTCAACACGTTCGACCAAATCAGCATCAAGAAAAAACTCAAAAGCCAAATTGTGCAATTTGAACGCTAAAAGCTGAGTTTTCAGAACGATTGAGCTTGGATTTTGATGATTTCTGTCTTTAAGAAGCTAACGCCCGCCTAAGGGGCTGGCAACGCCACGCGTTGGCAGTCCCTCTTGAGGCGTTTGTTATAGGGATTTTGCCAGCTTATTCAAATCATTACCTTCAAAGCGGTAATACTCTTTTTCTCTAATCAAACTGGCTCCGATTGATTTGTAAAACTTTCCTGCTGTCGGATTCGTATTCTCTGCTGTCCAATCTAAGCGCTGACAGTTATGAGTAATCGCGATAGAAGCCAAGTGTTTCATCAATTGAAGTCCAACACCTTTACCACGAGCAGAGGAAGATACAAATAGGTCTTTCATGTACATCTGGCCTGATAATTTTGGTGCCGGAAACATTATTGTGTAAGTTGCGAAACCCAAAATCTTATCGTGATCAAAGGCTGCGATCACTTTTACGCCTGAGTGCTCAGAAAATACTTGATGACTAAGATAGTTGGCTAAATCCTGTTCTGATGCAGCCTTTTCACCGAAATAATACTGCTCAAGTTCAATGAAGATCCCAAGTAAATCAAGGCAATCGTGTTTATCAACTCTTTTGATTTCTACTGACATTTACATCCCTATAACGCCCGCTTAAGGGGCAGCCAACGCCACTACTAACTTTCCGCACAACACCGCAATCACAAAAACCAACGCATAGTAGAAATGCCGCGCGTTGGCTGTCCCTCTTGAAGCGTTTGTTATGTTTATATTTCAAGCCACTGATATGGTGCTGCTAACCCCATAACTAATTCATGCCCCCTATTTGAAGGAACTATCCGTTTAGATACGTCATGCTCTAATTTAAACGAACCAAAGCACAATACTTTCGTACCAGGATTGATAAAGCGATGACTTAAGCCAAACTTTAATCGAGCTATCGGATAAATATTGTTACCTTTGCCTTGAAGCTTTGGAGAAAGCTCTGCCGATGAGAAAGGCCTAGTTGAGCTACTAAAATTAACCTTATTAACATGGCCTATAACTGCTGCTTTGACAGTACCGCTAGCAAGTATCTTTTGGTGTAACTCATCATAGTGCTTCACATCAAAAAAGAATTCGTCCCACCTTAATTTCTCTTTATCCACCATAACAAAAATTGACTGACGCATTGCTGGATTTTTACGTCCATATTCGTAAAGGTCAAACAAGCCATTAAGATTATTTACATAAGGCAACTTTCTACCACGTACTCTATAGGTTCGCTTTACAGTGTCATGGGTATGATTTTTAAAAAATCATTTTCCTTACCTTTCATTCTCACTTGGTCTTTATCGTCCATCAAATGGATACGAAAAACTCGGCTACCATTAGCTAAAGCAGTAAGGACTTCATTAGTTGAACCTGCCGCATCAATCACTTGCTTTCCTTTTGTGGCAAAAGAACAAGTTACTGCATGGTTTTCATATTTCGCCAACCTGAAATAAGCTGGGACTTGTGTTGTTTTTGACTTACCGACCCTTTGACTAGCTGAAACATACTCAAGCTCAGCTTCACAGCCTTTTCCACCACAAAATATTGGATCAGGTCTTCCAAAAGGTAAGTAATTCAGAATTGTTACTTGGTTTCGATTTGAATCATAACCAAATGGAATTTTCACTCCACTCACAGACCCCTCCTATAAACATAACGCCCGCCTAAGGGGCTGGCAACGCATAACAACCAAACTCAAACACAACAACTGCAACCACCACGGCTCAATGGGACTGGAAACGCCGCGCGTTGACAGTCCCTCTTGAGGCGTTTGTTATGCTTAAGTTTCAACACTTTACATTTAAACCAATTCAAGAATAACTCACTGAAATCATTGACCAAACTTCGAATTTCCTTGAATTAGAACTGGCTCAACTTTTACCTATAA
>NZ_AOMO01000089.1 GCF_000338875.1 Vibrio mimicus CAIM 602 | reverse complement strand
AACGCCTCAAGAGGGACTGTCAACGCGTAGCGTTTCCAGTCCCATTGAGCCGCGGTGGTTTCGGTTGTTGTATTTGAGTCTGGTGTTATGCGTTGCCAGCCCCTTAGGCGGGCGTTATGTTTAGTCACGTAAAATCAGTTGGTTGCATCTTTTCTTTGTTCCTTCGTATTGCTAATTTTGGTCTTGTCGGCAAGTTGAGTTTAGTGGTCGCTGTTTTCTGGACTCCAATTCGTGGGCGCGAAAAATTCTGAGAGTTGCCTCATTAAAGCTCAGTGCGTTTATGAGTCGAATAAAGCGTCTTGGTTTCAAAGTTTGAGTTCCAGTTTTCGGTTTCTCACGCTAAAAATCAAAATCATTAGAATCAAATTTATGAGTTAATTCAGCTTTTTAGCGTCTGGTTTTGGTTTTTAAAGGTAACTCGAGTTAAGCTCTTTGTATCGCAAAACTTAACCCTTTGAGCCTTAAACATAACAAGGCGTTTAAGAGGGATTCATGCCGCGTGGCATTTTTAGTATGCGGTGAGTTTTGGTGGTGAAAGTGGTCTGCGGAAACTTGGTTTAGGCGGCACTCACCCCTTAACGCGGCGTTATACACATTTAAGTGAGTTTTGATGGGTAAATACAGTCAGAAGATCTCGGAACGGATCAATCATTCGCGAATAGTACAAGGTTACTGCTTGATCTGCGGCGAATATGGTCGCCTTTCAATTGACCATGTTCCACCCCAAGGCGCAGTAACTATAACGAAAGTTGAGCAAATTCATATTAGCGAAGTATCAGGCTATCAATCTGCAAAAATAAAAGCGGTGCCTTCAACTAATGGTAGTAAGTTCAGAACGATCTGCCATAAATGTAATAGCGAACGTCTTGGTGCAAATGACAAAGAGGTTGCTAGAGTTCATAGGGAATTGACGGAAAAAATAGGTAACTATTTTTCTGCTCCTTTTAGCCCTTATAGTGTCATTAGCATTGAGATCGATCCTATTAGGTACGCTAGGGCTATGATTGGACACATTCTCTCAGCAACTTCGGTTGAGGAGTGTAAGCATGAACCCGCAGGTTCGCCTTACTTTGATCCACTTAAAAGGTTTGTGCTTGGTGACGACT
The DNA here is from genome assembly GCF_000338875.1 of Vibrio mimicus CAIM 602. Classification (GTDB taxonomy): domain Bacteria; phylum Pseudomonadota; class Gammaproteobacteria; order Enterobacterales; family Vibrionaceae; genus Vibrio; species Vibrio mimicus. Next base: position 3,571 of record NZ_AOMO01000089.1, on the reverse strand, counting down.
TTGCTTTGGATGAAAGTCATGACATACACTATTGGTTCTACCCAAGTGACAGACATATTAGCGCTAAGATGATTGGCTTTTTCAATGAGGGGCATACATGCCCACTTAGCATTTTGTCGTTTTATCCGATCGCATTCTTAATTACTCCTAAAAATGAAGGAATATACCCGTATCAAGCTAAATGCTTTGATTTGGCTTCTAGTCGTTTGCACCTTGATTTATCATCGCACAATATTAAGTATGCAGATTTTCCATTCGCTGAATTAAAAGGAAACTCTATGTATGCATTCACGGACTTTCAAACGATTATCAGCTATCCAGTTCGTCGAAAAAAATGTGTATAACAAGCAATTTAAGAGGGATTCACAACGCTTGGCATTTTTGCTTCTACTTCAAATTTAGTGTTTATGGCACAATGCTTTAGGTGTGGGTGGTAGCGTTGTTCACCCCTTAATTGGGCGTTATGTGCTTTAGGAAAATCTAGGAAAATCGATGTTTGCGGTAATTTTTAAAGCGAAAACTGGCAATCAAGATGCCCAGTATTCAGAAATGGTCAGGCTCATGCGTGAATTGGCATTTGAGCAATATAATTGTCAAGATTTCATAGCGGTTACAGAAGGCAATCAAGAAATCGCAATATCTTATTGGAACAACGAAGAAGATATACATAACTGGCATTTAGATGCTCAACATTCAATCGCTCAAAAATTGGGACGTGAAAAATGGTATGAGTCTTATGTTGTTGAAGTTGTGAAAATTGAAAGACGGTACTCTTTTGGTTCTTAACTCAAACTATGCACATAACAAACGCCTTAAGAGGGACTGTCAACGCGTGGCGTTTCCAGTCCCAATGAGCCGCGGCGGTTACGTTGTTGTGTTTGAGTTTAGTGTTAATGCGTTGCCAGCCCCTTAGGCGGGCGTTATGCTTAATCATGTGAAATCATCTCAAAGAGGCAGGCTTCACCGCGCATCATTTGGACAATTTGACCATACAGTTTGTGCCGACTAAGTTGAACGGAAATCTTCCGCACATTGGTTAGGCGTCTGATCTTAGAGGGGATTATGAATGTTTATCAAAGAAGTTATACAGTCTTTGGGTGGCAGACCGATAGATGAAGATTCCAGCCAGAGGTGTAGCATGGAAGAGCTGGAATCGAAGCTGGATATGCACTGTTTTTCCAATGAATATAAGAAGCTTTTGGGTAGCTTCGGTGGTTCAATAGTTTTCGATAAAGGGGCTATCTACAAGCCAAAACGAAATTCTCCTGTTGATTCTTCCGCTGGTTATCAATCGTTGGAAATACTGTATGGCCTTATAGGCGATTCTAATTTGTTAAAGCGAAACGCTATGTATAACGAACAAATTCCGTCAGGCTACATAGTTATAGGTGAGTCTGTAGGTGGTAACCAAATATGTGCATCTAATGTAACTGGAAAAATTTATTTTTGGTTTCATGAATCCGAAAAAAATAGTGAATCACTGTATGAAATAGCAGATGACATGAATGTGTTTTTGCTGTCTCTTATAGTTGATGATATGGCTCCAAGTGACCGAGAAATTGATGAAACAGGATCATTTTTAGATTTCTAATTAAATATTGGTACCCCCCCCAGCTTCGCTGGGGCTCGTATAGGTTTGAGTTTGGCAACGGTGTATGTAACTTATTTGCTCGACCAAAAGTAAAGAGGAAACAACCTATTGGCTCCTTTAGAAATTTGATCTTAGGTTTTTAGTTTTAGCTGCAAAGTTCAAAGTCTGATTTTCAAAAATTATGAGTCATTTCAGTTTTTTAGGTTTTGCCTTTTGTTAGCTAATCCCAGTCGAGTTAATCTTGGTTTTGGTAAAAATGCGGGCGTTGAAGCTTAAGCATAACAAAGCGTTAAAGTGGGATTTGGCACGCGTGGCATTTTTAGCTTGCGTTGAGTTCGGTGGTTACGGCACTGTGCGGTAGCTTTTGTATTGCGTGCCTGCACCCCTTAACGCGGCGTTATGTTTACTTGTATTTCAAAGGCTTAAAGGTCTTAGGCTCTAGTTCTTTGTCCCTCGGGCAATTCGTCCCTAGTAGACTCAGCAAATCAGTATTGTCGGTCTAAGTTCTTGAACCACTCAGCCCGTAAAACATGCCAATGTTCGTGGATTGCTTCATTGTCAGGTCGTGGCGGTTGGCTTCTTGTTTAACTGGCTTAAAGTCGCTCTTAGGTTCTCTGCCAAGTAGCATTTCGGCTTGGCAGTTGCCTCGGCAATTCAACATTGTTTTGCGCTTTGGTTGGAAAGAAAGGGTGCTTGTTGTTACTTGGTCAGGTTGCCTCATTGGGCAGGGAAGTGGACTTACTTGTTTTAGGTTGGTCGCCTTTGGTGGTCAAGTTAGTTTCTGCCTTGTGGTTAGCTTCAGAAAACTAGTCAGAAATAGCAGTTCTTTCTCAAGTAAATTATGTGTTTGTGGTAAAACATAACAAGCAATTTAAGAGGGATTCTCAACGCTTGGCACTTTTGCTTCTACTTCAGTTTTAGTGTTAATGGCACAATGCTTTAGGTTTGGGTGGAGGCGTTGTTCACCCCTTAATTGGGCGTTATGCACCAAAATAGAAATGGAGACAACAATTATGGATGATTTAGTAAGCTCATTACAGAGAGATGGTTTTAATGCCAAAGTTAAAAATGGGAAAATTGTAGTGAGGCTCGAAGGGCTTTCAAATGTTGTATCAATAAGCAAGGATATAGCTGCCGATGAGTACAAAATTAAAACAAATGATACGGTTTTATCGATATTAGCCAGTTTCTTTCTGCTGCTTGGCTTGTATGGCATCAATCAAACTGGTGGTGGTAGTCTTTTTGCCTTTGCCCTAGTAACAATGTCTGTGTTGAATTTCGTTATAGTGATACTCACAGAGCTTAAAGTGACCAAATTACGCTTTGTTATAGATAGACTAAGTCGCGGAGCAAGCGCATAACAAACAATTTAAGAGGGATTCCCCACGCTTGGCACTTTTGCCTCTACTTCAAATTTAGTGTTTATCGCACAATGCTTTAGGTGTGGGTGGTAGCGTTGTTCACCCCTTAATTGGGCGTTATAGCTCAGGGATCGCATGAAGTATAAGTTAATTAAAGCAATGGCTCACAACTTTACCCATTCATTCGTGGGTGGATGTAACTATGTCGATGGAACATTTATTTTCGAGGACTTATACACGTTAGCTCGCCTCAATGGAGGTAAGCCCGTTCAAATATCTTGGGTTCCAGTGCGCACAGAGGAACTGTTTCGACTAACACCGAGAATTAGAAAATCACTAAGCTACTATCGCGAGTGGCTTCCAAGGCATGCGGCTAGTCACAATGTTAACCTAGATTGTGTTAAAGAATTTTATACTCAAGTTTATATGGCAAAAAATCACCAAATCTATATAAAAGTAGTGACAGTTGATGCCCGTGGTAAAAGAGTGGAGCAGTACGTATACGCTTGAGCTATAACAAACGCCTCAAGAGGGACTGTCAACGCGTGGCGTTTCCAGTCCCAATGAGCCGTAGTGGTTATGGTTGCTGTGTTTGAGTTTGGTTGTTATGCGTTGCCWG
>NZ_AOMO01000088.1 GCF_000338875.1 Vibrio mimicus CAIM 602 | reverse complement strand
CCGAACTCAGAAGTGAAACGAAACAGCGTCGATGGTAGTGTGGGGTCTCCCCATGTGAGAGTAGAACATCGCCAGGCTTTAATTTAGCACCAAGCGCTAACCAATGCGGAGCGGTAGTTCAGTTGGTTAGAATACCGGCCTGTCACGCCGGGGGTCGCGGGTTCGAGTCCCGTCCGCTCCGCCACTTATTTGAGAAACCCAGTCTTACGACTGGGTTTTTTGCTTTTGGGAATTATCTTGCATTTGCTTTTTCTTTGCCTGACTCGTTGTTTACTCGCTATTTTCGATCCTGACTAAACTGAACTAAGCTTAATATCTTATTTGTCAGTTTGGTCATTGGAAAGGAAATCCACCATGAATAATGAATCAAATCCCTCTTCTTTACATATTCCTCCAGCTATTCCTCAAGAAGCGTTCGACTGGTATGACGAATATGCGCATGGTGTAATCGATCGCCGTGAGTTTATAAAGCGTCTTTCTGGTTTGGCTGTATTAGGTTTTAGCGTGTCGATGATCACTTCAGCCTTATTACCTGACTATGCACAGGCTGAACAAGTTTCTTTTAACGATCCTGCTATTAAAGCGAGTTATGTCGAGTTCGATTCCCCTCAAGGGCATGGGAAAGGCCGTGGTTATTGGGTTACCCCAAAAGAGGTGACTGGTAAGTTACCTGTGGTTTTAGTGATACATGAGAACCGTGGTCTTAATCCGTATATTGAAGATGTCACCCGCCGTTTAGCGACGATGGGCTTCATTGCGTTTGCACCGGATGCTTTATTCCCGGTTGGCGGTTATCCGGGTAATGATGACGATGGACGAGTGCTACAAAGTAAGCTCGATCGGGCAAAAATTGAGGCTGATTTTCTTGCTGCAGCTGCTTTCCTTAAAGCGCATCCACAAAGCTCGGGTAAGCTTGGTGCCGTTGGCTTCTGCTTTGGTGGCTATATCGTCAATATGCTAGCGGCGACCATTCCTGAAAAACTCAATGCTGGCGTTGTTTTTTATGGTACTCCACCTGCTGATGAGTTGCGCTCTCGGGTTGTGGGGCCTTTATTATTGAATTTTGCCGAATTAGATAAACGCGTAAATGATACTTGGGCGTCTTACGAGACTCAGTTACAACAGAATAAAGCGAAATATGAGGCTCATTTCTATACTAAAGTTAATCACGGTTTCCATAACGATTCCACTGCACGCTATGCACCAGCGGAGGCTGAGCTGGCATGGCAAAGAACACTGCAATTTTTCGGGCTTAATCTTCAGGGTTAAGCTTCTCACACTCATTTGGGGTACGACTCGCTCCTCGTCATTCTGGCTGTTATGATGGCGAAAAAGGAGAAAATGAGTCATGCCCCACTTACGTTTTCGTGCTGTAGAAGCACATATCGTTGAAACACTGGTAACTCCGTTACTCAATGAACTTTCCTCTCTACTCAGTACTTCTCGAAGTGCTTTTACCTTTGAGTTGATTAATACCCAGTATTTCGCCGAAGGAGAGGTTTATCCCATGGTGGAAGTATTGTGGTTTGGAAGAGAACAGCAAACTCAGGATCAGGTTGCACAGCTGATTACAGAGCAGATGCGTCAGTTGCTCGGTGCTGATTCTCATGTTGCTGTAGTGTTCATACCTTTGCAACGCACTGCTTATTATCTGGATGGCCAACATTTCTGAGGAGACAACATGAATCCAGTTATCGATACCATGCTCAACCATCGCTCTATTCGTGCTTTTAGTCCAGAGCCTATTTCTGCAACGCAACTTGAAACTATCATTGCTTCAGGTATTGCGGCTTCGTCATCCAGCTTGCTGCAAGTGATTTCCGTAATCCGAGTGACAGATGGCAGTATGCGTGAGCAATTAGCAAAGCTTGCTGGCAATCAAGCTTATGTGGCGAGTGCGGCTGAGTTTTTGGTTTTTTGCATTGATTATCAACGACATTATGCGCTGAACCCGAATGTGAAACCTGAATTTATGGAGTTAACCTTAATTGGTGCTGTTGATGCGGGGATTATGGCGCAAAACTGTTTATTAGCGGCAGAATCGATGGGGTTGGGTGGTGTCTATATTGGTGGTTTACGTAATTCACCGAATGAAGTCGATGCTTTGCTTAACTTGCCGCCTTATACCGCCGTATTGTTTGGAATGTGCTTAGGACACCCTGCACAGGATCCAGAGTTAAAACCACGCTTGGCTCCGAAGGTGATCCTGCATGAAAACCACTATCAACCTTTGAATCGAGAAGATGTGGCAGAATATGATCGCACTATGGTTGAGTATTACCAAAAACGCTCCGGTAATCCTAAACAGCAGGGTTGGTCAGAACTAATCACGGCTAAGCTCTCAGAAGAGTCTCGTCCATTTATGCTCAGCTATTTGCAGCGTAAAGGATTAGCCCTCAAGTAGTGTAAAAAATCCCAGCACTTGGCTGGGATTTTTAGGTCTATGGAAGATCTGCATCAGATATAGGTTGAGCGGGTTGCTCTTCCGCAATAAAGAGAATGCCATCCATAATTTTGCTTGGAATTTCTGTCGGTAAATATCCCCAAGCATATCTGATTGCATAGGGCTTGTTTAAGTAATCGATGTTGCTTTCACTTTGACTCTTAAAATCAATAAAAGCGTCGGTATATCCAGCATGATATAAAGCACTATTCAATGTGCCATCTTCTTCCTGAAGACGTTCTGTATCAATTAGCCAACGTGTGTAATCCGGAGTGTTTGCAGCAAGAGTACCTTTGTAGCTTAACTGCATCACACTATAGACGGATCTGTCTGGATAGTGGCTGTTCATTGCGGAAATCAGAGAACCAGGAATAGGTGTGGCATGAATATTGTGCGCCCAGATAAAGGTTTGCCCCTGTATTTTAAACCACTCATTTATTAACCAATTTAAGTTTTCAGCAGACTGATAATCGGTATAGGAATGGTCAATATTGTTGATAATGAAATAGGACTGTGAATATAGGCTTCTTACTATCTGCAGCCAAAATGTGGCGTAATTCCGAAATTCTCGCGGATGGCTAGGGTTGTAATCTGGAACGGTTTCGAGCCTTTTTTGTGTGATAAGAACTGTTTCCAGCTTTTTCAATTCTTGGGTTAGATCTTGGTGGTTTTGTGATGTGAATTTTTCAGTGGTATGCCAAGGGCACATCATTCTCGGCCCTAGAGTCTGTATCGTATCGTAGTTGGAGAGGCCAAGGCTGTTAATCTGCAAGTAGCTTCTTAATTCATCAAACATCACACTACATCCTGGATCACTATTGATACGGGCATCGTAGCCGATCAGTAGTAGTGGGTTGTCCTGCTGAGAAACCTCATTGACATAGTTGTCCAGAGCTCCCACTTCTTTACTAAAGCGATGTCCATACATGTAGTTTGCATTCGGTCCAATTATGGCCTGTTGTAGGCGCTGTTTTCCGGTGAGGAAATTTTGCCATGCCACTAACCCATCATATAAACCAGCTTCAAAAGCAACTAAGGTTAGATCGCCTTCTTGATGAAGAGCCTTAACCATACGAGCTTTGTAGCTATACGCTTTAGAACCTTGGTGCGTTCTTTCTCCTACACTAACGAAATCATAGCCTTTTACTGCTGCAACAAAACCCTGTAAATCACTATTCCCATGAGTCAATTCTGTACTGGCTAAGTTTTGGGAGGTAACGGTTGGCGGGCTGATACTTTCACTATTACATCCCGATAATAGAAATAAAAATACAATTCCCCATCGCTTCATATTTTTTAACCTTCTATAAAAATAATTACCAAGATTAGATTGAAGCTCATTGGTAATGAAAAGAGGTTTGAAGACTTAGTGCGAGTTGCTACGAGTACCAATTTCTTAAGTCGTGAAATGAACCGAATGAAAGGTTTTTAATAATTATATTTTTATTAGATAAAGTGTTGAGAAATTGATTGCTGGCTAAAGATTAATGTTGTCAAAAAAAACGCCATAGAGGCGCTTTTTTTTGATTCTTACGCTAGCCCTTGAATAATCACGAACTTCTCTAGCAGTTGCTCTTCGGTTTCGCGATGGGCAGGATCGGTGATAATGCAGTTGCTGATGGGACAAACCGACTGGCAAGTCGGTTTGTCATAGTGCCCTTTACATTCAGTGCATAAATCGGGGTCGATCTCATAGATCTTATCTCCCATTGAAATCGCACTGTTTGGGCACTCTGGCTCACACATATCACAGTTCGTGCATTTGGCGGTAATGAGTAGCGCCATAATTACTTGCCTGTTGGGTTACGGGTATCCTGCCCTTGTACTAGGTTACGCATCAGCAGTGCGTAGCTGAGATCCAACTCTTCCGGAACTGGAATGTAAACAAAGTGACCGTTGCCTTTGGCATCATCCGTCGCTTCACCTTTACGGTTTTCCATCGCTTCTAAAGTGAAGACAACATTGCCTTTTGGCGTCATCAGTTCAAGGCTATCGCCGAGCACAAATTTGTTCTTCACTTCCACTTCGGCCATTGCGCCGCGGCGTTTACCAGTAAATTCACCCACAAACTGTTGAGTGTCGGAAACCGAGTAGCCGTAATCGTAGTTTTGGTAAGCATCGTGCGTGTGGCGACGTAGGAAACCTTCGGTATAACCACGGTGCGCCAAGCTCTCTAGGGTAGTCATCAGGCTGTCATCGAATGGCTTGCCCGCAACCGCATCATCAATCGCTTTACGGTACACTTGCGCTGTACGTGCGCAGTAGTAGAAAGATTTGGTACGGCCTTCGATTTTCAGTGAGTGCACACCCATTTGAGTTAGGCGCTCAACATGCTGTATCGCACGCAGATCTTTCGAGTTCATGATGTAGGTGCCGTGCTCATCTTCAAACGCGGCCATTTTTTCATCTGGGCGATGGCTTTCAGAAAGTAGCACGACATCATCAATTGGTTTGCCTGCACCAATGGTGGTGTCTGGACGTTCATTTTGAACTTCGATGGCTTGCGCAGCATTGGGGTCAAACTGTTCAACGATCTGACCTGCTTCATTTTCTTTTGCTGCTTCAACTTTGTATTCCCAACGGCATGCGTTAGTGCAAGTGCCTTGGTTTGGATCGCGCTTGTTGATGTAACCAGACAGCAAGCAACGGCCCGAATAAGCCATACACAATGCACCATGTACGAACACTTCAATTTCGGTATTCGGACATTTTTCGCGGATCTCTTCGATTTCTTCTAAAGAGAGTTCACGAGAAACAATCACACGCTCAACGCCTTGTGAAGCCCAGAATTTCACGGTTGCCCAGTTCACTGCATTCGCTTGTACCGAAAGGTGGATCGGCATATGTGGGAATTCTTCACGAACCATCATGATAAGGCCAGGGTCAGACATGATGAGCGCATCAGGCCCCATATCAATCACAGGCTTAAGGTCACGGATGAAGGTTTTCAGCTTAGAGTTGTGTGGCTGAATGTTACACACCACATAGAATTTTTTACCCAGTGCATGGGCTTCATTAATGCCGATTTGTAGGTTTTCGTGGTTGAACTCATTGTTACGCACGCGAAGGCTGTAACGAGGTTGTCCAGCGTATACCGCATCTGCCCCGTAGGCAAAAGCGTAGCGCATATTCTTCAGGCTACCCGCGGGTGAAAGGAGTTCTGGAACAAAGGTTTTTGGCGTTGTCATTGCTTGCTTCTCTTACAATCTGATCTCAAGTCAGGCCAATACCACCTGATGGTATTGGAAAGGGCGCAAATTTTACGTCAAAAACCCTACTCTGCATAGTGAAACTCTCACCACCTCATTTACGCAGAGGTGGTGAAATTGAGTCCACGATTAGGCTTCAGGGTGAGGCAGGCCACCTAAGGCATTGAACAGATCAGGTAGGAAGACCGACATTTCTCCGCACAGCAGGGAGAAATCGGCATCAAGACGTGCCGCGCGATCTTCGCGTGGGATGTCATCATTCTGCTCTTTGAGTTCATCGCTGTATGCTAGGCGTTTGATGCTGCAATCTTCCGCTAATACAAAACGAATTCGATCTTGCCAGTTGATCGCCAGTTTGGTGACCACTTTATTCGCTTGAATGTGGCTCAGAATTTCATCGCTGCTCAGTTCCTGCTTTTTACAGCGAATGGTTGCGCCGTCATCGAGTAATGATTTGAGCTCTGCTTCTTCCATCAGGCTAAAGCCTTGTGGCAGATTGCCGTCTTTCACCCATTGCGTCAGAGTCGTTTCGACTGCGATTTCAGGAATAGCAGGGACAACAGGCAGACTGCCCATGGTTTTACGCAGTAGCGCGAGCACATCTTCGGCTTTTTTGTAGCTTCCAGCATCAACCAGAATTAAGCCTTCGGTTGGCATGATCAGCACAAAAGTGAGTTGGCTTTTGCTGAATGCGCGTGGCAGTAAATCGATGACGATGTCTTCTTTCAGCGCGTCTTTTTCTTTTTTCTTCAGTGGGCGGCCTTCTTCGGCTTCCATCGCTTCGACTTTGGCGTTAAGCGAATCTTTAATCACGGAAGCGGGCAGCATTTTCTCTTCACGTTTCGCGCAGACTAAAATGCGGTTTTCACTGACGTGGGTCATCATGTCGCCGTGTTTACCCAGTGCGGAAACCCAACCAAACTTCTGTTTATCTTGACTGCCGCAAGGCGTAAAACGAAATTCGGCCAACTGTTTTTCCAGCTGATCGGCATTGAAGTTAACCTCGCGATTAACGCGATACACCATACAGTTTTTAAACCACATTGTTGTTTTCCCTTGGTTAGAAAGCCAGACATGATAGGGGAAGATGCTGAGAATGTCTTAACCCTAATTCAAAAAATATGCATATCTTCCAGTTGTTGTCTCGCTTTACTGGCGAGGTTTGGGTATATGAATTTCGCCTGAACCTTATATGAAAATTTGTTTGCAAAGGTCACAAAAGTGTCATAAATATTTCCCATAATGCATGGCGTTGGTGAAAAACAAAGGTTAATCAATTATGTCTAGAAGGATTCTGGTTGTTGAAGACGAAGCACCGATTCGTGAAATGTTGTGTTTCGTGCTTGAACAAAAAGGTTATCAGGCGGTTGAGGCCGAAGATTATGATTCGGCAATGAGTAAACTGGCTGAACCTTTTCCTGATCTCGTCCTGCTTGACTGGATGTTGCCTGGTGGTAGTGGCATCAACCTCATCAAGCATATGAAGCGCGAAGAGATGACGCGTAACATTCCGGTAGTCATGCTCACCGCGCGCGGTGAAGAAGAAGATAAAGTACGTGGCCTAGAAGTGGGCGCGGATGACTACATTACCAAACCGTTTTCACCCAAAGAGTTAGTTGCCCGTTTAAAAGCAGTGATTCGTCGAGTTACGCCAACCGCACTGGAAGATGTGATTGATGTTCAAGGTTTGAAGTTAGATCCGGTTTCACACCGTGTTACCGCTAACGATCAGCCGCTGGACATGGGACCGACTGAGTTCAAAATGTTACACTTCTTCATGACGCACCAAGAGCGTGTGTATAGCCGCGAACAACTACTTAATAATGTTTGGGGCACCAACGTTTATGTTGAAGATCGCACGGTAGACGTTCACATTCGTCGTCTGCGCAAAGCCTTAGAAGATGCTGGACATGATAAGTTGATCCAGACTGTGCGCGGTGCGGGGTATCGTTTTTCAACCAAAGCCTAAGAGGGCGTATAGCAAATCAGTATGGTTGAACGCTTAACATGGAAAAAGCTGGCTTGGGAGCTGGCTTTTTTTTACTTGCCATGGATTGTGGTGGGATGGATTTTTGGAAACATGCCGTGGTTGCTTTTAGCCGCCACGGTTTTGCAGCTTTTCTGGCATTTGAATCATCAAATTCGCCTCTCGGCTTGGTTGTGGGATGAAAAGCGCCTCACGCCACCTTCCGGAACCGGGAATTGGGAATCGTTGTTCAATGGCATTTATCGTCTGCAGCAGCGCCATCGTAAAAAACGCAAAGAGCTGACCAATCTCATCCGCCGTTTCCGTAATGGTGCGGAATCACTCCCCGATGCGGTAGTGGTGTTTCGTAGTGAAGGCAATATCGTGTGGTGTAACCGCCTTGCACAGCATTTGCTGGGTTTTCGTTGGCCAGACGATGCTGGGCAGCCGATCTCCAATTTGTTGCGCACACCGGACTTTATCAAATACCTCAAGAAAGATGATTTTACCGATCCGCTCGAAATGCGCTCGCCGTTGAATAGCGATCGCATGTTGGAACTGCGGATTGTACCGTACACCGAAGGTGAACATCTAATGGTGGTGCGTGATGTGACTCAGCTTAAACAGCTTGAAGGCATGCGCCGTAATTTCTTTGCCAACGTTTCTCATGAGCTGCGTACGCCGATGACGGTGCTGCAAGGTTATCTGGAAATGACCGAAGATCCTGATGTGCTCGCCGGCCCCATGTGGAGCAAAGCCCATGGCGTGATGACTGAGCAGCTCAACCGGATGAACAGCTTGGTGAACCAACTGCTGACGCTTTCGAAAATTGAAGCTTCACCTATGGTCGACCTCGATCAAGTGGTGGATGTGCCGGCCATGTTGGAAGTGTTAGAGAAAGAAGCGCTGAGCTTAAGTGGCGATGCACAACATAAGCTGCATTTTGAGGTGGATAAAAGCCTTAAGGTGCTAGCCGATGAAGATCAGCTGCGTAGTGCGATTTCTAATTTGGTTTACAACGCGGTTAAATACACCCCAGCAGGTGCACAGATTGACGTGCGTTGGTATCGCTCGAGTAAAGGGGCTTGTCTGGAAGTGGAAGATAAAGGCGAGGGCATTGAACCTCAGCATTTGCACCGCTTAACGGAACGTTTCTACCGAGTTGATAAAGCACGTTCACGTGATACGGGCGGCAGTGGTTTAGGGCTGGCGATCGTAAAACATGCTCTTGCACACCACGACACGCATTTGGATATCTATAGCAAAGTGGGTGTGGGCAGTAAGTTCTCGTTTGTTTTGCCTAAGCGGTTGGTGGCGAAGGGATGATCCGCATGCTAAGTCGCGTTGGTTTGTTGAGCTCGTTGGTTTTGGCTTCATCCGCAGCTTGGGCATTGGATGAAGGGCTACCGACCTATGAAAAAGTCAGTGGCATTTCTGGCAGCTTGTTATCCGTAGGTTCGGATACCTTAGCGGGTATGACCACACTCTGGGTAGAGGAGTTTCAAGCCAATTACCCAGCGGTGAATGCACAAGTACAAGCCTCGGGTTCGGCGACTGCGCCGCCCGCGTTATCAGAAAGCACAGCACAGTTTGGCCCGATGAGTCGCCCAATGCGCAGCAGCGAAATTGCCGCGTTTGAAGCCATGCACGGTTATAAGCCAACCGCATTGCGCGTTGCGATTGATGCGGTAGGGATTTTTGTTCACCGAGATAACCCGATTAAAGGGCTCAATTTTCAGCAGTTAGATGCGATTTTTTCCACCACATTACGCTGTGGTGCTTCGCAGCCGATCGTCACTTGGTCGCAACTCGGCCTGCCTTATGATTGGGCGAAGCGCAATATTCAACTGTTTGGGCGCAACTCGGTATCAGGAACCTATGGTTACTTTAAGCAAAACGCACTATGCCAAGGGGATTTCCAAAACCGAGTCAATGAGCAGCCGGGTTCGGCCTCTGTAGTGCAGTCGGTTGCGTCTTCCATTAATACACTTGGTTATTCTGGGGTTGGTTATCGTGTTTCTGGCGTGAAGCTACTGCCGATTTCGCGTGAAGGGAATAACTATGTGGAACCAACCCAAGCCAACATTCTGTCGGGGGCTTATCCTTTATCGCGCTACTTGTATGTGTATGTGAACAAAAATCCAAACCGAGATTTGTCACCGATTGAGCGTGAATTTATTCGCTTTATTTTTTCGGAGCAGGGGCAAGCTTTGGTCGCTAAAGATGGCTATTTACCTATCTCCGCACAAGTGGCTCAACAAGAACTGGCAAAAGTCGGGATTGAGCCATCAACCGATTGAGTGGGTTCGTTCTGATCAAGACAACAAAAAAACGCCCGAACTGTGTTGGGCGTTTTTTGTAGGTAACTCGTGATTAAAAATGCAATTGCCAGCCGACTTCGCGCCAATATTCTTGTTCCGTTTGTAAGTCAGCGTGCAACAACTTATTGTTTTCCAACCAATCAGGCTGTTCGCAGTCTAGCTTCCATTCGTCATCTTTAGCGGATAAAGAAAGGGGAGGTAAGGGATCATCGTTGCGCTGTCCATTAACCACAATGGCTAGTCGTAACACGCGAATCAAACCTATGATGTGTTTTTTCTTGAACAGGCTAAAGTCGTCTAATTCATTCAGCTTCAGTGATTTGCGTTGAAACCTTGCTAAATTGGATAGAACTAACTGCTGCTCGCTATTGAAACCGGCCATGTTGTTGTGGCGCAAAATATAGGCAGAGTGGCGATGAAAGCCTTGCAAGTTAATGCTCAGCCCAACTTCATGCAGTAATGCTCCCCACTCAAGCAAATCGCACAACTCACTCCCTTCGGGCAAGTTCAGTTCACCGGCAATTTGCGCTAAGAATTCACGCGCGTGACCTTTTACTTTGGCTGCATGTTCTAAATCGACCAAATGCTTGGCCGCCAGATTTTCTGTAGTACGCAGACGGATGTCGGAATACTTGAAACGATCTTCCATTTCATAGAGCAAACCTTCGCGCAGTGCACCATCAGAAAAATGCATCTCTTTGATTTTTAAACCATGGAAGATAGCGGAAAGGATGGCAACACCGGCTGCAAACACGGGTTTGCGATCATCGGTTAAACCGGGCAGTTGTAAGTCGTCAATGCTGTCCCATTCGCAGAGTTTTTCAATCAGCTTACTCAGCCGATCAAAGGTAATCAGGCCATCTTCATGCCCTTGCCCGACTAAAACTTCGTGGATTGCTTTGATGGTTCCTGATGAACCAAACGCGACTTGCCAACCTTTTTTACGGTACTTGGCGGCGATGGATTCCAATTTTTGCTCACTGGCCACTATCGCCTGCGCAAAGTTTTTGCGGGAGAGTTTACCGTTTGCAAAGTAACGCTCGGTAAAGTTCACACAACCCATCTGCTTACTGTTGACCAGTTCTGCTTCAAACCCTTTGCCGATGATCATTTCCGTGCTGCCACCACCGATATCAACGACCAACATGGAATCTGCTTGTGGTTGCGTGTGAGCAACACCGAGGTAAATCAAACGTGCTTCTTCAGAACCCGGAATGATCTCAATCGGAAAAGGTAGCACTTCAAGTGCACGTTGGATAAACAGGTGGGCATTGTTGGCTTGGCGCAAAGTATGGGTTGCTGCAATACGCACATTACGCGGATCAAACCCCTGTAAGCGCTCTGCAAACATGGCTAAACATTCCAACCCGCGTTGTATGGATTCTTCATCGAGATTCTTTTGCTCATTTAGCCCAGCGGCGAGTCGTACACGTTGTTTATGGCGGCTAATGAGTTGCAAATCTTGGTCTACGACCTTGGCTACCACCATGTGGAAGCTGTTGGAACCAAGGTCAATGGCGGCGATTTCTCTGGCGTTACTGACTACTGTTGTCATTCGTTTCTTGTTGCCCTTTTACTTTACGAGTCTGCTTCTCGACATTTTTAAGATAGTCGTAAATCGCGACCTGCGAGCGTACTTTTCTGCGATTACCGCGTTCGACGTACTGGTTACTCATCTCTTTGTCGATACGACGCGCTTTCACCGTATCAATGAATTGAATATTAAGGATATCGATGATCCGCTGTTTGATACGTTCGTCACGGATCGGAGTCATGACTTCGATTCGATGATCAATATTGCGCTCCATCCAGTCGGCAGAAGAGATAAAGACTTGTGGATTGCCATCATTATGCACGACCAGCACCCGAGGGTGTTCAAGGAAGCGGTCAATAATACTGATGATCTCAATATTGTCACTGACCCCTTCAACGCCGGGTACTAAAGAACACATACCGCGAATGATCATGCGAATTTTCACCCCAGCCGCACTTGCACCATACAACTTATTAATCAAGCCTTTATCGACTAAGTTATTGACCTTGAGAGTGATTGCCGCTTTTTTCCCTGCTTTGGCATTGGCAATTTCACCGTCCAGTAAACGGTAAATTTGTGTACGTGAATTGCGCGGCGAAACAATCAGGTGATTGAATTTAACCGGGCGGAAAGGGTTTTCAATATAGCCAAAGACAGATCGTACTTCTGCGGCCAGTTCTTGATTGGCGGTCAGTAAGGCAAAATCGGTATAAATGCGCGCAGTACGCTCGTGGAAATTCCCGGTACCAATATGTGCATAACGGACAAAATCGTCATTTTCTTTTCGCGTAATGAGCAGGAGTTTGGCGTGGATCTTCATTCCCGGAACACCGAAGATGACGTGCACACCTGCATCTGTCAGGATGCGCGACCACTCAATATTGGCCTCTTCATCAAAACGAGCTTGCAGTTCTACCACAACCACCACCCGTTTGCCGTTATGCACGGCATCCACAAGCGAGTTCATCAATCTTGAGTCTTTTGCCACGCGGTAAATGTTGATTTTGATACTGACCACTTTCGGGTCAAAAGAGGCTTGTCGCACCAGTTCGGTAATGTGCTCAAAGGTGTGATAAGGGTAGTGCAGCAGAATGTCTTGTGCGCGAATCGCATCAAAGGCGTTAGCATGTCCTTCAAAATCAGCGCAGGTCATTGGTGGTAATGGTTTGTTTTCTAAGTAATCTCGCCCGACATTAGGGAAGGAAATGAAGTCTTTAAAATTATGATAACGCCCACCGGGGATGAGGCTATCGTAGTGCGATATTTTGAGCTTATAGCAGAAGAATTTGAGCATAGCTTCGGGCATTTCCCGCTCGTAAACAAAGCGCACCGGAAGAGCAGTTAAACGCTGACTTAAGCCTTCCGACATTTGCTCTAGCAAGCTGTATTCAACTTCATGACGCAAATCGTATTCCGCATCACGAGTCATCTTCATCGCATAGCCTCTTAAAGAGTCATAGTCATAAAAGCCGCGGAAAATCTCATCCAGACAGAGGCGAATAATGTTATCGAGCAGAATAATAGTTTTACGGCGTTTGCCTTTTTGCTCAGGCAGCATGACAAAACGGGGAAGTTGGTCGGTTGGGATTTCGATGAGTGCGTATTTAAATTCATCAGCACTGCGCATTTCAACGGCAATGTAGGCGTATTCATCTTTCAAAAACTGCATTACATCGATGTCATCACGCAGCATGATTGGGGTGACGTGGGGCAGTACATCTTTCTGGAAATATTTTTTCACCCACTTGAGTTGAAGTTCATCAAGCTGAGTTTCATTGACCAAGAAAATGCGCCGTCTGGCCATTTCTAAAATCAGTTCATTGTAGAGGTTATCGAAGTCTTGGTTGAGTTTGAGGGCTTTGGTTTGCATGCGAGAGAGAAGGTGTTTGGAAGTGTCGTTACCGCCCCGTTCTCGATTAATCAGAATTTGCCGTTTTACATCGGCAAAACGCACCTTGTAGAACTCATCCAAATTGTTGGAAAAAATCCCCAGAAAACGAATGCGTTCAATCAGAGGGACGGTTTTATCGGCAGCTTCTTGTAACACACGTTCATTGAACGAGAGCCAACTAAGTTCCTTGTCGATGTACAGCTTATCCGCACTCATACCTTACCTTATGCCGTTTTGAATTGACGTTATTATCATTTAAGTACTGCAAACTAGGCCATTTTTGTGACACTTTTATTGCAGGGGGCTTTGGCGTCACAGAGTTGTTTTGATTTCAGTAATTTATTGTGAGCTGTAATATAATTGTCACCCAACCGAAATATTATGACACTCCCCGAAAGTATAGGTAGTCCAAAGCATGGTCAGACAGCCATTTTCATTGAAAGAACGTGATCGCGCACGGTTAGTGAAAGACCGTGTGGTGCGTTTTGCTGTGACCTGTGGCGGCGTCAGTGTTTTAGGCGCTTTAGTGCTGATTTTTATCTATTTGGCTATGGTGGTGGTGCCGTTGTTTGGCGATGCCAAATGGCATGGGGATGTTGCAGTTAAAGCGATTTCAACACCAGATCCTCTGTTTATGACAGTGGGGGATTACGGTGAAAATGCCTTCTTACTATCAAAAGACGGTACGGGGCAGTTTTGGTCATTAAGATCGCCCAATGAACAACCGATACTCAGTCAGTCCCTAGGTTTTGAACCTACTTTATGGGCGAAAACTCCAGCATCACAAGGTTGGTTTGCTGTTGTAGGCTCGGATAACCAAGTGGCAGTGTTGCATCCACAATTATCCCATTCTATGACTGCACGCGGCCGTGAATTTACGCCTAGTTTGGTGAGTTTGGACTTGCTCACTGACTTAAGTTTGAGTGAGCAGCCATTACAGCAATTGGCTTTTGCACTGACTGAGCAACAACTGATTTTTGCTACCTACGATCAAGCACAGCAAGTACAGGTTTTGCGAGTGAATCGCGAAACAAAACAAGAAATTAGCCGCTTAAACTTGAGTGTGTCATTTGAGAACCTCAGTCAATTACTGCTCACTCCAGATGGCAAGACGCTTTACTTGCGAACGGGTTCTGAGTTGGTGGTAGCACTGCTGGATAACGACGGCTATCAGGTTCGTGAAGTCGTCGATCTCAGTTCAGGAGATACTCACCATCAAGTTACTCAGCTTTACTTGTTGTCTGGGGCATTCTCATTATTGGCTGTACACAGTGATGGCTTAGTGTCTCAATGGTTTGATGTACTGACGGATGGCCAACGGCAATTGACTCAAATTCGTCATTTCAAACTCGCCTCTGAAGTGCAGTTTTTATTGCCGGATACGAACAGTAAAGGTTTCTACAGTTTTTACCGCAACGGAACGTTACAGAGCCACTACACTACCAGTGAGAAATTGGTGCTGTTTGAGCGTGCTTATCAAAGAGCTCCGCAGTTGGTGGCGATGTCAAAAAATGAAGGCTATTTGGCCAGCTACAATCAAGGTCAGATCCGTTTGGCACAAGTGGAGAATCGTAACCCAGAAGTCTCCTTTTCAGCGCTGTGGCAAAAAGTGTGGTACGAAAGTTATCCAGAGCCTGAGTTTGTTTGGCAATCCACCGCTGCAACTGACGATTTTGAAGCGAAATTCAGCCTAGTGCCGATTGCGTTTGGCACTTTAAAAGCCGCAGTGTTTGCCATGTTGTTTGCGGTACCGATTGCGGTACTGGGTGCTATTTATACCGCTTACTTTATGACGCCAGCCATGCGACGAGTGGTGAAGCCTACGGTTGAACTGATGGAAGCATTGCCGACGGTGATCATCGGCTTTTTGGCAGGTTTATGGTTCGCACCATTTGTTGAGAGTCACTTGCCTGCGGTGCTCGCGCTGATGTTGCTGTTACCCATTTCGACCATGCTGGTGGGTTTCATTTGGTCAAGTTTACCTAAGGCTTGGTTGCGCGGTATTCCTAATGGCTGGCACGCCCTGATTTTAATTCCGGTCTTGATTGGGATCGCTACTCTGATTCTGTCTTACAGCGGTGAACTGGAGAATGCGCTGTTTAATGGTGATCTGCGTGTGTATTTAGCGCAACACGGCATTGGCTATGATCAACGCAACGCTTTGGTCGTCGGTTTTGCGATGGGTTTTGCGGTGATACCAACCATTTTCACAATCGCAGAAGATGCCATTTTCTCCGTACCTAAACATCTTTCCGATGGCTCACTGGCGCTGGGTGCAACGCCTTGGCAGACGCTGATTTATGTCGTGTTGCTAACGGCTAGCCCAGGTATTTTCTCAGCGATTATGATGGGGCTTGGCCGTGCGGTAGGCGAAACCATGATTGTGCTGATGGCAACGGGTAATACGCCACTGCTAGATTGGAATATTTTTGAAGGGATGCGCACCTTATCGGCGACGATTGCTGTGGAATTGCCAGAATCTGAAGTACAAAGTGCCCATTTCCGTATTCTGTTTTTGGCCGCACTGCTTTTGCTAACGTTTACTTTTGCCGTGAACTCCCTAGCCGAATGGGTACGCCAACGGCTGCGTGAAAAATACCGTTCTTTGTGATGGAGCAATATGTTGAATTGGTTTAAATCCGGTGCTCCTTGGATCTGGCTAACGGGAGGTGCCGTCAGCGTCAGTTTGATTGCTGTACTTGGGCTGCTGCTAGTGATTGGTTGGCGTGGCCTGACTTACTTCTGGCCTGCGCCTTTGCTGGAATGGCAAACACCTGATGGCCAAGTGGTGATTGGAGAACTTTATGCGCGTGAGAGTGTACCAGTCAGCCATTTAAAAGAGATGAACTTGCCTTTGCCTGAGGAAGTGGAGGCGGCTGGGCTTGCAACTCGCCTTAATATCAAAGTTGCCAACCGAGATCTGTATGGCTCAGATTTTGTGGCTATCCTTGATTTTCAGGTTGAGTTTAAAGGTGCACCTCAAGGTTGGGCGGTGATTGAACGAAGCCGGGGTGGGCAACTTTTCGGAAAGCCAATCAGCTTTGACGCTGTGGATGGGCAGGGCGAGCAGCCATTAGATCTTCGGTTGCAGCAAGCTCTTCAGAAAGCACAAGCCATTCGTGAGCAGGTCAACACCATTGTTGAGCAACAAGTTCGGGTGATCAGTGGTGATTTAGAAAAGCTGCGTTTGGAGAAACGCCGTAAGCAGCTTAATAACCAACTGAGCGATGAGTTTTTACAAAACTATGTGTTACGCAAAAGCCGTTTGGAAGCTGAGCTATCTGATGTTCAGGCGCAGTTAGATACTTTGCGTGCGCCGTTGGATCAGCAATTCTTGCATGTGGCGGATATGCGTGGTCAGACAGTGTCGGTTCCGTTGAGTGAGATTTTGGATTTCTGGTACCCCAACGACATGAACTTCGCCCAGAAACTGGCTGAATGGGGTAAACAAGCGTGGCGTTTCTTATCCGAGTCTCCGCGTGAGTCGAACTCAGAGGGCGGTGTGTTTCCGGCTATTTTTGGTACGGTATTTCTGGTGATTATCATGTCGATCATTGTGATGCCGCTTGGTGTTGTCGCCGCCATTTACCTGCATGAATACGCCAAAGAAGGTGCATTTACCCGCATGATCCGAGTCGCTGTTATCAATTTGGCTGGGGTTCCGTCGATCGTGTATGGCGTTTTTGGCTTGGGCTTTTTTGTTTACACCATCGGAGCCTCGGTTGATAACCTGTTCTATGCAGAGCGTTTACCAACGCCTACGTTTGGAACACCCGGTCTGCTTTGGTCTGCACTCACTTTGGCGGTTCTGACATTACCTGTCGTGATTGTGGCAACCGAAGAAGGGTTATCACGTATACCGAACTCAGTTCGCCATGGTTCACTGGCATTAGGTGCAACCCAATTTGAAACTATTTGGCGCATTGTGTTGCCGATGGCGAGCCCCGCAATCATTACCGGGCTCATTTTGGCGATTGCTCGTGCTGCGGGAGAAGTGGCACCACTTATGTTGGTGGGGGCAGTAAAACTGGCTTCCAGTTTACCGGTGGATGGCGAGTTTCCGTTCATCCACTTAGAGCGTAAATTTATGCATTTGGGCTTTCATATTTACGATATCGGCTTTCAAACCAACAATATTGAAGCCGCCCGTCCACTGGTTTATGCCACCTCATTTTTGTTGGTGACGGTTATAGTGGCACTAAACTTAACGGCGATCAGCATTCGTAATAATTTACGGGAAAAATACCGAACTTTGGGGCAAGACTAGTTATGTACTCCGCCAATCCCACACTGGGCTACTATGTGCCGCCTTTGGATGTGAATAACCTCACCGATCAGCAGACGGCGATTTCGATTGAGCATTTAAGTCTGTATTACCAGCAAAGTCGTGCTTTGAGTGATATTTCGATGCGTATTCCGAAAGGGCAGGTAACAGCCTTTATCGGGCCTTCCGGTTGCGGAAAATCCACGTTGTTGCGTTGTATTAATCGAATGAACGATCTGGTGGAAGGCACGCGAGTAGAAGGCGAAGTCAAACTGCATGGCAAAAACATCTATCATCCCGATGTGGATGTGCCAACTCTGCGCCGCCGTGTCGGTATGGTGTTTCAGCGCCCCAATCCATTCCCTAAATCGATTTATGAAAACGTGGTGTATGGCTTACGTTTGCAAGGGATTAAGAACAGCCGAACGCTGGATGATGCTGCAGAGCGCTCTTTACGTGCTGCGGCACTGTGGGATGAAGTAAAACACCGTCTGCACGAAAATGCGTTTGGCTTATCAGGAGGGCAGCAGCAGCGTTTGGTGATTGCTCGCGCAATTGCGATTGAGCCAGAAGTGTTGCTGCTCGATGAGCCAACATCGGCGCTGGATCCTATCTCAACCTTGACCATTGAAGAGCTGATCCACGATCTGAAAACCAAATATACTGTGGTTATCGTTACCCATAACATGCAGCAAGCGGCGCGAGTGAGCGATCACACCGCTTTTATCCATATGGGAAAGTTGATCGAGTACGCAGATACCGACTCTATTTTCACTTCACCATTGAAAAAGCAAACCGAAGACTACATTACGGGGCGATACGGTTAAGCCCTTTTCTCCCGTTTTATCAGTAAGGATGTACCATGCAGCTAGGTCGACATATTTCAGGTCAGTTCAATGTGGAACTGGAATCTATTCGCAGCCAAGTGTTGACCATGGGGGGCTTAGTTGAGCAGCAACTGACGTTAGCCATGCAAGCCTTGCATGAGGACGATGAAAAGCTGGCACGCCGAGTGATTGCCGATGATCACAAGGTCAACGCGATGGAAGTCTCGATTGATGAAGCGTGTACGCGCATTATTGCCAAACGTCAGCCGACCGCTAAAGATTTACGTCTTATCATGGCGATCATCAAAACCATTACTGACTTAGAGCGCATTGGCGATTCGGCCACTAAAATGGCTTACATCGCGATTGAGCGCCCACCAGCAAAACAGCATCAGTTTCAGGTTTCTCTTGAGCCGTTATGCCGTCAAGCCATTGCCATGCTGCATCAGGTGCTAGATGCATTCGCGCGGATGGATGTGGAAGCGGCTGCGGAAATTTATAAGCAGGACGATCGACTGGATAAAGAGTATGAAGCGGTTGTGCGCCAGTTGATGACCTACATGATGGAAGATCCGAAGAACATTCCCCACATTCTACAAGTTATCTGGTCGGCACGCGCGATTGAGCGAGTGGGCGATCGCTGCCAGAACATCTGTGAATACATCATCTATTTCGTTAAAGGCAAAGATGTACGCCATCTTGGCGATCAAGGTATTGATGATGTGCTAAAGAAACCGAGCTTATAAGTTAAGCGCTACATACATCAGTAGCGCTGCGGTACAAAAGTTTGGTCTTCGATAGGTGGTCGTACATAACCTTGTTTATTAATCTCGGGGAGTTCGATCGATGGATACTCTATTGCTTGATACTCGATACTGCTCAGTAAATGGCTGATGCAGTTAAGGCGAGCGCGACGCTTATCATCAGAAGGCACAACCCACCATGGGCAATGCTTGGTGTCGGTGTAGGCAAACATCTCATCTTTCGCTCGTGAATACGCAGCCCAGCGCTTGCGCGATTCAAGATCCATCGGGCTGAATTTCCAGCGTTTGAGTGGTGTATTGATCCGTTCAATAAAACGCTTTTCTTGTTCCTCATCTGAAACCGAAAACCAGTATTTCAGCAATATGATCCCAGAGCGTTGGAGCATGCGTTCAAATTCGGGGCAGGAGCGTAAAAACTCTTGGTGCTCTTCCTCGCTACAAAAGCCCATCACCTTTTCTACACCTGCTCGGTTATACCAACTGCGGTCAAACAGCACGATTTCACCACCCGCGGGGAGATGAGCCACATAGCGTTGAAAATACCACTGAGTTTTCTCTTTTTCGGTCGGTGCGGGCAGGGCGGCAACACGACAAACACGATGATTGAGTTTCTCGGTGATGGTTTTGATCACGCCACCCTTGCCTGCGGCATCTCGGCCTTCAAAAATTACGACAACTTTGAGCTTTTCCTGTTTAACCCACTCTTGCAATTTCACCAGTTCGACTTGTAACTGCTCTAACTCATGCTCGTAGACTTTTTTATCCAGTTTCGTCATATCATCTTCTCCTTTGATGAGCTAAGCATAGCAGTGAGAGTCGCTAAGTTCTGTTTGAGTGAATGGAGTTGAGAGCCTGTACCGTTTGTTGGATAGCTTCAGTGCTGGTAACTGGAATAATAAAATCATCACAGTCGCTAGCGCCCATTTTGCTCTCTGAACGAATGAACTGCATCAGGCTTGGGCGAGTGGTTTTGGCGGACAAATGCAGCTCATGCACTCCAGTCGCTACAGCAATCTCCGCAACATTCTGCGCATTAACCCCCGCACCTGCCATGATGGAGATTCGGCCAGCACTTTGTTTCACCAGTTGGGTTAAACGTTCGATACCCAAATAGGCACTACGAGCCAAACCGGAAGTTAATACCCGTTCACAACCTAGCTTGATAATCTCTTCTAAGGCGTGTTCAGGATTGGCGCAGTGATCAAAAGCACGGTGAAAAGTCACGCCCAAACCAAGGGAGTGTGCGAGCTCAATTAATGGCTTACTGCGCTTCACATCTATGCTGCCATCTGGAGTGAGTAACCCTAACACTACACCTTGTAAGTTGGCTTGATGAGCGGTATGAATATCCTGAACCATAATGGCGATCTCATCTTCGTGATAAAAGAAATCACCTTCTCTGGGGCGAATCATGGCGTAAACCGGTACGGATGAGATTCTGCCCGCACTTTGCATGAGTCCCGCGCTTGGGGTTAAACCGCCTAATGCCAATGAAGAACAAAGCTCGATTCGTGTGGCACCACCGGCAATGGCTTTATGCAAGGATTCAATATTGTCGATACAGACTTCAACTTGATAATTCATGGGGTTATCTCCGGCTAGATAAAGCGAAATGGCCTTCATCATAGCAGCCGAAACGGCATTGAATGAGTAAGAATAGGGGTAAAGTTTAACGCTCTGATTGCCTGTTTATCTCGTTCTAACCCTTCTGTGCCGTTAGTGAGGAGGAGAGTTGGATCTTGAGAGATTTCAGATATAAAAAAGCCCAAAGCAATGCTTTGGGCTTTTGAAGACTTTACTTCTTAACTGATTGGCGTAGCGTTTTCGCTTTATATTTTCCAACCACCCGCGTTGAGCTCGGGGTTAAGAGTATTATTTTAGGTCAGATGAGTGTTGAGCTAGGAATGCTGCAACACCTTTTGGTGATGCTTCCATACCTGCTTTGCCAGCTTCCCATTGTGCTGGGCACACTTCACCGTGAGTTTGGTGGAAGTTCAGTGCGTCAACCATACGCAGCATTTCGTCGATGTTACGACCTAGTGGCAGATCGTTAACAACTTGGTGACGAACCATGCCTTCTTCGTCGATCAGGAATGAACCACGGAAAGCAACGCCAGCTTCTGGGTGCTCTACATCGTACGCTTTACAGATTTCGTGCTTAACGTCTGCAACCAGTGGGTATTTCACTTGGCCGATACCGCCGTTCTCAACAGCAGTGTTACGCCATGCGTTGTGAGAGAACTGAGAGTCGATAGAAACACCGATAACTTCTACGCCTTTAGCCAGGAAGTCTTCGTAACGGTTGTCGAATGCGATCAGTTCTGACGGGCAAACGAAAGTGAAGTCTAGTGGGTAGAAGAAAACAACGGCTTTCTTACCTTTAGTAAATTCTGCGAAGTTGAAGTTTTCAACGATTTCACCGTTACCAAGAACAGCTGCTGCAGTAAAATCAGGGGCTTTGCGACCAACTAGTACCATTTTTTTGCTCCTAAGCTTTTTTGTAAGTACTGAACTATGTGCATTGAGTTCATAATTCAGTCCGTGAATAACGCGAAGAAATATAGTACAAAGTAGAAGAAGTAAAAAATGAATTAATTAGATTGAGTTAATCGAAAAAAACGATTTATCCAGCCAGCGACAGGCATAGCAAGGTTTGGCTGATTTAGCGGTCTTTTAATAATTTTTTTAAACTGTGATTCAACTTAAGGTACGGATGAAATATGAATAAATGGCCAAGCCTGAAGCAGTTATCGTATCTGGTAACTCTGTATGAAATGCGTCATTTCAGTGATGCGGCTGAACGCTGTTTTGTTAGCCAATCGACTTTAAGTAAAGGGATACAAAACCTTGAAGAGTTGATTGGGTGTTCCTTGTATGAAAAGCAAGATAAAAAAAGCCCATTAGTCTTTACCAGAGTTGGTGAGTTGGTGGTTCAACAAGGGCGTGAGTTACTGGCCAAAGGGCAAGATCTGGTTGAGCTGGGTAAGTTGTGCCAAGGCGATACGATGGAAGGGCAGTTGCGCCTCGGCTGTATTCCAACAATTGCTCCATTCTTGTTGTGTGATTTGGTGCAAGAGATCAACCAACGCTACCCCAAACTGCACCTGTTGCTGCGTGAAGACACCACAACCAATTTGTTGTCTGCCCTGCGCAGTGGTGAGTTGGATGTACTTATCTTGGCGCTGCCAGTCGACATCGGCAACATGGAAAGCTTCGTAGTTGGACAGGATCCGTTTCGTATGGTGATCAGCCGCAATCAGGTTGGCCAGATCCGCGTTCCGATCCGCTATGCGGATTTGCCGAATGAGTCTGTATTCCTACTCGAAAATGAGCATTGTTTGACTGAGCACGCGGTTTCAGCGTGCAAGCTAACCGACAAAGAGAAGATTAACCCGTTTACGGCCACCAGTTTGCACACCTTGGTTCAGATGGTCGCTAACGGACTGGGTACGACTTTTATTCCGCAGATGGCCATCGATCACGGCTTGTTAGATAACCAAAATTTGGTGGTGGTCGATCCTCCCGGCCAGCAAGCGTACCGTGAAATTGGTTTGGTTTGGCGTCCTAGTTCGTCACGTATTCACACTTTTCGCCAGTTAGCGGAAATAGTGGGTGAACTGCTTTAGCGATTGGTCGTAATAGATAAAATTCAAACTCGTAGTGAAAGCGCATTGTTATCAATGCGCTTTTTAGCATTTTATGTGGTCAGTGATTTTTTTATTGTGAAATTTCACAAATCAAAATTGGTGAGGCTTTCATAAAATTGTAAATATTCACAATGTTAATTTTACAGATTCTGTCTTACACACTGTTTAATTCTTCCTCTGCGGTTTTCTTCCCAGCCCAGTAATCCTCAACTTTTCTACCCTGAAGATAAATTTAAACACCCGTTTGATTGGTTTTTTCGGTGCTTAAATTTGTGTAATTAAATTACGTAATAACTTACGTAATAATGGCAGTTTCTTACCTTGCATAGTTAACCGGATAAAACTTCAAATTTAACTACTGGTTAACTTTTGATCTTTTATGATTTGGCTTTGTGGGTTAAGGTTTATTGGCGTTGTTAAGACTTATGTCTAGTATTCGATGTCTTGCAAAAAATATCGCTTTGAGTGACTTTAATGCACAACGGATAAGCAAAGTGAGTAACTGAAATTTGTGGTTTTAAAGTTACAAATGTTCTTGGTGAGCGTTTCAAGGAAGGAATTTATGTCAATCAATACTGCCGAATTAACTCAACAATTAACCGCAGCAAAAACGACCCAAGGCAAGCTTGATGTTGTGGGTAGCCTTTCGCCCGAACATCAAGCCATTTTCCCTGTAGAAGCCCAAACCTTTTTGCACCAGCTTTGTGAACGCTTCGCTTCACGAGTGGATGAACTTCTGGTGTTGCGTGAACAAAAACAAGCTTTAATCGATCAAGGCCAGTTACCTGAGTTCCTGTCAGAAACCAAAGATATTCGTGAAGGGAGTTGGAAAATTCTCGGCATTCCTGAAGATCTGCAGGATCGTCGAGTGGAGATCACGGGTCCAACTGATCGCAAAATGGTGATTAACGCCCTCAACGCCAACGTCAAAGTATTCATGGCGGATTTTGAAGATTCAATGTCACCTGCGTGGGATAAAGTGCTGGATGGACAAATCAATTTACGTGATGCCGTGCTCGGAACGATCAGCTACACAAACCCAGATAACGGCAAGCGTTATGAGCTTAATGCAAATCCAGCTGTGCTCATCTGCCGCGTGCGCGGTTTGCATCTCAAAGAAAAACATGTCACTTACAACGGCTTGGCTATTCCCGGCTCACTGTTCGATTTTGCGCTCTATTTCTACAACAATCATCGCGCTTTATTGAAAAAAGGCAGTGGCCCTTATTTCTACCTACCTAAGCTGCAAGCCTATCAAGAGGCGCAGTGGTGGAGTGAAGTATTCCATTTCACCGAAGATTACTTTGGTTTAGATACAGGAACCATCAAAGCGACGGTGCTGATTGAAACTCTGCCTGCCGTATTCCAGATGGATGAGATCCTGTTTTCGCTCAAAGAGCACATTGTTGGTCTGAATTGTGGACGCTGGGACTACATTTTCAGCTACATCAAAACTTTGAAGAAGCACCCTGAGCGCGTGTTGCCAGATCGCCAAGTGGTGACCATGGATAAGCCTTTCCTCAATGCGTATTCACGTCTGCTGATTTACACCTGTCATAAGCGCGGTGCGTTTGCGATGGGAGGCATGGCGGCGTTTATTCCTGCCAAAGATCCTGCGGTGAATGAACAAGTGCTACAGAAAATTCGCGGCGACAAAATGCTTGAAGCGACCAACGGCCATGATGGCACTTGGGTGGCTCACCCCGGTTTAGCCGATACCGCGATGGCGGTGTTTGATGAAGTACTTGGTGAGCGCAAAAACCAGCTCAATGTGAGCCGAATGGCCGATGCACCTATCAGTGCAGCCGATCTTTTAGCACCTTGTGATGGTCCGCGTACTGAACAGGGGATGCGTCATAACATACGTGTTGCGCTGCAATACATCGAAGCATGGATTTCTGGCAACGGTTGTGTGCCGATCTACGGCTTGATGGAGGATGCCGCAACGGCCGAGATTTCACGCGCCTCCATCTGGCAATGGATTCAACATGGCAAAACGTTAGATAACGGGAAAGTAGTGACCAACGATCTGTTCCGTGACTATCTCAAGCAAGAGATTGAGGTGGTTAAAGGTGAGATTGGTGAATCACGTTTTGCTCAGGGGCGCTTTGTTGAAGCTGCGGATCTTATGGAGCGACTGACTACCAGCCAAGAGCTAACCAATTTCTTAACCATACCGGGCTACGACTACCTGCCGTAGACCTCTATAACAACAGTAACGTGAAACAACTTTACGGTCAGAGTCCGTGGTACTGATCGAACAAGGAATCGAGCTGCCAACAGGCAATCAATATCAAGAGGGATAGATTATGACACTGACTCGTCGCCAACAAATTGAAGCGTTAGAAAAAGATTGGGCAACCAACCCACGCTGGAAAAATGTGAAACGTACCTACACCGCAGAAGAAGTGGTGAGCTTGCGCGGCTCGATCGTACCTGCCAACACCATTGCACAACGTGGTGCAGACAAATTGTGGGAACTGGTGAATGGTTCAGCCAAAAAAGGTTATGTGAACTGTTTGGGCGCACTCACTGGCGGCCAAGCGGTACAACAAGCTAAAGCGGGTATCGAGGCGATTTATCTCTCTGGTTGGCAAGTCGCAGCAGACAACAACACCGCTGGCACCATGTACCCAGACCAATCACTCTACCCGGTTGACTCAGTACCTTCTGTGGTGCGCCGAATCAATAACGCGTTTCGTCGTGCTGACCAAATCCAGTGGTCAAACGGTAAATCTGCGTCTGATGAAGGTGGCATTGACTACTTCTTGCCAATCGTGGCGGATGCGGAAGCAGGTTTCGGTGGCGTACTCAACGCCTATGAATTGATGAAGTCGATGATTGAAGCGGGGGCTGCAGGCGTGCACTTTGAAGACCAATTGGCTTCCGTTAAAAAATGCGGCCATATGGGTGGCAAAGTGCTAGTGCCGACTCAAGAAGCGGTACAAAAGCTGATAGCAGCACGTTTGGCAGCCGATGTGGCAGGAACAACCACGTTAGTGATTGCTCGCACCGATGCTAACGCAGCCGATTTGCTGACCTCAGACAGTGATCCATATGATGCCGATTTCGTGACCGGTGAGCGCACTTCTGAAGGTTTCTACCGTGTGCGTGCTGGCATTGACCAAGCGATTTCGCGTGGTTTGGCTTATGCACCTTACGCAGATTTAGTGTGGTGTGAAACCGCGAAACCGGATCTGGAAGAAGCGCGTAAATTCGCAGAAGCCATTCATGCTCAATACCCGGATCAGCTTCTGGCTTACAACTGCTCACCGTCTTTCAACTGGGAGAAAAATCTGGATGCGAAAACCATCGCACAATTCCAGCAAGCATTGTCTGACATGGGCTATAAATACCAGTTCATCACGTTAGCGGGTATTCACAACATGTGGTTCAACATGTTTGAGTTAGCACACGCTTACGCACAAGGTGAAGGTATGCGTCACTATGTTGAAATGGTTCAGCGTCGTGAATTTGAAGCGGCAGAAAAAGGCTACACCTTCGTAGCTCACCAACAAGAAGTGGGAACAGGGTATTTCGATAAGATGACCAACACCATTCAAGGTGGGAACAGTTCAGTGACCGCGCTGACGGGGTCAACGGAAGAAGATCAATTTCACTAATGGATAGTCCACAATTCTGTGCGAACCTTTGGCGGCCGAATGGCCGCCTTTTTTATTGCTGTATGTTGGAGTTCGATAGGTTCTGAAGACGAGAAAGCGATCAATATTTAAAGAAACGTAATAGGCTTTTTTGTTCTTCAACAAGTTCGCTGAGGCGTTCGCTGGACTGTTTGCTTTCCGCTATGCCAGAGACATTTTGATGCACCAAAGTAAAGGCATGACTGATGTTGGACGAGATATCTTTTGTGACTCCAGATTGTTCC
The DNA here is from genome assembly GCF_000338875.1 of Vibrio mimicus CAIM 602. Lineage (GTDB taxonomy): Bacteria > Pseudomonadota > Gammaproteobacteria > Enterobacterales > Vibrionaceae > Vibrio > Vibrio mimicus. Next base: position 174,684 of record NZ_AOMO01000088.1, on the reverse strand, counting down.
TCCGATGCTGTGGCAACATGGGTGTTCATATCCGAAATTGTGGAGACAGAATGACTGATCGCTTCAAAAGCAGCATGAAGGCGACGGCTGATATCGCGTGAATCATCGACCAAGGAGATGTTGGATTGCATGAAGTCATTAGCATGCTCTGCTTGTTTTTGTAGGCGGCCGATAATTTCTTGAATGTCCAACGTGGATTTTTGGGTTTTAACCGCCAAAGAACGAACTTCATCGGCCACCACCGCAAAACCGCGCCCTTGTTCACCTGCTCGCGCTGCTTCAATTGCTGCATTGAGGGCAAGCAAGTTGGTTTGCTCGGAGATGTTGTTAATCACTTCTACGACCGAACCAATCTCAATCGAGTAGCCGTGCAGTTGGTTGACGATTTGTGTGGTTTCGGTAATTGAACTTGCAATCGAGTTGGCGATTTTATCGGAAGCGGCTAGGGCGTCCTTACTTTCCGAGACATTGCCGTTGGCTTGGTTGGCAGCATCTTCAGCGTTGTTCGCATTCATGCTGACTTCATTGGCGGTGCTGGATAGCTCGGTAATCGCAGTCGCAATTTGCTCAATTTGGTGAAGTTCTTGTTGAGCGTTTTTCTCTGATTGCTCGACTACCGCGCTGAGTTGCTCAGCTGCAGCCGAAACGCTGTCAGAGATTTGGTGGAAACTGCCAATGATACGTTGTAGTTCTTCCCGCATTTGAAGGGTTGAAAGGTAAATACCCGATTCATTGCCCGTCATTTGGTGGCGACTGCTTAAGTTACCTTTTGCAATGTTTTGCACTATGGCCGCAATTTCAGCAGGTTCACCACCTACCACTTTCAGTATCCCACGGTAAATCAAGAACGCGATACTGAGTGCACAGCTGACCGCAATGAGCGACAAAATCAGTAGCATCCATTGAGTGCTGTCAATGTTGTCGACCATTTGTGGGCCAAGCTCATCTTGTACTTCTTTGACATCGAGTTTGACTTGTTCAATCGATTGAGCGGTTTGTGTTCCTGCTGTATCCAACTGAGTTCTAATCAGTTCATTGCGCTTTTCAATTGTTTGGCGAATTTCAGTGAAAGCTTGTTGATATTGCGTAAACGCATCTGTGAACGATTGATATTGCGCAGACAGCTGTGCATTGCCATCAAGTTCATTTTTCAATTGCTGAGAATGTTGCTGGATGCTCGCAAGTTCTTGTATTGCTTGTTCTGCATCATCCTTTAAGTTGGTCACAAGGTATTTCACCGCATAGAGACGAGCTAACAAGATATGTTCTTGGACTTTTCCTGCATTTATCAACACATCCATATTCTGGTTATCAGCTGCGGTATCGACGATATTGCTGATGGATTGAAGCATGACTAGACCGTTGGGATCGAGCTGTGTATTTACCGTATTATTTCTGCGATCAATCAGGGACACTACATTGGCAAAGTCACCGCGATAATCGCTCACCTGCATTTTTATGGTCTGCAGTATTTGCTGTTGATCCTGCGGTAAGTTGAGGTGCAAAGCTTCATCCAGCAACTCGAGTGCGCTGCTGATTCTCTCGTCAACCTGTTGTTTGAGTGTTGGGTCTTGAGATTTGATGAATTTATGAGAGGCGAGTTGAGCGTCTAATATATTGGCTTGTACACGACCAATAGCAACACTGGTAACCGCTTGATCTCGATAAGACTTGAATCCATCCCCCGTGGTTGAAAAACGGTAGTAGGACAGTAGTGAAATGGCTAATAGAAGGATCAGAGTTAATCCAAATCCAAGCAAAAGTTGCTGTTTGAGCTTCATGTTTTCCCCCAGAAAGCGATCCAGTAACGTGAAAACCAATGACGAGAATAGGAAGCAAGTTGCATCTTGCCTGTAATAGGATTGCTAATAGTATAGTTTCTTATCAGTAATAGTGACTAATTCTGAGATGTGATTTTCTACGAGAGAGTGAAAAAATCTCGCTCTCTCGTGATGCGGGAGTTAAGCAATGAAAGGAAAAAGTATTAGCCCAAGTTAATCGTCTATCTCTTCAGGCTCACTCTCTTCTTGTAGTTCAAGCAGGTTAATCGCAATCGTGACAAAGTCACTGTCGGTAATAATGCCGACTAATTCGCCTTTAGCCACCACAGGTAAGCAGCCAATTTTGTGCTTCTGCATATAAATAGCGCTTTCTTTGAGTCCTGCCTGTGGAGCTACACTCATCACATCGGTGTGCATCACTTGGTAGAGTGGGATCTCTAGCGTGTATGAAGAATCCTGTGTGCTATGTTCCAAGCTAGATTCTTGAGCGGCTAATAAATCGCGCTGACTCACAATACCTAATAGCTTTTTATTGGCATCGACCACAGGAATATGCCGGATATCAAGTACTTCCATCAGATGCTTTGCATCATTGAGTGTGTGAGTACGTAACAAAGTGTGTGGGTTACGTGTCATCATGTCTTCAACTTTGATCATAGCCAACTCCTTTCGTCAAAGAGATAAATCAGAGTCGGGTTTTTTAACCCCTTTCCCGTTAACTATAGTGCTATCGGCAATGAACTTCTGCGAACTGAAACCGAAATATGCGGTTTATTGGTGTTTATCTATCCAGCGCGTGCGCTTTACAAAAGGTTACCTTGTGAGAAGTGCATACACACGCACCATTCCTGTATCTTGGCCGCACTTAGGTATATACTGGCGCGCCGCGAAATCGGGCGACAATACTGATCACTTAATCAAGAAAGAGCCATGCAAGTTTCAGATTTTCACTTTGAACTCCCTGACGAGTTGATTGCTCGTTACCCTAAAGCAGAACGTACTGCCAGCCGACTGTTACAGCTCGACGGCAATAGCGGTCAACTGGTTGATGGAACCTTTAAAGATGTTCTCGGACTTGTTGAACCGGGTGATCTGCTGGTGTTTAACAACACGCGAGTCATCCCTGCACGTATGTTTGGGCGCAAAGCCAGCGGCGGCAAGTTAGAAGTGTTGGTGGAGCGCATGCTCGATGAACACACGATTTTGGCACACGTTCGCTCATCAAAACCGCCAAAACCGGGCACTGAACTGTATTTAGGCGAGAATGATGAATTTCATGCGGTGATGCAGGCGCGTCACGATGCCTTGTTTGAAATCCGTTTTACCGCGGAAACCGTGGTGTTGGATATTCTGAATCAAATCGGCCACATGCCATTGCCGCCTTACATCGATCGTCCAGATGAAGATGCGGATAAAGAGCGCTACCAAACCGTGTACAACCAAAAACCAGGCGCGGTAGCAGCACCAACGGCAGGTTTGCATTTTGACCAAGTGCTGCTTGAGCAGATCCAAGCCAAAGGTGTTGAGTTGGCCTATGTAACACTGCATGTTGGCGCAGGGACTTTCCAACCTGTGCGCGTGGAAAATATCCATGATCACCACATGCATGCGGAATACGTAGAAGTGCCGCAAGAAGTGGTGGATGCGGTTGCAGCAACCAAAGCGCGTGGTGGCCGAGTGATTGCTGTGGGTACTACATCGGTTCGCTCGCTAGAAAGTGCCGCGCAAGATGCACTGAAAAAAGGCACGGAATTAAAGCCTTTCTTTGGTGATACCGAAATCTTCATCTTCCCAGGCTATCAATACCAGTTGGTGGATTGCTTGATCACCAATTTCCACTTACCAGAATCAACCTTGATCATGTTGGTGAGTGCGTTTGCTGGCTATGAGCACACCATGGCCGCTTATGAACATGCGGTGCAACAACAATATCGCTTCTTTAGTTACGGCGATGCGATGTTTATTCGCAAGCAGACGACTAAAGCGTAACCATCCCTAATTATTTGGAGTGGCAATTTCAAATAAAGAGGGATAACGAAAACGAGTGCTGGCAGTAGCCAGAAAAGGTTCAGGCCTTTTTCGCAGGGAAACGCGACCGCTCCTCAAAGAGCCTTATTCGATGAAATAAGGCTTGGATTGTAGACCTGCTGATGTGGCCAATACGCCACATTGAGCGGGAATAAACCGTCAGACTGTTTCTCTGACATTGGAGGCTTCGTGAAATTAAAATTTGAACTGAAAAAGAAAAACGGCAATGCCCGTCGTGGTCAATTGACCTTTGAACGTGGCACAGTGCAAACCCCTGCGTTTATGCCAGTGGGTACTTACGGCACCGTAAAAGGGATGACGCCAGAAGAAGTGAAAGAAACCGGCGCGCAAATTCTGCTCGGTAACACTTTCCATCTATGGCTGCGCCCTGGGCAAGAAGTGATGAAAATGCACGGCGACCTGCACGATTTCATGAACTGGCAAGGTCCTATCCTGACTGACTCAGGCGGTTTTCAGGTATTCAGCTTAGGCGATATCCGTAAGATCACGGAAGAGGGTGTGCATTTCCGTAACCCTGTGAACGGCGACAAAATCTTTATGGATGCCGAGAAGTCGATGGAAATCCAAAAAGATTTGGGCTCTGACATCGTGATGATTTTCGATGAATGTACGCCATATCCAGCGACTCACGATGAAGCGAAAAAATCGATGGAAATGTCGCTGCGCTGGGCAAAACGCTCACGCGACCACTTCGACAAGCTCGAAAACCCGAACAACCTGTTTGGTATCGTGCAGGGTGGTGTGTATGAAGACTTGCGCGATGTATCGGTGAAAGGGCTTACTGAGATCGGTTTTGATGGTTACGCAGTAGGTGGCCTAGCCGTAGGCGAGCCAAAAGAAGATATGCATCGCGTTCTTGAGCATACCTGTCCACAACTGCCGGAAGATAAGCCACGTTACCTAATGGGCGTGGGTAAACCGGAAGATTTGGTGGAAGGTGTTCGTCGCGGTATCGACATGTTTGACTGCGTAATGCCAACCCGTAACGCACGTAATGGTCACCTGTTTGTGACTGGTGGTGTGATCAAGATCCGTAATGCAGTACATAAAACGGATACAACACCACTCGATCCGCATTGCGACTGTTACACTTGCAAAAATTATTCGAAGTCATACCTGCATCATTTGGATCGTTGTAACGAAATCCTGGGTGCACGCTTGAATACCATCCATAACTTGCGTTATTACCAACGCTTAATGGAGAGCATTCGTAAAGCGATTGATGAAGACCGTTTTGATCAATTTGTAGCCGAGTTCTACGCGCGCCGTAACCGCGAAGTGCCACCGCTACAAAAAGACAAAGCCTGATTTCGTGCACTGGGTTGGATTTGTGTGGTAAGCCGCTTGAATTCACCCCAGTGCATCCCAATAGAATCAACATTAAACAACAATAACTTAGAGGACGTTTCTCAATGAGTTTAATTTCTGTAGCGCATGCCGCAGGCGAAGGTGCCCCACAAGGTGGCGGTTTTGAAATGATTATCATGCTAGGCATGTTTGCGGTGATCTTTTACTTCATGATCTACCGCCCACAAGCTAAGCGTGTGAAAGAGCACAAAAGCCTGATGTCATCAATGGCAAAAGGTGATGAAGTGCTGACCAGCGGTGGCTTGGTTGGTCGTATCACTAAGATTTCTGAAGACAATGCTTACATCACTATCGAGTTGAACACCAACAACGAAGTTGTGATTAAGAAGGACTTCGTGACTGCAGTGCTGCCAAAAGGTACGCTGAAATCTCTTTAAAACAGCCATAGGATCCTCGCTGTGCTAAACCGTTATCCTTTATGGAAGTACCTGATGGTGATGTTTACCATCGCCATTGCAGCTTTGTATGCACTTCCAAATATCTACGGTGAAGATCCAGCTATCCAAATTACAGGGGCGCGTGGCGCCTCTGTTGATATGTCAACGCTGGATGCTGTCACCTCTGCGCTCGATAAAGCGCATCTCTCCAAAAAATCCATTGCTCTTGAAAATGGTTCTATCCTCGTTCGTTTCAATGATACGGATACGCAAATCAGCGCCCGAGATATCATCAGTGAAGCACTAGGTAATGACAAAATCGTCGCACTTAACCTTGCGCCTTCTACTCCTGACTGGCTTGAATCTATCGGTGCTGCACCGATGAAGCTCGGCCTTGACCTGCGTGGCGGTGTGCACTTCCTGATGGAAGTGGATATGGATGCTGCGATGGAAAAACTGGTCAGCCAACAAGAAGAATCCTTCCGCAGCGATCTGCGTGACGAAAAGATTCGTTACCGTGCCATTCGCCCGTTATCTGATGCGGTTGAAGTAACTTTGCGTGATGCTGAGCAGCTTTCGCAAACTAAGCTGCTTCTGGAGTCGAAACACCGTGATATGACCTTTACGACTTCGGAAACTGATGGCCGTTTTGTGCTGCTGGCTAAGTTTACTGAAGCGCGCTTGCAAGAAATTCGCAACTACGCTGTTGAGCAGAACATTACCATTTTGCGTAACCGTGTGAACGAATTGGGTGTTGCTGAGCCACTGGTTCAACGCCAAGGTGCGACACGTATCGTGGTTGAACTGCCAGGTGTACAAGATACTGCGCGTGCTAAAGAAATCTTAGGCGCGACAGCGACACTGGAGTTCCGTGAAGTTGACGATAAAGCGGATCTCGCTGCTGCGGCAGCAGGACGTGCGCCAGCAGGAAGCGAAATCAAGTTCGATCGTAATGGCCGTCCTGTTGTGCTGAAAAAGCGCGTGATTCTGGGTGGTTCAAGCATTACAGATGCAAGCTCAAGCGCGGACGAATATGGTCGCCCACAGGTGAACATTTCGCTCGATAGCGAAGGCGGTAACAAGATGTCGGCGTTCTCGAAAAAGAACATCGGCAAGCTGATGGCGACCGTATTTGCGGAATACAAAGACAGCGGTAAGCGTTCTCCTGAAGGTAAAGTGATCCTGACCAAGCATGAAGAAGTGATTAACCAAGCGACGATTCAGTCTGCTCTGGGACGTAACTTCCGTATTACTGGGATTGATTCACCATCTGAAGCGCATAACCTAGCACTGTTGCTACGTGCAGGTGCACTGATTGCGCCAATTTCTATCGTTGAAGAACGCACTATCGGTCCATCAATGGGTCAACAGAATATCGACATGGGTATTCAGGCCTGTATTTGGGGCATGGTGGCGGTAATGCTGTTTACGGTTCTTTACTACCGTAAGTTTGGCATGATCGCTAACATCGCACTGATGGCGAACCTCGTGTTGATCATTGGTGTAATGTCGATGATTCCGGGTGCAACCATGACCTTGCCGGGTATTGCTGGTATCGTACTGACAGTCGGTATGGCAGTCGATGCCAACGTATTGATCTTTGAGCGTATTCGTGAAGAGTTACGTGAAGGAAAAAATCCTCAGCAAGCGATCCACCAAGGTTACGCTAACGCATTCAGTACCATTGCCGATGCCAACATTACCACCTTAATTACTGCCATCATTTTGTTTGCAGTAGGTACAGGGGCGATTAAAGGCTTCGCGGTGACGCTGTCTATCGGTATTTTAACCTCTATGTTTACGGCCATTATTGGAACACGTTGTATCGTGAACCTGTTGTATGGTGGCAAACGTATCAACAAATTGTCGATCTGAGGCTGGGGTAAGTTATGTTTCAAATCCTAAAAGCAGACAAAATGATCGACTTTATGCGTTGGTCGAAATTCGCCTTTGCTTTGTCGTTGGTGATGATTGCTGCATCGATTTTTACTCTGTCTACCAAATGGCTGAACTGGGGGCTGGATTTCACGGGCGGTACTTTGATTGAAGTGGGCTTTGAACAGCCTGCCAATTTGGAGCAAATCCGTAGCGCTCTTGAAGCGAAAGGCTTTGGTGATGCTACCGTGCAAAACTTTGGTTCTGCACGTGATGTAATGGTACGTCTACGTCCTCGTGATGATATGGCGGGTGAGGCGCTGGGTAACCAGATTCTCGCAGCGATCAAAGAAGGCACAGGCGGCAACGTTGAAATGCGCCGTATCGAATTCGTTGGTCCGAACGTGGGTGATGAACTCACTGAAGCAGGTGGTCTGGCGATTCTGGTCTCTTTGTTGTGTATCTTGCTTTACGTTTCTGTGCGCTTTGAATGGCGTTTAGCAGCGGGTGCTGTGCTGGCACTGGCGCATGACGTGATCATCACTCTAGGTATCTTCTCTATCTTACAGATCGAAGTTGACCTGACGATTGTTGCGGCATTGCTGACGGTTGTGGGTTACTCACTCAACGATACCATCGTTGTTTTTGACCGTATCCGTGAAAACTTCCGTAAGATGCGCAAAGAAGAACCGGCAGAGATCATGAACAGCTCAATTACTCAAACCTTGAGCCGTACCCTGATCACCTCAGGTACTACCTTGTTTGTGGTAATTGCACTCTTTACCCAAGGTGGAGCGATGATCCACGGTTTTGCTCTAGCTTTGCTGCTGGGTATTACTGTTGGTACTTATTCTTCTATCTATGTGGCATCAGCACTGGCGCTAAAACTCGGGATTACCCGTGAGCACTTGCTTCCTCCACAAGTGGAGAAAGAGGGCGCTGACCTGGATGACATGCCTTAGTATTCCTTAGGCTTATTAATAAAAAAAACCGCTGCTTGGTCAGCGGTTTTTTTATTTTTATCATGCATACTCAATGAGTATGCATGCTATTACGACTGCAACATGGGTAAAAACAGGTAAAAAAAAAGCCCCGCCATAATGGCAGGGCGATATCAGCTGTGACGGAGCAGATATTATTTCAAGATTGCGCTGTTACCGTTTTCACGGATGTGCTGCAGAATGGCTTTCACACCACGTGGCTTGATGCCACGATGTTGCCAGATTGCATGTAATCAGTGCCGCCAGCAAAGTCAGTCACGATAGCACCCGCTTCACGAGCAATCAGTTCACCCGCAGCCATGTCCCAAGGTTTCAGGCCTAGTTCGAAGTAACCATCAACACGGTTTGCCGCTAGGTAACACAGATCCAGTGCCGCTGAACCAGTACGACGGAAGTCTGCACATTCAACAAACATCGCAGAGATGATCTTCATGAAAGATTCTGAGTGTTGTTTTTGTTTGAATGGGAAAGCCGTTGCCAGAACTGCGCCTTGCAGATCTTTGATTGGCTGAACGCGAATACGAGCGTTGTTGAGCTGTGCACCCGCACCACGTTGTGCAGTGAACAGTTCGTTAGTCATTGGGTCGTAAACACAAGCGACTTCAGTTTTGCCTCTAAAGCGTACTGCGATAGAAACAGCGAAGTGAGGTAAACCTTTTACAAAGTTAGTGGTGCCATCCAGTGGGTCGATGATCCATTGCACTTCCTTATCTTTACCTTCGATAAGGCCGCCTTCTTCTGCAATGATGCAGTGCTCAGGGTAAGAGCTTTTGATGGTTGAAACGATAATCGCTTCTGCTTCTTTGTCGACGTTAGTGACAAAGTCGTTGGTGCCTTTCTGAGTAGTTTGAATTTTCTCTGCGTTTTCCAGAGATTTGGCAATATGGTTACCTGCTTTTCGCGCAGCGCGAATAGCGATATTAAGCATTGGATGCATACAAGTTTCCCAACGGATGTTAAAGAACGAAAAAGCGGGCGACAGTATACCAAAAGAAATTAAAAAAGGAAGTGGTTATTTTTTGTGCGCTTGGTTGTTTGTCAAAGCAAAGGGTCTGACCATTTTAGTCAGGTTTGTGTTACTATCCCGCGGCTTTATTTGGAGTACTGTTAGCAGATGATGTTAGATCGCGTGAAAGTCGTATTAGTCGGCACTTCTCACTCTGGAAATATTGGTTCAGCCGCCCGGGCAATGAAGGTCATGGGACTGAGCCAAATGGTGTTGGTGGATCCGCAGTGTCAGGTTGATGCTCAAGCGATCGCGCTGGCGGCTGGAGCGAGCGAAATAGCACTGAATGCACAGATTTTTCCAACGCTTGAAGCGGCCGTGGCCGACTGCGGGTTAGTCGTCGGCACCAGTGCGCGTTCTCGAACTCTAGATTGGCCAATGTTGGAACCGCGCCAATGCGGTGAAAAGCTGATTGCTGAAGCTTCGCAGCATACTGTCGCGATGGTTTTTGGCCGCGAACGTACTGGCTTGACGAATGATGAGCTGCAATTGTGCCACTACCATGTGTGTGTACCAGCTAATCCAGAATACAGTTCACTCAATTTAGCGATGGCAGTGCAATTGCTGAGTTATGAAGTGCGCATGGCGTATCTAAGTGTTGAACAGAGCCAATCTCGAGCACAGCAAGAGGAAGAATATCCACGCCATCAAGAGCTGGAATTATTCTATGAACATCTTGAAAAAGTGATTACTCAAACCGAGTTTATTTCTGCGCAGCAACCGGGGCAGGTGATGAATAAACTGCGCCGAATGTTTACTCGTGCTCGGCCTGAAGCTCAAGAAATCAATATCTTGCGTGGTATTTTGACTTCGGTGCAAAAGTCGATAGCGCGTAAAGAGTAAGCTTATAAGTATTAGGGTTAAATACCTGACTAAATTAGTCAAATAAATACTTGACCAAAAAACTCAAGTATGAAAAACTTCCAGCCACATAAACAGTGTGGATACGGTGTGATTATGAGACTGACATCTAAAGGAAGATATGCGGTAACAGCCATGTTAGATGTGGCTCTGCATTCGCAACAAAACCCAGTACCATTGGCGGATATTTCTGAGCGTCAAGGCATTTCTCTTTCGTACTTAGAACAACTGTTTTCTAAGTTACGTAAAGCGGCTTAGTCGCCAGTGTGCGCGGCCCGGGTGGCGGTTATCGCCTAGGAATGGATTCGTACGCTATTTCTATCGGTACTGTTATCGCAGCGGTCGATGAGTCAGTAGATGCGACCAAATGTAACGGGAAAGGCGATTGTCAGGGCGGAACTCGCTGTTTGACTCACACACTGTGGCGTGATCTGAGTTCACGCATTACTGATTTTCTGAATAACATCACGCTCGGTGAGCTGATGGTGGATAACGAAGTTATCGAAGTTTCGGATCGACAAGATCATCATCTTTCGGTCAACCAAAGGGTTTCGCAAAACAACTCAAATACAGTCACCATTGGTGCTGCACCTTTTGGTATTAATGTTCGCTCATAGCGGCAAGGTTTACACTGGAGTAGAAAATGAAACTGCCTATTTATCTAGATTATTCAGCCACATGCCCAGTTGATCCGCGTGTAGCTGAAAAAATGGTTCAGTACATGACGATGGATGGTACCTTCGGTAACCCAGCTTCGCGATCGCACCGTTATGGCTGGCAGGCAGAAGAAGCAGTAGACACTGCGCGTGAGCAAATCGCAGCCCTGCTGAATGCAGACCCACGTGAAATTGTTTTCACATCGGGTGCAACAGAATCTGACAACCTTGCAATCAAAGGTGTAGCTCACTTTTATAACAAGCAAGGTAAGCACATTATCACCAGCAAAACCGAGCACAAAGCAGTGCTAGATACCATGCGTCAACTTGAGCGTGAAGGTTTTGAGGTAACTTATCTTGATCCAGAATCAAATGGTTTGATCGATCTGGCTAAGCTTGAAGCCGCGATGCGTGATGACACTATTCTGGTTTCAATCATGCACGTGAATAACGAAATCGGCGTAATCCAAGATATCGCAGCGATCGGCGAACTGTGCCGTTCACGCAAAGTGGTATTTCATGTTGATGCTGCACAATCTGCTGGCAAAGTCGCGATTGATGTTCAAGAGCTGAAAGTTGATCTGATTTCACTGTCTGCGCACAAAATTTACGGTCCAAAAGGCATCGGTGCACTGTATGTACGCCGTAAGCCACGTATCCGTCTAGAAGCACAGATGCATGGTGGTGGTCATGAGCGTGGTTTCCGCTCTGGTACTCTGCCGACTCACCAAATTGTTGGTATGGGTGAAGCATTCCGTATCGCAAAAGAAGAGATGCAGAAAGATTATGAGCATGCACTAGCGTTGCGTGAGCGTTTACTGGCTGGCATCAAAGATATGGAAGCGGTAACCATCAACGGCGATCTGGAGCAACGTGTACCACACAACCTCAACGTGAGTTTTGCCTTTGTTGAAGGTGAATCTTTGCTGATGGCACTGAAAGATCTGGCGGTATCGTCAGGCAGTGCATGTACTTCAGCTAGCCTTGAGCCTTCTTACGTATTGCGTGCTCTGGGTCTGAACGATGAACTGGCGCACAGCTCAATTCGCTTCTCTTTCGGTCGTTTCACGACAGAAGCAGAGATTGATTATGCGATCGAACTGATTCGTGTTGCAGTCGATAAACTGCGTGACATGTCTCCACTGTGGGATATGTACAAAGAAGGCGTAGATTTGAACACCGTTGAGTGGGCACACCACTAATCATTCCAAGGTTATAAAGGATTCGAGGTAACGAACATGGCATACAGCGAAAAGGTCATTGACCATTACGAGAACCCACGTAACGTTGGTTCATTTGATAAAGAAGATCCTTCTGTTGGTAGCGGCATGGTTGGCGCACCTGCGTGTGGTGACGTGATGCGTCTGCAAATCAAAGTGTCACCAGAAGGCATCATCGAAGATGCGAAATTCAAAACTTACGGCTGTGGTAGTGCAATCGCTTCTAGCTCGCTAGTGACTGAATGGGTTAAAGGCAAGAGCATTGATGAAGCAGCTGCGATCAAGAACAGCGAAATCGCAGAAGAGCTTGAATTGCCACCAGTGAAAATTCACTGTTCTATCCTAGCCGAAGATGCCATCAAAGCCGCTGTTGCGGATTACAAGAAAAAGCATCAACACTAATTCGTTTGGGAGCTGTCGCAGCTCCCACCCTTTAATTTATTGAAATCATAAGGTTGAAGTATGGCCGTCACTCTTAGCGAAACCGCAGCAAGCCGAGTTAAAACTTTTCTGGATAATCGTGGAAAAGGCATCGGTTTACGTCTTGGTGTCAAGACGACTGGGTGTTCGGGAATGGCGTATGTGCTTGAGTTCGTTGACGATCTCAACGAAGAAGATCACGTATTTGAAAGCCATGGTGTGAAGGTGATCATTGACACCAAAAGCATGGTCTATTTAGATGGCACTCAACTCGATTACAAAAAAGAAGGGTTAAACGAAGGCTTTGAATTCAACAACCCAAATGTCAAAAGTGAATGCGGTTGTGGTGAAAGCTTCAACGTTTAACGGTAACTGACCATCGAGTTTGTTCTCGATTACAGGACCGCTATCAAGATGAATTATTTTGAATTATTTGGGCTGCCGATCCAGTTTGAACTGGATGGTAGCCTTCTTTCTTCTCAGTTCAGAACGTTGCAAAAACGATTCCATCCGGATAACTTTGCCACCGCTTCTGAGCGCGATCGCCTACTGGCGGTGCAGCAAGCCGCGCAAATTAACGATGCATATCAGACGCTGAAAGATCCTCTGCGCCGTGCGGAATATCTCTTGTCTTTACAAGGTATTGAGATGAATTCCGAGCAACAAACGCTGCAAGATCCGATGTTCCTAATGGAACAGATGGAGCTGCGTGAAGAGTTGGAATCCGTCACATCGCATGCAGAGCCAGAAACGGCATTGATGGATTTCGACAGCAAAGTGACCAAAATGCAGCGCGCTTATCTGACTCAGTTGCAACAACTCTTAGCACAGAGTGAGTGGTTAGCGGCGGCCGACCAAGTCAGAAAGCTTAAATTTATTGCCAAACTCAAAAATGAAGTAGAACGAGTCGAAGACCAACTGCTTGGCTAATTCAAGATTCAAAGGAACAACTGATGGCATTACTTCAGATTGCAGAGCCGGGTCAAAGTTCGGCACCACACCAGCATAAATTGGCTGCGGGTATTGATTTAGGTACCACGAATTCTTTGGTGGCCTCTGTGCGCAGTGGTACCGCGAGTACACTAGTGGATAACCAAGGGCGCAGTATTCTACCGTCCGTGGTGAATTATGGAGCCGATGAAACTCTAGTGGGTTATTCGGCTCGTGAACAAGCTGAAACCGATCCGCACAACACCGTGATCTCGGTAAAACGTCTGCTTGGACGTTCACTGCAAGACATTAATCAGCGTTATCCTCATCTGCCTTACCGCTTTAAAGCAAGCGAAAAAGGTTTGCCAATTGTGCAAACCGCGCAAGGTGACAAAAACCCCATTCAGATTTCTGCGGATATTTTGAAAGCCTTAGCAGAACGCGCGACGGCCACTTTGGGCGGCGATTTAGCGGGTGTGGTCATTACTGTTCCTGCGTATTTCGATGATGCGCAGCGTGTTGCCACTAAAGATGCCGCGGCGTTAGCGGGCTTGCATGTGCTGCGTTTACTCAACGAGCCAACGGCGGCGGCGATTGCTTATGGCTTGGACTCAGGCCAAGAAGGGGTGATTGCGGTTTACGATTTGGGCGGCGGTACGTTTGATATTTCGATTTTACGCCTTTCACGCGGTGTGTTTGAAGTGCTCGCGACTGGTGGTGACTCTGCATTGGGCGGTGATGACTTTGACCACCTGATCGCCGATCACCTGCAAGCACAAATCGAACTTACGAACTTAACGGCGGAGCAACATCGCGCTCTGATTAATGCGGCGACACAAGCGAAAATCGATCTGACTGAACAAATGACGGCTAAGCTTGATGTGCTTGGCTGGCAAGGTACTCTCACTCGTGAAGAGTTGGAAAAACTGATTGCGCCATTGGTGAAAAAGACGCTGCTTGCTTGCCGTCGTGCGTTGAAAGATGCCGATGTGGAAGCAGATGAAGTGCTCGAAGTGGTGATGGTAGGTGGTTCAACCCGCACGCCATTTGTGCGCGAGCAAGTGGGTGAGTTTTTTGGCCGCACGCCGCTGACCAGCATTAACCCTGATGAAGTGGTCGCGATTGGTGCGGCGATTCAGGCGGACATTCTTGCAGGTAATAAGCCGGATGCAGAAATGTTGCTGTTGGATGTGATCCCACTGTCTTTGGGCATTGAAACCATGGGCGGTTTGGTGGAAAAAATCATTCCACGCAACACCACGATTCCTGTCGCGCGCGCGCAAGAGTTTACCACCTTCAAAGATGGGCAAACGGCAATGAGCGTGCATGTGGTGCAAGGTGAGCGTGAAATGGTCGATGACTGCCGTTCTCTGGCGCGCTTCTCACTTAAAGGCATTCCGCCGATGGCGGCAGGCGCAGCGCATATTCGCGTAACTTACCAAGTGGATGCAGATGGCCTACTCTCCGTGACCGCACTGGAAAAAAGTACCGGTGTGCAGGCGGAAATTCAGGTGAAGCCTTCCTACGGTTTGAGTGATGATGAAGTTGCTCAGATGCTGAAAGATTCGATGGCTTATGCTAAAGAGGACATGCTGGCGCGTGCGTTGGCTGAACAGCGTGTGGAAGCCGATCGCGTGATCGAAGGTTTGATCTCTGCACTGCAAGCGGATGGTGACGAGCTGCTCACAGAGCAAGAACGCCAAATTTTACTACAAGCGATCGAGCGATTGATTGAACTGCGCAATGGCGATAATGCGGATGCCATTGAGCAAGGAATAAAAGACACAGATAAAGCAAGCCAAGATTTTGCGTCAAAACGAATGGATAAATCGATTCGTAGCGCACTGGCTGGCCACTCCGTTGACGAGATTTGAAGAGACTACCAACATGCCTAAGATTATTGTTTTGCCTCATGAAACCCTTTGCCCGGAAGGCGCAGTGTTAGAAGCGCAAACCGGGGAAACGATTTTGGATGTGGCACTCAAAAATGGTATCGCCATTGAGCATGCGTGTGAGAAATCGTGCGCTTGCACCACTTGCCACTGTATCGTTCGTGAAGGGTTTGATTCACTGGAAGAGAGTGATGAACTGGAAGACGATATGCTGGATAAAGCATGGGGTCTAGAGCCTGAATCTCGTCTCAGCTGTCAGGCTCGAGTGGCGGATGAAGATCTCGTGGTCGAGATCCCGAAATACACACTGAACCATGCAAGCGAAGATCATTAATTCTCTGCTTTGGTGAATACCGAGGCAAAACCAATGGGAAGGCCAATCATGAAATGGACAGATTCGCGCGATATCGCGATTGAACTGTGTGATAAGTTTCCAGATGTCGATCCAAAAACAGTACGTTTTACCGATCTGCATCGTTGGATTATGGAGTTGGAAGATTTTGAAGATGATCCGAATCATTCCAACGAAAAAATCCTCGAAGCGGTGATTCTGTGCTGGATGGATGAGTTCGAGTAAACAGAAACCTCACAGAGTTAACAATTCTTATCAAAAAATGCGGACCACTTGGTCCGTTTTTTTATTCGTTTGACATTTTGTCTCGACATAATGCTAACATCGTGGCGATTTAATGAGATGGCACAGGCAAAGCCAATATTTAAGACAAGGAGAAACCATGTCTACACAGATGTCTGTATTTTTGAGTACTCAAGCTGCCCAGCCTCAGTGGGGAGAGAAAGCACTCATTTCCTTTGCAGAGCAAGGTGCAACCATTCACTTGGCTCAAGCACAAGATTTCAGCGCGATCCAACGCGCAGCTCGTAAATTAGATAATCAAGGTATCCGCACAATATTCCTGGCTGGAGAAGGTTGGGATTTGGAGAGCATTTGGGCTTTCTATCAAGGTTACCGCGATGCGAAAAAACGTAATACGGTTGAGTGGAAAGCGTTAGCTGCTACTGAACAAGCCGAGCTTGAAGCTCGCATCAAAGCAACCGACTGGACGCGCGATATTATCAACAAAAGCGCAGAAGAAGTGGCTCCACGTCAACTGGCGACTATGGCGGCAGAATTTATCAAATCACTCGCGCCGGAACATGTTTCTTACCGCATAGTGAAAGATAAAGATCTGCTCACCGAAGGCTGGGAAGGTATTTACGCTGTTGGCCGTGGCTCTGAACGTACATCTGCCATGCTACAACTGGATTACAACCCAACGGGCGATGAAAACGCACCGGTATTCGCTTGTTTAGTGGGTAAAGGTATCACCTTTGATTCCGGCGGTTACAGCTTGAAGCCTTCCAACATGATGTCAGCTATGAAAGCGGACATGGGCGGCTCAGGTATGATCACGGGCGCTTTGGGCTTAGCGATCATGCGCGGTTTCAACAAGCGTGTGAAACTGATCCTTTGCTGTGCGGAAAACATGGTTTCAGGTCGTGCATTGAAGCTAGGTGACATTATCACCTACAAAAATGGCAAAACCGTTGAAATCATGAACACCGATGCGGAAGGTCGTCTGGTTTTGGCTGATGGCCTTATCTACGCCAGCGAACAAAATCCGCAACTGATCATCGACTGTGCAACCTTAACGGGCGCTGCGAAAAACGCATTAGGTAATGATTACCACGCACTGCTTTCTTATGATGAATCATTAAGCCAACAAGCATTAGCTGCGGCAAAAGAAGAGAATGAAGCGTTGTGGGCACTGCCTCTTGCTGAATTCCATCGTGAGATGCTGCCTTCTAACTTTGCTGATCTGTCTAACATCAGCAATGGCGATTACACGCCAGGCGCAAGTACAGCCGCCGCTTTCCTTTCTTACTTTGTCGAAGGATACCAACAAGGTTGGCTGCACTTTGACTGTTCGGCTACGTATCGCAAGTCAGCCAGCGATAAATGGGCCGCCGGAGCGACGGGCATGGGTGTGAAAATGCTCGCACGTATTTTGATGCAGCAAGCATAAATTTAAAGGCAGCTTGTAAAGCTGCCTTGTTTTTATTAATAAAAGTAAAATAATCACAATAAGCAAAAGGAAATTTTATGGCTCTAGAAAGAACGTTTTCGATCATTAAACCGGATGCGGTGAAGCGTAACCTGATTGGTGAAATTTACCATCGCATCGAAAAAGCGGGTTTGCAGATCATTGCGGCGAAAATGGTTCACCTGTCGGAAGAGCAAGCGAGTGGTTTTTACGCTGAGCACGAAGGCAAACCCTTTTTCGAACCCCTGAAAGAATTTATGACTTCAGGTCCGATCATGGTGCAAGTATTGGAAGGTGAAAATGCCATCGCACGCTACCGTGAACTGATGGGAAAAACCAATCCAGAAGAGGCTGCTTGTGGTACGTTGCGTGCCGATTATGCACTGAGCATGCGTTATAACTCAGTACATGGCAGTGATAGCCCAGTATCGGCCGCTCGTGAAATTGAATTCTTCTTTTCAGAGTCAGAAATCTGCCCTCGTCCATAATGATTTAGGCTCCCAATGTGGAGCCTAAAGCCTGCACAAAAAATAACCCATCAAGAATTAACACCTTAGAAATGACACGGTTTTACAGCCCTTGTTGTCGCTGCATAAAGGCTGTACAATTCGCGCCCTTAATTACTGTTCCGTCTTCTTGAGAGGCACCATGACCACAGAAAAAATCAATCTACTCGATTTTGACCGCAAGGGTTTACGTACGTTTTTTGCCGAAGAGCTGGGTGAGAAAGCGTTTCGTGCCGAACAGGTCATGAAGTGGATTTATCACTTTGGTTGTGATGACTTTGATCAAATGAACAACATCAACAAACAACTCCGCGAAAAGCTCAAAGCGAAATGTGAGATCCGTGCACCTTACGTATCGGAAGCGCAATACTCAGCCGATGGCACCATCAAATGGGCAATGCGTGTGGGTGATCAGGATGTTGAAACGGTTTATATCCCTGAAGAAGATCGCGCGACGCTCTGTGTTTCTTCCCAAGTGGGTTGTGCGTTGGAATGTAAATTCTGCTCAACGGCTCAGCAAGGCTTTAACCGTAACCTACGTGTTTCCGAAATCATCGGTCAGGTTTGGCGTGCAGCACGTGAAATCGGCCTAGAGAAAGAAACTGGACGTCGTCCAATCACCAACGTGGTCATGATGGGCATGGGTGAGCCACTGCTCAACATGAAAAACCTCATCCCTGCGTTAGAGATTATGCTTGATGATCTCGGCTTTGGTCTGTCTAAGCGCCGCGTAACAGTTTCCACCTCCGGTGTGGTTTCAGGCTTAGAGCAGATGATTGGCCAAATTGATGTGGCACTAGCCATCTCATTGCATGCACCAAATGACGAACTGCGTAGCCAAATTATGCCGATCAATGATCGCTGGAACATCCAAGAATTTTTAGCCACAGTACGTCGCTATATCGCATCATCGAATGCCAACCGTGGCAAGGTGACTGTGGAGTATGTGCTGCTGGATCATGTGAACGATGGGACAGAGCACGCCCATGAACTCGCAGAATTAATGAAAGGCACGCCTTGTAAAATTAATCTGATCCCGTTTAACCCTTATCCGGGATCACCATACAAGAAGCCAAGTAATTCGCGTATCGATCGTTTCCAAAAAACCTTGATGCAATATGAGCACACGGTAACGATTCGTAAGACACGTGGTGATGATATTGATGCGGCGTGTGGTCAGTTAGTTGGTGATGTGATTGACCGTACTAAGCGTACCAAAGCCAAACAATTTGCTGAACAAGCCATTCCAGTGAAAACACTGTAATTCACCAGCCAGATAAGCCAGAGAAGTTTCTCTGGCTTTATTTTTGTCCAACATCGCAACAAAACGCCTCTCTTGAATGTCAAATCAAAGAAAAACCTTGAGCTAACTGTGATTTATTGGCCATTTCTTTATTGTTTAGTCAACAATATCTATTAGAATGGGGCAACTTTCTCAAACTTGATTTGAGCTATACCTAAGCGAAGCGCTAACTAATTGCACCGATTAAGCTAAGCCGTCTCATCACTACCTATAATGAAGAATAAAAGTGAGCGACCTAGGCTGCTTAGTCCTGACTAAGAGATTGAAATTACGGATGACTACTGAACAGCAAGATTACAACCAACCTGAAACCACTGAACAAGTGATTGAAAAAGTAGCGCCTGGTACGTTACTCAAACAGAAACGTGAAGATTTGGGGCTTACTCAGCGCCAAGTCGCTGATCGGCTCAGATTACGCCTTTCTATTATTCAAAGTATTGAAGAAAACCGTTTTGAAGATGGTCAGGTCGCTACTTTCACGCGTGGCTACTTGCGTTCTTACGCGAAAGCCGTTGGCATCCGTGAATCAGAAATTTTGTGCGCCTTTGATGACAGCTACTGCCAACCGGAACCTGCGCAGCCTGACATGAAGAGCTTTTCTAAGAAAACCAAACGCCAGTTACATGACACTCGAATCATGCTAATCACTTGGGTTATTTTTGCGGTGATTGTTGGTATGTCGACCCTATGGTGGTGGCAAAACAGCCAGAAAAATAGCTTGATTCCTGAACAAACAGTGACTGAATCGGTAGCTTCTGGATCTGATGTACAAAGTACGGAAGAAGAGAATATTGCTAACGAAGAATTTGCCACTGTTCCATCGCTGAATGATTTACAAAACAGTGCTCCACCAAGTGAAGAAACTCCACTACTGGAAGAACCTCAGTCAAGTGAAGCAAGTGAGATAACCCCTCCTGCTCCTAACGATGTTGAAGCAGTAACAGAAGCGCCAGCTGCAGGTGAGGCGATTGTAACGCCTACTGCGCAAGCTGTGGTGATGCCAGCGACTCCTGTTGAGCCTGTTACAGCACCCGTTGAGAATACGCCAGCGTTATTGGTGATGAATTTTTCTGCCGACTGCTGGATTCAAGTGAAAGACGCGACGGGTAAAACGTTATCTACTGGAGTAAAGAAAGCCGGGCAGAACGTAAGTTTAAATGGTCAGCGTCCATTTAAAGTTGTGCTTGGTGCGCCTGAAGGTGTTTCTATTACATTAGCGAGTGAACCGGTCGACCTTTCTGGGTATACTTCCGGCAAAGTAGCAAGATTGACCTTACCTTAGAAAAATGTCTATGCAACATGAGTCTCCTATTAAGCGTCGCCCCTCGACACGTATCTATGTGGGCGACGTTCCTATTGGTGATGGTGCGCCCATCGCCGTGCAATCAATGACCAATACCCGAACCACTGACGTGGCTGCCACTGTTGCGCAGATCAAGTCATTGGAAAAAGTGGGTGCGGATATCGTACGCGTCTCGATCCCGACGATGGATGCCGCAGAAGCGTTCAAGCAAATCAAACAACAAGTTTCAATACCTTTGGTGGCTGATATTCACTTTGATTATCGTATTGCCCTAAAAGTCGCGGAATACGGTGTTGATTGTTTGCGAATTAACCCGGGCAATATCGGTAACGAAGCGCGGATCCGCTCTGTGGTGGATTGCGCACGTGATAAAGGCATCCCTATTCGTATTGGTGTGAACGGTGGTTCGCTCGAAAAAGATCTCCAGCTTAAGTACGGTGAACCAACGCCGGAAGCTCTGGTTGAGTCGGCGATGCGTCATGTTGATATTCTGGATCGTCTCAATTTTGATCAGTTTAAAGTCAGTGTAAAAGCCTCGGACGTTTTCCTTGCGGTGGACTCTTATCGCCTACTGGCGAAGAAGATTGATCAACCTCTGCATTTAGGAATTACTGAAGCAGGTGGAGCGCGTGCTGGCTCTGTGAAATCAGCGGTAGGCTTAGGCATGCTGCTGGCCGAAGGTATCGGCGATACGCTGCGTATTTCCTTGGCGGCCGATCCCGTAGAAGAAATCAAAGTCGGTTTCGATATTTTAAAATCGCTGCGCA
Organism: Vibrio mimicus CAIM 602; assembly: GCF_000338875.1. Lineage (GTDB taxonomy): Bacteria > Pseudomonadota > Gammaproteobacteria > Enterobacterales > Vibrionaceae > Vibrio > Vibrio mimicus. The sequence goes on along the minus strand of NZ_AOMO01000088.1, from coordinate 153,327 downwards.
TTCGTTCGCGTGGCATCAACTTTATTGCTTGCCCAAGCTGTTCTCGTCAGGAATTCGACGTGATTGGTACGGTCAACGCGCTAGAGCAACGTCTCGAAGATGTGCTGACACCAATGGATGTGTCAATCATCGGTTGCGTAGTGAATGGTCCCGGAGAGGCTGAAGTGTCTCACCTAGGTTTAGCTGGCAGCAATAAGAAAAGTGCGTTCTATGAAGATGGCGTTCGCCAGAAAGAGCGATTTGATAACGATGATCTCGTTGCTCAACTGGAAGCGCGAATTCGCGCTAAAGCGGCGCAATTGGATGAAAAAAATCGAATCGACATCAAGCAAATAGAACAAGATTAATCTCAACGATATTACGGTAAGAATTGTGGCAAAAACTATTCAAGCAATCCGAGGCATGAACGACTGCCTCCCAACACAGTCTCCACTTTGGCAAAAAGTGGAAGGCGTGGTGAAAAATGTAATCAGCGCTTACGGTTACAGCGAAGTTCGTATGCCAATCGTTGAGATGACTCATCTGTTTAGCCGCGCAATTGGTGAAGTGACCGACGTCGTGGAAAAAGAGATGTACACCTTTGAAGATCGCAACGGTGACAGCTTAACTCTGCGTCCAGAAGGCACGGCGGGTTGTGTGCGTTCAGGTATTGAAAATGGCTTACTGTACAACCAAGAACAGCGTCTGTGGTACATGGGCCCAATGTTCCGTCATGAACGCCCACAGAAAGGCCGTTACCGCCAGTTCCACCAATGTGGTGTAGAAGTCTTTGGCTTAGATGGTCCAGATGTTGATGCTGAGCTGATCATGATGACGGCACGCCTATGGCGCGAGCTGGGTATCTCTGAGCATGTACGTTTGGAGCTGAACTCAATAGGTTCGCTGGAAGCACGTGCTAATTACCGTAGTGCATTGATTGAATATCTTGAACAGTATCAAAGTGTACTGGATGAAGATTGCAAACGCCGTATGTACACCAATCCTCTGCGAGTGCTGGATTCAAAAAATCCAGACGTACAGGCGATTTTAGGTGATGCACCACAACTGTCTGATTACCTGGATGCTGAATCAAAACAACATTTTGCGGGTTTGTGTGAACTTCTTGATGCTGCGGGTATCGAATACACGGTAAATCAACGTTTAGTGCGTGGCCTAGATTACTACAACCGCACTGTTTTTGAGTGGATCACCGAAAGTCTTGGTTCTCAAGGTACCGTTTGTGGCGGTGGTCGCTATGATGGTCTAGTTGAGCAACTGGGTGGAAGACCAACACCTGCGGTTGGTTTTGCTATGGGCTTAGAGCGTTTAGTACTGATGATGGAAACACTGGGTAACACCGAAGTCCGTCGCAGTGTTGATGTGTACATGGTCACTGCAGGTGAAGGCACCATGATGGCGGGTATGAAACTCGCTGAGCAATTGCGTGAGCAAGTTCCTGGCCTACGAGTGATGACTCACTTTGGTGGCGGTAATTTTAAAAAGCAATTTAAACGCGCGGATAAAGTGGGCGCAGCCATTGCATTGGTATTGGGTGAAGATGAAGTCGCCGCTCAAACGGTAGTGGTAAAAGATTTGGCTGGTGGCGATCAGAGCACAGTTGCTCAAGCTGAAGTCGCCAAGCTATTGACTCATTTAGCATAATTCTCCTGCTGGCACGTTTTGAATAAGAGGACAGGAAGTGGAACTCTACGATACTGAAGAACAACAAGTTGAAGCGATCAAAGATTGGTGGAAAGAGAACGGCAAAGCGGTGATCTTTGGCGCCGTTATTGGCCTAGGTGGTCTATTTGGCTGGCGTTACTACCAAGATTCAGTCGTTTCAGCTCAAGAAGCCGCATCGCACAGTTACAGTCAAGCGATTGATGCGCTGGTTGCTAAAGGTGCTGAAGCAGAAAGCTCGATTCAGACCTTTATTGATGCCAATAAAGAGACTGAATATGCCGTGTTAGCAGCAATGCAACTGGCGAAAGTTCAAGTTGAAGCTGGCCAGCTTGATGAGGCATTAGCTCAACTTGAATGGGCAAAAGGCGCGACAAAAGATGTGGCATTAAAACCACTGCTGACCTATCGCGTTGCTCGTCTTCAGGCTGAGCAAGGTCAATTTGATGAGGCTTTAACACAGCTAAGCAACATCCCAGAGAAAACATGGGCAGGTCGTGTGGCTGAGCTACGTGGTGACATTCTGATGCGTAAAGGTGACAGTGCAGGAGCTTATGCTGCTTATACTGAAGCACAACAAGCAGATGACGCTAGCCAAACTCTGCAAATGAAATTGGATGATCTCGCGAAGTAAGGGTACTCCCTGATGAAGAAGCTGTTCAAGCAAGTGCTGGTCGCTGCGGGTGTATTAGCATTTCTCGCTGGCTGTGCCAGTGAAGAAGAAAACGTTGTAATGGCGCCGCTACCGGTTGTAAAAAGCGAATTTACCCCAAAAACTCTATGGAGTACTTCGGTGGGGGATGGTGTAGGGCATTATTTCTCTAAACTTGCTCCTGATTATGCTTACGACAAAGTGTATGTTGCGAGCCGTGATGGCGTCGTCAAAGCTCTCGATCCACAAACAGGTAAAGCCGTTTGGACGACAGATCTCGAGTTAGACAGTTCTGCTCGCCTATCCGGTGGTATTACTGCTGCCTTTGGTAAACTGTTTATTGGCAGCGAAAATGGTGTGGTGAATGCGCTGGATGTCGAGACGGGTGAACCGTTGTGGACATCGGTGATTGAAGGTGAAGTTCTCGCGGCTCCTGCTGCCGACAACAACCTTGTGATCGTCAATACCAGTCGTGGTGCTTTGATTGCTCTAAATCAAGAAGATGGTGTTCAGAAATGGACCATCAGTACAGAAGTACCTAACTTAACGCTTCGTGGCGATAGCCGTCCTACCACACTCTCGGGTGGCGTGTTTTGGGGTACTCCTAGTGGTCGTCTTGCTGCTGCGATTGCCGAACGTGGACAACTGATCTGGCAACAACCGGTTGGACAGCCAAAAGGTGCGACAGAAATTGATCGCTTAGTGGATGTGGATGCATCACCACTCGTGGTTGGTGGTACGTTGTTTACAGTTGGATTTAACGGTCAACTTATTGCCATTGATTTACGTTCAGGTCAGCCGATCTGGAAACGTAACTACTCTTCTGCGACTGATATGGTGACCGATGGTAGCCGTCTCTATCTCGTTACTGATAAAGATCATTTGGTTGCAGTAGATACACGTAGCGGAACTGAGCTTTGGAAAAATGCGCAGTTAGAGCATCGTCTGTTAACCGCTCCGAAAATGATTGACGATTACCTAGTTGTCGGTGATGCGGAAGGTTATTTGCATTGGATCGATCGCAATAGCGGTGAATTTGTCGCTCAGCAACTTGCCAATGATAGTGGCTTTGCTGTGGGGCCGTTAGCGCTGAGCGATGGCTATGTCATCGTTACCCGTGATGGCCAAATAAAGAAGCTGACGATTCAAGAGTAAATTGTGATATGATTCACACGCGGCTCCTGGCTGGAAACAGTTAGGAGCCGTTTTATTGCTAGTGGCATCAAATTGATAGTGCCATTATGGTGTCCGTCTGTGTGGTTATAGGTAAAAGTGGTTATAGGTAAAAATTTAGCGCTTGTGACAGAGTGTTTACCTATAACTACATAAGATGAAATTTTGTAGAGGTTGTTATGGTACCTGTTGTTGCTCTTGTTGGGCGTCCAAACGTCGGTAAATCGACGCTGTTTAATCGACTCACTCGCACACGGGACGCATTAGTCGCGGATTTTCCCGGTTTAACTCGTGATCGTAAATACGGTCAAGCTAAGTTGGGTGAACACGAATTTATCGTGATTGATACCGGTGGTATCGATGGTTCAGAAGAAGGTGTAGAAACCAAGATGGCTCAGCAATCGCTCGCTGCGATTGATGAAGCCGATGTGGTGTTGTTCATGGTAGATGGCCGCGCTGGTCTGACGGTTGCCGATGAGGCGATTGCTCAACACCTGCGTCGAATCGAAAAACCAGCCATTCTGGTGGTGAATAAAGTTGATGGGATCGACGCTGATGCCGCTTCTGCTGAATTCTGGCAGTTGGGAATGGAGCAGATGTATCAAATCGCTGCGGCACACGGTCGTGGTGTTGGTGCATTGATTGACCGCGCTCTTAACCCGTTTGCAGAGCAAATGGAATCTGAGCAAGCTCAGCTTGAAGATCTGACGAATGAAGAAGATCCAGAAGAAGAGAAGCTAGAGTACAGCGAAGAAGAAGCGGAAGCGGAATACAAGCGTCTGCAAGATCTACCGATTAAACTTGCCATCATTGGTCGTCCAAACGTAGGTAAATCGACACTGACTAACCGCATTCTGGGTGAAGAGCGCGTAGTGGTTTACGATATGCCGGGAACCACGCGTGACTCTATCTACATCCCGATGAAGCGTGATGAGCGTGAATATGTGTTGATTGATACCGCGGGTGTCCGCCGTCGTAAGCGTATAAATGAAACAGTTGAGAAGTTCTCAGTCGTTAAAACATTACAAGCGATTGAAGATGCTAACGTTGTTCTGTTAGTGGTTGATGCGCGTGAAAACATCTCAGATCAAGATCTCAGCCTGCTTGGTTTTGCTCTTAACTCAGGTCGTTCAATCGTAATTGCAGTGAACAAATGGGATGGTCTAAACACTGACGTGAAAGAACACGTGAAGAAAGAACTGGATCGCCGCCTTGGTTTCGTTGATTTTGCGCGTATTCACTTTATCTCAGCACTGCATGGTACTGGTGTTGGTCACCTGTTTGAATCAGTGCAAGAAGCGTATCGTTCCGCGACAACGCGTGTGGGCACTTCGGTTCTGACACGTATTATGAAAATGGCAACCGATGATCACCAACCCCCTATGGTGCGTGGCCGTCGTGTGAAACTGAAATATGCACACGCAGGTGGTTATAACCCACCAATCATCGTTATCCACGGTAACCAAGTGAACGAGCTGCCTGATTCGTACAAGCGTTATTTGATGAACTATTACCGTAAATCGCTAGAAATCATGGGTACACCGATTCGTATCCAGTTCCAAAATAGCGAAAACCCATTTGAAGGTAAGACAAATAAAATGACCCTCTCACAAGAGCGACAACGCAAGCGCTTGATGAGCATGGTGAAAAACCGCAGAAAATAATTTATAAAGCCCAAGTTTACTTGGGCTTTTTTGTCTCTAAAGGATTGATATTGCATGCGCCATTCTGCAACAGAAGTTACTTTTCCACAGGGTATCACTTCACTTGATTCCCAAGTCATGCTGTACCAGCTCCATTCTGCAGGGGTTGATGTTGTTACTTATAAAACGCCTTTTCATCCGGTCAGCCATATTTGGCCCGACCATCCGGCTGATCGCGGAGTATTAATTTGGCAAGGCTGTGAGTACCCCGTTACTGACTGTTTAGTGGGTGCCGTTGAACAAGCATCGGGTCATTTGTATGTCGGAAATGACATCCCCGTAAAACGGGATGAAAGTGGCTGGGTATTTGTTGTAGTTCATCGTTTAAGAGAAGTTACAGCCTTATTTCAAGTGGGCGATAGTGTTCAGTTGATGGTCGATGCACAATATCAAGCGAGTTTAAGCCGAGGTCATAGTGCTGGTCATTTGGCTTATTTGGCGCTGAATAAGGTTTTGGCTCAGAGTTACTGGCGTAAAGATGCCGACCGTAAAGACCCGCATGGGTATTTTGATTTCAACAGCTATGCGCAGATATCAAGTTTTGTAACGCCTAACTGTTCAACAGATTTGTACCGTTTAGGAAAAACACTGCGTAATCGCGGCTTAAATAGTGATGATGTTCTGAGAGATTTGGATTTGATAGAGAAAAACACTAATCAGCAGCTTGTGCAGTGGCTAGCGTTAGCGAGTCCGATTCAGCTTGAGTGTGAAGGTTTGGCTCTGACAGACTCGCGTTACTGGGTATGTGACTTACATGAAAGTGTTAAAGCCCGTATTCCTTGCGGAGGCACGCATGCCAATGGCTTAGATGCGTTTAGAACGATCCATGTAACCCTAAAACAAGTCGATGAACAGCATATTGAAGCGGTAACTTACGTCGAATAGACAAGATTAGAGAGATCTTTTTACTATATTCTTTTAATTTATGTTTTTTGGTTCTTTGTTGGAATTAAAATCTGTATAAAATCCAAATGCAGGATATGTAACTTATGCTTTCGGTGGGTGGTTATATAAAAGTTCTTTTAGGGGCAGATCGCTGATCAAAAGCTTTTGAGCGGAAGATCAACGTAGGATCTTGTTTAAAAGAGTATCAGGTATTGGTTAAACACTGTGCATTAAACTAAGTAGGCGTGATAAGGATCATGGCACATGATCCCCGCTATAGAGATTATGTGACGCAACGCAAAATACTAAGGAGAGCGCAATGGACAACCCATGTCCTGTATGTGGTCAAGAGTTGGAATGGACAGGGCAGTATCACTGTACTGCTTGTGTTCAGGATTATCGCAAAGTGGGTTTTTGCCCCGAGTGTGACAGCGAGTTAGAAAAGCTGCAGGCTTGTGGTGCGGCGAATTACTTCTGTAATCAATGCAATGAGCTTAAATCGAAGTCAAAAATCCGTTTTGTCTTCCAGCCGCTTAGCGCGAATTCACTGTAGAGAGAATCTCTCCATCCATTAACTGGGTGACTAAAGTGTCGCCCGGTTTCACTTGAGCGCTTTGACGCACTAACTCACCTTGAGCCGTGCGTGTCACCGAATAGCCACGTGCTAATGTTGCTAGAGGGCTGACAGCATCCATTTTCTCACTCAGCAAAGCGAGTTGATGCCGTGATTGGATCAAATGGTGCTGGATCAACTGAGTAAGGCGCTGCTCTTGCTGGAGCAGGCTAAAACGCTGCTGACGGATCAAATGAGTTGGTGAATTAAGCTGAATTTTGTGACTCAAGCGATCCGAGCGCTGCTGCTGAACGGTCAGACGCTGGTGCATCTTTTGCTCAAGGCGCAGGCTGAGTTCATCAAGTTGCTGCTGTTGACGCTCTAAACGAGCTTGTGGATGCTGTTTATCGAGCTTGTGCTGTAAACGCGCAAATTGCGTGTGCCGTTGAGCCAAATAGTGGCGCATTCCACTGGCCAGTTTGGCTTGCCATTGATGTAATGCTTGCTGTTTATGGCGATTATCTCGGCTAACTAACTCTGCTGCTGCTGATGGAGTTGGGGCGCGAACATCGGCAACAAAATCGGCGATGGTGACATCGATTTCATGGCCAACCGCACTAATAATAGGAATGTCGCTGGCGGCGATAGTGCGTGCCACGATTTCATGGTTAAAACACCACAAATCTTCTAAAGAGCCACCACCGCGACCCACGATTAATACATCACACTCCGCGCGTGAATTCGCTCGGCCAATCGCTTGGGCAATTTGAATGGCAGCATCTTCACCTTGCACGAGAGTGGGGTAAATCACCACGGGTAAATTCGGGTCACGACGCTTTAGCACGTGCAAAATATCATGCAGTGCGGCACCTGTACGTGAGGTAATTATCCCAACACAGCGAGGGTTTTCTGGAAGTGGTTTCTTTCGCGTCTGAGCAAACAAGCCTTCTGCGGCGAGCTGCATCTTCAGTTGTTCAAACTGTTGTTGCAGGCGTCCATCACCTTCAGGTTGCATACTTTCGAGAATGATTTGGTAGTCACCACGCGGTTCGTATAACGATAGCCGAGCTTTGACTAATACCTGCTGACCATTTTGTGGTTTGAAGTTAACCAGACGGTTATTGCCCTTGAACATAGCGCATTTTACCTGCGCTTGGCTGTCTTTTAGGGTGAGGTACCAGTGACCAGAAACGGGAGCGGAGAAGTTAGAAATTTCACCCACCAACCAGACAATCCCCATTTCATTTTCCAGCAATAAACGTACTTCAGCATTTAAACGGGAAACGGTGTAGATATTTCGATTGGCGAGAGAAGAAGACAATGCTGATTCCCCAGGCGTGGGTATGGAAATTAGCCGCAATATAATACATATCAAGGGGTGAAATGCAAATAAAAAATAAAAAAATGTGTGGTCAACCGATTGCCTCGGGCGTATAATCCGACCGCAATATCAAATATAAATCCATTTTATTAGGCGAAACGATAAAGTGGATTTTCGTTGTTAACACTCCTGTTGTGAGATATTGCACATGCTACGAATCGCAAAAGAAGCTCTAACCTTTGACGATGTTTTACTCGTCCCTGCTCATTCCACCGTTCTTCCAAATACTGCCGATCTTCGCACTCGGTTGACCAAAAATATTGCGCTGAACATTCCTATGGTTTCTGCGTCTATGGATACTGTCACGGAAGCACGTCTTGCGATCGCTCTGGCTCAAGAAGGCGGCATTGGCTTTATTCACAAGAATATGTCGATTGAACAGCAAGCTGCTCAAGTTCACCAAGTAAAAATCTTTGAAGCAGGTGTGGTTACTCACCCTGTGACGGTTCGCCCTGAGCAAACCATCGCTGATGTAATGGAATTGACTTACCACCACGGTTTTGCGGGTTTCCCTGTTGTGACTGAAAACAATGAACTGGTTGGTATTATCACTGGCCGTGACGTTCGTTTCGTTACTGACCTCACCAAATCTGTTGCCGCAGTAATGACGCCAAAAGAGCGCCTAGCGACGGTAAAAGAAGGCGCAAGCCGTGCTGAAGTGCAAGAAGAGATGCACAAAGCGCGTGTTGAGAAAATTCTGGTGGTGAATGATGAGTTCCAACTCAAAGGCATGATCACCGCGAAAGACTTCCATAAAGCCGAAAGCAAACCAAATGCATGTAAAGATGACCAAGGTCGTCTGCGTGTTGGTGCAGCTGTTGGTGCTGCACCGGGCAACGAAGAGCGTGTGAAAGCCTTGGTTGAAGCGGGCGTTGACGTACTGCTGATCGACTCTTCTCACGGCCACTCAGAAGGTGTTCTGCAACGTATCCGTGAAACTCGCGCTGCTTACCCTCACCTTGAAATCATTGGTGGTAACGTGGCGACTGCTGAAGGTGCGCGCGCTCTTATTGAAGCGGGTGTGAGTGCAGTGAAAGTCGGTATTGGCCCTGGCTCTATCTGTACTACTCGTATCGTAACAGGTGTTGGTGTTCCTCAAGTTACTGCTATTGCTGATGCTGCTGGCGTGGCGGAAGAGTTCGGTATTCCAGTTATCGCAGACGGCGGTATCCGTTTCTCTGGCGATATTTCTAAAGCGATTGCTGCTGGTGCATCTTGTGTGATGGTTGGCTCTATGTTCGCAGGTACTGAAGAAGCACCGGGCGAAGTCATTCTGTTCCAAGGCCGTTCTTACAAAGCATACCGCGGTATGGGTTCACTGGGTGCAATGTCAAAAGGTTCATCAGATCGTTACTTCCAAACAGATAACGCTGCGGACAAGCTGGTTCCAGAAGGCATCGAAGGCCGTATCGCTTACAAAGGTCATCTGAAAGAGATCATCCATCAACAAATGGGCGGCCTACGCTCTTGTATGGGGCTGACTGGCTCTGCCACGGTAGAAGATTTGCGTACTAAAGCTCAATTTGTACGTATCTCTGGTGCGGGTATGAAAGAGTCTCACGTACATGACGTGCAGATCACGAAAGAAGCTCCAAACTACCGTCTGGGTTAAGCGTAAACGTTTGCTTTAATGCTTGATGACTGAATGTGAGGCGAGTAGACTCGCCTCCGTTTTAAGACTTCCTGTTTTTAATACTTGGCTGATAAGACTGCTAAACAATGACTAAGAATATTCATGACCAACGAATTCTGATCCTCGATTTCGGATCTCAATATACCCAGCTGGTTGCCCGTCGCGTGCGCGAAATCGGTGTGTACTGTGAGCTGTGGAGCTGGGATGTGGAAGAGGCGGACATTCGCGAATTCAATCCAGATGGCATTATTCTTTCTGGTGGCCCTGAAAGCGTGACAGAAGCGAATTCACCACGTGCCCCACAATATGTGTTTGACAGTGGCGTGCCAGTATTTGGTGTTTGCTACGGCATGCAGACCATGGCTGAGCAGTTAGGTGGACGTGTCGCGACCTCTGATGAGCGTGAATTTGGTTATGCTCAGGTGAAAGTTTCTGGCGAATCAGCGCTGTTTAAAGATCTTGAATTGACTCAAGACGTTTGGATGAGCCACGGTGACAAAGTGGTCGAGATTCCAGCTGATTTCGTAAAAATCGGTGAAACCGACACTTGTCCATACGCAGCGATGGCTAATGAAGAGAAGAAATACTACGGCGTACAATTCCATCCTGAAGTAACTCACACGAAAAACGGTTTGCAGATGCTGGAGAACTTTGTTCTGGGCGTGTGTGGTTGTGAGCGTCTGTGGACTTCTGAATCTATCATTGAAGATGCCGTTGCGCGTATTAAAGAGCAAGTGGGTAACGATGAGGTGATCCTTGGTCTTTCTGGCGGTGTGGATTCTTCTGTGGTTGCCATGCTGGTTCATCGCGCAATTGGTGACCGCCTGACTTGTGTGTTCGTAGATAACGGCTTACTGCGTTTGAACGAAGGTCAACAAGTGATGGATATGTTTGGGGACAAATTTGGCCTCAACATCATCAAAGTGGATGCAGAAGAGCGTTTCTTGAAAGCACTGGAAGGCATTGATGAGCCTGAAGCGAAACGCAAAACCATCGGTCGTGTGTTTGTTGAAGTGTTTGATGAAGAATCGAAAAAACTCAGCAACGCTAAATGGTTGGCTCAAGGCACTATTTATCCAGATGTGATTGAATCAGCGGCTTCAAAAACAGGTAAGGCGCATGTGATCAAATCTCACCACAACGTGGGTGGTTTGCCAGATGACATGAAAATGGGCCTTGTTGAGCCACTGCGTGAACTGTTTAAAGACGAAGTACGTAAGATTGGCCTTGAACTGGGTCTGCCATACGAAATGTTGTACCGCCACCCATTCCCAGGCCCTGGCCTTGGTGTGCGTGTACTGGGTGAGATCAAGAAAGAGTACTGTGATTTACTGCGTCGTGCGGATGCTATCTTCATTGAAGAACTGCACGCAGCGGATCTGTACAACAAGGTTTCTCAAGCATTTACTGTGTTCCTACCAGTACGCTCAGTTGGTGTAATGGGCGATGGTCGTAAGTACGATTGGGTTGTATCACTGCGTGCAGTAGAGACCATCGATTTTATGACCGCACATTGGGCGCACCTGCCTTATGAGTTCTTGGGTAAGGTTTCAAACCGCATTATCAACGAAGTGAATGGCATTTCACGCGTGGTGTATGACATCTCCGGTAAGCCACCAGCAACGATTGAGTGGGAATAATCTTCCTTAAATAGCATAAAAAACCTCAGGCATAACCTGAGGTTTTTTCTTTTATCAACAGAATATGTTGAATTTGTATTTCCGTTCAAAAACTTGGTGTAGCACGCAGGCGTACGATTTACATCGTCCGGAAATGGCTCGCATTTCTGGTTTATTTCTTTATTTTTCCTATTAAAAAAGTAATCGGTAGGCCTACTCTCAATAGGATTTCCAACTTGAGAGAAGGACTTTCACCTATGTTTAAACTGAAACACACGGCGTGGTGGGTAGCCATTGCTTGCGCATTACCCGCACAAGCGGCAATCAACATTCAACCTGACCCACTCAACCCGGGTGGCTATGTGGTAGCCAAAGCAGATGTTGCTGCGGCCGAGCAAGCAAAAACCGCGAATCCTATGTATGCCATATGGTCCAATGCGTTAGCCACTAGACCGAATACGGTTGTTGATGCGATTGAGCCGGGGCAGGCAACCAATCCTGATAACGTAAAACGTGCTGAGCGGGTATTCCCAGCGTCTGAGTGGAATTTCCTCACTCATATGGCTGCGCCTGAATATACCTATACTCGTTTCTTACGTGCGATTGGTAAATTCCCAGCATTTTGTGCTGAATATACGGATGGCCGTAACTCAGATGCAATTTGTAAAAAATCGATCGTTACTGCCTTTGCACACTTTGCTCAGGAGACGGGCGGGCATATTTCTAAGGACAATATCTCTGATAACCCATTAGCACTGGAAGAGTGGCAACAAGCTCTGGTTCATGTGCGGGAAATGGGCTGGTCAGAAGGTCAAACCGGTTACACCACAGGTTGTGGCCAAAACGATTGGCAGAATAAAAAGTGGCCTTGTGCAACAGGGCAGGGGTATTTCGGTCGTGGTGCAAAACAGCTTTCTTACCACTTTAACTACGGCGCTTTCTCAGAGGTTATGTTTGATGGTGATGCAACAGTATTGCTCAATAACCCGGGCTTAGTGGCTGACTCATGGCTAAACCTTGCCTCGGCAATTTGGTTCTTCCTCACTCCGCAAGCACCAAAACCTGCCATGTTGCATGTAATCGATCGTACTTGGGTACCTTCACAACGTGAAATTGATGCAGGTATTGGTTACGGTTTCGGCACCACTATCAACATCATTAACGGTGGTATTGAGTGTGGTGAGCAGAACAAAGACAAAGGCCAGCCTGTTAACCGTATTCGTTACTGGGAAGGCTTAGCTGCGCATTATCAAATTCCAATCGAGGCCGATGAGAAGAACACTTGCTGGCAGCAATTGCCCTATGGCAGTTTAAATCTTAATGGTGCGACCGATGTGCTTTACACCAACTGGGATGGTAACTGGAAGTACTACCCAGATCGTCCGGGCGGTTACTCATTTGAATGTGAGTTGGTGGGTTTCCAAACCGCCTACTCAGCTTTGGTTAAAGGTGACTACGAGAAGTGTGTGACTAACCTGTATGGCTCACATGCGAGCTGGCCGAAAGTCCGCGTAGTGGAAAAACTCGATCCATTACCGACAGATCCTACTGATCCGCCTACTGGTGGAACACCAGCATGGGATGCCGGTAAAGTGTATACCGGTGGTGAAAAGGTGAGTTACAAAGGTGCGATTTACCAAGCTAAATGGTGGACGCAAGGTAATGAACCCACTTTAGGTGGTCCTTGGGCGTTGGTGTCTGGTGAGCCGACTCCGCCAACCGAACCGACACCTCCACCGACAGAGCCTGTACCGCCCACTGAACCAGTGCCGCCAACAGAGCCAACACCTCCGACAGAACCTGTACCACCAACGGAGCCTACACCAACGGATGCTATTGTGTGGCAGCCAGGTATCACCCAGGTGGCTAATGGCGATAAAGTGACCTACAACGGTCAGTGCTTTATTGCTAAGAACAGTCCGGGAGTTTGGGAGTCACCAACTCAGACTAATTGGTTCTGGGAAAAAGTGGCTTGCTAACTTACTGTATTTAAATTATTTATCTGATCGCCCAATATAGTTTGGGCGATTTTTTATCCGTACATGTAACCAGCTGTTTCTACAATCTAAGTTTCCAATAAGATCTTTTTTCTTTTGCTTGTCCCTTCATTAAAATCCGCGCGTAATTTTTACAAACATTTTTGAATTCACACTCTGAAGGTAGGTTCACATGTCTACTAAGCTAGCAAACCCAGCACCACTTGGTCTGATGGGTTTCGGTATGACAACCATTCTGCTTAATATCCATAACGCAGGCTTTTTCCCAATCGACTCTATGATTCTGGCGATGGGTATTTTCTACGGCGGTCTGAGTCAGGTTATCGTAGGCATCATGTGCTTTAAGCGTGGTGACACCTTCGGTACTACAGCATTTACCTCTTACGGTCTGTTCTGGCTGACTCTGGTTGGCTTGATCGTGATGCCACACATGGGATTACCAGCAAGCCCAGCACCTTTTATGGGCTGGTACTTGGCGTTGTGGGGGATCTTCACTGGCTTTATGTTCATTGGTTCTCTGTGCTACCCAACTGCGAAGCAAGTTGTGTTTGGCTCACTGACCATCCTGTTTGCTCTGCTAGCTGCACGTGATTTTACTGGCAGCGAACTGATCGGCACCATCGCTGGTTTTGAAGGCATCTTCTGTGGTGCAAGCGCAATCTACTTTGCGATGGCACAAGTGCTGAACAACGAATATGGTCGCGTAGTTCTACCTGTGGGTGAGAAGCGCGTTCAACCAGTGAAAGCACAAGAGCTGGCTGCATAAGTCATCATTTTGGGAACATTGAAAGGGTTAGCCATTGGCTCGCCCTTTTTTTATGGTTTAAAAACCGACAATAAATCACCGACCTTGGAATTTGTCGCCTAGCTTCTTGCGATAAAAGTTAACTCAATAACATTAAGCCATGACGGAGAAAGGCAATCCGTATCAGATCGGGTATGATCGCTGAGTTCCCAACCATGGATATCGAATTGATTATGCTGCGCGACTATGACTTAAATTTACTGACGGTGTTTGATGCTGTGATGACGTTAGGCTCAGTCAATAAAGCCGCGGATAAGTTGAATATGACATCCGCAGCGGTGAGTCAGAATTTATCTCGATTACGAGATCAAGTCGGGGAACCTCTGTTTGTACGACAAGGACGTGGCCTACAACCGACTCAGTATGCTCTCAACATGCACAAGCATGTTTCCGCAGGATTGAGTGCTATTCGTTTTGGGTTAGAAACCAATGCCAGTTTTGATCCTGCAACCAGCACTCGGGAGTTTGTGATTGGTGGGCATGGCTATTTTGACCTAGTGGTATTGCCGCAACTACTGCGAAAAATCAGCGAAGTTGCACCGCACATCACCGTAAATCTAAAGCCTTATGAAGACGATCATTTCACACCCAGTCAGGTATTAAGTGAGCGAGAAGCAGACCTGTTTTTAGCCTCATTGCCCATCAGCCATCCTTCCATTATTACCACTCAGATTGCAGAAGAAGCGTTAGTGGTGGTATACGCCAAAAATCATCCACGGTTGGGAGAAACGCTCACTTTTCAGCAGTTTTTTGACGAAAAACACACTGCATTAACCAGTCGCCGTTTTGGTCATTACCTGTTTTCCAGTTTGCTTGATCAAGCTTTGCCAGCTCGCAAAGTTCATTACCAAAGTGACTCTATGCTCAATTTGATGGCTACCGCTTCCGTCACCGATCTACTCTGCTTCACACCAAAACGCTTGGCAGATATGTGGGCGGAAAAATTGGGTTTACACATTCAGTCATTGCCGTTTGAGATGCGGCCAGTTCCTACGTTTATGTGTTGGCATAAAGCCAAGCAACAAGATAAAGGCTTGATTTGGTTACGTGAGCAGATTGAGGAAGTCTTCTCCCAATAGTTAAGCAATGCTTAATTATTGATTATTGTTAGGCGAATCGTTCTGCATCAATTTCTCTCTTATTCTTGTCCCTGTTCCCTACTAAGATAAGAGAGATTCTCAATGAAAACAGTCTGTAAACCCACTCTGTTGGCTGTGTTGATTGCCACCTCCACCCCAGTTTTAGCGACCTCTTTCACCTCTGATGCTAAAGCGCCAAGTGCAACCACTCAAACTTTCGCTGCGGAGCAACGCAACACTTTACCGTTTGCGGATAAAGAAGATTTCAAATTGGTTGAAAAAGGACTTATCGCTCAGCAAAAAGATCTCAAAATTAAAGACGCGAGCGGTAAAGTCGTTTGGGAATTGGGTAACTACAACTTCTTATTAGATGGCCGTGATTACGACAGTATTCACCCAAGCCTGCAGCGTCAGGCACAACTGAACATGCACCACGGTCTGTATAAAGTGACGGATAGAATTTATCAGGTGCGTGGCTACGATCTGGCGAACATCACTTTTGTTCAAGGTGATACGGGATGGATTGTTTTTGACCCACTTACGGTTCCTGCTACATCAAAAGCTGCACTGGATTTTGTGAATAAAGAATTAGGTGAGCGTCCGGTGAAAGCGGTGGTTTACAGTCATGCTCATGCGGACCATTTTGGTGGCGTAAAAGGTATCGTCAGTCAGGAGCAGGTCGATCGCGGTGAAGTACAGGTCATTGCTCCGAAAGGTTTCTTAAATCATGCGGTTGCTGAAAATGTATTGGCCGGTAATGCCATGTCACGCAGAACCACTTATCAATATGGCAACGCTCTGCCTAAAGGCGCTACCGGTCAAGTGGATGCTGCGATTGGTAAGGGGGTTGCACAAGGTGAAGTGAGTTTAATTGCGCCCACAAAAGTGATCACAAAGCAAACTGAAACCATGGTTATTGACGGTATCACCATGGAATTCCAAAACACGCCGGGGACTGAAGCACCTGCCGAAATGAATACGTACTTCCCACAGTTTAAAGCGCTGTGGATGGCGGAAAACACAGTAGGTGGCCTACACAATGTTTACACCCTGCGTGGCGCAGAAGTGCGTGATGCCAAAGCGTGGAGCAAGTACATCAACGAATCAATTCACATGTACGCGAAAGAGGCGAATGTGATGTTTGCTTCGCACACTTGGCCACGTTGGGGGAATGACGATATCAATCTATTCCTGCGTAAACAGCGTGATATGTACGGCTATATTCATGATCAAGCGCTGCGACTGGCCAACCATGGTGTGACCATTAATGAGATTCAAGATGAATTCCATGTTCCTGATGTGCTGGCACATGAATGGTACAACCGTGGTTATCACGGCAGTTACCACCGCAACGCCAAAGCTGTGATCAACAAATATCTGGGTTACTTTGATATGAATCCTGCTACTTTGCGCCCACTTGCTCCGACTGATGCTGCACCTAAATACGTCGCAGCAATGGGAGGGATGGATAACGTACTCAAAATGGGGCAAGACGCCTTCAGCAAAGGGGAATACCGTTGGTGTGCTGAAATCGTCGATAAAGCGGTATTTGCAGAGCCGAGCAATAAGCAAGCGCGCTACCTGCAGGCGGATTGTTTGGAGCAATTGGGGTACCAGAGCGAATCCGCAGGTGAGCGTAATACATACTTAATGGGGGCTTACGAATTACGTAATGGCCTGCCAAAAGTGAGCGCGACAAAAACGGCGAGTACCGACATGGTTGTCGCCATGGATACAGAACTGTTCCTTGATTATCTCGGCGTGCGCCTAAATGGGGATAAAGCGGCAGGTGTGGATTACACCATTAACTTTGTTCTACCTGATGTGAACGAGAAATTCTTGGTAGAACTGGAAAACGCCCACTTGAATAACCTAAAAGGCATTCAATCGGATACGCCGGATATGACACTCATCATCAATCGTGCTGAGCTCAACAAAGTCTTGATGGGTAAAACCACCATTACTCAGTTAGCCAAAGAAGGTAACGCGAAAATAGAAGGCAACGCGAAAGCTCTGAGTGATATTGCAGGCATGCTGGATAACTTTGAATTCTGGTTCAACATCATAGAACCTAAATCTAAGTAATCTGAAGGTTCATTCGTTTACGTTGATAAGCATAAAAAAAGGGTTAGCAGATGCTAACCCTTTGACTTACTGTTGTGTTCACTGCTTTTTCTTATATTGAGCTAGTTTGCTCTACCTCATGGGTCTCTTTTACCTCAGCTTTCGGTGCTTTGCCCGTTTTGCGTAGGTATTTTCCTTCCCAGTAAGTGGCACCTTTGATGCCAAGTTTCACTGGGTTGAAAATGAATTCCGTCACACCTTGCTTTTGCTGCTCTTCATAATCTTTTAGCGCCGCCATGGTTGGCTTAGACATAAAGAAGATAATGATGATGCCGACGATGTTGAGCCAAGCCATCAAACCTACCCCTACGTCACCCAAAGCCCATGCCAAGTTGGCTGTTTTGACGGTACCGTAGAACACAGCGGTCATCAGCGCAATTTTCAGTACAAACATCAGGCCATCCACTTTGAGCGTACGGCGAATGTAAGCGACGTTGGTTTCAGCGATGTAGTAATAAGCCAGAATGGTGGTGAACGCGAAGAAGAACAGCGCAAACGCCACGAAAGGTTTACCAATGCCGGGTAGGGCACTGTCTACCGCAATTTGAGTAAAGGCTGGACTGCTGGCAATGATATCGGCAGGCAGATTTTGTACTAAGAAGATGCCTTCACCCGCACCATGCACGTTGTAAGCACCAGTGATCAAAATCATAAACGCAGTCGCAGAACAGACCATCAAGGTATCAATATAGATGGAGAAAGATTGCACCAAGCCTTGCTGAGCTGGGTGTTCAACACTGGCAGCTGCTGCTGCGTGTGGACCAGTACCTTGACCAGCTTCGTTAGAGTAAACACCACGTTTTACCCCCCAACCGATTGCCGCACCTACACCCGCCATTGGTGAGAACGCATCACCTACAATCATGGCTACGATGCGTGGAATTTCACCGATATTGAGCAGGATGATCACAAAGGCCGTGATGATGTAAGCCAGCGCCATAAAAGGCACGACGATCTGGGTGAAGCTTGCGATTCGTTTTACACCACCAAAAATAATGAAGCCGAGTAGGATAGAAACGACAGTACCGGTGAAAACTTTGGCGAAACTAAAGGTGCCGATAGCGGTTTCAATCATAGGGCCAGAACCAAACGCCGATTCAACAGCATTACCAATACTGTTGGATTGTACGCCAGGTAGCAACACCCCACAGGCAAAGATGGTGGCAATCGCGAAGATCCAGGCATACCATTTTTGACCCATGGCTTTTTCGATGTAGTAAGCCGGGCCACCACGGAATTCACCGTTATCTTCTTCTTTATAAATTTGCGCGAGCGTGGATTCCGCATAAGCGGTTGCCGCACCAAAAAATGCGACCGTCCACATCCAAAATACTGCGCCAGGGCCACCAAAACCGATCGCCGCAGCAACACCTGCAATGTTACCTGTACCTACACGGCCTGATAGTGATACGGCCAGTGCTTGGAAAGAGGAGATGCCTTTTGAGGACTCCTTATTGTTAAGGAGTAGTCGCCACATTTCGAAGAAATGTCGAACTTGTACAAAACGAGTCAGAATGGAATAAAACAAGCCAGCGCCAAGGCAGAGGTAAATCAGCGCCGGACTCCAGATGATTCCATTCAGAAAATCAACAAATGACTGCATAAGTAGTTTCCCTGTTAATGAGTTGTTGTGTTTGTTGTGTTTGTTGTGTTTTCGACATATTAAGCTTTTTGTAATCTAATTGTTAATTCTTTTATCTGGCAAAGTAAGGATGCGTGACGATGAACACAAAACCTGTTCATTTGCTGTACAGCTGGATGCGAATAAGTCGATGTGGTGAATTGTTGGTCAATCCGGTGGGCGAGATGTGCTAGATGAAAATTTTATGCTTTAGTTAAGTTGCTTGAGGATAAATGAGAAACGACTACAAATTGACCGCTTAATTGAAGTTTTACGCTGTTTACGTGCTGCTTGGACAATCTGATGATGCGCACTGCCACCGCTGAATATGTGGCAGTGTGATTGCAAGGTATGAGGTTAGGAGGCTTTAGGATATCGGAAGAGATCGAGCCCTAACGAGCTAAGCGCACTTTCTCCATGGGTCATTACATCAGCCAAAATGCTGGCTGAACCACAGGCCATAGTCCAACCCAATGTACCGTGCCCTGTATTGGTATAAAGGTTAGTGTACGGAGTGGCTCCGATAATCGGCGTACCATCTGGCGTCATAGGACGAAACCCGGTCCAGAACTGTCCTTGAGTGAAATCACCGCCATGCGGGAAGAGATCGCGTACCACCATCTCAATAGTTTGCTTTGCGAGCTTGCGGAATAGCAGGATCAAACCCCGCTAGCTCGGCGGTTCCCGCCACGCGGATCCGATCGGCAAAACGAGTCAGCGCAACCTTATAAGTTTCATCCATCACGGTCGATTGCGGGGCGTAGTTCTCATCAATAATAGGTAAGGTCAGTGAATAGCCTTTGACGGGATAAACCGGAATATCAATGCCCAAAGGTTTAAGGAATTGAGTGGAATAACTGCCTAGCGCAACCACATAAGCATCGGCTTTGATGAGCCCTGAATCGGTTTGGACACCGATGATCTTTTTGCCCTCATAAACCAATTGCTGGATGTGGCAGTTAAATTGAAAACGTACACCTTGCTGCTGCGCCAGCTCTGTCAATTGCTGACAGAACAAGTAGCAATCACCGGTTTCATCATCCGGTAGCCAAAGCCCGCCAACTAACTTCTCTTGCACGGGGGCAAGCCCCGGTTCATGGGTTAGACACTGCGCAACATTCAGCAATTCAAAACGTACACCGCTTTGTGCTAAAAGCTGCATGTCTTTTTCAATCGCGGCTAGTTGCTTTTCATCACGAAATACTTGCAGTGTACCGCGCTGACGCCCTTGGTAATTCAGTTGATAGGCTTGGTTGAGCGCTTTTAAACATTCGCGGCTATGGTTGGCAATCGCCAGCATACGGGATTTGTTGACTTGATAACGAGAGAGCTGACAGTTGAGCAGCATCTTACCCATCCAGCTCAATAATGTTGGATCGAGCGAAGGTTGGATTTTAAGTGGCGCATGTTCTTCCAGCATCCATTTGAGCGCTTTTTGCGGAATGCCCGGTGCTGCCCAAGGGGAAGAGTAGCCATAGGAAATTTGCCCTGCGTTAGCAAAGCTGGTCTCTTCGGCGCTGCGTGGCTGGCGATCAATAACCGTGACATTATGGCCAGCTTGCGCGAGATACCAAGCGCTGGTTAAACCCACGACACCACTGCCTAATACCAAAACTTCCATCATTGACTCCTCTCTCAATTGTCGGCTCAGTGTCTGAGGTTTACTTTTCATTAACAATCGATAAAATTTATCACCACCCTTTAGTAAAACTAAAAGCAAGCCCATGTTGAAAAGCCATCAAGTCGCCAGTTTGCATACTTTCATGCAGGTGGCTCAATACCCGAGCTTTAGCTTAGCTGCGGCTGCTCTACACCTCACCACCGGTGCGATTAGCCAACAAATGCTGCAGCTGGAAGCTCAGCTTGGTTTTAGCTTATTTGAACGGCACTCGCGTGGCGTGCGTTTAACCGAAGCCGGGCGGTTGTTACTCAATACTGTGCAACGTAGTTATCAGGATATTGAGCAAACCATTCGTGGTTTAACTCCTTCAGCAGAGCGTAAAGAGATCCGGCTTAAGCTGACACCTTCATTTGCCTTTAAATGGTTGGTTCCTCGCTTAGAGGATTTTTATCGTCGTCATCCCGAGATCCAGATTCAAAGTTTTGCGGAAGGGGCGTTGGTGGATAGTGATAGGCGTGATTACGATTTGGCGATCGATTACGGCATGCTGCCTTACCCGCGGCGTGATGCGCAGCTATTGATGGAAGAGTTCTTATTGCCAGTAATGAGCGCGACTTATCTTGCCGCTCACCCTTGGCTGCAACAGGATTGGACAAACTCTGCTGATTGGCAGCAAGTGGTGCTGCTGCATGATGCGATGCCTTGGGCCAATGCGGCGCGCAATCAAGAGTGGCATTACTGGGCAAAACAAATGGGAATTGTATTACCGGAACGTCGCGACCATTATTTCAATCGTACTGATATGGCGATGTCAGCCGCTGAAGCTGGGGTTGGCATTGCCATGGCGCGAATGGCGCTGCTTTCCAATGAAATAGACTCCGGTCGTTTGGTCACGCCTTTTGCTCCTATCCCCGCCAAAGCTGGGTACTTTTTGATTACGCACCAAGCCAGTGAAGCCACACAAGTGTTTACCGACTGGCTGTATCAACAAATACCGCACTGATCGCTGGCGCTCTGTTTGAAGGTTTCTAAACTTATCAATAAGCGCTGTGAAAAGGAGTCGGGACAATGGAAGGCAAGCCCCAAACATGTGGTTATTGCAGCCCATCAGGGTGGCAATGTGACCAAACGGCGAATAGCAGTGGGTTATGTTATTGGCATGATCCTGCCGTCGATAAAAGCCATGATGAGGTCAAAGAGCAAGTCGAGGCTTGGGCACATTCCGGACGCCCGTTAGATGGATTTCAGCTTGCGCGAACCCAACTGCAAGATATTAATTTGGTCAATCGCGGTAGCCATCAAGGGTATTCCTGCCGTAGTGCTGATTTCTATCGCGCAGATTTGACGGATGCTCACTGTTTTCGATTGGACCTTCGTGGCAGTTCTTTAATGAAAGCCAATCTGCTCGGCGCGAACTTAAATTGTGCCAAGTTGGAAGGCGCCAATATGCTTGGGGTGGAGCTGTCTCGTGCTCGGTTGGAAAATATTGAGTGGGGTGAGGCATTTAAACAGGAGCTTGAGGCGAAAAAGCACGTAAAAATCGTGATGTCCTGAGCGAGGTTTCGCTCTATCAAGAGTTAGAAGAGGTGTGCCGCAATATACGCAAGCAGTGTGAAATGCAGGGGTTGTTTCATACCGCTGGGCAGTTTTTTAAAAAAGAGATGCGCTTTCGCCGTTATCAAATGAAACGATTTAGCCTGCCTCGGGTGATTTCAAAAATCGTGGAGCTTTTTTGTGGTTATGGTGAAGATCCGCTGCGCGTTGTGTTGTTTTCGCAATGCGTGATTCTAGTCTGCGCCACTGTGTATTACTTACTTGATACCACAGTCCATAATCCTATCTTCGCCAACACGACAGGTTGGCAATTCCAAGTTTTAGAATTTATTAATGCCGTTTATTTTAGTGTGGTGACATTCACCACCTTGGGCTATGGCGATATCTCACCACATGGCTTTGCTCGACTGGTTGCGGCATTAGAAGCCTTTATGGGCAGCTTCACGATGGCGCTGTTCGTGGTGGTTTTTGTAAAGAAAATGACCCGTTAAACCGATTACTGCTGTCATTCTAAGCAGTCGATAGAGATGGACAAAGTTATTGGCTGATATTTCTGCTTGAGAGGCGCTATTCTTGGCTTCAACAATAAAAGTGGCTGTGATTCTATGAATTATGGCTAACCGATTTCAATAAGTTGCTTGAATGCTGCGTCAGCCAAGGAGTTGTTATGTACCATGCTCATGTTTATTTTGACCCCGAACAAACGGTGATTGCCGAACGTTTCCGCCAACAAATCGCGCACGAGAGAAGAGATGTTTTGGCGATGTTTGGGCTTGTGCCACGTTTGGTTGGGCCACACTTAAAGCCGATGTTTGAGCTGCATTTTCGCAATAACCAACACGGCCTAGTGGAGTGGCTTGATGCACATCGTGGTTCACTCAGCGTGTTGATTCACCCGGTTTCAGGGGATGATGCTTATGATCATCAAGACGACCAAATCCTCTGGCTTGGCGAACCGCTGGGCTTAAATCGCACCATTTTCCGCTAAATTCAGTGATAGAGCTTGGGTGAGTTGAGTGGGCGCATTTGAACTCTCCCAAGTGCCTATTACTAAATGAGTCAAGAAATCATCCATTGGCATTGGACTGGCGTAGAAATAGCCCTGCATATAGTCCACTCCTCGTGCAGCAAAGTAAGTGACTTGCTCTGCGGTTTCGATGCCCTCGGCCACCGTTTGCATGTTTAAGCGCTGTGCCAAGTTCAATAAGGTATCCACGATATGGCTGGCAACCGCATTTGAACCTATCATGCGCACGAAACTCTGATCTATTTTGAGCACATCAAATTGAAAGGTCTGCAAATAGTTCAGGCTCGAATGGCCGGTTCCAAAATCGTCGATAGCCAGTCGCACGCCAATCTGATTCAGCTTGGCAAAGAGTTTGCGAGCTTCTTCGGTATCTTCAATCAATTCTCGCTCCGTCAACTCTAGTGAGAGAAGGGACGGGTTGTTGAAAGCACTTAAAAAGTGCTGGCAATCTTTAACAAGATCCGAATTCACACAGTGCTTGGCGGAAATATTGAAACTGATATGAAAATCAGACGGTATTTTCGATTGGTATGGAGCCAGTTGGTCACGCACCTTCGCCATCACTTGTGATGTCATCGGGACAATCAGCCCAGACTCTTCTGCTAGGGGAATAAAAAGATCGGGACGGATTAACCCTGCGGAAGGATGCTGCCAGCGCATCAATACTTCAGCACTCGCCATGCGGCCATGAATGTCCATGATGGGTTGGATATACGGCTCAAATTCTTGAGCACGTATCGCACGGCGAATTTCTGGGTCAAGAGCATTGATCTGCCCTTGTCGCCAAAAAGCATAACTACCTACCCCGAAGGACATTACGAGTAACAGCAATAAGCTGGTGTGTTTCGCATCAATAAAATAATCCCAATAGTCCTCCATTGTGAGGGAAGTACTTAATGAATAAGGGTATTTCAGCGAATTTTGCTCAATGGTGGTTGGCTTTGAACAATGTGTGACGATCCCTCTTTCATTAAACCAGCGTTCACCAATGTGTAGGCTAGTGTTTCCATAACTTTTAATGAGCGACAGAATGTTACGCAGGTAGTAACTGCTTACCCCTGAAAAGACCGTGCCTTCATCATAATCTCGAAGAAAGATTAACGCCGAATGGTTGGGAGACAATTTGTTCCCTTGCAGCAACAGCAACTCTTCATCAGCACTAAAAAACTCATTAATCGGACGTATTCCTTTCCCACCTAATGAATCACAGTAAATTTTATTATTTTCACTGAGATGAATACTGCGTACATCTGGGGTAATGGCGACTAAATCGGCCAAATAGGGCTGGGCGTTGTCACATGACATGCGTAAGTAAGGAGCCGCTCGCTCGTTAGCAATTTCGGCGTGTTGCACGAGAGAATCCAGCAGAGCATTGCCTGCTTTTAAATTGTCACGAATATCATTTTGTAAGTCATGGCTGGTTTGCCAAGTTATCAGGGGTAAGCCAATGACTAAGGGAAATAGAAAAGCCCCAAAGGCATGAGTACTACGGCGGATGAAGGTTTCATGGAAAAAATCCTGCATATTAGGACTCGCTTATTTGTTAGGTTTGCGCTATTCCTTGGCAGTAAATTTCTGGTTCATTGTTACTTATGTCTGGTTTTTGTTCAATTTATGGAGTTTTATTTTGACATAAAATTAACCGACTCATTTTCGGTAAAAATTGCTCAAGTTGAGATAACGATGAATGAAAAAGAGATAACCACATAAAAACCAATAAGGTTTTTATCGCTACGGCGAACTTTGAATCGCTTCATGCTTAGGCGGGTCGAAATCCATTTTAATAGAGCGACTTAATAGCCACAGTGGTGATGCGATGTTAGTAAAAAAGGTCTCTAAAGATTTGGCTTCCGCTGAAGCGCGGAAAAATTGGTTGGCTTATTGGCAACACTTTAGCCGCCAAAGTCAGGCATTTTGTGCCGAGATTAACTGCTTAACGCCGTCTTCTCAGGCGGTGCTGGTAAAACGTGATAAAGATGAAGAAGGGGTGTTTGTAATCCCTCTGTGCCAGTGTCACAGCAATAACCTAGAAGGGATGTTGGAAATAGGGGATAAAACCGAAGTGATCCCCTTTCATTACACATTATAAGTGGTTAATGGTGTGCGGGTAGGTTAGCGCTTTTGGTAAAGGCGCTCAGGTCGACCTACCCGGCCATGTTGAATGCAGGCCTCCAAAAAACCGCTGGAGACACAATACTCAAGGTAACGTCTGGCCGTAGTTTTACTGATCCCGATCGCTTGCCCCAACAATTCTGCGGTATAAGCCGCTTTTGGCTCATGATGATAAATTTCCTGGATTTTGATCAACGTGAGCTCATCAATGCCCTTCGGCAAGCCATCCAACTGCTCGGTTTTAGCCTGAAAATTAAACAGTTCATCGACGTGTCGCTGATTCACGCTGTCATTAGCACGCAGTGAGCTGATGTACTTTAGGTAACGCTCGAGTGAGTTTTGTACCCGATCGTAGGCAATCGGCTTTAACAAGTAATCAAACACACCACAGCGCACCGCTTCACGCACCGTCTCCATATCCGACGCTGCGGTGATAAAAATAACATCCGGCGCTTGAGGTTGGTGAGTCAACTCCTTCAAAAACTCGATACCGCGACCATCAGGCAGATAGTTATCCAAAAAAATCAGCTTTGGCTTCAGTATTCGCACCATGTTACGTGCTTCGCTAATGCTTTGTGCAACGCCTACTGGCCTAAAGCGTGCGGTCTGTTTGAGATAAAAGCTGTGCACATCAGCAATGCTCGTTTCATCCTCTACGATCAGTACGTCGATTAATTCCATCATAATCAGCTCTTATTACGCCCTTCCGACTTGAAGTGGGGCACTCTCTGCCGCATCAAGTGAGTTGGGTCGATTGGGAATAAAAATAGAAAAAATAGTCCCTTTAGGCTCGGCACTGTCGATAAGAATCGCTCCATGAGCCTGAGTGACAAATTGATGGACAAGGTAAAGTCCGATACCGTGTCCCGGTTTGTTTTTGCTACTCACTCCCTTGAGGAACAAAGTCTGGGCAATGTCGGCTGAGATGCCATTGCCGTTATCCGCCACTTCGATCACCAACTCCTCACCGTTATCGGTGAGCAGCAGCGAAATGGTTTTGTTGCTGTCTGGATTTTTCAGTGTCGCTTCAAAGGCGTTATCAAGCAGATTTCCGAGCACCGCTGCCAGTTCATCGGAGGTCATGCACTCCGGCTCTTGATGCAAATGCGACATAGGGTCGAACTCTAAACAAAGCCCCAGTTCTTTGGCTCGGCTGTACTTACCAAGAAGCAAACCTGCGATTACCTTGGGGTGAAAAGTCTGAGCGATGAAATCGATCAGTTGTTGCTGCTCTGCGGTTTCACGGCGAATGGTTTTGACGGCTTCATCGTAAGCACCAATTTGAATTAAGCCGCCAATGGTTGAAAGGCGGTTGGCAAACTCGTGGCTCATCACACGCAGGTTATCGTTATGCTGGCGGATCTGGGTGAGCTGCGACGTTAGCGTATTGAAGTCGTTACGGCGACGAAAACTCACCACCCAACCAATTTGCTGTTGCCCAGAGTTGATCGGTACTCGGTTCGCTACCAAGGTCTCGCCATTACAGCTGATCAGTTCATCTTGTTGGCTGACATTATCGGTCTTTGCCAGTTGGCCAAATGGACTTGCGCCCATGAAAAAGCTCGTGGGAGTAATAAACTCTTGCACATTGCGGCCAATCAAATGATTTGGCTGGTGGGCAATGCCTAAAATATTCAGTGCTTTAGCGTTCACGGAAAGGATCTCTCCTTTCAGGCTAATCGCGACTATGCCTTCATAAACACTTTGTAAAATGGATTGTTGCAGGTTGAGATTCATCGCGATCTCTTCCGGCTCCATGTTGAACATTTGCTGCTTGATATGGCGGGTAAATAGCCATGCTCCTAAAGCTGAGAGCAGCATTAAAATCAACAGAGTTAGAATGACTGGATAAGAGTAAAACATCAGCCAACTACTGATGTTGTCGAGCAGATAACCCACTGATACGACACCGAGAATGTCACCAGAAGGAGAGATAATAGCGGCTTTACCACGAATAGCCCAACCTAAGCTGCCTTTTTGTGTTGAGGTGTAGTGTTTGCCTTCTTTTAAGGCGAGGATGTTATCGCCTCCTCGCATTGGTAGCCCGACTTTCTGCACATCTGGATGGGCGATACGAATGCCTTTAGAATCGCCGACCACGATAAAATCTGCATCTGAAATGCGTTGTAGCCGGTCGATCTTGGTCTGTACTTCGTTGAGGCTATTTTCTTGGATCAGCTTGATGATGTTGGGATCGGTCGCAATCTCGCGGGCTTGAATTAATGCCTTGGTGCTGATCTGATCTTCTAACGTTTCACTTAATGTTTGATGAAAAAAGCCGGCGACCAGAGAAAGCTGGATCACTACCATAGCGACCAGAAGTGCTCCGACCCTTTGCTGAAATGAAAGAGTCTGGCAGACCTTGGTATGTAAAAATTGCGCTAGTGATATTTTCATGCCGGCGAGTCTATCCTTGCTATTAACGGGGCTTATTGATTGGGGTCTAAGAAACCCCAACCATTTATGTTTAGCCCATCACATATTTGATCATTACCCCAGCGGCGACCGCAGAGCCGATCACTCCTGCGACGTTAGGCCCCATGGCATGCATCAACAAAAAGTTCTGTGCGTTGGCTTCTAACCCGACCTTGTTCGATACCCGTGCGGCCATGGGAACGGCGGAAACACCTGCTGAACCAATCAGAGGATTGAGCTTGGTGGTGGAGAAGCGGTTCATCAGCTTCGCCATTAACACCCCTGCCGCCGTACCAACACAGAAAGCGACAATGCCTAGCACCAAAATACCGATGGTTTGGGGTTGCAGGAATTTATCCGCCATCAGTTTGGAACCCACTGACAAGCCAAGGAAAATGGTCACTATGTTGATTAGTGCGTTTTGTGCAGTGTCGGATAAACGCTCCACCACGCCACATTCACGCATCAAGTTACCAAAGCAGAACATGCCTAGCAGCGGTGTTGCCGAAGGCAGCAGAAGTGCGATCAAAATCAGCAGTAGGAGCGGGAAGCCGATTTTTTCCAGCTTGTGCACCTGACGCAGTTGCTGCATCTGAATTTTGCGTTCTTCTTGCGTGGTCAACGCGCGCATGATCGGCGGTTGAATCATAGGGACTAACGCCATGTAGGAGTAAGCCGCAACGGCAATGGCACCCAACAATTCCGGCGCGAGCATGCTCGATACGTAAATGGCGGTTGGGCCATCAGCGCCACCTATGATGCCAATTGCTGCCGCTTGCGCCACGCTAAAATCCATCACCCCTAAACTGCTTAATGCCAATGCGCCCAGTACGGTGGTGAAAATACCAAACTGAGCCGCTGCACCGAGCAGTAGCGTTTTGGGGTTGGCGAGTAGAGGACCAAAATCGGTCATCGCGCCTACACCCATAAAGATGATTAACGGGCCTGCACCAGAGGCAATCGCAATGCTGTAAAACAGATAGAGCATGCCATCACTGTACTGGTATTGCTCGGCAAGCAAATGCAAGGTGGTCATCTGCAGCGGTGTTGCACGGCTCAATGCCTGTTTGATGTCCTCTGGCATGTAAGAGCTGAGTTGCAATACATCCGAAAAGGCTGCCATCACTTCAGGTTTGGCCGCATACAAGGCATTCTCTACCGCCGACATAGCAAGGCCAGCATCAGGCAGGTTGGATAAAATGCCACCAAAACCAATCGGCACCAGCAGCAAAGGCTCAAAGCGTTTGACGATGGCGAGATAGAGCAGCACTAACCCGACAAGGATCATGATGGCCTGCCCCCACTGTAAGTGGAACAAGCCAAAATCACGCACCATGGCTAAAATATTTTCCATTATTTCCGCCTCTGATTACGCCAGTACCAACAAGGCATCGCCGACTTGCACGGCATCGCCTTCATTGACTTCAATCGCACTGATCACCCCGGCACGTGGCGCGCGGATTTCGGTTTCCATCT
This sequence comes from Vibrio mimicus CAIM 602, assembly GCF_000338875.1. GTDB lineage: Bacteria > Pseudomonadota > Gammaproteobacteria > Enterobacterales > Vibrionaceae > Vibrio > Vibrio mimicus. Next base: position 124,238 of record NZ_AOMO01000088.1, on the reverse strand, counting down.
TCATCGCTTCAAGGATCAGCAGTACATCGCCTTCAGCCACTTCATCGCCCGCGGCAGCATGAATTTTCCAGATGTTGCCAGAGAGAGGTGCAGCGAGGTTTTCACCTTCTGCTGTATTGGGTGTTGGTGCGTTATTGGCTGATGGTGCGGGAGCAACATGCGTCAGGTCGCCGCCTTCATCCACCTTCACCACATAGCTTTGATTGTTCACCGTAATGGTGTACACACCGTTACTTTCCTCTGGTTGTACTTTGCTTTTTTCTGCGGGTGCTTTAGGAGTGTTGGCCATACTTGCCGCTTGTGGCGCTGGCTCAAACGCTTCAGGGTTATCGCGGTTGGCTAAGAATTTCCAACCCACTTGATCGAACAGTGCTATGGTCAGTACATCATCAATAGCGTTTTCGGCGAGCGTGATGTGTTGTTCTTTCGCTTGCTGCAATACGCGATCTTGCAGGGTAGGCATTTCCGCTGCGAGCAAGTCAGCCGGTCTGCAAGTAATTGGGGTATCACTAGCTAATACGCGTGCTTGCAGTTCTGCGTTAACGGGCGCAGGTGTTTTACCATATTCTCCTTTCAGCACACCGCTGGTTTCTTTGGTGATGGTTTTGTAACGTTCACCCATGACGACGTTGATCACTGCTTGTGTACCGACGATTTGCGAAGTAGGGGTGACCAGTGGCAAAAAGCCCAGTTCTTCACGTACTCGTGGGATCTCTTCGAGCACTAAATCGAGTTTATCTAGCGCGTTTTGTTGCTTCAGTTGGCTTTCCATGTTGGTCAGCATGCCGCCGGGAACCTGAGCCACCAAAATACGAGCATCACTGCCTTTCATCATGCCTTCAAAGGTGTGGTATTTTTTGCGCACATCGCGGAAGTAAGCCGCGATATTTTCGAGCTTGGCAATATCTAATCCTGTGTCGTAACCCGTGCCTTGCAGAGTTGCAACCAAAGATTCGGTAGCCGGATGACCATAAGTCCCACTCATGCTGGAAATGGCGGTATCAACCCGATCTACCCCTGCTTCAATTGCTTTGAGTAAGGTCATATCCGCAAGGCCAGCCGTTGAATGGCAGTGCAGATGCAGTTCTACATCCACTTGCTTTTTCAGGGTCGAAACCAACTCTTCGGCGGCATAAGGAGTCAAAATACCTGCCATATCTTTGAGGGCAATTGAGTCCACACCCAGCTCAGCCAGTTGCTGCGCCACATCGACCCAAGTTTGTAAATTGTGTACTGGGCTGGTGGTGTAGCAGAGCGTGCCTTGTGCATGCGCGCCCATTTTTTTCACGGCTTGAATAGCTTGTTGCATGTTGCGTACATCGTTCATCGCATCAAACACACGAAACACATCCATGCCATTTTTCACGGCACGCTCAACAAAGGTGTCGACCACATCATCGGCATAGTGGCGGTAGCCGAGCAGGTTTTGTCCACGCAGCAGCATTTGCAGTGGCGTATTGGGCACCGCTTGCTTGAGCAAACGTAGGCGTTGCCATGGATCTTCGCCTAAAAAGCGGATACAGCTGTCAAAGGTCGCGCCTCCCCAGCATTCTAAAGACCAATAACCGATTTGATCTAATTGCTCCGCGATCGGCAACATGTCGTCGACACGTAAACGGGTAGCAAAAAGAGATTGGTGAGCATCGCGTAATACGACATCCGTTACACCAACGCGTTTGATCGCCTGAGTCATCTCTTATTTCTCCTTTATTAAATGGATGCTTTTTGTTGTGTTTTATGGTGATGGACCGCGGCGGTTAACACGGCCAGCAATTCACCTTGGTTTTGATTGGTTTTAGCCTTATTGGCAGGTGCTTTTTTACTGGTGGTTTTGGCCGGCATTTCGGGTGGTGCAAAACGCACAATCAGTTGCGACATCGCGCGGGTGGTAAACACTAAGAAAATCAGAAAGATGAACACGAAGCCCATCCCCAGAGTCATCAAATTAATCCCTTCGAGGAAAAGTGAAGTTGATTGCATGGTCACTTCCAGTGATAAAAACAGGGTTGAAAACGGAGAGAAAAAAGAGGCGCGCTAAGCGCGCCAAATAATCCCAAGGAGCAAGGGTTAAACAAACATTCCGAACACTACGCTGGCGATGACTAGTACAATGCCGCCACCCAGACGTGAAGAGATTTGTGCGTAAGAGAGCAAGCTCATACGGTTAGAGGCTGCGAGAACTTCCAAATCACCAGAGCCACCACGGTTAGCCATACACAGGCCCGCAGTGATAGAAGCTTCAACAGGGTAGAAGCCCATTGCCCAGCCACCGATAGCAGCACCAAGAATGGCACCAAGAACAATAACGCTAGCAATGATCACGTTAGCAAAAGTCAGCGCGTTGATGATTTCTGCTAGGTCGGTATAGGCGATACCCACACCCACCATCAGTAACCACAGCATCTGTTTCGAGAAGAAGTTAGACAGACGTTTAGCCCCTTCCTTGATTTCATCACTACACAAGCCAGCGGCGTTAAGGATGGCGATGATCACCACCATGTACGCAAAGGTGTGGATTTGAATGGTGCCAAAACCGGGCAAAATCTCTTTCGATAGCGCATAAGAGAAGGTGTACACGCAAGCGGCCAGCATTAAACCGATGGCAATTTCACGGTGAGTCACCGTCAGGTTTTTCGCTTCTTCGCTCACATCTAACTGGGTGCGGCGTACCAACTCACCATTACCGGTCAGTGAAGGCACTTTTTCACCAATGATATTGATCACCGCTGCAGCCACAATCGCAACAATGTTGGCGATGGTCAGAATGGCAATCGCAATGGAGTAGTACTGCTCTTTTGAGCCACCCGTCACCGATTCATAAATTTCGGAAAGTGGAATTGCGCCCGCGCCATTACCACCGCCCATGATAGGCAGTACATACAGCATCATGATGCGATCAGGAGAGATACCAAACACGAGGCCGATAGCGATACCAAATATCGCCGCACCTGCAACCGCGGCCAGGATAGTAGGAATGTAACCCGCCAGAGAACGGATCAGCAGTTTACGGTTGACCGCTAAGATCGAGCCTGTAATCAATACCGCGATGAACAGATCTAAGAATTTGCTCTTATCCATCACTTCGGTCACGGTTTTGATTTCACGTTCACTGAGCCAGCCCATGTGCACGAACCAAGCGGCGACCAAGAAAATCATGACTGGTGCACCACCGATGTACTTATTAAAAATGGGCAGACGTTTACCGACTTCGCCAAATATCGCGCCAACGACAAACATAAATGCAAAACCACCCACTAAACCGCTAGGTAAAGTGTCGGTAAAATGGGCGGCTAATACGGTTACCAGTAAAAATAAGAATAAAGGGAGTGGGGTGCCAAATACTTTTGTTTGGCTTAGATTAAATCCACCTACAGGTGCGGACTTTTTATCTAAATGTAGGGTTTTCTCGTTCATAATTCCATGTCCAATGAGGTTATTAAGACCTTTACTACATTAAATAAAACCTTCATCGATAATTGTGAAAATAGTCATCCAAACCAGTGGCTTTTAAAATCTCAATGGTTTTTATGATTTAAATTTAAAATAAACCAGTAAATCAATGAGATAAGAATTAAATTCATTAAAACCATAAAGAGCGTTAACGGCGGGGAATAAAGTGATTGTCCTCATTAAACCTTTTCGGCTGAATTTAGATAATAAAGCCATAAAAAAATAGGTGAGGAAGCCGACCATGGTGGATATTTATACCTTCTCTCGAGTTTCAACCAAGAATAGAACCAAGCTATTGCAGATCAAAGAGTTCCTCTGTCAGCACCAGCTCACGGTTGATGAGGATGTTGAGCATTTTGTGGTGGCGTATGGCACAAGCCAAATCATCGCCTGTGGCGGGATTGCGGGACATGTTTTGAAATCAATAGCGGTTTCTCCTGCGCTACAAGGCACAGGTTTTGCGCTCAAGCTGATGACCGAGTTAACCAATTTTGCTTATGAAATGGGGCGCTTTTCATTATTTCTTTTTACAAAGCCTGAGAATATTGATTTATTCCGACAGTGCGGTTTTTTCTTGGTCGATAAAGTTGAACCTCATATTGCATTATTAGAAAATAGTCCGAATCGTCTATCGGTTTATTGTCGACAATTACAATTGTTAAAAATCTCCGGCCAGAAAATTGGCAGTATTGTCATGAATGCCAATCCGTTTACATTAGGACATCAATATTTAATTGAACAAGCCTGTGAACAATGTGACTGGGTGCATTTATTTGTCGTAAAAGCGGAAAATAAAGATTTTTCTTATTCAGATCGTATGGCAATGATTAAGGCCGGTAGTAAGCACTTATTGAATTTAACCATTCACTCTGGTTCGGATTATATTATTTCACGCGCGACTTTCCCCAGCTATTTTATTAAAGATCAGCAAGTCGTGAATCAATCCCATACCGCGCTGGATTTAAGTATATTCCGCCATTCGATTGCGCCAGCACTCGGTATCACGCACCGCTTTGTAGGCAGTGAACCTATCTGTACGGTGACTCGTCACTACAACCAAGCGATGCGTCGCTGGCTGGAAGAAGAGGGCGAACAGAGTTCTCCGATCACCGTGGTGGAAATTGAACGTAGCCAGCAAGCCTCACAGCCGATTTCAGCCTCTCGTGTACGTCATTTGCTCAAGCATTTTGGTGTTTCCGCGATTGCGGATTTAGTGCCTAAAACGACCTATTCCTACCTTTGTCAGCACTATGTGGAACTTGCGCTACAGGCTCCCCCGCAACGGTTAGCCGTATGAGCACGGTGCTGACACTGTTTTATCCAATAACTCATTAACAAGGTTGTACCCATGAAAATTGCCCATCCCGCCTTTGCGGGAACACTGGAATCCAGTGATCTTCAGGTTCGGATTGAACCCAATAACTATGGCGGTATTGAACTGGTGTTAGACAGTACCGTGGAGCAGCAATTTGGTCATGCGATTCGTCAGGTCGTGCTGCACACCCTCGAAGCGATGGAAGTTCACGATGCCCTCATCACCATCGAAGACAAAGGCGCGCTGGATTGTGTGATCCGCGCGCGCGTTCAAGCGGCGGTGATGCGTGCTTGTGATGTTCAGCAAATTGAGTGGAGCCAACTATCATGACCAAACTTCGTCGCAGTATGTTATTTGTGCCGGGCGCGAATGCCGCCATGCTCAGTAATACCTTTATCTATCAACCTGATTCCATCATGTTCGATCTGGAAGATTCGGTCGCGCTACGTGAAAAAGACACCGCGCGGATGTTGGTGTTTCATGCGCTGCAACACCCTATGTATCAAGAGATTGAAACAGTGGTGCGGGTGAATCCTCTCGATTCTGAATTTGGTATCAAAGATCTCAATGCCGTGGTGCGCGGTGGAGCCAAAGTGGTGCGTTTGCCGAAAACCGATAACGCGAACGATGTGATTGAGATGGAAAAAGTCATTGAGCAGATCGAGCGTGAATGCGGGCGCGAAGTCGGAAGTACTCGCATGTTGGCCGCGATTGAAACCGCACAAGGGATCAACAATGCGGTTGAGATTGCCTTTAGCTCACGCCGTCTGATTGGGATTGCTCTTGGTGCGGAAGACTATGTGCGCGATCTGCGTACTCAACGTTCTGCGGAAGGCATTGAACTGCTGTTTGCGCGCTGCTCCATTCTGCAAGCGGCGCGTGCCGCCGGGATTATGGCGTTTGATACCGTGTATTCCGATGCCAACAACGAAGAAGGCTTTTTGCGTGAAGCGGAGCACATCAAGCAGCTCGGTTTTGATGGCAAGTCACTGATTAACCCTCGCCAGATTGACCTGCTGCATAACGTGTTTGCCCCAACGCAAAAAGAGGTCGATCACGCCATCGCGGTTATCGAAGCCGCCGAAGAAGCGGCAGCGAAAGGGCTGGGCGTAGTCTCTCTCAACGGCAAAATGGTCGATGGACCCATCATCGAACGCGCGCGTTGGACACTGCAACGTGCTGAATCCGGCATCAAACACTAAAGGTCATCTCATGAGTATCAATACATTAAATAACCCTCTGTCTGTGCTGGAAGTGGAACGCTATGCGTTGACGCCTTATACCCAAGCTCACGCGATCACGCCGCATTTGTACGATGAGCAAGCCAAAAAAAGTCGCAAAGTGAAAAGCTCGATCCGCGAAGCGATTGTCGATCTTGGCTTAAAAGATGGTATGACCATCTCTTTCCACCATGCATTTCGTGGCGGCGATAAAACCGTCAATCTAGTGATGGACGTGATTGCCGAATTGGGCATTAAAAACCTTACTCTGGCGTCGAGCTCGCTCACCTCTTGTCACTCGCCTTTGATTGAACACATCAAAAATGGCGTGGTGAGCAAGATTTACACCTCAGGTATCCGCGGAGCGCTGGCCGACAGCATTTCCCATGGCTTATTGGATGAGCCTGTACATATTCACTCCCACGGTGGTCGTGTACATCTAATCCAAAGTGGTGAGCTGTATATCGACATGGCGTTTATTGGCGTACCTTGCTGTGATGAATTTGGCAACGCTAATGGCTTTAAAGGCAAATCCAATTGTGGCTCACTCGGCTATGCCAAAGTCGATGCCGAACATGCTGAAAAAGTGGTGATGCTGACTGAAGCGATCGTCTGTTTCCCGAATTTCCCAGCCTCCATTACTCAAGACCGCGTCGATGCAGTCGTGCAAGTGGCCGAAGTGGGCGATCCAAGTAAAATCGGTGGTGATGCCACGCGAATGACCACCAATCCACGCGAACTGTTGATTGCCAAACGCGCCGCAGAAGTCATCGAACATTCAGGCTATTTCTATGATGGTTTTTCAATGCAGACGGGTTCGGGCGGCGCATCGCTCGCGGTTGCGCGCTTTTTGAAAGAGAAGATGCTGCGCCAAGACATCCGCGCCTCCTTTGCTCTCGGTGGTATCACTGCGACTATGGTGGAAATGCATGAACAGGGGCTGATTGATTACTTGCTCGATGTGCAGTGTTTCGATTCGGTGGCGGCGGGCTCTTTAGCGCGCAATCCGCATCATCTCGAAATTTCCGCCAATGAGTACGCCAACCCAAGCTCGAAAGGTGCGGCGGTGGATCGGCTGGATGTGGTGATCCTCAGCGCTCTGGAAATTGATACCCAGTTTAATGTCAATGTGATCACCGGCTCTGATGGCGTAATTCGCGGCGCATCCGGCGGCCACTGCGACACGGCTGCGGCGGCAAATTTGTCGATGATTGTTGCGCCTTTAGTGCGTGGCCGTATTCCGACAGTGGTCGAGAAAGTCACCAACGTCATCACTCCGGGGGCGACCATAGATGTGCTGGTGACGGATCAAGGTATCGCGGTAAACCCTAACCGCCCTGAATTGAAGGAGCGCTTTATCGCGGCGCAACTCCCAGTGGTTGATATTGAAGCGTTGCAACAGCGTGCGGAGTTGCTCACTGGCAAACCTCAAGCGCTGGAATTCGAAGACAAGACCGTTGCCTTTGTTCACTACCGTGACGGTTCGATCATTGATGTTATCAAGCAGGTAAAAAGCCTATGAGTCACCATCCGGATCTTTCAGTCAGTCTGGACCAGCTCCTTCTGCGTAAAGAAGTGCGGGTTCGGCAACAAGGTGAGTGGCTAAAACGCCATTCACTGCCTCTGGTTTCTTTCACGGTTAACATGCCGGGCTCGCTTAAGCTCAACGCTGCCAGCCAAACCGTGATGGATGCAGGTATTCGTGCCATTCAAGAGCAGTGTCAGAAAACGGGTTGGCCGCAAGTGGCTTGTCAGTTGTTGGTGGAAAAAACCGGACCGGAAGCGTTTCTGGTGATTCAGGCTCCGTCGGCCAGCATGCTGAAAAAAGCATGATGAAGATTGAACGCGAGCACCCGCTGGGACGACTGATGGATCTGGATGTGATTGATGTCGATGGACATATTATCTCGCGCCAAGGTGCGCAGTTGCCGAGAAGGCGCTGCCTGCTGTGTGAACGAGATGCCGTGATCTGTGCTCGCTCACGGCGGCACAGTGTCGAAGCCTTATTGGCTAAAATTGAGGAGATGACGCATGACTATACCTGCTGCGCTTGATCTCTTGCTTGAACTGCCCAGCCAAGCTTCTTCCTCTTCAGGTTCAAAGACCTTCAGCTTGCCCCGTTTAGTGGGGCATCTGGCTTACCATGCCATGATGTTAGAGGTTCATCTCACCCCTAAACCGGGTCTGGTGGATACCGTCAATAATGGCGCGCACCGTGATATGGATCTCAACACTTTTATTGTCAGTGCCGAGGCGATTGTGCCTTATCTGCACTCTTTTGTGAGTGCTGGTTGGGAGAGTGCGGGAAATCCGGCGGCTCAGTTACTGACATCGCTACGCCCGATTGGCATTGAAGCCGAGCAAGCGATGTTCAATGCCACGAAAGGGGTGAATACCACAAAGGGATGATTTTCATCTTGGGGCTTATTTGCGGCTCGGTGGGGTGGCTAAAAGCCAATCAGCTAAAAATTGATGCGCTGCATATTGGTGAAACCATTCGCCAAGCGTGCCAGTTTTTGGTTATCGATGAGCTAAAAGCGAAGCGTGATTGCGAACCTGAAACTGCGGGTGAACGCATATATCGCCAATACGGTTTTACGGGAGCACGAGGTGAGGCTGCATCTGGCCTTGCTATGGTGACGCAACATGCGCTGCCAGCGTATCAAACTTGTTTGGCGCAAGGAGCAAGTACCGAACAAGCCTTGTGGCATACCTTGTTGGTACTGATGGCCAACAACAACGACAGCAATCTTGTTTCACGCGGTGGATTAGAAGGGCTACGTTTTGTGCAAGGACAAGCCCAACAACTGTTGGCGAAAGGTGGCTTCTTATATCAAGAAATTGAGCAAGCACTCACGTCACTTGATCATGTTCTGATTGAAAAACACTTAAGCCCCGGCGGCAGCGCTGATTTATTGGCTGCAACTTGGCTGATCCATGAATTAGTGCAGCTATTTAAAGTGCGCCACTGATAATTTTCCTTCCTACCTGCAACCACAAGCACTCAGGATATCGATTTTTCATCTACCGCTCAGCTTAAAAGGCTGGGCGGTTTTCTAGCTGTCTTCGTGAGCTAATCAATGCTTTGGGGTGGAAGATTACGCTGGTATGAACTCTTTATCTGTAAGGCATCAAAGGAAAATTATCAGTTAAACTTATTCCGAATTAAGATTATTCTATGTACTTATGGAGAAGCGCTTTTTATTGTATCGGCACGAAATGTATCGATTAAAAAGGAATAAAGAATGTCAGGAATCAAAAACTTAGATCTGCTATTGCAATCCATGTCACCAAAGTTGGTGGCGGGCGATTATGTGTTTTGTACCGTAAATGGTGTATTGAGTGATTATCTGCATTTAGATCCCCTCGCCACTTTTCGTGAACCTGAAGGGCTCACTTTGGTATTAGCCGCTGAGAAGGCGCAGCAAGCGGGATTAGAAAGTAGTGCTTTGTTCAACCTGATTACCTTAACCGTGCATTCAAGTTTGGAAGCGGTAGGGCTGACGGCGGCTTTTGCGGCTAAGCTTGCCGAGCATGGTATTAGCGCCAATGTGATTGCGGGTTATTATCACGACCATATTTTCGTGCAAAAAGAAAAAGCGCAGCAGGCATTGCAAGCCTTGAGTGAGTTTGCTCAGCCTTAACCATTCATACGAAAGTCATCTCGCAACTCCCTGTAAGGCTATTTCCATGAGTTGTCATTGCTTGCTCCCTCACACGCCCCTTTAGCTCATGGGGGCTTTGCACTATAATTCGCGGGCATTTATCTGGGACAGCACAATGATTTCGAAAACCCAACTCAAATTGATTCGCGCTTTAGGGCAGAAGAAACAGCGCAAAGCGCACGGCTTATTTCTGGTTCAGGGTGAGAAAAACGTCCTAGAACTTGCTAGTAGTACTCTCAAGGTTCAAAATATTTTTGCTACCGCTGAGTTTCTCGCTGAGCACGCCAACGTTTTGGCTGGTTACGAGAGTACTGAAGCCGCGTTGGATGATTTAACCAAAGTCAGTACCTTGGTCAGCAACAACGCTGCGATTGCAGTGGTTGAGATTCCACGCATCGAAGTACCTAAAGCACAAGGGCTGATGATTGGGTTAGATGGCGTTTCCGATCCCGGTAATTTGGGCACGATTATTCGTCTTGCAGATTGGTATGGCATTCAACATATCATCGCCAGCCAAGATTGCGCCGACCCCTACAACCCGAAAACCATCAGCGCTACGATGGGCAGTTTTGGTCGTGTTCAAGTGAGCCAAGTGGATTTACCCGACTATTTAGCCAAAGCGAATTTACCTGTGTATGGTGCATTTTTGGAAGGGGTGAGTGTGCACAAAACCGCATTTAAAGCAGAAGGAATTTTGCTGATGGGCAGTGAATCACACGGTATCCGTGAGCAAGCTGCGCAGTACGTGACAGACAAAATCACCATTCCGGCCTTTGGTGGCGCAGAGTCACTCAATGTTGCGATGGCAACGGGGATCATTCTCGATAATATTCGCCGTCAGCACAGCTAATCGACTTGTCTCCTTCCTACTTGAAGCGGCAATTCCAAGTAGGAAAGGTATATATCTAAAACAAAAAAGCGTCGGATTGTCCGACGCTTTTTTCATCTCAAGGCTTTTTATCTCAAAGCTTTTTATTTCAAGGCTTTTTGTCTCAAGGAATTGCGCGCTCAAGATCGCGGCTGGTTTTTACTTTTCCAACATATCCAGTTTGTTCGGCACGCCATCCCACTTCGAGGCATCTTCCATTGCTGGTTTCACTTCAGTCAGATTTGGCCAATGCTCGGCCAGTTCAGCATTGAGCTCGATAAAAATCCGTTGGTCACCCACCAATTCGTCTTCCTGAAAAATGGCTTGCGCGGTACATTCCGGCACACACAGCCCACAGTCGATGCACTCGATAGGGTTGATCACCATAAAGTTCGGCCCTTCATGGAACGCGTCCGCGGGGCACACCGCCACACAGTCGGTGTATTTACATTGGATACAGTTATCGGTGACGACAAAAGCCATGACAATTCGCTCTATCTAGTTAGCCGTTTCGCACACACAAAGTGTACGCAAAAATCAAGAACGGCGATGATACTGCGCCGCCGCTAAAATTCAACCCAAGCCGTTTCGATGGTTGCCATTTCCAGCCTGATCTGAGCTTTTAATATGACAGAGAAAGCGAATTCTCGTAAAATGCGCGCCATTGTGAGCCGCCACGCCAGTGGTGAGGCTAAGACACCCATGACCCACGAGACATCCCATGATACGTTTAACTGAACTTAAGCTGCCCCTCAACCATGAGGAAGGCGCGCTGCTTGATGCCATTGCTGCCAAGCTGAAAATTCCTGCTCAGCAAGTCCTCTCTTTCAATCTGTTTAGACGTGGCTACGATGCTCGTAAAAAAAACGATATCCAACTGATTTACACCGTTGATGTTGAAGTGGCGAACCCAGAAAAGCTGCTCGCCAAGTTCAGCAAAGATCAGCATGTGCGCCCAACTCCGGATATGTCCTACAAATTTGTCGCCAAAGCACCTGAAAACCTACCTGAGCGCCCAGTGGTGATTGGTTTTGGTCCTTGTGGCCTGTTTGCTGGTTTAGTGCTGGCACAAATGGGCTTTAATCCGATCATTGTTGAGCGCGGTAAAGAAGTGCGTGAACGTACCAAAGATACTTTCGGCTTTTGGCGTAAGCGTACTTTGAATACCGAATCTAACGTGCAGTTTGGTGAAGGCGGTGCAGGTACGTTTTCTGATGGTAAGCTGTACAGCCAAGTGAAAGATCCCAACTTCTACGGCCGCAAAGTGATCACCGAGTTTGTTGAAGCGGGCGCGCCAGAAGAGATTTTGTATGTGAGTAAGCCGCACATCGGTACCTTTAAACTGGTGACCATGATTGAAAAAATGCGCGCGAAAATCATCGAACTGGGCGGCGAAATTCGCTTTAGCACGCGTGTCGATGACATCCATAGTCAAGATGGTCAAATCACTGGCGTGACGCTATCGAACGGTGAAGAGATCAAATCTCGTTATGTCGTGCTCGCGGTGGGTCACAGCGCGCGTGATACCTTTGAGATGCTGCACGATCGCGGCGTGTACATGGAAGCCAAGCCTTTCTCGGTCGGCTTCCGAATTGAGCACAAGCAATCCATGATTGATGAAGCGCGTTTTGGACCAAGTGCGGGCCACCCAATTCTGGGAGCCGCAGACTACAAACTGGTACACCATTGTAAAAATGGCCGCACGGTGTACAGTTTCTGTATGTGTCCGGGTGGCACGGTAGTGGCGGCAACGTCTGAAGAAGGCCGCGTGGTGACCAACGGCATGAGCCAATATTCGCGTGCTGAGCGTAATGCCAACAGCGCCATTGTAGTCGGCATTTCGCCTGAGCAAGATTACCCAGGCGATCCGCTGGCGGGCATTCGTCTGCAACGTGAACTGGAAGCTAATGCTTATAAACTGGGCGGCGAAACTTACGATGCACCAGCGCAGAAAATCGGTGATTTCCTGAAAGGCCGTAACCCAAGTGAACTGGGTGACGTGCAGCCTTCTTTCACACCGGGTATCAAGCTGACGGATCTTTCCAAAGCGCTGCCTGCCTTTGCGGTTGAAGCGATTCGTGAAGCGATTCCGGCGTTTGATCGCCAAATCAAAGGCTTTGCCTCAGAAGATGGTTTGCTAACGGGCGTAGAAACGCGTACCTCTTCACCGGTGTGCATCAAGCGCGGCAAAGATTTCCAAAGCATCAACCTGAAAGGCTTCTACCCAGCCGGTGAAGGTGCCGGTTATGCGGGCGGTATTTTGTCGGCAGGGATTGACGGCATCAAAGTCGCGGAAGCGGTCGCGCGTGATATGGTGGCGCAGTTCGCAGGCGAATAAGACTTGCAATAAAACAAAAGGGCTCAGTTGAGCCCTTTTTTGATCTTGGTAGATTGATGTAAAGCGATTACTTGCTACGCAGAAAATCTTCCATCTTATGACCTGTAATGCTAGACAGGCTTCTAAACAGATAGAACAGCGCGCCCATCATCAAAATGGTCACCGGCAGTGATATCACCGGGAAACTTAGCGCCGTCATCTTACCGATCTCTTCGTTAAAGGCTTCAGTGCCCGCAGGGCTTTTGACAATCCACTTCGCTAGACCATAGTTGAGTACGGCTGAAACAAAAAACGAAAACGCAATCAGATAAGAGCTGACATTCACCCGACGCTCAAATTCCGCCTTCTTCTCTGGCGTGCTTAACGCGCCGTGCAGCTTGTCGTGATCGACAATATCTTCATTGAGCAGCATTTTGCGCACTAGCGGATAACCAATCAAGTTACCCACTACCAAAATCACGAAAATCAGCCCCGGAATCGCGGCTTCTTTAATCGCAATATAAGCAGGGTCGAGTTGCAGCAAGCCAATGCCACCGGTGAGCAACACGCTTACCATGCCCAGCGCTGAGTAAAAGTTAACTTTGCGCTCTTGAATAAAACTGTAAACACCAAACAGCAGTGGGAAGGCTAAAGCCGCCACCAATGCCCACGTTGGGCCTAGGTTATCTTCGCCACTCATTTTGCTCAAAATCACCACAGGGATAACAATGTTGATCAGCACATTACTGAATAAGCTTTGGTTGGATTTCATACGAACAACTTCCTATTAACTGAGCGCTCAGTATACGAATGAAGCGGTTTGACTCAAGCTCATTGATGGCGGCTGGCTGGGTTAATTGTAAGCAGGTGTTGGGGGATTAAGGAGGCAATCCAATATTTTCATCAGGTTGATAACCAAATAGCATTCCCTTTATTTTGTTAATGACTGAACAAAAATAATGTTATTTCAGTGCAAAAAATTGCTTATTTAATACAATGCCGCCTATATCACGGCCGTGAGAGCTGATTTCCCAAGGTGAGGTAAGAACCTAATTTAATCACCTCCCCCACGGGCAGGTAAAAGCTTTCACCCAAATAACGATCAGGCTAGGCATTAAAAATGAATCCAAATCAATCGCTTAATATTCTTGAGTATTGGCACAAAATAGAATTTTTTAATTCAGCAGATCTGGGAAAGATTTCGAAGAAAGGGAATGGGGCGATCCATTACGATTCCCCGCAAGAGTTAAGCGTGCCGGATTGTTTGCCGTGGATAAACCGTAGCCATATTCGTCGAGCCTCGGAGAAATACTTACCGACCGAGTGTTACACCTATAAAGTCTACTTAGGCTTATTTCATCGTTCAGAAATCTTTGAGGCGGGTAAGCAGTATTTTCCGAATGATGCAGAAAACGCATTAGACAACGATGAGCGAAATTCAGATTCGGGGTGGACTTGTTCAGTCATTCTTGAAGTGGATCAAGATGGCAAGATTGATTTAGAGAAAACACAAATCTCAACCGCTCCATGGGCGATTGGCAAAACGCAAAACAAGCAGTTACATGAGTTAAAACTCAGAGACTTCGATAACCAAAGCCAAGAGCTATGCGAGAAGTTGAAAGAGGTTTGTATCGTTGCGAACAACATCAAGCATGAGCGTAAGTACCTCAATGTATTGACTACCTATGAACTGCTGGAATTTACCAAGCTAATTGGAGAATGGGCAAACTTTCAACCCACATCGGATAAACCCATTCCTTTTATGCTGATTGAATTAGTGCGCCAAAAGCACCGACCCAATGAGCCTAAACCAGCACTTCCTGATTACAGTTTGAGTGCGTTACCCGATCTGTCCGATCTTTCACAGCATATTGAAAAATATAGGGAAGAAAACACCACTCAACCTGACGTTACTGAACTTCCTCAAGCGAGTGGCAGTTCTGCTAAGCCGACGATAGCGATCCTAAACAGTTTCTATATTCGAGATATTGAGCGAGTCATTGAACAATTACGCAAAGGTGAAATTGCTGCAGATTCTGCGTTGGCAGCTTACCTTGGCGATGTTCCACAACGGGAAAGCGATCTGTTATCGAAAGAGGGGCAATCGCTGATCCGCAAACATCTATCACTGGATATGACCCCGAAAGGTCGTTGGTTAGGTGAAGATAAATATTCAATGAGCTTGATGCAGCAATTTGCGATCAACACGCTTTACCAAGAGCTTACCGACCAAGGTGTTTACTCGGTAAATGGGCCTCCGGGAACCGGTAAAACCACCATGCTGCGCGACATTATTGCCAATAACTTGGTGTGTCGTGCGCGAGCCATTGCCAATCTCAGCTCGATTGCCGATTCGGTCTCCTCTATCATGAAAACGGAGATTGCAGATAAGAATGTAACCATTCCGGTGTTAAATCCTCTATTGACCGGATACGAGATGGTGGTGGTATCAAGCAATAACACCGCAGTAGAAAATATCACCAAAGAGTTACCTCAATCCAAGGCATTGGGTGAGCGTTACCAAAGTGTCGAGTTCTTTAAAACCGCCGCCCAAAAATTAGCAACAAAGCATGTTTATCCCAAGAATAATCAAGGCAAGGTAAAGCTTAAGAGCTTGAAACCAAAAGAAGATTGTTGGGGCGTAATGGCGGCAGCGATTGGTAATCAGACGAATCGCAAAGTCGTTAATGACAGCCTGTTCTTTTTGAAACCGGAAAATCTTGATGTAGAGATCGGTGCGGAAGGTTACCAAACCCTTTTTGAGTCCATAAAAGCACAAGCCAATAAATCTGTGGACGTTCATAAAGCCTTTAGCAGTGCTCAGCAAGAATTTATCCAAGCAGAACAAGAGCTAAAACAGTGTTTGACTGAATTGAAAGAATTACAGTTCATTGAGTCGAAGAAACGTTGCCTGCAGGATTATGAGCAAAAGCTGGCACGCTTAGAGTATCGCTGCCTTCAGTTGGATACATTTGTTAGCCGTTTGAAGAATAAACAGTTGCCTTACTTACTGTTTTTCTTACCAGAGTTTTGGTTCGCAAGGTTACGCGTAACCAAAATGCACGCGCGTTATGTGCATTTCTGTAAAGAAAAAAGCTTGATGACACGCAAAGTCGCTAACTTCAAATCGGAATTAGAAAGGCAGATTGAGCAGTGTCGAGATTTTCAATCCAAATACCACGATGTCACGTTTGATGATGGCGTAGCCGACTTAGAAAATGCGGACATGCAGCGCAGCGCCTTTGGTCACGGAGTGGAGCTAAACCAGAAGCGAGCCGATCTCACAACGAAAGCGATAGAGCTTCATCAAGTATGGATTGCCAGCATGTATGATCAGTTTAGCTTGTCGAGTTCGGATGGTGGTGTGCTGTACCATCTCAATCGAGTATTAGCCAATAAAATTGCTGATCCTAAATTAAGCAAGGTGATGTGGCAGTGGCTGTTTATGTTTATTCCTGTAGTCTCATCCACCTTTGCTTCGGTGGCGCGTCAGTTCTCTAAATTGGACAAAGAAGATATTGGCTGGTTATTTGTGGATGAAGCTGGACAAGCCTCACCGCAACAAGCCGTTGGCGCATTTTATCGCGCTAAGCGAGTGGTTGTGGTTGGCGATCCACTGCAAATTGAACCCGTCTTCACCATTCCACCTGAATTTGTGGAAGGGTTTGCCAAAGAGATGCTGGGCGAAGAAGAGTGGCGCACATGGTCACCGACCAAAACCTCAGTGCAAAGGCTGGCCGACCGAGTCAACCGTTACGGCACGCAGATGATCGCCAAAGGTGAGTGGTTGGGAAGCCCGCTGCGTGTACATCGCCGTTGTGATGAACCCATGTTCAGCATCGCCAATAAAGTGGCTTATAACGAAAAAATGTTCCACGGTAATGAATCGCCGGAAGGCGTCGCGCACCACGTCTGGGGGCAAAGTGCGTGGCTTGATGTTTCCGGTGAAACGGATGGCAAGCATTATGTCCCTAACCAAGGCCGCTGTGTGGCGAAGATGTTGTTTGCCCATTACCAAGCTACTCAAACCTTACCGGATGTGTACATCATCTCCCCATTTAGAAAAGTCGCCGATGGTGTACGCAAAGCTCTACCGGATTATTTAACGCAGCTAGGGATCTCAGAGGAAGAGGTGAAAAAGTGGAGCAAGGGCCGCATTGGTACCGTGCACACTTTCCAAGGCAAAGAAGAAAAAGCCGTGATCTTTGTGCTGGGGGTTTCCGAATCGACCAAAGGCTCCGCTTACTGGGCTGCGAGCAAAGCCAACATCCTGAATGTGGCGGTCACTCGGGCGAAAAAACAGGTTTATATCGTCGGTTCTAAGAAGATTTGGGCAGGGTTGGATCACTTCTGCCAAGCCAATGCACTCCTAGAAACACCGGAGCTTTACCAGAGCACTGTGGTTGATACGCCAGAGGAAGCACTCGCTTAATCGGCTGGCTGCGGTGGTTCATTTTGAGGCGTTATCGCCTAAAATCGCAGCCAAATCATTTTCACCGCATCAGCTTCCTATATAATCGTGCCTCCTGAGTGGCAAACAACAGCACAGCTCACCAAAAGTAGTATAGAAATTAGAATTATGGCCAAAGCACCAACCAATAAGAAAGGTTTTGAAGAAACCCTGTGGGATACCGCAACCCAACTGCGTGGCAGTGTCGAGTCGTCCGAATACAAGCACGTGGTACTTAGCCTTGTGTTCCTCAAATTCATCAGCGACAAATTTGAAGCCAAACGTCAACAGTTGATTGAAGGCGGGATGGAAGCATTTGTTGAAATGCCGGAATTTTACCAGCAAGACAACGTGTTTTTCCTTGAAGACAATGCACGTTGGTTCTTTGTGAAAGCGCGCGCCAAGCAAGATGATATAGCCCTCATCATCGACAGCGCCTTAAAAGCGATTGAAAGCAAAAACAAAGCGCTTGAAGGCGCACTGCCGGATAACTACTTCTCGCGCATGGGGCTGGAGACTAAAAAGCTCGCCTCCCTGATTGATGCGATTGAAAACATTGATACGCTTGCCAACGAATGCGACATGACTGAAGAAGACTTAGTCGGCCGTGTTTATGAATACTTTCTTGGGCGTTTTGCGGCAACCGAAGGCAAAGGTGGCGGCGAGTTCTACACGCCAAAGTCTGTCGTTACTCTGCTGGCTGAAATGCTCGAACCTTACCAAGGCAAAATTTACGACCCATGCTGCGGCTCAGGCGGTATGTTCGTGCAAAGTTTAAAGTTTGTGGAAAGCCATCAGGGCAAGAGTAAAGACATCGCCATTTACGGGCAGGAGCTGACCACCACCACCTTCAAACTGGCGAAAATGAACCTTGCGATCCGTGGTCTCACGGGCAACCTTGGCGAGCGCCCAGCGGACACCTTTTTTGCCGATCAGCACCCTGATCTCAAAGCTGATTTCATCATGGCCAACCCGCCGTTTAACCTCAAAGATTGGCGTAATGATGCCGAGCTGACCGACGATCCGCGCTTTAACGGCTTTCGCACCCCGCCAACAGGCAACGCCAACTACGCGTGGATTTTGCACATGCTGTCGAAACTCTCTGAAGACGGCACCGCAGGCTTTGTACTGGCCAATGGCTCAATGAGTTCCAACACCAGTGGCGAAGGCGAAATCCGCCAAAAGTTGATTGAGGATGACCGCATCGAGTGCATGATTGCCCTGCCGGGGCAGTTGTTCTACACCACGCAAATTCCGGTTTGCCTGTGGTTTATGACCAAAAACAAGAAGGCCAACCCCAAATATGGCTACCGTGATCGCAGCGGTGAAACCCTGTTTATCGACGCCCGTGAAATGGGCACCATGGTCAGCCGTGTACACAAAGAGCTGACCCGTGACGATATAGCCAAGATTGCCGACACGTTTCATGCTTGGCGCTGTGACGAAACTGAACTGGCCCGCCGCATCAACGCCAACGAAATCAGCGTTGAGCATTACGAAGACGTTGCAGGCTACTGCAAGGTGGCGACCATTAGCGATATCAAAGCCAATGACTTTGTGCTGACACCGGGGCGCTATGTGGGCGCAGCGGATTTGGAAGATGACGGCATTGCGTTTGAAACCAAAATGCTTGAGCTGACCCAGACTCTGTATCGCCAAATGGACGAGGCCGAAGCCCTCGACAAAGCGATCCGCGCCAATATGGAGGCGTTGGGTTATGGGGAGTGATTGGCCGATCGTTAAACTGGGAGATTACTGCAAGAAAATTGGTAGTGGTGCCACACCTAAAGGTGGAAGCAGCGTTTATCTGGATCTTGGTGATGTCTGCTTAATTCGCAGCCAAAACATTTATAACGAAGGCTTCAGTGAAAGTGGTCTGGTATATATCGACGATATTGCAGCAACGAAGCTCAAAAATGTTGAAGTAGAGAAGAACGATGTATTACTCAACATTACAGGAGACTCTGTTGCGCGTGTTTGCTTGGCACCAAGTGATTTTTTGCCTGCTCGAGTTAACCAGCACGTAGCAATAATCCGACCTAATGCAGCAGAATTTGACGCGAGATTTTTGCGTTACCTGCTAGCCAGCCCTAAAACACAAAAACTACTGCTCAATCTTGCTAGTGCGGGCGCTACAAGAAATGCGCTTACAAAGGGCATGATTGAGGATTTCGAGGTTTCCAAACCACCAGTAAGTGTTCAAACTGGCATTGCAAACCTACTCGAGAGTCTCGACAACAAAATCACCCTAAACCGCCAAATCAACCAGACGCTGGAGCAAATGGCGCAGGCGCTGTTTAAGTCATGGTTCGTCGATTTCGACCCTGTGATGGATAACGCGCTGGATGCAGGCAACCCAATCCCCGACGAACTGCAACACCGCGCCGAGGCGCGCCAAGCGGTGCGTGAAAGTGAAGGCTTCAATCCACTGCCGGACGATGTGCGCCAACTGTTCCCTGATGCGTTTGAAGAAAGTGAGCTGGGCTGGGTGCCGAAGGGGTGGGAGGTAACAATGCTTGGTGATATGTGCGTCGAACTACGCCGCGGAATATCACCAAAGTACATTGAGGAAGGTGGCATTAAAGTTATCAACCAGAAATGTATACGAAACCATGAAGTGAACTACGACCTTGCCCGCAGAAACAACCCAGAACTGAGGAAGGTTGATGGCCGCGAAGTTCAACTAGGCGATGTGTTAGTAAACTCAACAGGCGTAGGAACCCTAGGCCGAATGGCCCAAGTGACATATATACCTGAGCCAACAGTAGTTGATTCACACGTCACACTAGTTCGCGTGAACAGCGACATCTGCCTATGTATACCTTTGGGCAATTGTTGCTTTCAATTGAAAATAGAGTGGAGCGTCTAGGCGAAGGCAGTACTGGACAAACGGAACTGAGCAGAAAAATTCTTTCAGAACAACAAGTAGTATTGCCACCTTTAACTATCGCAAACCATATTGAAGCGACCTTTAAATCATTCGCTGATAAAAAGGTCGCAAGTCGCAACGAAGTGGATTCTCTAACCAAACTCCGCGACACCTTGCTCCCCAAACTGATCTCTGGCGAACTGCGCCTTGATGAAGTCGAGTTGGCAGTCGAACAGGAAGCCGTCAGCGCAGAACAACAAAACGAAAGGTGATTATCACCTTCCGTTTTTAACGCCAGCAGCGAGTTGTAACCCAACAGAACAACCAGAAAGATAGGACGCCATGAGCCATACATTCACAGAAGCAAAACTGGAACAGGCCATCATCAGCTTACTGGGTGAGCACCACACCACCTCCGGCCAGCAGGTGTACCCGCATTATGTTGGCAGCGATGTACCGCGCGCGAATGAGGCGGAAGTGTTGATCCTCGATGACCTGCGCCATTACCTTGCTGAGCAGTACAAGGCAGACGGCATCACGAGCGGCGAGATTGAAACCATTCTCCGCCAAGTGCAAACCCTGCCCGCGAGTGATCTGTACCAGAGCAACAAAACCTTCTGTCATTGGCTGGGTAATGGCTTCTACTTCAAGCGTGCGGATCACACGCAAAAAGATCTTCATATTCAACTATTGGATATTGAGGCGCTGCCCCAAAAACTGGCGGCAATGTTTGTTGATGGCATTCATACTATCGAGGCTGACAATAACCGCTACCGTTTAGTCAATCAGCTAGAAATCGAAGGGATAGATCAGCAAAAGCGCAAACCGGATGCGATTTTGTACGTCAACGGTTTGCCGCTGGTGGTGTTTGAGTTTAAATCCGCGGTACGTGAAGAAGCCGCCACCACCTATAATGCGTGGGATCAGTTACACAACCGCTACCGCCGCGATATTCCCAAGCTGTTTGTTTACAACGCGCTGTGCATCATCAGTGATGGCGTGAACAATAAAATGGGCAACGTGTTTTCCGCCTACGAATTTTTCTACGCATGGCGCAAAATCACCGGCCATGAATCAACTGAGAAAGAGGGCATCAACGCTCTCTATACTATGCTCCAAGGGCTATTTCACCCAACCCGCCTGTTGGATGTGATCAAAAACTTCATCTTCTTCCCTGATACCAGCAAAAAAGAGGAGAAGCTGTGCTGCCGTTACCCGCAGTATTACGCCGCCCGTAAGCTTTACTACAACATCAAAAAAGAACGCAAAGAGTTAGATGCTAGCGGCAACAACATGGGTGGCAGCGGTAAAGGCGGTACTTATTTTGGCGCAACGGGCTGTGGCAAAAGCTACACCATGCAGTTTCTGGCGCGCCTGTTGATGAAGTCGGTCGATTTTGAAAGCCCAACCATTGTGCTGATCACCGATCGTAATGACTTGGATGATCAGCTTTCCAAGCAGTTTTGTAAGGCCACCGCCTACATTGGCGATGACGTCATTCAACCTGTCTCCAGCCGTCAGGATCTGCGTGATAAATTGGCAGGGCGCGCCAGTGGCGGTGTGTTCCTCACCACCATTCACAAGTTTACCGAAGACATCAAACTGCTGACGGACCGCTGCAACGTGGTCTGTATTTCCGATGAAGCGCACCGCAGCCAGATTAACCTCGACCTGAAAATCACCATCGATCAGGAAAAAGGCACCATCAAGAAAACCTATGGTTTTGCTAAGTACCTGCATGATTCTCTGCCCAATGCCACCTATGTGGGTTTTACCGGAACGCCGATTGACGCCACGTTGGATGTGTTCGGCCCTGAGATTGATACCTATACCATGACTGAAGCAGTCAATGACGGCATTACGGTACGCATTGTGTATGAAGGCCGTGCGGCCAAGGTGATTCTCGATAACAGTAAATTGGAAGAGATCGAAAAATACTACGAGGAATGCGAACGGCTTGGGGCCAACGAACACCAGATTGATGAGAGTAAGAAAGCCTCGGCCAATATGAACGCGATTTTGGGTGACCCTGACCGCATTGCCGAGCTGGCCAAAGATTTTGTGACTCACTATGAAAAGCGTGTTGCGGAAGGCTCCACGATTAAAGGCAAAGCGATGTTTGTCTGTGCCAGCCGTGAAATTGCCTATGAGTTCTACAAAAACGTGAAAGTGCTGCGCTCTGAGTGGTTCGAGGAAAAGCAGGCAATTGATGGCGTCGAGCTAACCGAGAAAGACAAAGAAGAGTTAATGCCGCTGCCGATGGTCAATATGGTGATGACTCGCGGCCAAGATGACAAAGCCGAGATGTACGCCTTGCTCAAGACCAAGGACTACCGCAAGGAGCTGGATAAGCAGTTTAAGAACGCGAAATCGAATTTTAAAATCGCCATCGTGGTCGATATGTGGCTAACCGGCTTTGATGTGCCGGAGCTGGATACGATCTACATCGACAAGCCGCTACAAAAGCACAACCTGATCCAGACCATCTCACGGGTTAACCGCAAATTTGAAGAGAAAGACAAAGGGCTGGTGGTCGATTACATCGGCATTAAATCACGCATGAATCAGGCGCTGGCGATGTACTCCAAAGCGGATAAATCCAATTTTGAGGATATCCGTCAGTCATTGATTGAGGTGCGTAATCATCTTCACTTGCTGGCGCAGATGTTTCACACGTTCGACAGTCGTGATTACTTCAGTGGCGAACCGGTTAAGCAGTTGGAGTGCTTAAACCAAGCTGCCGAGTTTGCGCTGCAAACCAAGAAGATTGAGCTGCGTTTTATGGGCTTAGTGAAGCGCCTAAAAGCGGCGTACGACATTTGCGTAGGCAGTGAGGACATTACACAGGATGAACGCGAACGCATTCATTTCTACATTGCGGTGCGTTCAATCGTGTTCAAGCTGACCAAAGGTAACGCCCCCGATACAGCGCAGATGAATAAGCGTGTGCGTGAAATGATTGCTGAGGCATTGCGTGCCGAAGGAGTAGAGGAAATCTTCACTCTGGGCGATGACCAAGCAGAAACCATCGACATTTTTGATGATGAGTACATGGAGCGCATCAACAAAATCAAACTGCCGAACACCAAGATGCAGCTGTTGCAAAAGATGCTCGAAAAGGCCATCAGCGATTTTAAGAAGGTGAACCAGTTGCAGGGGATCGATTTTTCAAAACGTTTCAAGGCGCTGGTGGACCAGTACAACGAGCGCAAAGAAAACGATGTGCTCAATGGTGAAGAGTTCGACAACTTTAGTCAGATGATGACCGACATGATCTACGACATCAAAACTGAAATGGCTTCGTTTGAAGAGTTCGGTATCGATATGGAAGAGAAGGCGTTCCTCGATATCTTGGTGCACATGTGCGAGAAGTATCATTTTACTTACGACGATCACCGAATGCTTGAGTTAGCCAAGGAGATGAAGGTCGTGGTAGATGACACCGCACAATATCCAGATTGGAGTAATCGTGATGACATCAAAGCCAAATTGAAAGTCGATCTGATTCTTTTGCTACACCGTTTTGGTTTCCCACCAGTAGCAAATGATGAGGTATACAAGAACGTGCTAGAGCAGGCGGAGAATTTTAAGAAGCATTCCATCGCGCAGCGCTAGCCAACAAGCACCAGAGCGATAAAAACGACAGCAATAAATGTCACGTTGTCGACGATTGTTCTCTAGATAACAAAAAAGACACCCGAGGGTGTCTTTTTTAATGATTTGGTGGAGCTGGGGGGAGTTGAACCCCCGTCCGAAAACCATTCATCTTTGGTACTACATGCTTAGTCGATCTTTAATTTCACCACCGCCTGCGAACCGACACGCTAACGAATGGCTAACCTGAATTAAATCTTACGCTTCATCCCTCAGGTGGGGGAATCCACGCCAGCTTGATTTGGTTTGACCTTCCTGATTTCCCCGTCTTACAAGCGGAAGCTAGGGAGGAAGGGCTCTAAGCAGGGTATTAAGCTGCTAGTGCGTAGTTTTCGTCGTTTGCGACTATTTTTTTGCGGTTTGTTAACGAGGCCTACCGCACCTCGGCATGCACCTCAGACTGCAAAATTCCCGTCGAATCCTGAATCAGCCCCAGAGGTAACGGGTGCATAGTACCAGAATACGTGCTTCTGTCTAGCTCCCATTTTTCAAGTGGTTACTATTAACGCAATGCGCTCTTCATCACTCGATCTTTTTGGCGTTGCCACTCTTTTTCTTTAAGATCTTCACGTTTGTCGTGTAGTTTCTTACCTTTCGCTACGCCAATTTTGATTTTGACCCACGACCGAGACCAGTAGAGTGACAATGCGGTTAGCGTCATCCCTTCACGGTTGATGCGGCCAAACAGGTTGTCCAGCTCGCGGCGTGAAAGTAGCAGCTTACGGATACGGGTAGGGTTGGCTACCACGTGGGTGGAGGCTTGCTGCAACGGAATGATGGTCATACCGGAAATGAAGGCTTCGCCATCTTTGATGTAGACGTAGCTTTCTGCAATGTTGGCTTTACCTTGGCGAAGTGATTTGACTTCCCAGCCTTGTAGCTCCATGCCAGCTTCAAATTCATCTTCGATGAAGTATTCGTGGCGAGCTTTTTTGTTCAGCGCGATAGTGTTGCTACCCGCTTTGGTATTGGATTTTTTTTTCGTCATAGTGGGCGCATTATACGGTTTGGTCAGCGGTTAGGAAACGCTTTTGTTTGCCGTAGCATACGGTTATCTGCGCTGTGACTCAAGCGCTGTATCGTGTTGTGCGTGACTGACGGCTTGAGGTGCAGGGGGGATGAAAGTACAATCCGTTTTCCCAAGCTGTTTGAGTCGTGGTAAGGAGTGAAAATGAAACAAGTGAGTCGTTCTGCCTTGGTCTCGTTTAGTGCAGAGCAGATGTTTCATTTGGTCAATGATGTGGCGCGCTATCCTGAGTTTTTGCCCGGTTGTTCGGGTTCTCGTGTGCTAGAACAAAGTGATTCTCATATGGTGGCATCAGTAGATGTATCTAAAGCGGGGATCAGCAAAACCTTTACCACCTCTAACCAGTTGATACCTGGATCTTCTATTGGTATGAGTCTCGTAGATGGGCCGTTCAAAACTCTGCGGGGTGGATGGTTTTTTACGCCATTAGACGAGGCTGCTTGTAAAGTTGAATTGCGTCTAGAGTTTGAGTTTTCCAGCAAGATGATTGAGTTAGCGTTTGGAAAAATCTTTAACGAATTGACCAGTAATATGGTGAATGCCTTTACCCGCCGTGCAAAACAGGTGTATGGAGTGTAATGATGAACAGTGAAATGATTCAGGTTGAGGTAGTGTATGCACTGCCGCATGAGCAGCGTGTGCTCAAGTTGGTCGTCGAGCAATCCGCAACAGTTGAGGAGATCATTCGGACTTCTGGCATTTTGCAGATGTACCCGGAGATTGATCAGGCAGTCAATAAAGTGGGTATTTTTAGTCGCAATGTGAAGTTGGACGCAAAGGTACGTGATAAAGACCGGATTGAGATTTATCGTCCGCTATTGGCTGACCCGAAAGAGATTCGCCGTAAGCGTGCGGAACAAGCCAAAGCAGCGGCTGCTCAAGCTAATGTGGCCGATGAAGAATAAGGTCAAGGAACTTTAAGTGTTTTAACCCTACTAAAGGCTACCATTGTGTTGGTGGCTTTTTTATTACTATCAAAACAGCCTGCTTTGAAAAATACGCACCAAAAAGAAAAGGCTGATTAAAGCCTTTTCTTTTTTAACTCAGCAAAGTGCGCTTAGTTGACGCCTTCGAAGAAAGAGTCTCCCGCAGGGAAATCTCCCGCGACATTAACAAGTTTGCCACCGTCATTAAATTTCACGATCAGGTTTTTCTGTACGGGATCGTTATGGCCTTGGGTGTGGTGATAAATGTAATACCAAGTATCTGGATATCCATTTTCAACCAGCATAGGTGAGCCGAGAACAAAACGAACTTGTTCTTTACTCATGCCAAACTTGAGCTGATCAACCGATTGTTGATCGACATAGTTACCCTGATTGATATCGATTCGATACACCAAACGCTCTAATAAAGAGCAGCCGGATAAGGCGGTGACGGCAAGGGGAAGGGCGATGAACCACTTAGTAAACTGCATTGTTAAAACTCTCTGTCCCTCAGGGCTAAAAACTTGGCTGATAATAAACAAGCTCAGAGCAGATGTAAAAACCTCGATCGTGCTCTGAGCCTATTGAGACTGTGAATTTTGAATTTGGTTGCAAAGCTGAACAAAAAATGCAGCGATGCAATATGAAATTAGGCTGCGATCAGTAGCTCTTTTGCATTGGCTAGTGTTGATTCGGTAATTTGGCTGCCTCCAAGCAAGCGTGCGAGTTCAGCAATTCGCTGTTCTTGATCCAATTTGAGCATTTGAGTTTCAGTTTTGCCTGCTTTGGTTTGTTTGGCGACAAACAGTTGATGGTGTCCACAACCAGCAACTTGCGGTAAGTGGGTAACACACAGTACTTGAGTTGATTCACCTAATTTGCGTAATAGTTTACCGACAACCGCAGCGGTTGGACCTGAAATACCCACGTCGACTTCATCAAAAATCAGGCTTGGAGTATCGACTTTCTGCGCAGTGATCACTTGGATTGCCAACGACATACGTGATAGTTCACCACCAGATGCGACTTTGGCGATCGGTTGCAGTGGTTGTCCGGGGTTAGTAGATACTAAGAAAGTCACAGCATCAAAACCTAAAGGTGAAGAGTGCGCGTTATCTTGCATTACCTCAATTTTGAATTGGGCTTTTTCCATGCTGAGTTCATGCATACTTTGGCTTATCAGCTTATCTAGCTCTTTCGCGTAGCGAGTGCGTGATTTATGCAGCTTGTCCGCAGCAGTCACGAAAGTTTGGTAGAGCACTTCCACTTCACTCGCCAGTGCTGACATTTTTTCATCAGAACAATCCAACTGAGCGATCTGCTGTAGCAGCGCTTGATGATGCTGATACAGCTCTTCTGGAAGTACATGGTGCTTACGGGCCAGAGACATGACTCTGGAATAGCGTTCTTCAACATATGACATACGTTCTGGATCGACATCAATAGAATCCAGATAGTTGCGCAGTTCATGGTAAGTTTCTTCAAGCTGAATCAGTGCCTCTGCCACCATAGAAGGGAGCGTTGTCAGCTTGTTATCCATTTCAGCCAGATCGATCAGCGTATGACTAACGCTTTGTAATAGACCTAATGCGTTTACTTCTTCGCCTTCGTTGAGCAACTCAATAGCGCGTTGGCAATTAAGTGCTAGATCGCCGCTATTGGCTAAGCGTTTGTGTTCCTGTTCGAGCTCGACAAATTCTTCTTCACCGAGAGCTAATTCATTGAGTTCTTTAATTTGGTATTCCAAAAGCTGCAACTGAGCTTGGTTTTGTTGGCTATTGTCACGCAGTTGTTTGAGCAGATTGCTTGCTTGACGCCAATTTTGGTAGGCGTGACGCGTGGCTTTGAGCAAGTCTGTATGACCTGCATATTGATCAAGCATGCTGAGCTGATATTCCGGCTTCATCAGCTGTTGGTGCGCGTGCTGTCCATGAACATTGATTAGGAGTTGTCCCAATGTTTTGAGCTGAGAGAGCGGAACAGGGCTGCCATTGATAAAAGCTTTTGAACGCCCATCTTTGGTGATGATACGGCGCAGGATGCACTCTTTACCTTCGAGTAGCTCATTATCTTCTAACCAGCGGCTAGCAAGCAGATTGTTATCTAGATGAAATGCCGCGCTGACTTCAGTTTTATCTTCACCCTGACGAACCATACTGGCTTCAGCTCGTCCGCCTAGGCATAAACCCAAAGCATCGATCGCGATGGATTTACCTGCACCAGTCTCACCAGTGATGGTGGTCATCCCTTTTGATAATTCCAGTTGCAGAGATTTTACGATAGCGAAGTTATTGATACTCAAATGAGCCAGCATGTTTGCACCTGTATGATTAACCAATACTGTATGTTTAAACAGTTTATACTGTTTCTTTATACAGTAAAGTCACACAGGTAAATTTTTTAGCGGCCTTTCCTCTCAATGAGTGAAATCTGTGAGCGAAATCAAAACAGTTTGCTGGACCATCCAAGTTTTGTTCGTAGCACGTGATAATAGCTGTAATCCTCAGGATGAATCAGTTTAAGCACGTTAGGGCTTTGATATATATGAATTTCATCACCAGGAGATACCGGGAGTGAAACTTGCCCATCACAACTGACTTCTTGAGTGCCGCGATTATCTGGGGATACAACAAGCTTAATGCGGCGATTTCCATCGACCACCAGTGGCCGGCATGAGAGTGTATGTGGAAACATAGGAACTAAGGTGATCGCATTCAAGCTTGGCGAAAGGATAGGGCCGCCACCGGAAAGTGAATAAGCTGTAGAACCTGTTGGGGTGGAAACAATTAAGCCATCGGAGCGCTGAGAGAAAGCGAAGTTATCATCAATATAAACTTCAAATTCAATCATATGAGCGATTTTTCCGGGGTGAAGCACAGCTTCGTTCAAGGCTGCATTATGGCTTTTGATTTGTCCGTGGCGATGAATTTCTGCTTCAAGTAGAAAACGGGTTTCTTGTAAATAGTTGCCGTTGAGAACTTCTTGTAAGCGGAGTTGAAAATCTTCTGGGTTTAAATCGGTCAAAAAGCCTAAGTTACCGCGGTTTACCCCAATCACTGAGATGTCAAAACGCGATAATACACGTGCCGCACCAAGCATATTGCCATCACCACCGACAACGATGGCTAAATCGGCTTTTTTGCCTAGTTCAATCAAACTCGCAAAATGCTCTTCGGGTAAATCGGTCAAAATTTCCCGTAAACGGTCATCAATAAACACCGAATAACCCAGTGAAGTCAGCCAATGATAAATTTCTTTATGCGTTTGAATTGCTTGTTGATCTCGCGGTTTGCCGATGATGGCAAGAACGTTGAATGGCTTTTTCATAGGGTTTCCAACCGATTTAGGCTTGAATCAGAATTCATCGTCCCCATAATAAGGGCAAGTTGTGCTTTTATGCGAATTTTTGTGTTGGGAAATCGACGATTAGACGATTTCTCCTGACCAGTATGAAGTGAATTTTGGAGATATCATGAGCAACGAAGAGATCAAAAACAAAGACGAGCAGCTGCAACAAGAAGCGGTTGAAACAGAAGCTGAAGTTGTAGGTACAGATGCAGATATCGACTGGAACCAAGCTGCGGATGAGCTTGATGAGAAAGAAGCAAAAATTGCTCAGCTGGAAGCAGCACTTCTCGTCAGCGAAGAGCGTGTAAAAGAGCAGCAAGACAATGTGCTGCGTGCGCGTGCTGAAGTAGAAAACATGCGTCGCCGTAGCGAGCAAGAAGTGGATAAAGCGCGTAAATTCGCACTGAGTCGCTTTGCTGAAGAGCTGCTGCCAGTGATTGATAACCTTGAGCGTGCGATTCAAGCCGCGGATAGCGAAGTTGAAGCAATCAAGCCTCTATTGGAAGGTGTCGAACTGACGCACAAAACTTTCGTTGATACGATTGCGAAGTTTGGCTTGAAAGAGATTAACCCACACGGTGAAGCGTTCAACCCAGAATTCCACCAAGCCATGTCGATTCAAGAAAGCGCCGAGCATGAGCCAAATACAGTGATGTTTGTTATGCAAAAAGGCTATGAATTGAATGGCCGAGTGGTGCGTCCTGCGATGGTAATGGTTTCTAAATAACCATCTCTTAGCCATTATCAAATCTGAAAATGAAGAGCGAAGTCAATTGGCTTCGCTTTTTTATGCCCAAAACACAATAAATCTGAAATTTTTTCACTTTTACCCTTGAAATGGTTTTTGAAGACCTTATTTAAGGGGCATACGAGAAGCAAACAAGCCCGTTTTGGTTTGTGAGTAGGGGTTGAAACCCGATTCTCCATCCCCACATTAGGGGTATACAAATCGAACATAGAATTTTTTTGGAGATAGCCTGATGGGTAAAATCATTGGTATTGACTTAGGTACTACAAACTCATGTGTTGCTGTGTTGGACGGCGACAAGCCTCGCGTAATCGAAAACGCAGAGGGTGAGCGTACTACTCCTTCTGTAATTGCATATACAGACGGTGAAACTCTGGTGGGTCAACCTGCAAAACGTCAAGCAGTCACTAACCCACAAAATACGCTATTTGCAATTAAGCGTTTGATCGGTCGTCGTTTTGAAGACGAAGAAGTTCAGCGCGATATCAAAATTATGCCTTACAAGATTGTTAAGGCTGACAATGGTGATGCTTGGGTTGAAGCGAAAGGCCAAAAAATGGCGGCTCCTCAAGTTTCTGCTGAAGTTCTGAAGAAAATGAAGAAAACCGCGGAAGATTTCCTCGGTGAACCAGTAACTGCAGCGGTTATCACTGTTCCTGCTTACTTTAACGATGCTCAGCGTCAAGCAACCAAAGATGCTGGGCGTATCGCAGGTCTAGAAGTTAAACGTATCATCAACGAACCAACAGCAGCAGCTCTGGCTTATGGCTAGATAAGCAAGGCGGCGATCGCACCATCGCGGTATACGACCTTGGTGGTGGTACATTCGATATCTCTATCATTGAGATCGATGAAGTTGAAGGCGAGAAAACCTTCGAAGTTCTGTCTACCAACGGTGACACTCACCTAGGTGGTGAAGACTTTGACAACCGTATGATCAACTACCTGGTTGACGAGTTCAAAAAAGACCAAGGTATCGACCTGCGTAATGACCCGCTGGCAATGCAACGTCTGAAAGAAGCGGCTGAGAAAGCGAAAATCGAACTTTCTTCTGCACAGCAAACTGACGTAAATCTGCCATACATCACGGCGGATGCGACTGGTCCTAAGCACATGAACGTTAAAGTGACTCGTGCGAAACTAGAAGCGCTGGTTGAAGATCTGGTTCAACGTTCTCTGGAGCCACTGAAAGTTGCTCTGGCGGATGCAGACCTTTCTGTGAACGACATTACTGACGTAATCCTTGTGGGTGGTCAAACTCGTATGCCAATGGTTCAGAAGAAAGTTGCTGAATTCTTTGGTAAAGAGCCACGTAAAGATGTGAACCCTGATGAAGCGGTAGCGGTAGGTGCTGCGGTTCAAGGTGGTGTTCTTGCGGGTGAAGTAAAAGACGTTCTGCTGCTAGACGTAACGCCTCTGTCTCTGGGTATCGAAACCATGGGCGGTGTGATGACCAAGCTCATCGAGAAAAACACCACTATCCCAACCAAAGCGAACCAAGTGTTCTCTACGGCGGAAGATAACCAAAGCGCAGTAACTATCCATGTACTGCAAGGTGAGCGTAAGCAAGCGATGTACAATAAATCTCTGGGTCAATTTAACCTGGAGGGTATCAACGCTGCACCACGTGGTATGCCACAAATCGAAGTTATCTTCGATTTGGATGCGGACGGTATTCTGCACGTTTCAGCAAAAGACAAACAGACTGGTAAAGAGCAGAAGATCACGATCCAAGCTTCAGGCGGTCTGAGCGATGCTGAAATCGAAAAAATGGTTCAAGAAGCAGAAGCGAACAAAGAAGCGGACAAAAAGTTCGAAGAGTTAGCAACTGCACGTAACCAAGCTGACCAGATGATCCACGCGACTCGCAAACAAATCACTGAAGCGGGCGAAGCTTTGCCAGCGGATGAGAAAGAGAAAATCGAAGCTGCGATCAACGACTTGGAAACAGCGAAGAAAGGCGAAGACAAAGCAGAAATCGATGCCAAAGTGCAAGCTCTGATGGCTGCGGCACAGAAGCTGATGGAAATCGCACAACAACAAGCTCAAGCACAAGGTGCAAACGCTGGTCAATCTTCTGCAAAAGAAGATGACGTAGTTGACGCTGAGTTTGAAGAAGTTAACGACGATAAGAAGTAATTAGTCATACCGCACGAAATAATGCGTGCGGTTTGCTGAGTTCTTATTGAACTTTGAAGCAGCGGGCGTTTGAGGAAACTCTTACGCCCGTCTGTTTGAAGCGTGTCGCTACAGATAAAGGCAATTGGATCCCCCTTATCTATATCGATACCCACCGAGCGGCTTAGCCGTTGGCAGTAACAAATTGGTGACTGAGAACATGTCAAAACGTGATTTTTACGAAGTATTAGGCGTAGGCCGTGACGCCTCCGAGCGTGATATTAAAAAGGCATACAAACGCCTTGCGATGAAATACCACCCGGATCGCAACTCGGGTGATGCTGGTGCAGCGGAAAAGTTTAAAGAAGTCAAAGAAGCGTATGAAATTCTGACCGATGCGCAGAAGAAAGCGGCTTATGACCAATATGGGCATGCGGCGTTTGAACAAGGCGCTGGTGGTTTTGGTGGCGGCGGCTTCGGCGGTGGCGGTGCTGACTTTGGCGATATTTTTGGTGACGTGTTTGGTGACATCTTTGGTGGTGGTCGCCGTGGCGGTGGTCCAAGAGCACAACGTGGCTCAGACCTACGTTACAACATGGAACTGAGCCTTGAAGAAGCGGTTCGTGGATGTTCGAAAGAAATTGAAGTCCCAACTTTGGTTCACTGCGATGCTTGTGATGGTTCTGGTGCGAAAAAAGGCACTTCAGCACAAACTTGTGGAACCTGTCATGGTCATGGACAAGTCCAGATGCGTCAGGGCTTCTTTGCGGTGCAGCAAACCTGTCCAACTTGTCATGGTAAAGGCAAGATCATCAAAGACCCTTGCAACGTCTGTCATGGTCAAGGTCGCAAGCAAAAGACCAAGACACTCAATGTGAAAATCCCAGCCGGCGTGGATACTGGTGATCGCATTCGTCTTGCTGGCGAAGGTGAAGCCGGAGAAATGGGCGCACCAGCAGGTGATTTGTACGTACAAGTTCATGTCAAAGAGCACCACATTTTTGAGCGTGATGGCAATAACTTGTATTGTGAAGTGCCTGTTAGCTTCGCGATGGCGGCTCTGGGCGGCGAAGTGGAAGTTCCAACACTGGATGGTCGCGTGAGCTTGAAAGTGCCCGCTGAAACCCAAACTGGCCGCATGTTCCGCATGCGTGGTAAGGGTGTGAAAAGCGTTCGCTCTGCAGCGCTGGGCGATCTGATTGTTAAACTTGTTGTAGAAACACCAGTGAATTTGAGTGCTCGCCAGAAAGAGCTGCTGAAAGAGTTTGAAGAGTCTTGCGGTGGCGAAGCGGCGACTAAACATAAACCGAAAGCTGAAGGCTTCTTTAATGGTGTGAAGAAGTTTTTTGATGA
Source organism: Vibrio mimicus CAIM 602 (assembly GCF_000338875.1). Taxonomy (GTDB): domain Bacteria; phylum Pseudomonadota; class Gammaproteobacteria; order Enterobacterales; family Vibrionaceae; genus Vibrio; species Vibrio mimicus. The sequence goes on along the minus strand of NZ_AOMO01000088.1, from coordinate 90,910 downwards.
CCTAACCAGTTAATCAAAATTCAATCAGTAACAATAAGAAAAGACCAGCTTGCTGGTCTTTTCTTATTTCAGTAAATAACTTAATGATGATTTTATACACGGATTTTTTATTTCCAACATGCGCTGGGTGATGTTGTACCTTTCTCATTTAACGTGAGGGATGTGTAGGTATTACCGCCGCATTTATCACTATTCTGTCCTTTGGTGGATTGCGGGGTTGCTGTAATCGCATAGCTAGTGGCTGTTGTCTCGACGACAATCTTGTAGCGATCGCTGTCTACGCTGCAAAACGTATTACATACCTTCTGCGCATCGACGATGCCTGTAGCTGTATAACCATTGTTATATTTTTCTTCTAAGTAGAGCTGAATTTTGGCCATATCCGCCATCGCCTGCTTACGATGACCCTCTTTGACATAGTTGGTATAAGCAGGATAAGCGATGCCCGCTAATACACCCACAATCACAACCGCGATCATTAATTCGATCAATGTCATACCTTGTTGCCAAGTACAGCTTGGCTTGCAGAAAATTTTTCGAATCATTTCCATTACTTCTCTTTATAAAACAACACCATTTTTGTTAGCTGTTAGGATCTATGCAAGTTGATTCACCATCATCTCACTGTTTGCAAAGGATTTTGGGAAATGCATCGCGGCTTTACCTTACTGGAGCTTCTAATCACAGTTGCTGTGTTAACAGCGTTGCTGCTTTTTGTCGCCCCGAGTTTTTCAAACGTTAGCCAACAAACAAAAATGGCTAATTTAGCCAATGAATTACAGGGTTTTTTGATTCAAGCTAAATCTGAATCAGTGTTGAGAAACCAAGACTTATGGGTTCACATCCAAGGCTTTCCATCATCTACAGGGAATTGGAAGTTATTGCTTGCGAGTGTATCTGATGTTGCCGCAATTACGACAGCTAATACGGTTGCTGAACTGCAAGGTAATCGATATCGGAATTTGGTGGTGTCGAGTACGAACTCTTTAACTAGCGTGAAATTTGATCATGTAATGGGGAATCCGCAAGAAGCGGGCAGTATAGCGATTAAGCAATCTGAATCGGATACGAATCCGATAAAAATTACGGTTCATAATCGAGCTGGACGGATAAAAGTATGCACTGAGAGTGAGGCAAAATATGGCTTTGAAAAGTGCTAAACAGCAAGGTAATACGCTCATTGAATTTATGATCGCAGCCTTGGTAGGAGCAATAGCACTGGGAATTGTTGGGGCTGTGTTTCTTTCTAACCAGAAAGCTGCCGCACAGCGTAGTAAAGAAATTATGCTATTACAGCAAATGAGTAGTGTGATGCAGCAGATGAAAGAGGATATTCAGCGAGCAGGTTTTGATGGCATTGCTACGAATTCTATGATGCTTTCTGGTTCTCCAAATGTTCTTTACCATCAGCCCAATAAAATTGGTTATGTCTATCGAAAAACAGCGAGTGCTGCGAGCAATACGGTATATCAACTAAATAATAATATGCTGGAATATTGCCAAAAGGATTCTACATCACCTTTAAATGTTATTTCAGCTGCCAGTGGATGTTTCGACCTATTTGATCCTAAGCAAATTAAAGTGACTCAATTTGATATTAGTCGAGCATTATTATCTGGATCTTCAATAGAAAGTTCATTTATTTCTATATCGATGACTGCTGAATTAAAAAATGAACCAGCAATCTCTCACGCAATTTCATTACAAGTTCAGCAAAGGAATTGGCAATGATACGTAAATATCAACAAGGTTTAGCCACTCTACTGATTACCTCTATACTGCTTTCTATAGCTTTAGTTGTGACTTTGGGTTCATATAAGAATTTATTTTATCAAATTAAGCGTGCACAGAATGAGGTTAAAGCGAGGCAAGAACATTGGCTGGCGGAGGGGGGGTTGGAGTGTGTTTACACTAAATCTATTCTCGATAGTGCGATTCCTACAGCATCTTTAATACCAGAATGTAACATAGCGACCCATAACATAAAGTTCGATTATGTTTCATTGGTAGCTTCGAACCCTACAACAAAAATAATTAGTGAAATAGGATATACAAAGCTCAATAAAAATATTGTTATTCCTGCTTCTGGAGGAGGGGCTGGGGCTCTTCGTAGTGCATCAAATTTAGTTGTGAATGCTGCGGTTACAATTTCTCCTGAACCGGGGGAATTAAGACGAAATGATAATTCTGAGTATTATGAGTGCGTTTCAATGGTTGTCAGAGATAAAGCATATTTTGGCGGAGGTTTTACTAACAGTGATTTAGACTATGCATCAGGTGTTAATCCAGGCAGTAATTATAAAAATGGAGTAAAGTGTGGATCAGGTTTTATTACAAATAATGCAACTGCATCAGGATATTACTTAGGGAAAGAGGGGGCTGTTATTAGTAATGGTGTTGAGCTTGATGCAAAACGTGATACAGATTTATCTCCATTTAAAGATTTTTTTGGTAAAGAAGTATCGGATTGGAAGCAAGTGAGAGATGATCCGAAAAATAATTTCACTAAAATATCCACAACTAAAGGCAGTGACTGCTATACGAAAATCAATCAAGTTGGTTTGAAAACTAATGGAAGTAATTCAATTTGGGTTGATGGCCCCTGCGAGTTTGATACGAATCTTGCTCATTTATTAAGTAGTACTACTCATCCAAGCATGAAAGTCCTTCTTGTTGTACATAATGGAATTGTCGGTGGGAGAAGTACTGTTAATGTCAATGGTGTATTTGTGCATGTAAATAGTACTTATACACCGATAAAAGATCAGTGGAGTAATGCAGCTTTTGACCCAGCATTAATCGGTACTCTAAAACATACACCCAATGATTTTAAAACTGGACTCGAAGCAATAAATGGAACATATTTAGATGGCGATGCAGCCTTAGCTACAATGTATATGGAAGGCTCATTTAACTTTACAGGCGGCATGGTTTTGGATGCTCGAAATCAGAGTGCGTTATTTAAAAACTCAGTTAATCTTAAATTTAACTCCGACATTATGAAGTCGTTTGTAAATAGCTCTCTTCCTCCTAAATGGCAAGAAGGAAGTTGGAATGCGCAATAAGCAACGTGGTTTTAGCTTAATTGAAGTGATGATTTCTTTTGTGCTGATTGGAGTGGGGGCTCTTGGGTTGGTTAAATTGCAAGCGTACATTGAGCAACGTGCCGATTACGCCATGCACAGTATCGAAGCTTTGAACCTTGCCGAGCAGAAATTGGAATGGTTTCGTACTCGTGGGGCTTCTTCCGCTCTACCTACTATGTCTGCGGCTAATTTTGATACCAATATTGTCTCTGGGAATGATGTTTCACATCCTTTGTATACCTTGTCGTGGTCTGTGCCAGCTGCAACTCTGTCGGGAGCACTTAAGACAGTTCATATAGAAGCTTTATGGCAAGATCGCCATGGTGAAACTCAGTCTGTTGAGCTGAAAACCATGATCTCTAAACACAGTGAGTTCGATTAACGAACTCTCTTTCTTATTCTGCTCGATTGAGTCTAAGTTTACAGAAACTATTAGGTGGAAATCGGTCGCCATTCTTTACTCCTTAGATATCTTGGGGAAGGTTTTTTACTTCTCCATCATCCCTTTCTTCCTCTCTGCAAATCATAGGTTCATCGATCCATGTAATCTCAGTTTTTGCAAATTCGTTTCTTAAATGTATATGTTGATTTGTCGTTAATGTTTCGAGTGTGTGTCTTTGGTTTTCTATTTTTGCAAAATATGTCTCTAAATATGTAAAAAAAAGAACGAACTCTGTGCTTTGGATAGGGCGTTTCTATACAATGCCAAGTGAAAAATTGCCGTTTCACTGTGACTGATTAACCAAGCTCACACGGATATTCGAAACGGCTACAGAAGACCAAGCTTATAAGGTCTCACGCAGCAACATCACATTACGGAATTTACTATGAGTAACCAATCTATCAATCAAGCACCATCGGCTAAGCCAAGTGGGATGGATCGCTTTTTAAACTTTATTGAACGGGCAGGTAACAAAATCCCAGACCCTGCAATTCTATTCTTCTGGGCGTTAGTTATCGTTTGGGTTTCTTCTGCACTCTTATCAAACTTAAGCTTTGATTTGATTAACCCGCGCACGGGCCAAGCTTTAGAAATTAAAAACCTACTGACCGGCGAATCACTGGCTCATTTTCTTGCCAATATGGTGACCACATTTACCAGTTTTGCGCCTCTCGGAATTGTACTTGTTGCTATGCTGGGGGTAGGTGTAGCGGACTCTTCAGGCTTCATTACTACAGGCCTGAAAAAAATGCTTAATGTTACGCCAGTAAAATTGCTGACGCCTATGCTGATTCTGGTCGCGATTGTTTCGCACACTGCAGCGGATGCAGGCTACGTACTGGTTATTCCGTTGGGCGGTATCATTTTCCATGCAGCAGGGCGTCATCCTCTTGCGGGTATTGCGGCTGCATTTGCTGGGGTATCAGGTGGCTTTTCAGCCAACTTTATCCCCTCGGGCATCGATCCTCTTCTGGCGGGTTTTACTCAAACTGCCGCGCAAGTGTTGGATCAGTCGTATCAAGTTAACCCTCTGGCCAACATTTACTTCACTGGTCTTTCATCTATCGTGATTGTTGCAATTGGTTGGTACGTGACGGATAAAATTATCGAACCACGCTTAGCAGCAACAAAAGTGGATGAAGATGCAGAATCTGCTCCAGATCTTGGCTCTTTTACTGCAATCGAATCAAAAGCTTTCCGCTATGCGGGTTGGGCAATGGTTGTGGGCATTGCGTTATTGATTGCAGCAGTATGGCCTGAGAATTCAGCATTACGCTCGCCAGATGGCCAGATCACGGCATTTACCGCGCCAATCATGAAATCAATTGTGCCACTGATTTTTATCCTATTTATCATTCCGGGTATTGTTTACGGCCGTATTGCTGGGACATTTAAAGACAGTAACGATGTTATCAAAGCGATGTCAGGCACCATGTCTACTATGGGTGCTTACATCGTGATGTCTTTCTTCTGTGCTCAGTTCCTTTCTGCTTTTGGCCAATCGAACATTGGTACTATGCTGGCACTGTATGGTGCGGAAGGTCTGAAAGCGATGAACCTGCCAGGTCAGGCTACGATTGTGGGTATGATTTTGCTTACGGCTATGGTCAACCTGCTCGTGGGTTCTGCTTCGGCAAAATGGGCATTGATTGGTCCTATCCTAGTGCCAATGCTGATGGCTGTCGGTATCTCTCCAGAGCTTTCTCAAGCGGCTTACCGTGTGGGTGATTCGGTTTCTAACATCATTTCTCCATTGATGGTGTTCTTCCCTCTGGTGGTGGTGTACTGCCAACGCTATGTGAAATCAACGGGTATTGGTACATTGGCTTCGATGATGATGCCTTACTCAATTGCTATGCTGATTGGCTGGTCAATATTCTTGCTGGCATATTGGGCGATGGGTATTCCATTGGGTATCCAAGCACCTTACACCTACAGCATGTAGGTAACAAAATCAGATAAGCTGATAGCCCACTCAGACGAGTGGGCTTTTTCTTGGTCTTGCTTTCGTTTTCTCAGCAATCTCCGTTAGAATCACCGTTTTGAATAATCTGTGGAGTGTCGTTTTGTCCGAGTCTCTCTTTTCCGCTCAAGACGAACAATTTATGCGTCGAGCCATCATGTTAGCCGCTCAAGCTGAAGAGCTGGGAGAAGTCCCTGTCGGTGCCGTATTGGTACGTGATGGTGAAATTATTGCTGAAGGTTGGAATTGTTCTATTACGCACCATGATGCGACCGCGCATGCCGAGATTGAAGTGATCCGTAAAGCGGGAAAAGTGCTCAGCAACTATCGTCTGCTCGATACCACCTTATATGTAACATTAGAACCGTGCCCCATGTGTGCAGGAGCTCTTTTGCATAGCCGGGTTAAGCGGATTGTGTATGGTGCACCAGATTTAAAAGCAGGAGCTGCTGGGACAGTTATGGATCTGTTTAACAGTCAAGCGTCTTACCACTATGCCACTGTTGAGAAAGGGCTATTGGAAGAAGAGTGCCGCGCTCAGTTACAAGCGTTTTTTCAGCGTCGTCGGAAAGAAATCAAAGCGAAACGGGATGCAGAAAGGAAAGATGAACAGTAGATCTTTGGCAAACATCAGCAACGATGTTTGCCATTCGACGTGTTACGAGTTGCCCAACTGAACGAAAGCACGATGACGAGCCAACACTTTTTTCTTACTGTTGGCCAACATACGGCGACGACGATTGGCTGATACTGTTTTGTTCAGGAGTTTTGATTGACGTTTACGTCTCAACATAAAACACCCTCCTACTACTTACTGACATAAAACCCCTGCTCGATAGAGTCAGGGAGCCTAATAATTTTTGAATGAATCACTTTATTATTGCATTCGAATGTTACCTGTTTCTGACAACAGGAAAGCGACTTCATTCACACATTGATTTACGTGTTTTCTTCTCAAAAATCAAGTGGCTATTTTTTATTCTCATCAGATGGTAAAGCGCTCGATTCACTGCTTTCGAGAGATTCGGACTCCAGTTTGACCGCATCCTCATCAATATCGTCAGTGCTGATATCATCGCCTAAGCTTTCTTCATCAAGCTCGATTACCGCGAGATCCTCGATACTGTCATCGCCAGCAGTCAATTGACGCTGCTCAAGATGACCAATGATGCTTTGGTAGTAACGGCGAATATTTTCTACGTAGTTACGAGCCTCATCACCGCGCGCATAGCCATAGCGAGTCTGAGTAAAATATTTCTTCTGTTGTAACTGAGGTAAACGATCTTTCACATCGGCCCATGAATCCGGATCAGCGCCTTGCATCTTAGTTAAACGACGTGCATCCATCATATGGCCATAGCCCACATTATAAGAGGCAAGGGCAAACCAGATTTTCTCATGTTCAGAGATGGAATCCGGTACTCGCTCCATCATACGACGTAGATATTCCACGCCACCTCGAATCGATTGATCGGGATCGAGACGATCGCTGACTCCGACACTGCGCGCAGTAGGAAGGGTCAACATCATCAAACCACGTACACCTGTGGGAGACTTAGCATACGGATTCCAATGCGATTCTTGATAAGCCAGTGCGGCCACTAAACGCCAATCAAACTCTGCTGAATACTTTTGAAACAGCGGTGTCCATTTAGGTAACCGAGTATCTAGTGCACGGATAAAGGCACGTGTATCCACATAATCGAATGTTCCGATATGTCCGATATATTTCTCTTCCAAAGAAGTGAGATAGCCTGATTGTTTGAGATTACCAAAAAACTCAATCATCAAGGCGTAGAGGCTTTCATCATCTGCACGACGGATAAACCATGAGATCGGTTGGTCTTCGGTCAGTTCAAATGCTGCGGCTAAATCAGGGTAGACCCGCTGAGAGAGTGACACTTCCACCGAATCCGCCATTGTGAACAGTAGCTCACCTTGTGATACTTTTTTTAGCAGGTCATTCACATCCGAATTGCTGTCGACATGAAACTGAAAATCCGGGTGCTTCTGCTGTTTTGCTTGCAATGTGTGCTCAAAATGCGAGTCATCAACCACACTGAAAAAGGCCAAATCTGGGTTGTCCTTTAATAACGCTTGCTGCTTTTCAACTAACTGTTTGAAATTGCGCGGTCGCCATTCACCTTTCTTGTATACCACTTGTTGTGACACGTAATAATAAGCAGGTCCGGCACGGAAACCTTTGAGTCGCTCTTCGGACTGGCTTAACCCCGCGGCGATAATATCCACTTCGCCATTTTTTAAGGCAGGGAAAAGGCTAGATAGGCGATATGCTGGCTTCATTTCCAGCTTTACCCCAAGCTCTTTGGCAAATTCACGCGCTAACTCGTAATCCAAACCTGTAGGGCCATCAGGACCAATGTAATAGGAAAGTGGATTATTGAGAGTACCAACACGTAAAACTCCACGCTCACGGATCTTTTCCAGTTCACTTTTTGGCTCAGAGTCAATTTGGCAACCGACCAGAAGCAGGCTCAATAAGCCTAAGCAAAGCGAACGAACGCGGAATTTGTATGCAAAAGAAGTCATCAATTTGGGTTTTCTCTCATTAAGACAGATGCCTTTATATCAAAGGCGCTGGTTTTGGCAAAGTCCTCACTGATTAAGCTGACATTTTGCTCGAAGATTTGTGCAAATGGGTCGTAACTCAAAATTAACGAAAAAAATGACGCAAACGGTTGCTTTTGGTGTTACGTCACAAAAAGAATTCCTCTATAATGCGCAGCCATTAGAGAGGTGAAATCGGCATACATTCAACAAATAGAGTTTAATGTGCTGTATTTCAAAGAGTTTATGCCAATTACACCTCAATCAATTGGACATAGAGACCTAAGCACATGAGAATTTTGCGTGGCTCCCCAGCTCTTTCAGAGTTTCGTGTTAACAAGCTCCTCACCGCGTGTCGTGAACAACACCTCCCAGTGACAGGCATTTACGCCGAGTTTATGCACTTTGCCGATCTCAAGGCGGAGCTCAATCCGCAAGAGTTGGAAAAGCTCGAAAAACTGCTCACTTACGGTCCAACGATCCAAGAACATGAACCGCAAGGTTTACTGTTATTGGTGACGCCACGCCCGGGAACCATCTCACCTTGGTCTTCTAAAGCAACGGATATTGCGCACAACTGTGGTCTGCGCAGCATCAAGCGCTTAGAGCGTGGTACGGCTTATTATGTTGAGACAGAAACGCCACTTACCGAAGCTCAAGTTGTCACTCTAAAAGCCTTGCTACACGATCGCATGATGGAAGTGGTGTTTGCGGAACTGACTGACGCGCAGCAACTGTTTAGTGTGGCGGAGCCTGCACCGATGAGTCAGGTTGATGTCTTGGCAGGCGGTCTCCGTGCGCTTGAAGAGGCAAACGTTTCCCTTGGGCTGGCATTGGCGGAAGATGAAATCGACTATTTGGTTGAGAATTTCATTAAACTTGGCCGCAATCCCAATGACATTGAATTGATGATGTTTGCACAGGCGAACTCAGAACACTGCCGTCACAAGATCTTCAACGCGGATTGGACGATTGATGGGGTTAAACAAGATAAATCGCTGTTCAAGATGATCAAAAACACCTTTGAACAGACTCCTGATTATGTGCTTTCTGCTTATAAAGATAATGCCGCGGTAATGACTGGCTCGACTGTTGGTCGTTTCTTCCCTGATCCTGATAGCCGTCAGTACACCTATCACCATGAAGATGCCCACATTCTGATGAAAGTGGAAACGCACAACCACCCAACGGCGATTTCTCCTTGGCCAGGCGCATCGACAGGTTCAGGCGGTGAAATCCGTGATGAAGGCGCAACTGGTATTGGCGGTAAGCCAAAAGCAGGCTTGGTCGGTTTTACCACATCTAACTTACGTATTCCCGGCTTTGAACAGCCATGGGAAAGTAATTTTGGTAAGCCAAGCCGCATCGTAAATGCGCTGGATATCATGTTGGAAGGCCCATTGGGCGGTGCTGCGTTCAACAACGAATTTGGTCGTCCGAACCTGCTAGGTTATTTTCGTACTTATGAAGAAAAAGTGACTTCACATGCGGGTGAAGAGGTACGTGGCTACCACAAACCAATCATGATCGCAGGCGGTATGGGTAACATCCGTGCAGAGCATATTCAGAAGAAAGAGATCCCGGTTGGTGCAAAACTGATCGTACTCGGTGGCCCTGCGATGAACATCGGTCTGGGCGGTGGTGCTGCCTCTTCGATGGCTTCTGGTCAGTCTGCTGAAGATCTAGATTTTGCTTCCGTGCAGCGTGAAAACCCAGAGATGGAGCGCCGCTGTCAGGAAGTGATCGACCGCTGCTGGCAGCTTGGTGACAAAAACCCGATTGCCTTTATTCACGATGTGGGCGCGGGCGGTATCTCTAACGCACTGCCTGAGCTAGTCAATGACGGTGATCGTGGTGGTAAATTCCAACTGCGCAATGTACCGAATGATGAGCCGGGCATGAGCCCACTGGAAATCTGGTGTAATGAATCACAAGAGCGTTATGTGTTGGCGGTTGCTGCGGAAGATATGCCGCTGTTTGATGCGATTTGCCAGCGTGAACGCGCACCTTATGCTGTGGTTGGTGAAGCGACGGAAGAGCGTCATTTAACGCTGGAAGACAGCCACTTTGATAACACGCCAATCGATATGCCGATGGATATTCTGCTTGGCAAGCCGCCTAAGATGCATCGTGATGCGAACACGCTGAAAGTTTCAAGCCCAGCCTTAGAGCGTTCTGGTATTGAGCTAAATGAAGCCGTGGATCGTGTACTGCGTTTACCTGCGGTGGCAGAAAAAACTTTCTTGATCACCATTGGTGACCGTTCAGTCACGGGTTTAGTCGCACGAGATCAAATGGTGGGCCCATGGCAAGTCCCAGTGGCTAACTGCGCGGTAACGGCAGCGAGTTTTGATTCTTACCACGGCGAAGCCATGTCTATGGGTGAGCGTACACCGGTTGCACTGCTGGACTTCGGTGCATCAGCACGTTTAGCGGTGGGTGAAGCTATCACCAACATTGCGGCGACCGATATTGGCGATCTGAAACGCATTAAACTCTCTGCGAACTGGATGTCTCCAGCGGGCCATCCGGGTGAAGATGCCGGTCTGTATGAAGCAGTGAAGGCCGTAGGTGAAGAGTTGTGTCCAGCACTGGGTATCACTATCCCAGTCGGTAAAGATTCGATGTCGATGAAAACCAAGTGGCAGGAAAATGGCGAGCAAAAAGAAGTCACTTCTCCGCTGTCACTGATCATCACCGCCTTTGCGCGTGTGGAAGACATTCGCAAGACCGTGACCCCACAACTACGCACTGATCTTGGTGATAGCAGCTTAGTCTTAATTGATTTGGGCAATGGTCAAAATCGTCTTGGCGCAACTGCATTAGCGCAAGTTTACAAACAATTGGGTGATAAACCGGCTGACGTTGATAACGCGACGCAGCTCAAAGGCTTCTTCGATGCGCTACAAACTCTTGTGCGTAACGACAAGCTGGTGGCTTATCACGACAAAGGCGACGGTGGTTTATTGGTGACTTTGGCGGAAATGGCCTTTGCGGGTCACTGCGGTATCAAAGCTAATATTGAAACCTTGGGTGATGATGCACTGGCGGCACTGTTCAACGAGGAGCTTGGCGCTGTTGTTCAGGTGAAAAATGATGAACTGAATTCTGTTCTGGCAACGCTTGCTGCTCATGGCTTAGAAGCGTGCACACACGTGATTGGTGAAGTAGAAGCTTCGGATCGCTTGCTGATCACTCGTGGTGAAGAAGTCTTGATTGAGCGCTCTCGTACTGAGCTGCGTACTATCTGGGCGGAAATGACCCATAAGATGCAAGCGCTGCGTGATAACTCAGCCTGTGCGGATCAAGAGTTTGCGGCGAAGCAAGATAACCGCGACCCGGGTTTGAATGCCAGCTTAACCTATGATGTGCTGTCAGATGTTGCTGCGCCTTACATCGCAAAAGGTGCGCGTCCGAAAATGGCGATTTTGCGTGAGCAAGGCGTGAACTCACACGTTGAGATGGCAGCGGCCTTTGATCGTGCTGGCTTTGATGCCGTCGATATTCATATGAGTGATATTCTGACCGGACAAACGGTGCTGGATGCTTACCAAGGTTTGGTGGCTTGTGGTGGCTTCTCTTACGGTGACGTACTGGGTGCTGGTGAAGGTTGGGCGAAATCGATTCTGTTTAATGCACAAGCGCGTGAGCAGTTTGAACAGTTCTTCCAACGTAAAGATACTTTGTCACTCGGTGTGTGTAACGGCTGTCAGATGTTGTCTAACCTGCGTGATTTGATCCCAGGTGCTGAGTTGTGGCCACGTTTTGTCCGTAACGAATCTGAGCGTTTTGAAGCACGCTTTAGTTTAGTGGAAGTGCAAAAGTCACCATCGCTATTCTTTAGCGAGATGGTAGGTTCAAGAATGCCGATTGCGGTTTCTCATGGTGAAGGTCGTGTGGAAGTGCGTAATGCAGAACATTTAACAGCGATTGAGCAATCTGGCACAGTGGCGATTCGTTTCGTGGATAACTTTGGTCAGCCAACGCAAGCTTACCCAAGCAACCCGAACGGTTCACCGAATGCGATTACCGGTTTAACCACCCAAGATGGCCGTGTGACGATTATGATGCCGCACCCTGAGCGTGTATTCCGTACTGTAGCTAACTCGTGGCACCCAGATAACTGGGGCGAAAACGGTGCTTGGATGCGTATGTTCCAGAATGCTCGCAAATACCTTGGTTAATTGATTTAACCTTAAGGACAAACAAAAAGCGCAGAGTTTCTCTGCGCTTTTTTCGTTTTGTCAGCACTGATTTGATAAAGGGCGCTTTGCTATACCTGTTGGCTTAGCGGAATTGGCCGACTTGCGGTAAAAACTCAAAGCCAGCGCTCGCTAACTTGGCTTCCAACGCGCTGCGATCAATATCGAAATAGCTGACGAGTTTATCCAGATCGCCACTAAAGTCGTCACGCAGTTTCATGTTAATGATGCTCATCAACATGATGGGATCCATAGTGGCAAAATTAGCTAGATTCATTGTGATTAATCCTCAAAATCCGAAATCAGCAAATTGGCCGCCGCAAACGCCGCTTTTTCTCGTGTTGCAAGTGGTAGGGCGGTATCAGCCGCAATCTCGTTTAATGCACGTACAGCGCAGCTGATGGCTTTAGGCACATAGCCTTGATCACCACTACCAATTTGTGCGTAAAGCTCTCGTACCAATTCACAACAGTCGTAAACTCGCATGGGTTTGTCCTCAAATGATAACTGGTCTCAATATACACAGAGAACGGTGAAATACAAAACCAGCAGCTTGCGTTGGCTCAAGGAACTCGTATGACTGACCAATTACTGACCAGTGACTTGTAAATTCAGTTGTGCGACCAATTGATCATCCAAGCCTAGTTGTTTAGCAAGTTCATTGAGATAGGCTTTTTCCATAAAGTTCTGTTCATCGGCGATCAGCAATGAAGCCAGATACAGTTCAGAGGCTTGGGCTGGATTTTGCGCAAATCGAGCAATTTCAGCGGGATCCAGTGGCTTGCGTAGCTCTTGTTCAACCAATTGTTGTACTTGGTTATCTGAGCCCAATTCTTCAATCGCTTGTTGGATACGCGCCATCTCCTGATCATCGACATGTCCATCCGCTTTAGCTGCGGCAATCATGGCTTTTAAAATGATCAACTCATGGCGAGGGTTGTTTTCATCAAAAGGTGTTGGTGTTGTATTCCCCTTTTGATTGGCATTCCAATCGTTGTAGACCTTATAGGCGAGCGCACCGAGCGCCGCTGCTCCACCGACTTTTAAAGCACTTTTTCCCCATTTTTTGCTTTTTTTAGAGCCAAGTAACATGCCAAGCAGACCGCCACCCAAGGCTCCCGCTCCCAAAGTACCGAGTTGGCTTTTATCTTGGCCTAAGGTTTTCAGCTGTTCACTGCCTTTTTTTTACAATGTCTGAGCTCAGTGCCTGATTGAGTAATGATTTTAGATCCATGGGCTATCTCCTCTGGTTTTGACTCAGTGTAGGTGGAGAAAAATGAATCTAATATTAATAACAGACAATAAAAAGGCTGCCAGAAGGCAGCCTTTGTAAGCGAATGTGACTAAGCATTAAGCCAGTTTGGCTTGGATAAAGTCGATGATGGACTCCATCGCCACTGCTTCTTTCTCACCATTACGGCGATTTTTGTATTCGAAGTGGCCTTCATCCATGCTGCGGTCACCAATGATGACTGTGTGTGGCACGCCGATCAGTTCCATATCAGAGAACATCACGCCCGGACGCTCTTTACGATCATCAAACAGCACTTCGATGCCTGCCGCAGTCAACTCTGCGTACAGCTTCTCAGCTGCTTCCTGAACGCGCTCAGATTTGTGCATGTTCATTGGAACGATAGCCACTTGGAAAGGTGCAATCGCGTCTGGCCAGATGATGCCGTAATCGTCATGGTTCTGTTCGATTGCCGCAGCCACTACGCGAGAAACACCGATGCCGTAACAACCCATCTCAAGGATGACGTTTTTACCGTTCGAGTCGAGTACACCACAGTTCATTTTGGCAGAGTAGTTGGTGCCAAGTTGGAAGATGTGACCTACTTCAATACCACGTTTTAGCATCAACGTACCTTTACCACATGGGCTTGGATCGCCTTCTACTACGTTACGCAAGTCTGCAACTTTACCGAGTTCAACGTCACGACCCCAGTTGATACCGAAGTAGTGTTTACCGTCGATGTTCGCGCCAGCACCGAAATCGCTCATCACTGCGACGGTACGGTCAACAATGAATGGCAGTTTCAGACCAACAGGACCTAATGAACCTGGGCCAGCACCGATCAGTGCACGAATTTCTTCTTCGCCCGCCATTTCCAGTGGCGATGCCACTTCTGGCAGGTTTTCTGCTTTGATTTCGTTCAGTTCGTGATCACCACGGATGATCAGCGCAACGATAGGCGCATCGATTGCATCAGACGCTTTTACAAACAGCGTTTTCACTGTTTTTTCGATTGGTAGACCATGTTGTTCAACCAATTCCGCGATAGTTTTCGCGTTTGGTGTATCGACCAGTGTCATTTCCTGAGTCGGCGCTGCCGCTTCAGTTGCTGGTGCCAGTGCTTCTGCTTTTTCGATGTTCGCTGCGTAGTCTGATTCGGTAGAGAATACGATCAGATCTTCGCCGCTTTCCGCTAGAACGTGGAACTCTTGTGAACCGTTACCACCAATCGCACCGCTGTCTGCCAGTACTGGACGGTAATCCAGACCCATGCGATCGAAAGCTTTACAGTAAGCCGCGTGCATTGCGTCATAAGACTTTTGCAGACCTTCTTTGTCGATGTCGAAGCTGTAAGCGTCCATCATTGAGAATTCACGTGCACGCATCACACCAAAACGTGGACGACGTTCGTCACGGAATTTGGTTTGGATTTGGTACAGGTTCAGTGGAAGTTGCTTGTAAGAGCTGACTTCGTTACGCACCAGAGCGGTGATCACTTCTTCTGCTGTTGGGCTTAATACAAACGGACGTTCATGGCGGTCAGTAAAGCGAAGTAGCTCAGGGCCCATTTTTTCTGAACGGCCTGTCTCTTCCCATAGTTCAAACGGCTGCACAACCGGCATCAAGGTTTCGATTGCACCTGCATTGTCGATCTCTTGACGAACGATGTTTTCGACTTTACGCAGTACACGCAGACCAGTAGGCAGCCAAGTATAAAGACCTGAAGCCAGCTTACGGATCATACCTGCACGTAACATGAGCTTATGGCTCACGACTTCTGCGTCGTTTGGAGTCTCCTTCAGAGTAGAAAGAAGATATTTACTGGTACGCATTCTATGGTATCCGTTTCATCAAAGTTTAAGGGATCGCTTTAACAGGAGTAACGTTATCCCCTTCCTACTTCAAGTTGCAGCGGTGTTGGCTGCGTTCGTTCACCCCAATCACATAGTCTGTCTATGCTCATGGGGGGTCACTCACTTGCCGCCTACCTGCCACTCGAAGTAGTTTGGGTATATAAAGCGAATTTGGGCGCTAATAATATCAGCCAAATGGTTTTGTCAAAAGCGTTCAATTGCGCTGACAACGATTGCTTCATTGGTAACAGTAAATTTCACGTTCCAATCGTACAAATTCACAGCATACAACTTGTCGTCAGCACTATTTTTTTTGTAAGCCGGGCGTGGATCTTGTGCCAGCACTTCACTGATCACTGCGCGGCGGATGCGCCCTTCTGGGTGAGCGTTTAGCGTTTGCTGAGCTTGTTCACTAAATGTTACTGCAATGCGTTCGGGCCCTTGTTCTGCATAACCGCCTTGCGCATTCGAAATCGAATCGGAGTAGGGGATGTAAGGTTTGATATCAATAATTGGTGTGCCATTGACTAAATCAACGCTGCCGAGTTCGAGATAATACTGATCGCCTTCTTTGCTCACACCACGCAATTCAACCGCTGACATACCTATGCCATTGGGACGAAAGGTGGCACGTGAGGCAAAAACACCCACTCGTTCATTACCACCGAGGCGAGGGGGACGCACAGTGGGTTTCCAACCTGCGGCTAGGTTTTGGTCGAACAAAAATAGCAGCCATACATGGCTAAATTGCTCAATACCGCGAATGGCCTCTGCGCAGTTGCATTCACCCAGTAGTTTGAGGCGAGCGGTGGCGCTCGGCACTAAACGAGGCTGTCGTGGTACCGCAAATTTTTCTTGGTACGGACTTTCAATAATGGCAACTGGTTCAATGAGATACATGTTTTTATCTGTGAGCATGGGTATTGAGAGCGCAAAAATAGCATAGCTAGGCGTAAAAATCGCTTGCAAATAACCTTGAGAATAATTATTAATTAATATGTTATAACATAACAATTGAGGTTAAGTTTTAAGATGAAAGCAGGCATTCATCCTGATTATCGTAAAGTGGTGTTCCACGATACGACCGTCGATCACTACTTTGTTGTAGGTTCTACTTTGCAAACGGATCGCACTATTGAGTGGGAAGGTAAGACCTACCCTTATATCACTATTGAAGTTTCTTCTGAGTCTCATCCGTTTTATACCGGTAAACAGCGCGTGGTACAGAAAGAAGGTCGCGTTGCTAACTTTGCTCGTCGTTTTGGCCAGTTTGCTAAGGAATCCAAATGAAAGTTCTCAGTTCACTAAAAAGCGCAAAAAATCGTCATCCAGATTGCCAAATTGTCAAACGTCGTGGCCGTTTGTATGTGATCTGCAAATCTAACCCTCGTTTTAAAGCGGTTCAGCGTTAATTGATTGTTGGATAAACGATTCGTAGCGAGATATTTTTCTAACCAGATGCTTGTTCATTGATATGATCATCTGGTTATTTTTTAAATTTCGGATAAATATTGTTCAATTAGACAAATTTTGTAACATCTTTGCTTTTTAATTTACCTTTCTTGTCGAGTACTCTTCGCGCGCTTTTGACATTTTTGTCACAAATGCATAGGAATCAAGACAAGGAGGGAACAGATGAGTTCATCTGCTTCAATAAATCAAAACGCACCTAAGAAACCTTTATTTACCCGTTTTCTAGATGGTGTCGAATATTTGGGGAACTTATTACCCCATCCCATCACTTTATTTGCCATTTTCTGTGTCGTACTGCTGGTTGCCTCGGGTATCGCTGGATACTTTGAGCTCTCGGTGGTTGACCCTCGTCCGGAAGGTGCGAAAGGTCGCTCTGCAGATGGCATGATCTACGTTGTCAGCTTATTAAATGCGGACGGTCTGGAACTGATCGTGACCAACTTAGTGAAAAACTTTGTCGGCTTTGCTCCTTTAGGAACAGTGTTGGTCGCGATGCTGGGGGTGGCGATTGCTGAGCACTCTGGTTTGCTCTCAGCAGCGATGCGTGGTTTGGTTATGGGTGCTTCACAGCGCATGGTGACTTTCACTGTTGTGTTTGCAGGCATCATCTCTAACACCGCGTCTGAATTAGGCTACGTCGTACTCATTCCACTGGCAGCGATGTTGTTCCATTCGTTAGGACGTCACCCATTAGCGGGTCTGGCTGCTGCGTTTGCGGGTGTTTCCGGTGGTTACTCGGCTAACTTGCTGATTGGTACGGTTGATCCTCTGCTATCGGGTATTACCGAAACAGCAGCACGCATGATTGATCCAACCTACAGCGTAGGTCCTGAAGTCAACTGGTACTTTATGGCTGCATCTACCTTTGTGATTGCAATTTTAGGTGCTTTCGTTACTGAAAAAATCGTTGAGCCAAAACTGGGCAAATACGATGTGGCAGAAGCCAGTGACGATCTAAGCCAAGATAAAATGGGCGTTTTGACGTCACTTGAGAAAAAAGCATTAGCTTATGCCGGTATTGCGATATTGGTTGTGAGCGGTTTGCTGGCTTGGACGATTGTACCTACCGATGGCATTTTGCGTGGTGCAGATGGCCAAGTTTCTGGTTCGCCTTTCTTAAAGAGTATCGTCGCGTTTATTTTCGTGTTTTTTGCTATCCCAGGCTATGTGTATGGCCGTGTGGTAGGTACGATGAAAACCGATCGCGATGTGATCGATGCGATGTCCAAATCCATGTCTTCAATGGGCGTGTACATTGTACTTGTCTTCTTTGCAGCACAGTTTGTGGCTTTCTTTAACTGGACTAAGTTTGGCCAAGTGCTGGCGGTATTAGGAGCAGATTTCCTGAAAGACATCGGACTGACTGGCCCAATGCTGTTCTTCGCCTTCATTTTGATGTGTGGTTACATCAACCTGATGATTGGTTCTGCGTCAGCACAATGGGCAGTAACAGCACCGATTTTCGTACCAATGCTGATGCTGGTTGGTTACGCACCAGAAGTGATTCAAGCTGCATACCGTATCGGTGACTCAGTGACCAACATCATTACCCCGATGATGAGCTACTTTGGCTTGATTCTGGCGGTGGCGACGCGTTATATGAAAAACCTTGGTATCGGTACACTGATCGCAACCATGTTGCCATATTCAGTGGTGTTTATGGTGGGTTGGAGTTTACTGTTCTACGTGTGGGTATTTGTGTTAGGTCTGCCAGTTGGCCCTGGCGCAGCCACGTACTACACACCATAGAGTTTTCTCTGAATACGAAAAAGCCTGCGAATATCGCAGGCTTTTTTATCGCGCATGGTTTCGGGCTGTGGGGGATCAAGCGGAACGCTTAGCCAAAATCCGATCCAGATGATTGGCAAACTCGCGGCGTTCTGTCTGCGAAAGTGCGGCAGGGCCACCAGTTTGAATACCGCTGGCGCGCATGGTATCCATAAAATCACGGATATTCAGGCGCGCTTTGATGGTCTCTTTGGTGTACAGCTCACCGCGTGGATTAAGCGCCAAACCGCCTTTGCTGATCACTTCATCGGCGAGGGGAATATCCGCGGTGATCACCAAATCGCCCGCTTCTGTGCGTCTTACGATTTCGTTGTCGGCAATATCAAACCCAGAAGAGACTTGCAACGCCCGAATATTGTCTCGTTTTGGTAATGGGATGAGATGGTTTGCCACAAAAGTACATTCAACTCCAGTGCGCTCGGCTGCGCGGATCAGCGTTTCACGGATCACTTTCGGACATGCATCGGCATCAACCCAAATTTTCATTGTTGAGTTCCTTTGGTAGTGGCTTCGAGCGCTTCAATACGTGCAGTAAGTTGCAAAATAGTCTGCTCTAACACTTCAATACGTTGCTCAAGGTTGTTATTGGTATTTATGGCGGCGACTTCCACTTTTGGGATGCGCTGCGTATTTTTCCAGCTCTTTATGGTGGCGATAATGGCAGGCATAGGCACAGGCGTTTTTAAGCGTGCTTTTACGAGCGCTACGGAAGGCTCTTTGCCTTGTTGGCTGAGGCTATTGAGGATCTCTTCCAGCTCTTGAGATACGTCTTTGGTCAGCATAATGGTTCCTTTTTACGGTTTGCCTCATCTTACTGAGAAAGTTAGGCGAGCAAAAGGGGTAATCGTTTGTGAGAGATCGCTTACATCTTATGTAAGACAAGGCAGTAAAATGATGCGGGAATATCAATGTAATCGATTTATGTTGTTGAACTTAATGGATTATTTAATTTTGATGGCAAGCTTTAGATGCTCTTCCATTCTTGGTGGCTTGCATGAAAAATCAAAACGAGTAAATTGTCTCTTGTCGAAGGAAATGACCTAGGGACTGTGATTCTCAGGATGAGAAGTGGCGAGGATAGCCACGAGCAGGAAGCAGGAAACGCCAAGGATAGCGTCAGCCCACAGAGACGTGAGCTGTAAGGAAGATTCAGGACACTCTAGGGACGTGAGAAGGAACACCATCAGGACGATGGCAAGGACACCGCTCAAGGAACAAGTGATGAAGGCTGAATAGGATATTCGGCATCAGGATGAGAGGACACCGCTAGGACGGCGATGCTCGGAGTTCGCTGAAAGGATCAGCCAGTTAAGGATGATGCAAGGAGCACGCTCAAGTAGCCGGATGCTGCGAGTAAGATTAAGCCCCGACATCTTTTGTCGGGGCTTTCCTTAATCTTCCTTTCGGGTATTCGAACCCGCGTCAACAAGGCTTACCTAATGTTTGCCAACCATAAAATGAGCGCACAACGGGTTCTCTAGAAACACAATTAATATAACAATGTCAGCAGGCTATATCTCACATTACCAAGTATTTGGATGAGATAACTTGATTGAGTTCAGGTGAAAAATAAACAGCGCCTTTCTTATAGGGAAAGGCGCTTTTTCACTTTCGATTGATTTTGTTCTACAAGGAATGTCCGTGACCATAGCGACGCGAAGAACGCTACTTATCCCTTATACCGAGGCGTTTGAGTCTGATTTTCTCGTGCTCAATTACTGCGCCAAAAACCGTTCGCAGATGAACGGTCCCACCACGGTAGCTGCAGCCAAGCAGCTTTTTCAACGGGTGTTGCATGATTCTTCTTTGTACGCCATGGCGGTACTCGACAACTATAACCGCGAGTACATGGGACATGTCTTTATTGAATTTGAGAGTGAAGGACGCGCTGAACTCGGCTTCTTATTTGATAAAGCGTATTGGGGGCAAGGATTAGCCAGTGAAGCACTGAATGCTTTTTTCCCTAATGTGTGCCAACGCTTTGGCTTGCAACGAGTGGTTGCTACCATAAAAGCCCAACATGAAGCGGCACGAGCCATTTTGCAAAAGTTGGGCTTTGAGCACCGTGCCGATATTGATGAGTTTTTTGGCCCTTGCAGCCAGTTTGTCTGGACGGCCGATGTACTTAACCCATCCGATGAGGTGGCAGAGCAAAACGTACTGTTCTAAATCCCTGCATTTCTAACTTGCCTTGATAACAATCATCCCCGAGTGATGAAAACTCAAAGAGATAAATGGTGTGCCAACGCCAGCCTCCTGAAGGCGTTCTCACTTTATGCTGGCCGAATGCCACGTTGAGCAGTTGCAAATCAAGCTGATCGCAGTGGCGCTGAATCGCTTGTTTGGCGATTTCGGCTTGATGGCGCTGCTGCCAAAACAGAAATCCGGCAAAACAGAGCGCCAGTATCAAGAGTAAATCGCCAATCATGCTTTATCCTCGCGTCATCTGTTGTAACTGTTCCAGTGCGTGTGCCAATTCCGGTGAGGGGCTGGCATGCAGCAAAGGCAGCATCACTCCACGCAGCGCAGGTAACATGACCACATCCGCAAAGAGTTGGTTAAATAACGATTGATTTTGAGTTTGCGCTAAACGGATCAAGAAACGTTGTGCACGTCCTGCATTCTGCAAGCTCATCCAACTGCGCCCCGCGAGTGCAATTAACACTTCTTGGTGGCAAAGCGCAGGCGAGGCGAGAATGGAATTGCATGTAGCATCAAGTAAATCTGATGGCGATCCAGCTAAGGCACGCAGCAAAGCGGCGAGCAAAAATAGGTCGGGATCGTCGGCATTGATCTCGGCACGAGCGAGTTCACTTAAGCGTTCCGCGAGTTTTTCCGGTAAGTTCACATGCTCTAATGCACCCAACACGGCGTAGAGCGGTTGAGTAGGTAAATGAGTCAGTGCTTTGCGGATCAACACACCATTTTGCTCTTGCTCTAAACGGGCACAAATATCGGTAATGCCTTGTAATCCCACTGTGTGCCACTTGTCCCAGCCCAAACCGCCAGAGAAATAGTGCTGAGCGTGTTCGTAATATTGGCTGCAAGAGAGAGAGAGCTGCGCGCGGATCTGGCTATGTAGCATCGCGAGCTTGTCTTCACTGGGTTTGAAAGTATAGGGATTATTGGCGAGCTTCTGTTGCTGCTCCTCAGTCAAAGATTGATTGAGTCGACTGCCCATCGCTTCGAGCAAATATTGAATAAATTGCCCCACATCGGCTTGCTGCAATAAACCACGTTCATCCAAGGCAAATTTGAGCATCCAGATCCAAGGTTGACGCTGTTCATTCCAATACACAATGGCTAACTGTGCATGACGCTGGACAGGAAAAGGGTACGCTTGTTGGCCCTGTTCAACTTGGGCAAATTGGCGACTATCCATCGGTTGCACTCGGCGACCGAGATCAAAAATTTGGTATTGGCAGCCGCTATTTTGAAGCAGTGCTGTGAGGGTACGAATAGTGTCCATGCGGAAATTGATCCTAACTTTCTTTCTCCAATAAATGGTACTCTATGGCACTTTTTCAAGGCCATCATAGAAATAAACCGGACGAATTATGTTGTTCAACTCCGAATTGGTGAAGTTACTCGATGAGTTGGAATCCACATTGCGTGATGCGCAATTGTGGCAAACGACGCCTCCTGCACCGCAAGCGCTCGCCAGCCAAGAGCCATTTGCTGTTGATTCCCTCTTTCCTCATGAGTGGTTACAGTGGATTTTTTTGCCCAAGATGAAACAGGCGATCGCACAAAATGCGGTACCACGTGGTTTTGCGCTAGAGCCTTATTTTTCTGAAGTGTGGAAAACGCAACCCAATCATCAAGCGGTACTCGCGGTGATCCTGCAAATCGACAAGGTGTGCCAATAAATGCTGGAAATTGTTTATCAAGATGAATATTTGGTGGCGGTCAATAAACCCGCAGGCATGTTGGTACATCGTTCATGGCTCGACAAACATGAAACCCAATTTGTGATGCAAACCCTGCGAGATCAAATTGGTCAGCACGTTTTTCCGTTGCATCGTTTGGATCGCCCAACTTCCGGTGTGTTGGTGTTTGCGCTCTCTAGCCAAATCGCTTCTGAAGTGATGCCGATGTTCGCCAATCATGAAATGGAAAAAACCTACCATGCGATTGTGCGTGGTTGGATTGAAGAAGCGGATGTACTCGATTACCCACTCAAAGAAGAGTTGGACAAAATCGCAGATAAGTTTGCCAAGCAAGATAAAGAGGCGCAGTCGGCGATTACGGCTTATCGCCCGCTGGCGAAAGTGGAACTGCCCATTTCGACCGGAAAATTTGCCACTACGCGTTACTGCCTGATGGAGATGCAACCGAAGACTGGGCGTAAACATCAGTTGCGTCGTCACATGGCGCATCTGCGTCACCCGATTGTGGGTGATACTACCCATGGCGATGGAGTTCATAACAGACTGTTTCGTGAACACTTCTCTGCGCAACGTCTGATGCTGCATGCGAGTGAGTTACGATTTGTTCACCCTTACACTCAGCAGCCTTTAGTCATTCGCTCAGGCTTGGATGAAGTGTGGCGAGGATTGCTTAGTGAGTTTGGTTGGCAAGAGTCGCTGCTTATCAACACTTAGCCATTTCTAATCTCAATAAGCCAATAAAAAAGCCTTCATCATGAAGGCTTTTTCTCTTTATGATTTATACCAAGCAACTTAGGGTTGCAGGGCGCAAGCGTTATTTGGCGAGATAGTCGCGGATCGCGCGCTCGATACCAGCACCATCTAACCCTAGCTCAGCATGCATCTCTTCTTGTGAGCCTTGCACAACGAATTCATCAGGCAAACCAAGATTGAGTACTGGCTTAATGAGTTTTTCTTTCATCATAAACTCAATCACGCCAGCTCCTGCACCGCCTGCAATTGCGTTCTCTTCCAATGTCACCAGTACATCATGAGTTTGTGCGAGTTGTTTGATGAGTGCTTCATCCAGTGGTTTGACAAAACGCATGTCGGCCACAGTCGCATTGAGTTTCTCTGCCGCTTCTAAAGCGTTAGACAATAGAGTACCGAAACTTAGAATCGCGACTTTTTCACCAGCATTGGCTGTGCTTTCACGCATTAAGCGGCCTTTGCCGATTTCTAATGCAGCAAAGCCACTTTCTAAAGCAACGCCCATACCATTGCCGCGAGGGTAACGTACTGCACTTGGGCCTTGATGCTGGTGGCCAGTGTAAAGCATTTGGCGGCACTCGTTTTCGTCAGCCGGAGCCATGATCAGCATGTTTGGAATGCAGCGCATAAAGCTCAAATCAAACGCTCCTTGGTGAGTTTGGCCGTCAGCACCAACAATTCCAGCGCGGTCGATAGCAAACATTACCGGAAGGTTCATGATCGCCACATCGTGGATCAGCTGATCGTAACCACGTTGCAAGAAGGTGGAGTAAATCGCCACAATCGGGTGATAGCCCGCAATCGCCATGCCTGTCGCGAGTGTTACCGCGTGCTGTTCAGCAATCGCCACATCAAAGTATTGGCTTGGGTACTCTTTTGAGAAACGAACCATGCCAGACCCTTCACGCATTGCAGGTGTAATCGCCATCAGCTTAGGATCTTGCGCAGCCATATCACACAGGAAATCGCCGAAGATTTTCGAGAAGGTCGGTTGCGTGTTGTTGCTTTTTGGCAAGCTGTGGTGGTTAGGGTCAAATTTAGGTACGCCATGATAACCAATCGGATCTTTCTCCGCTGGCGCATAGCCTTTGCCTTTTTTGGTCATCACGTGGAGGAACTGTGGCCCTTTCAGCTCACGCATGTTTTTCAGGGTTTTGATCAGTTCCAGTACGTCATGGCCATCAATAGGACCGATATAATTAAAGCCAAACTCTTCAAACAAAGTGCCTGGTACAACCATTCCCTTCAAATGTTCTTCAGTGCGGCGAACCAACTCTTTGATCGGTGGAATGCCAGACAGCACTTTTTTGCCACCTTCACGAATTGAGGTGTATAGGCTGCCAGAGAGCACTTGTGCTAAGTGATTGTTCAGTGCGCCCACATTCTCTGAAATCGACATCTCATTGTCATTGAGAATCACCAGCATATTAGGGTGAACATCACCAGCATGGTTCATTGCTTCAAACGCCATACCGGCAGTAATCGCACCATCACCAATCACACTGACCACTTTACGGTCTTGTCCCTCTTTACCCGCGCAGATCGCCATACCAAGCGCTGCACTGATCGAGGTTGAAGAATGGCCGACAGATAGGGTGTCGTATTCGCTTTCTTCACGCCAAGGGAAAGGGTGTAACCCGTCTTTTTGGCGAATGGTCGGCATTTGATCACGACGACCGGTTAGAATTTTGTGTGGATAAGCTTGATGACCCACGTCCCAAATCAATTGGTCAAAAGGGGTGTGGTAGACGTAATGCAGCGCAACCGTCAACTCAACGGTGCCTAAGCCGGATGCCAAGTGACCACTAGATTGACTCACTGAATTGAGCAAATAAGTACGTAATTCGTCACACAGTTTAGGCAGCACTTCTTTTGGAAGGCTGCGCAGTTCGTCTGGCGTATTAGCCAGAGCCAGTGTTGGGTATTTTGAAATATCAAGAGTCATAAGTATGCGCGCTTATTGTTTAGTTCTTGCGCTCGACGACATATCGGGCGAACTCTTCCAGATGCTCAGTATTGTAGGGAATTGCTTCTAATGCCAGAAGCGCTTCTTGTAACAGAGTATGTGCTTTTTCCCGTGCTCCTTCTAAGCCTAAGAGAGCAGGGTAGGTGCTTTTATTCAATTGTTGGTCAGAACCTTGCGGTTTACCAAGGGTTTCTGTATCGCTGATGATATCGAGAATGTCATCTAGTACCTGAAAAGCGAGCCCAACTGCTTCGGCGTAGCGATCCAAATGCGGCAAAATAGCTCGGCCTTTTTCGCCTGCAGACAGTGCGCCTAAACGGATCGCACAGCGCATCAAAGCACCAGTTTTATTGCGATGAATGGTTTCCAGTTCTTCCAGTGAAACTAAGCGATTTTCCGCAGCCAGATCTAACGCTTGTCCAAGGCACATGCCTTGTGCGCCCGACGCTTCAGCGAGGGCTTGAATCATGGCTACGCGCTGTGTTTCGCCAGCAGGAGAAAGAGTGCCTTCTGCCAAAATGGTAAACGCCAGAGTTTGTAAGGCATCACCCGTTAAAATGGCCGTCGCTTCATCAAATTCGATGTGACAAGTTGGTTTGCCGCGGCGTAGTTCATCATCATCCATCGCAGGTAAGTCGTCATGGATCAGTGAATAAGCGTGAATGCACTCAACCGCAGAAGCAGGAGTGTCTAATTCGCTTAGCTCACAGCCGAGCATCTGACCTGTAATGTAAACCAAATATGGCCGAGCTCGCTTGCCGCCGAGAAGTAGCCCATAGCGCATTGCCTCGATTAAAGGCAAAGTTTGAAAAGGGATACGGTTCAGCCACAGATCCAGTTGCTGATTATTTCGCTGTTGGTATGAGGATAACGCCTCAATCATAGGGCACTCGTCTTTATCAGTTATTCAGGCCATGGCTACCGGGAGTTGCTTACTCCGGTAAGTCGTTAAAGTCACTCAGCGGAGCATCATCACTATTACTGAGTAAAATGCGCACTCGTTGCTCTGCATCATCCAGCTTTAGCTGGCCTGCTCTGGCTAACGATATGCCGCGTTCAAATTTTCTCAGTGCTTCGTCCAGTGCTAGATCGCCACTTTCCAGTTGTTCAACCAACTGTTCCAGCTCTTCGATCGTTGACTCAAAGGTCATGTTTTCTGGTTTCTTACTCGCCATAGTCTGTATGCCTTACTTAAGATGCACGAAAGTTACCTCAGGGGGCTTGGCTGGTCAAATTTAACCAAGCGATTTTGTCAGAAATAGAACGCTTTTTTACCGTGTTGGATAACGAAATGGAAAAAAGCCCACAAAGTTATAAATAGAAGGGTAAAAACTCTGCGCGGTGCAGGTGCATCTTGGCCTGTTTTACGTATACACTTGAGTGAGGCTTTCGCCGTCTATTCTGACAATTTCATTAAAGAATTTATTCTGTTGCCGATAATGAAGGTAAGCTTTTCATTATCTCGAATGTGTAGCCTGAGGAGTGCTTCGTGGATTTAGCAACGCTGATTGGTCTTATTGGTGGCTTAGCTTTCGTTATTATGGCGATGGTGCTGGGCGGCAGCTTGATGATGTTCGTTGACGTTGTTTCGATCCTGATTGTGGTCGGGGGATCGGTTTTCGTTGTACTCATGAAGTTCACCATGGGGCAGTTTTTTGGTGCCGGTAAAATTGCGAGCAAAGCCTTCATGTTTAAGGCTGATGAACCGGAAGATTTGATTGCAAAAATCGTTGAAATGGCTGATGCGGCGCGTAAAGGCGGCTTTTTGGCATTGGAAGAGATGGAAATCCCGAATCCATTTATGCAAAAAGGCATCGACCTGCTGGTGGATGGCCATGATGCTGATGTGGTACGCGCGACCTTGCAAAAAGATATTGCCTTGACTGATGAGCGTCATAGTAAGGGTACCCAAGTATTCCGCGCCTTTGGTGACGTGGCACCTGCGATGGGGATGATCGGTACACTGGTTGGTCTGGTAGCCATGCTTTCTAACATGGATGACCCGAAATCAATCGGCCCTGCGATGGCGGTAGCTCTGTTGACCACTCTCTATGGTGCGGTACTTTCTAACATGATTTTCTTCCCGATTGCGGACAAGCTCGCGCTACGTCGCGATCAGGAAACACTAAACCGCCGTCTCATTATGGATGGTGTTCTAGCCATTCAGGATGGCCAAAACCCAAGGGTTATCGATAGTTATTTGAAGAACTACCTCAACGCGAGTAAGCGTGCTCTTGATGTTGATAAAGAGTAGCGGAGCCCACTATGGATGACGAACAACAATGTAAATGCCCCCCTCCCGGCTTACCGGCTTGGCTGGGGACGTTTGCCGATTTGATGTCGCTTCTCATGTGCTTCTTCGTACTTCTGCTCTCGTTTTCAGAGATGGATGTACTGAAGTTTAAGCAGATTGCGGGTTCGATGAAGTTTGCGTTTGGTGTGCAAAACCGTTTGGAGGTGAAAGATATTCCAAAGGGTACCAGTATTATTGCGCAAGAGTTTCGACCAGGACGCCCAGAGCCGACGCCGATCGATGTCATTATGCAGCAGACGATTGACATCACCCAGCAGACACTTGATTTCCAAGAAGGGGATTCTGATCGCGCTGGTGGTAATCAACGCGATTCCGGTAAGTTAACGGGCGGTCAATCGGCAGAGAGTTCGACTCAAGATAACCAAAACACTCAATCGGAAATGCAACAGCAGCAAGCCAAAGCCATGTCTGAGCAGATGGAAACGGTAGCTGAAAGCATCAAAAAAGCCCTATCTCGAGAGATCGAACAAGGCGCGATTGAAGTGGAAAACTTGGGGCAGCAGATTGATATCCGGATCCGAGAGAAAGGGGCTTTCCCTGAAGGTTCTGCATTCCTGCAACCGAAATTCCGCCCACTGGTGCGTCAAATTGCTGATCTGGTGAAAGACATTCCCGGCAAAGTAAGAGTGACAGGGCATACGGATAACCAAAAACTGGATTCAGAGCTCTATCGCTCGAACTGGGATCTTTCCGCGCAGCGCGCAGTTTCTGTGGCGCAGGAGATGGAAAAAGTTAAAGGGTTTGATCACCAACGTTTGCAGGTACGAGGCATGGCGGATACTCAACCGCTTGGTCCAAATGATACCGAAGCACAACGTGCGCTGAATCGCCGCGTTGAAATCAGTATTTTGCAAGGTGATCCGCTGTACAGCGATGAAGTGCCTTCGCTTGGTGCACCCGCGAACCAATAGCGAGCTTCTTAGGTGAGAAGTGATTCACAAAGGCAAGTCGAATGACTTGCCTTTTTTACAGGCTTTTCTCTCTCCGGCTGAATCGTGTATAATGCCGCCCCTTTAGCGTGAATGCCCCAAACGGCTTGATATTTCAGTGCTGGTTGAAGCCAAACGCCACATCGTTCATCTAGATTGCGAATAAGCTTATGAAATTTATCGTCAAACCCCATCCGGAAATTTTTGTGAAAAGTGAATCGGTACGTAAGCGTTTCACAAAGATCCTTGAAAGCAATATTCGAATTATTGTGAAAGCCCGCACACAAGGGGTGGCGGTATTCAATCGTCGCGATCATATTGAAGTGACGGCAAACAGCGACACGTACTATGCCGAAGTGCTGGAAATTCTGACCACCACACCGGGTATTCAGCAAATTTTGGAAGTGCAGCAGTCAACCTTTACCGATCTGCATAACATCTATGAGCAAGTGCTGGAGCTGAATCGCGCCAATATCGAAAACAAAACGTTCGTGGTGCGTGCGAAACGTCGTGGTAAGCATGATTTTACCTCTATCGAGCTAGAGCGTTATGTTGGTGGTGGCCTCAATCAAGCCGTAGCCAGTGCTAAGGTGAAATTGACCAATCCTGACGTGACTGTGCAAGTGGAAGTAGTTGATGAACTGCTGAACCAAGTGATTGCACGCCATAAAGGTTTGGGCGGTTTCCCTCTAGGCACACAAGAAGATGTGTTGAGCCTGATTTCTGGTGGCTTCGACTCAGGCGTGTCGAGCTATCTGCACATCAAACGTGGCTCAAAAGTGCATTACTGCTTCTTCAATCTTGGTGGTCCAGCCCACGAGATTGGCGTTAAGCAAACCGCTTACTACTTGTGGCAAAAATACGGGTCATCCGCCAAAGTACGTTTCATCGCGATCGATTTCGAGCCTGTTGTGGCTGAAATTTTAGAGAAAATCGATGATGGCCAAATGGGCGTTGTGCTGAAACGTATGTTTATGCGCGCAGCAGGTATGGTGGCAGAGAAGTTTGGTATTCAGGCGTTAGTGACTGGTGAAGCGCTGGGTCAGGTGTCTAGCCAAACCCTGACTAACTTACGCCATATCGACAATGTGACTGACACTTTGATTCTGCGCCCACTTATTAACTGGGATAAAGAAGATATCATCCGTCTGGCGCGTGAAATCGGTACTGAAGATTTCGCGAAAACTATGCCTGAGTTCTGTGGTGTGATTTCAAAAAGTCCAACCGTGAAAGCAGTTAAAGAGAAGCTGGAAGAAGAAGAAGCCAAATTCGATTTTGCTCTGCTTGATCAAGTGGTGTACAACGCACGCCAAATCGACATTCGTGAGATTGGTAAAGAGTCACTCGAAAAAGCGCCTGAAGTGGAGCTGGTGAACACAGCTGAAGAGAGCAACGCTGTTGTGCTGGATATTCGTAGCCCAGACGAAGAGGATGAAAGTCCACTTGAGATCGCAGGCGTTGAAGTGAAGCATCTGCCGTTTTACAAGCTTGCGACCCAGTTCGGTGATTTGGATCAGTCGAAAACTTACTTGCTGTACTGCTCGCGTGGTGTGATGAGCCGCTTACAAGCGCTCTACCTGCAAGAGCAAGGTTTTAGCAACGTGAAAGTTTATCGCCCATAAGCGCGATCATGAGTTGATGAAAACGCAGAGTTTGTTATGCAGGCTCTGCGTTTTTTTTGCTTCACATTCTCCGGTTACTTGGTCGAGCCAGAAAATGCAGATAAAAAAACACCGCCAACAGGCGGTGCTAAAAATTTGACAGACAGGTCAAAAATAAATACAGGAAGTATTTGTTTTGTGGCAGGGATAACTGCACAAAACAGATGGTAGAAACTACCTAACTCGAATTTCGAGTTTGCAAACACAACATCGCAACAACTAAGCCTATTGATTTACAAAGAAATCAAGCCGTTCAGGCCGCTGCTGCGCGGTGAAATATAGATTTTCTCTGGTCGGTTAGCAACGGACAAATTATAATGTTTCAGATTAAAAAAACTAATCTTGAACCGAGTATCTCTATGTCCAGAAGATTGCCCCCCCTCAATTCGTTAAAAGTGTTTGAAGCGGCCGCTCGCCATTTGAGTTTTACCCGAGCCGCTGAAGAATTATTTGTGACACAGGCCGCAGTTAGCCATCAAATCAAAGCCTTAGAAGAGTTTTTAGGCTTGAAATTATTTCGACGTCGTAATCGCTCTTTGCTACTGACTGAAGAAGGACAAAGTTACTTCCTCGACATAAAAGATATTTTTAGTTCATTAGCTGAGGCGACGGATAAATTACTTGAGCGCAGTGAAAAAGGGGCGCTGACCATTAGTTTACCGCCAAGTTTTGCGATTCAATGGCTGGTACCGCGTTTGGCTGATTTCAACCAACAAGAGCCGGATATTGATGTGCGTATCAAGGCAGTGGATATGGATGAAGGCTCGCTGACTGATGATGTGGATGTGGCGATCTATTACGGTCGAGGCAATTGGCCAGGTTTACGTGCCGATAAGTTGTATCAGGAGTTTTTGATCCCTCTTTGTTCACCAGCCTTGCTGCTCGGAAACAAACCGATGGAAACTTTGCGAGATTTGTCTTTCCATACCTTGCTGCACGATACCTCTCGTAAAGATTGGAAACAATTTGCTAAAGAGAATGGTCTGGATAATGTGAATGTGAACCACGGGCCGATTTTCAGCCACTCAACCATGGTGTTGCAAGCGGCCGCACACGGGCAAGGCGTTGCACTAGGCAATAACGTTTTAGCACAACCAGAAATTGATGCAGGGCGATTAATTGCTCCGTTTGATGAAGTGTTAATGACCAATAACGCCTTTTACGTGGTGTGCCACGAAAAGCAGGCAGACATGGGGCGGATTGCTACTTTCCGTGATTGGATGCTGAAAAAGGCGCGCAGTGAGCAAGTGGATATCTTGCAGCACGGGCATGATCATTCAGTTAGCTAGCATGAGGTAGAGGATGAACAGTAAGTATTTACTCACTATCGGTGGTGTTTTGTCGGGTATTGCGGTGGGGCTAGGTGCATTTGCCGCACATGGTCTAAAAAAGACGCTGACACCTTATCTGCTCGGTGTGTTTGAAACCGGAGTGCAGTACCAATTTATTCATGCCTTGGCACTGTTGTTATGTGGTGTGTTATTGCTGCTGCCGATTCAACCTGCTGCACAAAAAGGCTTTTGCCGTGCAGCACTGTTTTTTCTCGTCGGTATTATTTGCTTTAGTGGTAGTTTGTATGCCTTAGCACTCACTGGTGTGAAATGGTTCGGTCCCATCACACCTTTTGGGGGACTGATGTTTATGCTGGGTTGGGGCTGGTTTAGTTACGCGGCGTTGAAAAGTCAGTAGTCTTTTCGGTTATACCCAATAAGGCGCTGATTTAGTCAGCCGATGGAGAGTTAAAACGGATATCTTGCAAGTTAAAGCCCAGCTCGATGTCCGTTTTTAAGGCGCTGACTTGTTTACAGATGCGCGCCATTTCAATCTGTGGCTCGAGTTTTTTCCGGTATTTTTCGGGTAGCTCAGGGCTTGCATACGCTTCTTCGATATTGGCAAATTGGGTCAAAATCTCTTTCGCCGCTTTAGGGCCAATACCCGCAACTCCGGGAATCTGGCTTGAACTTACGCCCGCTAATCCCCAATAGTCGGTTAATTGTGCTGGTGTCACTCCAAATTCTTGAGTAATGAAGGGCTCATCTAACCAGCGATGCTGAAAATAGTCGCGGATTTGTAGGGTTGGGGAGAGCAACTGACAGTAACCCTTATCCGTCGAGATAATCGTGACTTTCTCTTGATGAGCGGCTACTTTACAAGCCAGAGTGGCGACCAAATCATCCGCTTCATCACCTTCTGACAGCAGTGAATCAATCCCCAATTGCCACCAAGCATCTTGAATCGTTTCTAGCCCTTGCTGCAAAACCTCTGGCATGGGTTTTCGATTGGCTTTGTATGTGGGGAGTAACTCAGCTCGCCAACCACGATCAGATAGATGGTGATCAAAAACCGCAATCATATGACTGGGTTGCGCTTCATTAATGATGCGTTGCAGAGTGCGTGTAGTAGTTTCTGCCGTTCTGGCAATGTCGTTAGGATCAGGCTGCACCGAATGAACACGGCGGATCAAATTAAGTGCATCGATAATGACAAGATGAAGAGACATAACCAAAAATCAGCAAAAAATAAGGGCTTGTAAGGCCCTTATTGTAATCAAATCCGACAAGATTACTACCCAAGCGATCCCCATCTTACCTACACATCAAGTTGGTTGGGGATTGGTTTAGACTTAGGTAACGATCTTATAGCAGGGAACGTAAGCACTGCCGCCGGGAAGTTTCATACGGTTTTGTGCCACGAAATCATTGAGCAGTTGATCCATTTTTTTCATCAGTACGGGATCGCCATGCATTTCAAAAGGCCCGTGGCGTTCAATTTCTCGAATCCCTTCCGCTTTAACGTTACCCGCGACAACACCTGAGAAAGCTCTGCGCAGATTTGCGGCTAACACTTCTGGGCGTTGGTTCAAATGCAAATCTAAGTTCGCCATGCTCTCATGGTTTGGTTCAAAGGGAAGCTGGAACTCTGGTTCAATTTTCAATGACCAGTTAAAGCTGTAAGCATCTTCTTTATCTTTACGATGTTGGCGAACCAATGGCATAGCATTACTCATGATACGTGCCGCTTCTGCGGGATTATCGATCACTATGCTGTAGTGTTTGCGAGCGACTTCACCCAAAGTATCCGTGATAAACTTATCCAAAGAACGGAAGTAAGCTTCACTCTGTTTTGGCCCTGTGAGTACGATCGGCATTGGCTGATCGGCATTTTCAGGGTGCATCATGATGCCCAAAATATAGAGCAGCTCTTCTGCGGTGCCTGGGCCACCAGGGAAAATAATGATGCCATGCGCCATACGCACGAAAGCTTCTAAACGTTTTTCAATATCCGGCATGATCACCAATTCATTAACTATCGGGTTTGGCGGCTCTGCGGCAATGATTGAAGGTTCGGTAAGACCTAAATAGCGGTATTCACTGTAACGTTGCTTAGCGTGACCTACGGCTGCGCCTTTCATCGGGCCTTCCATCGCACCGGGGCCGCAGCCTGTACAGATATTTAGTTCGCGCAGCCCCAGTTCATGACCGACTTCACGAGTGTATTGGTATTCGATTTCATTGATGGAATGCCCACCCCAACAGACAACCAGATTCGGTGTCGCGCCCGGGATGAGTGCTCCCGCATTGCGGAGAATACCAAACACTAAGTTGGTGATGTGAGTTGCGTTAGTCAGGTTTAGGCGTTGGCTATCCGCCAAATGCATATTGACGTAAACAATATCGCGCAGCACTGCAAACAGGTGTTCCTGTATCCCTTTGATGATCTGACCATCGACAAAAGCGTGCTCGGGAGGATTCGCCAGCTCAAGCTTGATGCCACGTTCACGGCGCATCACGGTGATATCAAAATTTTTATACTTATCGAGCAGCTCTTTCGAGTTGTCGGTATGGCTGCCAGAGTTCAAAACCGCAAGGCTGCAGTTACGGTAAAGCTGGTACAGATCGCTAGAAGCGGTTTTTTTCAGGCGTTCGACTTCCAATTGAGAAAGTAGATCCATACTGCCTGCTGGGCTGACTTGAATAATCATAGTTTCCTCCTTCAACCAGGGGTTGAGGTCATGCACGGGCATGAAGTTGAGCATTTGTTATAAAACAAGAGTAGCAGAGATACCCAGAGAAGGGGGATAACCTCTTGATATATCTAGTTTCAATCTAGAGGGTTCAACTAAGGTAAGAAAATAGAGTGAGAGGGTAATTGTGAAATTGAGCACAATTTATTCGCCATTGTGCTCAATTAATATTCAATTATTTCCAGACAAGCTGACTTGGACCGATACTTTTTGCTTCATTTAAGGTCAGGTTTAAGCGATCCAAAACGGTTTCTGGCGTATCAGAATCGGCGAAACGAATACTGGCCGCAGAAAGCGTGATAGTCAGGTTCTTATCACGGAATTTAAACGGTAATTTCGACACGTTAAGCTGAATTTGATGAATGATCTGATAGCTTTCGTTATCGGAACGCTCTGGAAGTATCAGAATAAACTCTTCGCCTGAGAAGCGTGCTACGGTGTCGCCTTCTCGCAACTCTTTTTTGATGGTGCGAGCAATAATACCCAGTGCTTTATCACCGGCAGAGTAACCAAAGCTGTCGTTGATCGATTTGAATCGATCAATATCAAACATCACGACTCGTAAGTTGTGCTGAGTACGTATCCAACGGCGATATTCGTGTTCAAGCCGCTCTGTAAAGCTGCTGCGGTTGTACACTTTAGTGAGTGGGTCAAGCTGAGCTCGCAAGGCCTGATCTTCAAGGCGTCGACGGTAATCTTGCGCCAAATCAGATAACGCCTCCATCTGCGCTTTACTGTAGCGCATGCGTTCTAGCAGGGCTTGTTCACGCTGTTCTGCCAAGGTTAGGCGTTCGGTCAGCGAAGACATTTCCCTTAGAAGAGGTGCCATTTTTTGCTTGAGTTGTTCGAGTTCTGTTTGTTCTTTCAGAGCCGCTTGGCTTCGGGAGACTAAGCTGCTGAGTTCTCCATTCATCTCTTGTCGATGAGCGATATAACTCTGGCTTTGCTCCAGATTTTGGGTGGCACTTTTCAGGTTATTGCCAATCGAGAGATTAACTTGTTCTAAAAAGGCTTCCGCTGCTTTACGTTCTGCATGGCTACCATCAACAACCAAACGTAGTACTTCAAGAGTCAGTTCTAGAAGAGTGTGCGTGTTTACGCCAAGGAGAAGTTTGGTTCGGATATCTGTCAACTGATCGCCAGATTCACCGTTAAAATCGAGCTCAGTGATTAAGTGCTGCAGATCGATTGAGAGACGATAAAGCAGCTCACGATCCGCTTGTTGAGTGATTTCATTGAGCGCCAGATTAGGATTTGCGCACTGGATTTTGACCGCACGTTCATAAATTTCCAGCAAACGCATGGCTTGCTGTACTTTTTCCAGCGGTTGAGCTGAGGTGAAGCTCAGCAGATCGCGGAGATCGCGTTTGATCTTGGCGGGCAAGCCGGGGACGCGCAGTAACGTTTCACCGCTGTGCTGTAGCTGGCTATCCAGATGACTATTTTGTTTGTCCATGGCCAATGACTGTTGTTTCAACATGCGTTCCAGCACAGCGATTTGTGGGATCAGCGTGCTGATGTCTTTTTGTTGTTCTAATGCAAAACAGAGTTCTTCTAAACTTTGGTTTAGGCGTTGGCTACTGCCGTGGCAGGTTGTAGCCAATGAACTGACCATTCGTTTTAGGACTTGTTGCTCTCGGTTAAATTTGAACGAAGTATCTCTTTGTGTCAAACGTACTTGTTCTAACTGAGATTTTAGTTCCTGAAGCTCTGTGTGGATATCTTGTTCTAGAACGCCCATGTACAACAAACTAGATAGTAGAGGATCAATCCTGATCCTATTTATTGATTTGTCGATAATAGCAAATATTTTGCTGACGTCACTCGGTGTTTATGTCGACTGGGCAGCATTTATCCATCTTTTAAGAGTTTTTTGATGTTGTCCTCATTCTTATAAGAAGAATGGACTTTGATCAGGCCCTGATTTATCGCTTGCTTGCAGGAGAGGCGAATATTTTCAGAAGCAAAACTGGCTGCTGGTGCATTATCAATCGCTTTTAAATAAACCCAGTGACTCTGACTTTCTTTAAGGCTTAACTCTCTAGCGATGTGAGTTGCCATTAATAAAATATCGAGCAGTTCTTTATCATTGATTGCGGTATAAGCGCGAGGTAAAAATGGATAATCCGCGATTCCCATCCTAACGATTTTGTTTATTTTTCGTTCAGTAGAGAATTCATTCAGCCATGATTGAATCTGGTTGAATAATGTTTCTGGGTCACTGCGCTGTTCACCATTTTTTTCTATATAAAGAAGGCTAGCATCCGAAAAATGATACAACCTATTCGGTTCTTTTATTTTTCCTTTTAGAAATTCACCAAATGCGCGTTCTAATTCTAATCCAGCGGTATAACCATTTTGCAGATACATGTTGCGCATAAACGGAATATCAATCAAAGCAAAACGAAGTCGATCATTCAGTGGTTGCTGGATTAACTCTCCTAATTGCCATTGTTCATAGTTGCGGTTGCTGTTTTCCAATGAACTTGGCAGCTTAGCATTCAGCATACGCAGGTTATTGAGGCGCGATCTTGGGTGAGTAAATAAGGTGTCGTGTAACTCTTTGACCTCATCTTGATAGCGCTGAACAAGATACCCACGTCGTAAGTTGATCATAAAAAAGACTAAACAGATAACGAGCAAGAAAAAAGCAATTTTACGCAGCTGACGGTGTTGAATTTCCGTTTCTTGTAACTGTTTTTCTTGTCCAACTAAATGCAAGGTTTGTTCAATAAACTCTCGTTGTTGGCGAAAAGCATCTTCACTGATTTGGTTGAGTTTATTTTGTCTTTTTTGGGCGAGAGCCTGACTTTTCTTAAAGTATTCTAATGCTTTTGTTGGTGTGCCTGTTTTTTCATAACCTAGAGAAAGTAGGCGATAAGCTTGTTCTTGAAGATAATTATCTTGAATGGATTCGCCAATTTGCAGTGCCATTTCTGCATAATGCACGATCTCTTGGTTTATATTTTGATAATAAGACAATCCTGAGTGCAGTAGTGCAGCATGCCCATTTAAACGTGGGATATTTGTCACGCTAAGCAAGGTTTCTGCGCTGGTTAAATATTGTTCTGCGATCGGATAGTTGTAGAGCTGTAAATAGGTGGCCGCGAGGTTGATACGAATTTCAATTTCATCACTGAGTGGTGCATTATTATTTTGGTGATCGATGACATTGAAATAATGCACTAAGGCTAAATTATATTTCCCTTGCTGATAGTAAATATCACCCATTTGTTTGAGCACCTTAGGTAAAAAAGGTGATTGCTCATATCGGCCATAAAAATCAGCAGCTTGCGAAAAGTGATCCAGTGCTTTATCCAATACTTGTCGATTGAAGAACAGCTTACCCAAGAGAGTGTTTGCTTCGGCTAACAATACTCCAGAGTTGCTTTCAATCGCACTCCAGTAAGCGATCAACAATTCGGAGAGCGCGAGGTTATAGCGCTCATGGCTTAGGTTATGTTCGCCTAACTTTAAGTGATATTCGATAGCGGGTTTTGCGTTTTGAAGTGTATCAACGTACGGCTTGGCTTGGGCAAACAGCTTATCAGCCAGTTCTATATCATTAGCTTTGGAAGCAATTTCTGCCCGCAGTAACGTGAGTTTGTAATCAATCCCTTTAGCGATTTGATCGGCATTTTCGATCACTTTGTATTGTTCGGCAATTTTACGCAGGCGCTCTCGGGCAGCAAGAGCATCATTATCGCTTTGCCATGCAAGCCGAGTGCTGAGGATCTGAACATCCAGTAATAAATAGGGGAGCTGATAGCGTTCGCTAAGAGTTTTTGCTTCATTTAGGACGGATTGTGCCTGCTCTGTTTCGCCAAGATTGTAAAGCGCTTGCGCCAAAATCATCATGGCATCAACGGTACTGCCTGGTGTGCGCGTTCTACTTTCTGCTTCATCACGCGCTATGGTGGCAGGATGTTTTTCCTGTTTCTCAGCCAAATGACGATCGTTGAGGTATTGCTGAGCCATTTTGCGTGCTTGCAAAGGAGAGATCTCTACCAAGCCGTTTGCTTCGTTGAGCATGGGGGAGGAATAGATAGTAGCTTGTACCCAACTCGAAATCAGGAGCAAGCTTGCTATAGTTATCCAGCGCAGAAATCTCATCCTAAGTTGCATCCTTATTGTCGCGCCATACGTTGATTATGCTCTGGTGCTGAATGGCAGTTGGAGCGGAATGGGTTAATGTCTAAGCCACCGCGTCGAGTATAACGCGCATACACGGTTAAGTTTTTTGGCTGACAGTAACGCATAATGTCAGTAAAAATACGTTCAACACATTGCTCATGAAATTCGTTATGTTCGCGGAAAGAAACAATATAACGCAGTAACGCTTCACGGTTAATTTTGGCACCGTGGTAAGCAATTTCCACGCTGCCCCAATCCGGCTGATTGGTGATTAAGCAGTTGGATTTAAGCAAATGGCTGTGCAGCACTTCGCTGACCTCTTCACCCTGTGCTGCGCCTTGCAGCAACGCATCATCAAACTCGTAGCCCTTAATCTCAATATCTTGCTCATCAATACACTCACCTTGCATGGTTACAATCGGCTCAGCCGTGTATTCGCTCAGTGATTTCACTTTTACGGTTACCGTTTCGCCTGCACAGGCGGAAAGATCTTGCACAAGGCGTGCTTGTACATCATCCCAAGAGGCAAAGCGAGTTTGGTTGTAGCTGTTGAGGTAGAGCTTAAACGATTTGGATTCGATCAAATTCGCGCTGGTGGCGGGAATGGAAACTTCACCGATCGCCACTTGTGGCAGCCCTTTCTCATTGAGCCAAGAAAGCTCATACAGAGTCCAGATATCACAGCCTTGAAAAGGCAGAGTGTCCCCGAGATGCAGATCATCACGGTTCAAGCTGCGAGGTACGGGTTGCAACAGAGTTGGGTCGTACTGGTTGGCATAATCGGTTTTTTTACCCAGTGTTAGGCCAGCCAGCTCTTTGGCGTCGGAATATTTGCTCATACTTTCAAGTCGATTCGATTAGAATGTGCAGAATTTTACGCAATCCCAGTGCCAGTGTCATTAACGAGGCTGCGCAAACTCTACATGGAGATGATTATGACGCCAAGCGTTGTGCAAGCCTTAAGCGCATTCAGTCAGCGTTTTTTACAATATTGTGAACAGCAAACCGGTCAATTGCCGGAAAATGACGAGTTAATCGGACTGGCTTCGCCTTGTGTGGTGGAAGAATTAGCCGATGCGGTTCGCTGGCGTCCCGTTAATCGTGAAGTGTGGGCGGATTTTAATAATGTCGAGCGGGCGATTGAGTTAACGCTGCACGAGGATATTAAAGCGTTTTATGCCTGCCAGTTTAGTGCGGACATGCCAGCGCAGTGGCGAGACCGTGAGCTGACATTGCTGCAAGTATGGAGTGAAGACGATTTCACGCGCTTGCAGGAGAACATTCTGGGTCACTTAGTTATGCAGCGTCGCTTAAAACAAAAACCAACGGTGTTTATTGCGACGACACAGGATGAAATGTCGGTGATTGCCATTTGTAACCTGACCGGCAATGTGATCCTTGAGAAATTAGGGACAGCGCAGCGTGAAGTATTGACTGCCGATCTTGAGACGTTTTTAGAACAGCTTGAACCAAGGGTGAATTGAGATGTACGTGGTTGAGTTGGAATTTGAGTGTTTTGATAACACCACAATCAGCGCGGTCGATAAAGCGATTAATGGCTTGATGGATGCACTACGTTACAACGGACAAGTATTGGGACGCGAGTTTCCGATTGTGCTGGGTGATGGTGTGTTTTACGTGCGCGCCGTATGCCCAGAAAAAGAGAGTTTGCACCCTAAATTCCATTCGGAATACGTTGAAGCTTGTGTTAGCCGTTTAAGTGAGGCTTGTTTGCTTGCCCCGAAAGTACGTGTGCTGGGGTTAGACATTAATTCAGAACAGGCTGCGGAAGAGGAAACTCCTAGCTGGCAGGTGCTGTACACCACATATGTGCATACTTGCTCACCTCTGCGCAGCGGTGAAACATTGCTGCCGATCCCTTTGTATCGCAATCCACCGACCTTTAATGGTGATCATAAAGCCGTGATCAAATGGCAAACCGAATGGCAAGCGTGTGATGAGTTGCAAATGGCAGGAGCGTGCAAAGCTGAACATGCTGCGCTGCATGAGATTTGCGATGTGGATAGTGATTTATTCCGTCGTGGTTGGGACCTGCGTGGCCGTATTGAATTTCTGACTAAAGTGCCAACCTATTACTATCAGTATCGGGTGGGAGGCAGTAGCCTTGCGGAAGAAAAAGCGCGCCCTTGCCCTAAGTGCGGCGGAGAGTGGTTGCTGGAAGAGCCATTGCACGACATCTTCCATTTTTGTTGTGAGCCGTGCCGGATTGTCTCCAATATTTCATGGGATCATCTGAAGTAGAGTGGGGAAGGAATCCACATCCATCGCTTTTTCTTTGTATTAAAAAGATCGCGGTAATAAAAAAGGTTGGCTTAGAGCCAACCTTTTTTGATCATATTTCAATGGTTTGTTTTTAAAGGCTAATGCTTGACGTTAAGCCATTACCAACCTTTTACAGCGCCACCTTGGAAGATTTCTGAGGCAGCTTTAGCCACTTCATCTGTTTGGTAAGCTTTCTTGAAGTTTTGTACGTTTTCTGCGTTTACATTCGCTTCACGAGCTACCAGCAAGTTAACGTATGGAGACTCTTTGTCTTCAACGAAGATGCCGTCTTTTTCTGGCGTTAGGTTGATTGAGCTCGCGTAAGTGGTGTTGATGATAGACAGAGCAACATCATCCAGTGAACGTGGCAGTTGAGCTGCATCCAATTCTAGGATCTCAAGTTTCTTTGGGTTCTCAACGATGTCACGTACGGTCGCCAGTAGGCCAACATCTTCACGCAGTTTAAGTAGACCTTGCTGTTGCAGCAGAAGCAGTGAGCGACCTAGGTTAGTTGGGTCGTTTGGTACTGCAACACGCGCACCTTCTTGGATCTCATCAACAGATTTAATTTGTTTTGAGTAGCCTGCGATTGGGTAAACAAAAGTGTTACCTACAATTGCCAGCTTGTAACCACGGTCAGCCACTTGCTTATCTAGGTATGGTTTGTGCTGGAATGCGTTCGCATCGATAGAGCCGTCATCCAACGCTGCGTTTGGCGTTACATAGTCGGTAAAGGTTACCAGTTCTACATCCAGATTGTATTTTTCTTTAGCAACTTTTGCTGCTACTTCAGCAACTTGTGCTTCCGCACCCGCCATAACACCAATTTTTACTTTGTTGTTATCGACCGCTTTTTCACCACAGCCAGCCAAAATCAGGGTTGAGGCAGCAGCTGCGATAGTCAGTAAACTTTTCAGGCTAAACTTCATGATGAACTCCTTGTTCAAAAAGGCTTTTGTTTTGCTTATCGATGATCGACGCGGCGTACCAACGCATCACCGATGGATTGGATAATTTGTACCAGCACAATCAGCATGACCACAGTCACCGCCATGATAGTGATGTCGTAACGGTGGAATCCGTAGCGGATTGCCACATCGCCTAGACCACCACCGCCCACAGTACCTGCCATGGCTGAGTA
Organism: Vibrio mimicus CAIM 602; assembly: GCF_000338875.1. GTDB lineage: Bacteria > Pseudomonadota > Gammaproteobacteria > Enterobacterales > Vibrionaceae > Vibrio > Vibrio mimicus. The sequence continues at coordinate 49,209 of NZ_AOMO01000088.1, read as the reverse complement.
GCTGACCAGTGTCACTAGAGTAATAGTGACTGAGTTTAAAATCGTCGGTAGCGCTTCAGGCAGCAGTACCTTACGAATAATTTGCAGTGGTGTCGCACCCATAGACTGCGCCGCTTCCACTAAGCCAGTTGGCACTTCAAGCAGAGCACTCTCAATCAGGCGCGCCACAAATGGAATCGCACCAATGGTGAGGGGCACAATCGCCGCAGTGGTACCGATAAAAGTACCGACAATCAGTTTGGTGACGGGAATAATCGCAACCATCAACACCAAAAAGGGTACTGAGCGGCCAATGTTAACAATGGCACCGAGCACTCGATTGAGCGGTAGGTTTTCCAGCAATCCATCTTTTTTGGTGGTGTGTAGAATCACCCCAAGCGGAATACCTAGTGCAAAACCCACCACACCCGCAATCGCGACCATGTATAGGGTTTGCCAAGTAGCCGTCAGTAGTAAGTCGCTGTTAAGAGCAACCCATTGTGTAATCGTATTAAAGGACATAACCCAGCACCTCCACTTTCACATTGTGCTCGCGCAGATACTCGATAGCGGCTTGATCGTCCTCTGCATTACCAAAAATTTCTGCCACCATCATGCCAAACTTCACTCCGCCTGCGTAATCCAGATCAGAACTGAGAATGTTGACATCGATGTTGTACTTACGGGCAATTTGCGTCATAAGCGGTGCATCCACCGTTGCTCCAGTAAATTCCAAACGTACCAGAGGGTAGCTACCTGCTACGCGAGAAGGTTGCAGTCGAACTCGGTAATCTTCAGGAATAGACAAATCCAAGGTTGAGCGGATGAATTGATGCGCCAACTCAGTTTTTGGGTGGGCAAAAATATCTCCGACTGTACCTTTCTCAACGAGTTCACCACCACCAATAATCGCCACTTCGTGACAAATGCTTTTTACCACATCCATTTCATGCGTAATCAGCAAAATGGTCAGGTTAAGCTTACGGTTAATCTCTTTGAGCAGTTCCAGAATCGACTGAGTCGTCGCTGGATCCAGCGCGCTAGTCGCTTCATCACACAGCAGCACTTTGGGATCGCTCGCTAGAGCACGCGCAATCGCTACGCGCTGTTTTTGGCCACCCGAAAGATTGGCTGGGTAGCTATCACGTTTTTCCGCCAGACCTACCAGAGCCAGTAACTCCGTTACTTTGGTTTCGATGTGTTGGCGCGGCTTATCAGCCAACTCTAGCGGCAGAGCCACGTTTTCAAACACAGTACGTGAAGAAAGCAGATTAAAATGCTGAAAAATCATGCCGATGTTACGACGTGCCGCGCAAAGCTGCTGATTGCTTAGCGTGGTTAAGTCAACGCCATCCACAATCACTTGGCCGCTGGTCGGCTTTTCTAGCATGTTGACACAACGGATCAGCGTACTTTTTCCGGCACCAGATGAACCAATCACCCAAAAATTGTGCCTTGTGGAATCAATAAATTGATGTCTTTCAGGGCGTGGATTTCTTTATCCCCCTGATAGAACACCTTATTTACGCTTTTAATCTCAATCATGTGCAACCCTGTACTGCGAGAGGCAGAATAATCTGTTGGCCTCTTTGTCAATTAGTAGTCGATGCTATGGGCTTGCTGAGTTTAAGTCAATAGATATTTTTACGTCTAGACGTCTAAATGGGTGTAACTGGTTAGATGAGAAAGTAATTAGATAGTGATGAAAAAAATAAAGCGTGCAATAATTCGCGCAAAGTGACTTGAAAGAGATAGCATTTTGGCAAAACCAGCCGTATTTCTGGATCGTGATGGCGTGATCAACGTCGATCATGGTTATGTGCATGATGAGCACGATTTCCAATTCATTGAAGGTGTATTTGAAGCGACTGCGGCTTTGCAGCGCATGGGCTATCTATTGGTGTTGGTCACCAATCAGTCCGGAATTGCGCGTGGCAAATTCAGTGAAGAGCGTTTCATCTCTCTAACCCAGTGGATGGACTGGAACTTTGCCGATAATGGCGTTGAATTTGATGGTATTTATTACTGTCCTCACCATGCTGAACACGGTATTGGGCAATACAAAGAAGATTGTGATTGTCGTAAACCAAAGCCAGGTATGTTCCTCTCTGCGCGTGATTTCCTCAAGATCGACATGGCCAATTCGGTGATGGTCGGTGACAAAGCGGAAGATATGATGGCGGCGGAAGCGGCGGGCGTAGGCACTAAGATTTTGGTGCGCACAGGTAAGCCAGTGACCGAGCAAGGCGAAGCGTTGGCGACCGTTGTGCTCGATAGCATACGTGATGTACCGCATTATCTGCTGCGAGTGAAAAAATAAGGTCGCTTAAGCGGCCTTATTTACGGCTAACTCTTTTCTTATTGATGAATACCAAACACAGCGCATGAATCGAAAACTGACCATTTTAGACATTGCTAGGCTCTCGGGCGTCGGGAAGTCGACAGTCTCACGCGTGTTAACCAATGATCCTAAAGTGAAGCCTGAAACCCGCGCCAAAGTGGAGCAGGTGATTGCTGAGTCGGGTTATGTGCCCTCCAAATCGGCGCAAACCATGCGTGGTGGCAGCCAAAAAGTGGTTGGTATCATCATTTCACGTTTGGATTCCCCTTCAGAAAACAAAGCGGTCAGCACTATGCTGCAAGCTCTCTATGCCCATGGTTATGATGTGGTGATCATGGAAAGCCAATTTAGCCGCGAAAAAACCAATGCTCACTTAAAAGTACTCGCTAAACGACAAGTCGATGGGGTGATCGTGTTTGGTTTTACCGATATCGATCATGATGCTTTACTCAACTGGCAGCATCGTTGCGTATTACTGGCGATGCACAGTGAAGAAATCTCTTCCATCAACTATGACAATGCGGGGGTGATCGAGCGTGCCTTACAACACCTAGCGCAAAAGCAGCTACGTCATATTGCCTTTATTGGCGTGGATCCGCGTGACAAAACCACCGGGGAGCAGCGTCTTAACGCCTATCTCAGTTGGTGTTCTCAGCATGGCATTGACGCGAATTATCAAACCGGACAACTGCATCACGACAGTGCCTATCAGTTGGTGGATAAGGTGCTGACCAATCAGACCCAAGCGATTGTGTGCGCGAGTGATACTTTAGCGCTCGGGGTGATTAAGCGCCTGCAAGAGCGTCAGCGCGATGATGTCGTCGTTACAGGGGTTGGTGGTAATGAGTTGCTTTCTTTCCTGTTTCCGAAAGTGTTCAGTGTTGACCCTGGCTATCGCGAAGCGGGCAAGCTGGCTGCTGATCTGCTGATTGAACAGCTTTGTGGAACACATACTGAGTGTGTTCACCTTACCCAGTCGCCACTCTCTCACTGATTGTTCAGTTCCTTTCTTTTGAACTAGTGAAGAGGATTTTCCTCATCCCAATCAATTAACGCTTCTCTGCTCTGGCGGATGAGTCTGTTTGCCATTGGTTTACAACAGCAATGGTTTTACCTCCGTTTTACTACACTAAACTGATGAACAAATAACGAACAATGTGATCACTTTCAATTTATGGGATTGTTCCCATTTTTATCTTTTATGCATTGTGTCAATATCGCATCAGTTGATTTGGGAATGTTCCCATGATGGTGATGACAACAATTCAATAGGGTGGACAAGGATATGAGTAAGATAGCGAAACAAGACGTTGCGCGTCTTATCGAACTGGTGGGAGGCGAAGGTAACATCGCCAGTGTTACTCACTGTTTGACACGCTTACGCTTTGTGCTGAATCAGCCGGAGCAGGCTGACAAAGCCGGTTTGGAAGCACTCAGTATGGTGAAAGGTTGCTTTACTAATGCAGGGCAGTTTCAGGTGGTGATTGGTACCGAAGTCGATCAAGTCTACAAAATGCTGCTGGAGCAGACGGGTAAACAAGCGGCTTCGAAAGAGGATGCGAAAATTGCAGCTCGCCAAAATATGAGCATCTTGGAACGTGGCATCTCCCATTTAGCTGAAATTTTCGTGCCACTGCTTCCTGCGATCATCACGGGTGGTTTGATTCTCGGTTTTCGAAATGTGATTGGCGACATTCGCATGTTTGATGGCAAAACCCTGACTGAAATCAGTCAGTTTTGGGCATCGGTACATGCGTTTTTGTGGCTGATTGGTGAAGCGATCTTCTTCTTCCTGCCTGTCGGTGTCTGTTGGTCAACCGTGAAAAAACTCGGTGGCACGCCAATTCTCGGCATTACCCTTGGGGTTACGCTGGTTTCCCCGCAGCTCATGAACGCTTACTTAATTGGTAAGCAAGTGCCGGAAGTGTGGGACTTTGGGTTATTTGCGATTGAGAAAGTCGGTTACCAAGCTCAGGTGATCCCCGCGATTTTGGCAGGGGTCATGTTGGCTTTTATTGAAAATAACCTAAGACGCATCGTGCCTTCTTACCTCTATTTGGTAGTGGTGCCGTTTGTTTCGATCATTGTTTCTGTTGTCCTTGCCCATGCCTTTATCGGCCCGTTTGGTCGTGTAATTGGTGATGGGGTAGCGTTTGCAGCGAAAGCGGCGATGACCGGTGATTTCGCGGTGATTGGTTCGACCTTGTTTGGCTTCCTGTATGCGCCTTTAGTGATTACGGGGATTCATCACACGACGAACGCGGTGGATCTGCAACTGATGCAGGAGCTAGGCGGTACACCGATTTGGCCTCTGATTGCCCTTTCAAACATCGCCCAAGCTTCGGCGGTGGTGGGCATCATTATCATCAGCAAAAAGCAGGGCGAGCGAGATATCTCCGTGCCTGCGGCGATTTCAGCCTACCTTGGGGTTACTGAGCCTGCGATGTACGGTATCAACCTTAAATACAAATTCCCTATGCTCAGCGCGATGACTGGCAGTGCTTTGGCTGCGGCTGTATGTGGCAGTGCTGGTGTGATGGCGAACGGCATTGGTGTAGGCGGTTTACCCGGCATTCTTTCCATTCAGCCACAGTATTGGAGTATTTACCTAGTCGCCATGCTGATTGCGATTGTTGTTCCCGTATCACTGACATTGGTGATGTACAAACGAGCAGAGCGCGCTGGCAAACTTGCTGCTGCCACAGCCTAAACCATAACACTATCTGGGAGTGGCTTGTTCCACTCCTTTTCTCTGTTTTTAGTAAGATTTTTGAGTAAGTGAGAAGTTGTATGAGCAATTCAACGCAGCCCACACCATGGTGGAAAACCGCGGCGATTTATCAAATTTACCCGAAAAGTTTCTGTGATAGTGGCGCAAAAGGTGTAGGGGATCTGCAAGGCATCATCAGTAAACTCGATTATCTGCAGAAATTAGGCATTGATGCGATCTGGCTGACGCCAATTTATGAATCGCCCATGGTCGATAATGGCTATGACATTGCCGATTACTACGCGATCAATCCTGATTTTGGCACCATGCAGGATTTTGAACAGTTGCTGAGTGAAGCGCATCGGCGCGGTGTTCGCATCATCATGGATATCGTGGTTAACCACACCTCAACCGAACACGCTTGGTTCCAATCTGCGCTGGGCGATCACTCTAGCCCTTATCGTGATTACTACATTTGGCGCAAACCGGTTAACGGTGGTGTGCCGAATAACTGGCAATCTAAATTTGGTGGCAGTGCATGGGAGTTGGATGAAGCAACGGGCGAATATTATTTGCATCTGTTTGCCAAACAGCAGGCCGACCTCAATTGGGAAAATCCGCAAGTTCGGGAAGAAGTCAAAAAAATCATTAGCTTTTGGGCGGAAAAAGGCGTCGATGGTTTCCGGCTTGATGTGATTAACCTGATTTCCAAACAGCAAGACTTTGCTGATGATGAAACGGGCGATGGCCGCCGTTTTTATACCGATGGCCCGCGTGTGCATGAGTATCTGCAAGAGATCAGTCGAGATGTCTTTCAGCGTTATGGCAGCGTAACCGTGGGCGAAATGTCTTCAACTACCTTGGAACATTGCCAACAGTATTCCGCGCTGGATGGGCGAGAGCTTTCTATGGTGTTTAACTTCCATCATTTGAAAGTCGATTACCCGAATGGGGAAAAGTGGACCAATGCGCCATTTGATTTTCTGCAACTCAAGCAAATCTTTAATCATTGGCAAACGGGACTTAATGGTAAAGGGTGGGGTGCGCTGTTTTGGTGTAACCACGATCAGCCGCGGATTGTGAGCCGTTTAGGCAATGATCAGCAGTATCGAGTGGAGTCGGCCAAAATGCTCGCCGCGACTATTCACTTAATGCAAGGCACACCCTATATCTACCAAGGTGAAGAGATTGGAATGACCAATCCAGGGTTTACCTCGATTAAGCAATATCGTGATGTGGAAAGCATTAACGTCCACCAGATGATGGTGCAGCAACAAGGGATGCCAGAAAGTGAAATGCTGGCTATTCTGGCGCAAAAGTCGCGTGATAACTCTCGTACTCCTATGCAGTGGGATGCGAGTCGTCATGCCGGTTTTACTCGTGGCGAACCGTGGATTGATCTGGCGAGTAACTACTCTGATATTAACGCTCAAGCCGCTTTGGAAGACCCGCATTCTGTGTTTTACTTTTATCGCCGATTATTATCGCTGCGCAAAAAGGTTAAGGTGATCACCGATGGTGACTACACAGATTTGCTGCCTGATCATAAAGAGATTTTTGCCTACCAGCGTCGCAATCAGAAACAGATACTCATTTGTTTAAATAACTATTACGGCCACGAAACAGAGTGTGTTTTACCTGAATTGCCACTGGATGATGCGCTCTATTTACTGGGTAATTATCCGGGGATTGAGTTACAGCGCGTATTAGCACATCAAGTGCTACGCCCGTACGAGACACGCATAATCCTGATTGAGTCTCCCCTTTAGATTTCAATCACTTTTTAGCCCCGCACTGTCGGGGCTTTTTTGTTCTTGGTTGGTCACAAATCGTCACATAACGGTTAAGCTCAATCCGCTATAGTTTGGATTCTTGCCCAATGGATGTGGACATAATGAACGGGACTTTACCTCAATCTTACCGAGTGATTCTGGTTGAAGATGACTTAGAGCTTGCGGAGCTGATTAAAGATTTTCTTAACCACTATGAATTTGATGTCACTATCGTTACTGATGGCCTTCAAGCGGTAGATAGCATCTTGACTGCGCAACCCGATCTGGTCATTTTGGATATTATGTTGCCCGGTCAAAGCGGTATGGAAGTTTGCCGTGCTATTCGTGAACAATATCGAGGCATGATCTTGATGCAAACGGCACTCGATGACGACATCGATCAAATGATGGGCTTAGAACTTGGCGCAGACGATTATGTCGTAAAGCAAGTTAAACCGCGGCTGTTGCTTTCTCGAATACGTGCTCTGTTGCGTCGCCAAGAGCGCAATACTCAAGGCGATAAATATGAGTTACGCATCGGGTCTTTATGGATGAATCTGCAACACAGGGCGGTGCTGTTAGCGCAATGCCCAGTCAGGTTAACTACGAGTGAATTTGAGCTTCTATACCTGCTTGCGCAAAATGTTGGCACCATAGTCACGCGGGATGACATAGCCCAACAGATCCGAGGTTTTGAATATGATGGTTTAGACCGCTCCATTGATCGGAGGATTTCAAGACTAAGGCGAGCACTTAACGATGACCCGAATGAACCTAGACTGATTAAAACCATCCGCGGCCGGGGTTATCAGCTGTGTGCGGTACAAGAAGGGGAGTGGCAATGATTAGAGCATTTTGGGTGCTTTGGGTCGCAGTTTTTCTCCCCATTTTATTGCTCAGTATCCCCAATCAATTTAACCCGATCCAACAGCTTACACGCACTCTGTCGGAAGACTTCTATAAGCCGGTTTACCGAAGCAACTTTTCGTTTCTATCAGGAAAGCTACAGCAAGCGCCACCTACCGAGTGGCCTGTAATCATCGAACATTATGCCCAATATTTTACTTACTCGTTACGTTTGGATGAGTTAGAGAGCTACGCATCTTCCACTTTGTTTTATCCCGCTTTACAAAGTGGCGAGCTTATTTTCCAAGATGGCGACCCCAATGTTTTATTACAACGAGTCCTGAACAGTAATAAGGTGCTCTATTTCGCGATTAATGAATCCAGAGAACAGGGCGCATTAAACCAAGCGCGAGGAACACTATCACTCGCCATTGAAGATCTGCGTAGTCAGCCTCGTAGCCAGTGGGAAAGCAGTATCGCGGAGCAGAATCGCTTGATTCCGCTAAAACTGAGTTTAGTGCGAGAAGCCGATTTATTGCCGATTGAGCAGGAAAAGCTCGGTGCAGCCAAAGGGCAGATGATCAGCTATCTGAATCCCCAAGGCAGCATGATTTTACTGGCTCCGCTTGATGAGGGAGTCTGGCTACATGTTGAAGACAATATCTCCTATCAAACGCAACTGAAACTGACGACTGCCATCGCGGGGTTGTTCTTTTTAGGTATTTCTATTGCCTTAGTGATGTGGATTTTTCCCTTGTGGCGAGATCTCAAACGGCTGGTGAAAACCGCTAATGAGTTTGGGCAAGGCGTACTTTCAAAACGAGCTTCAACCTCTCGGCTTTCGGTGATCTCTCAATTGAGCGAGTCCTTCAATCAAATGGCCAACAACATTGAAAAACTGATCGCGAGTCAAAGAACCCTCACTAATGCGATTGCACATGATTTGCGAACACCGCTTTATCGTCTGCGTTTTGCCTTTGAAATGTTGGATGATCCAGACATAGCGCAAAGCCAAAAAGACAAATACCGCCAAATCATTCATTCCAGCATTGAAGACCTTGACCACTTGATCAATCAAACCTTAGTGCTGTCGCGCTATAACCGAATCACCGACATCAGCCATTTTTCTTACTGCTATTTCACGGAGAATTTAGACGCGGAAGCCGACCTTTTCCGGCTTGAGAATCCGCATCTTAAACTGCAAGTGGACGTATCGGATTATCTACGTCAGCAGAAGCTGTTTGTCGACCATCGGGCTTTATTACGAGCCGTTAAAAACCTGCTAAGCAATGCAGCGCGGTATGCCAAGCAGGAAATACGTCTTTCTTTGAACGAAGCTCAAGGAGAGCTGATATTGATCGTTGAAGATGATGGTGTGGGCATCTCTGCTGACGATGTTGAACGTATTTTTGAACCTTTTGTGCAACTGAATAATCAGGAACGCAACAGTGAAAAAGGGCACGGTCTTGGGTTAGCGATTGTTAAGCAAATTACTCGTTGGCATCAAGGCCAAGTCGAGGTGAAACGTTCGGACTTACTCGGTGGTGCGCGTTTTGAATTGCGTTGGCCGAAAGAGATTGCGGTGGGAAATGTGACCAAGTTGGATACAAATAGTCAATGAATTGCTAAAGAGTCAGTCATCGCTTCGATGTTAACTTGATTGGGTGGAGGAATGAACCCACTTACAAGGAGTTAGCATGAATCGTAAACCATTGGCGCTATTGCTGAGTTGCGCCTTTTTCTCAATCCCCAGTTTGGCTAAACCCACTGAATGGCGCCCCGGGTTTAGTGGCGATATCAGCTTAAATGCTGGTTTTAGCCAAACCAATTCCCAATTGAATACGGATGACAGCAATGCCATCACTCAAAGTTTAAATGGAACAGGGAAACAGCTCGAAACCGTTTCTCCCCTTATCTTAGGCCGCTTGCAATATACATTTGGTCATCAGGCACTCTTCTTTGGAAATAGTGAAGATCAGATAAGTGAAGCTCAGTTTCAAAGTGAGCTGGGATGGATTGGACAAATTACCGCGAATACTTACCTCACGCTTGCTGTGTTTGGCAACATTCCCGGCATGGATGAAACGTGGCAAGACCCTTATCTCACTGGCTTACAACGCACAAAAACCGATCACAATGTCGTTGGTGCGCGAACCGCTCTCGAGGTCAGTCTTCCTTTTCCGGTCACACTGAAATATGCCTACGCAGACAGTGAGATTGAGCATGACATCATAGGTCAATCACAAGCTCTCACCGCTAGTGAACAACATTCGCTGTTACGCAGTAGCACCTATCAACGATTAGGTGCCGAAATACATTTCCCGCTTTCTATGAGCATTATGTTATCCCCTGGGTTCTATTACACAGATCAAGCGGCTGAAGGGAGTGCGCAGAGCCGCACAGAAACCGCGGCACAACTTAGCTTCTTTGCGAATCTGGATAGGCATCAAGTGGTTGCGACTTTACGTAGCAGCAAGAGCAAATATGAGCAGGACAACCCTGTCTTTGGCCGCAAGCGAGATGACGATGCTTTCGCCATGTTTGCTGTGTATGGCTATCAAAACCCCTTTGCACTTTCCCACACCCAATTGAATGTGATGGCGGGTTACCAGCAGCAAGATGCCCAAATCGATTTCTATGACAGTGAGAACACCTTTATCGCCACTGGTATTAGTTACACCTTTTAATCTATGACAGGAAAGACTCATGTTTAAGTTAACCCATTTATTGAAGACATTTTGTATTGTTATTCTGCTAGCAGGGTGTAGTTCCGATGATTGGAAAGACACAGAAAAACTGACCAAACCCACAGTGAATGCAGGAGATGATCAGTTACTGACAATACCGCTTAATAACATTATGTTGAGTGGTTCCGCAAAGTCTGAGTTATCCGTGTATACCATTAGAAACATGACTTGGCGACAAGTCTCAGGGCCTCAATCACTTGCTTTACTCAACGCGGATACATTAAAAGCGAGCGTGCTTTATCCTACAGTCGCGGGAACTTATCTTTTTGAACTATCGGCAGAAGACAGTGGCGGACGAAAGAACAGTGATCAAATACAAGTGATCATCCAACCAGCTGCGCAAAGTATGCAAAGAGCGAATGTGCAGGAGTCGCTTAATGTAGTGGATTGGCGTTATGCAGATCAGAATCAGGGTATATTGACGCTGAATCACTTGGACTCGGTTACTTTGGCTGAATTGGATGAACAACTGATCAACGCATTGGCATCGCTCAATAGTGCCGCAGAGTTAACCTTATTGTTTGCGGAGCATTCAGGGGGCAATCTACAAACCTCGATCATGCTGCTTGATAAACTCTCGGCTCAGTCTCTTCCTCTCTGTCTGGAAGGCAGCAATTCTTGTATTAGTTTGGAACAAGGCTTTTTATTGCAGACGGATTTAACCGGACAAGTTGATTGTGATGATGCGCAAAGCTGTATTCATGCTTTACTTCAATCTCAATAAGCAGAAAGTTCAGATGATGAAAGTAAAAAAGCCAGCTCAATGAGCTGGCTTTCTGTATATGGTGGAGGGGGACGGATTCGAACCATCGAAGGCGGAGCCGGCAGATTTACAGTCTGCTCCCTTTGGCCACTCGGGAACCCCTCCAGGGTGTTTTTCTTTTCACTGCTGAAAAGACTTAACTGACGTTTTCCCAACGCATCAATCAAGGGTTTCTCTTACGAGAGAATATGGTGGAGGGGGACGGATTCGAACCATCGAAGGCGGAGCCGGCAGATTTACAGTCTGCTCCCTTTGGCCACTCGGGAACCCCTCCAGGGTGTTTTTCTTTTCATTACTGAAAAGACTTAACTGATGTTTTCCCAACGCATCAATCAAGGGTTTCTCTTGCGAGAAGAATATGGTGGAGGGGGACGGATTCGAACCATCGAAGGCGGAGCCGGCAGATTTACAGTCTGCTCCCTTTGGCCACTCGGGAACCCCTCCAGGGTATTTTTATACTTAACCGATGTTTTCCCAACACATCACTCAAGTGCGGAGCGCATCTTATCAAACTCGCTCCCTCTGTAAACACTTTTTTTAGCAAATTGAATCGAATGCTGTCTTTTTGGGCAAAGAGGCAAGTAATTGATCGTTTTATCTGCTTAAGTCACAGCGCACCTTACACTTTTACTGGCAATCTTTACGTTCCTTGACGTTCAAGTTGCGTATAAGTCGCTACAATATAAACGGATTTTCCAGACACTAAGCCAGATTATGAACAAAAACTCTGTACTTTCATTGACATTATTGACGGTGCTTATGCACAGCACTGTGTTATCCGCCAAAGAACCTGCTCAGCCCCCCGCTATTTCTGTTGTTACTGAGCAAGTTCAATCACACCAAATTTCTCAATCTCTTTCTTTGGTTGGCAAGCTCAAAGCACAGCAGTCGGTGGAAATCGCCCCTGAGGTGACAGGTAAAGTGAACGTGATTGCGGTTCAAGCCAATCAGTTGGTTAAAAAAGGCCAGCTATTGGTTCAATTGGATGATGATAAAGCACAAGCGGCTTTGGTTGAGGCAAAAGCGTATTTGCAAGATGAGCAGCGCAAATTAGCCGAATATGAACGCTTGCTAAAACGCAACGCCATTACTCCAACCGAAATTGATGCACAGCGAGCTCGAGTGGAAATTGGCCAAGCAAGACTGAATGCGGCGCAGGCCAATTTAGCCGATTTGCATATTACCGCACCTTTTGACGGTACGGTCGGTTTTATCGATTTTAGCCGCGGTAAGTGGGTGAGTGCAGGGGCTGAGTTGCTGACTCTCGATAATTTGACCTTGATGCAGCTTGATCTGCAAATTCCAGAACGCTATTTACCGCAGATCAGCAAAGGCATGAAGGTGTTGGGCACCAGTAATGCTTGGCCAAATCACTCATTTGAAGGATCCGTCGTTGCGGTAGATTCCAGAATTAACCAAGAAACACTTAACCTACGTGTGCGAGTGAATTTCCCTAACCCTGAACAGCGATTAAAGCCGGGGATGTTAATGTCAGCTCGGATCAACTTCCCTGCTATCAATGCGCCGATCATTCCTGTGCAGGCATTGGAATATTCCGGAACCAAACGTTTTGTGTACGTGATTGGTGAGGACAATATGGCTAAGCGTCGTGAGGTCAAGCTTGGAGCTCGAGTCGAAAATCAGGTCGTGATTGAGCAAGGGTTGGACATTGGCGAAAAAATTGTTGTTCAAGGCATAGTGAATATGCGTAACAACGCTCGCGTCAGTGAAGTGACGGTGGAAGGGCGTCCACTGAAAAAGGATGACAAGTAATGTGGTTGTCTGATGTTTCGGTTAAGCGCCCTGTCGCGGCGCTGGTTCTGAGTATGCTGCTATGTGTGTTTGGTGTCGTTTCATTTACCAAACTGGCTGTACGTGAAATGCCGGATATTGAAAGCCCTGTGGTTTCAGTATCGACCCGTTATCAAGGGGCATCGGCCACTATTATTGAAAGCCAAATCACGAGTGTGTTGGAAGACCAACTGGCTGGCATCAGTGGTATTGATGAGATCACCTCGGTGAGCCGTAATGGTATGTCGCGCATTACTGTGACTTTTGAACTCGGCTATGACTTAAACACCGGGGTGAGTGATATTCGTGACGCCGTGGCAAGGGCGCAGCGTTCACTTCCTGAAGAGGCTGATGATCCGCAGGTGTTCAAAAACAACGGCTCTGGGCAGGCTTCAGTCTACATCAATCTTAGTTCCTCAGAGATGGATCGCACCCAACTGACCGATTACATCGAACGGGTATTGCTCGACCGTTTCAGTTTGATCTCGGGTGTTAGCTCAGTCGATGTCTCTGGTGGCTTGTACAAGGTGATGTATGTGCGCTTAAAACCAGAATTGATGGCTGGGCGTGGCGTCACCACCAGTGACATTTCGGATGCCCTCAATAAAGAGAATATTGAAAGCCCAGGAGGTCAGGTTCGTAATGACTCGACCGTGATGTCAGTCCGTACCGCTCGGGGTTACCAATCTCCTGAAGATTTTGAATATCTGGTAGTGAAACGTGCTAGTGATGGCACACCTATGTACCTGAAAGATGTATCCGACGTGTTTATTGGTGCGGAGAATGAGAACTCGACCTTTAAGAGTGATGGTATCGTCAACGTCAGCATGGGGATTGTGCCGCAATCAGACGCTAATCCATTAGAAGTCGCTAAGCGAGTTCATGAAGAAGTGGATAAAGTTCAGCAATTCCTTCCCAAAGGTACGCGACTTGCTATCGATTATGATTCAACGGTGTTTATTGAGCGCTCGATCAGCGAGGTTTATAGCACTTTATTTATCACTGGCGGTTTAGTGATTCTGGTGTTGTACATCTTTATTGGTCAGTTACGAGCAACGCTGATTCCCGCAGTTACCGTTCCTGTTTCCTTAATTTCGGCCTTCATGGCAGCGTATTACTTTGGTTTCTCGATCAACCTCATTACCTTAATGGCGCTGATTTTGTCGATTGGTCTGGTCGTGGATGATGCGATTGTGGTGGTTGAAAACATTTTCCACCACATCGAACGGGGTGAAAAACCACTTTTGGCGGCTTATAAAGGCACGCGAGAGGTGGGTTTTGCGGTTATCGCGACTACCTTAGTCTTGGTGATGGTGTTCCTGCCTATCTCTTTTATGGATGGCATGGTTGGGCTGCTGTTTACCGAGTTCTCAGTACTGCTTGCGATGGCGGTGATTTTTTCCTCCCTTATCGCACTGACGTTGACGCCAGTGCTTGGAAGTAAGCTTTTAAAAGCCAATGTGAAACCGGGACGCTTTAACCAGTTTATTGATCGTCTGTTTGCAGGGCTTGAATCCGGCTATCGCAAAATTGTAAGCCGAGCCATTCGTTGGCGTTGGGCTGCTCCTGTGGTCATCGCGGCTTGCATTGGTGGAAGCTATGGTTTGATGCAGTTGGTGCCTGCGCAGTTAACACCTTCCGAAGATCGCGGCGTGATTTTTGCCTTTGTGCGTGGTGCGGATGCGACCAGCTATAACCGCATGGCAGCCAATATGGATCTGGTCGAGCAGCGTTTGATGCCGCTATTAGGGCAAGGATTCTTGAAGTCGTTCAGCATTCAGTCGCCCGCTTTTGGCGGTAATGCAGGCGATCAAACCGGTTTTGTGATCATGATTCTGGATGACTGGAATGAACGCAGTGTGACGGCACAAGAAGCGCTAGGCCAGGTGCGTAAAGCTTTGGCTGGAATTCCTGATGTTCGAGTGTTTCCTTTCATGCCCGGTTTTCGTGGCGGTTCGAGTGAGCCAGTGCAGTTTGTGCTTGGCGGTTCGGATTACTCGGAACTGAAAACTTGGGCTGAAAAATTAGAGGAAGAAGCTGAACAATCTCCGTTTATGACCGGAGCCGATATTGATTATTCGGAAAAAACACCTGAGTTGGTGGTGGCGATTGATAAACAGCGTGCCGCAGAATTAGGGATTAGTGTGAAATCCATTTCTGACACCTTGGAGGTCATGCTTGGTGGTAAAAAAGTGACTACCTTTGTGGAACGCGGCGAGGAGTATGATGTTTATCTGCGCGGTGACGAAAACAGCTTTAATAATGCAGCAGATTTAAGCCAGATTTATATGCGTACTTCGACGGGTGACTTGGTCACTCTTGATACCGTAACTCGTATTGATGAAGTGGCGTCGTCAATTCGTTTGGCGCACTACAACAAACAAAAATCGATTACGGTTACGGCAAACCTTGAGGCGGGTTACACCTTAGGTCAAGCGCTTGATTTTCTGGATCAAAAAGCAGTGGAGATGTTACCTAGCGACATTTCAGTCAGCTACTCCGGTGAATCGAAAGATTTCAAAGAAAACCAATCGAGTGTCGCCATCGTTTTTGCTTTGGCACTGTTGGTTGCGTATTTAGTATTGGCAGCGCAGTTTGAAAGCTTTATCAATCCACTGGTAGTAATGCTCACAGTACCTATGGGGGTGTTTGGCGGTTTCCTTGGCTTATTCGTGATGGGGCAAGGCATGAATATCTACAGTCAGATTGGTATGATCATGTTGATCGGTATGGTGACTAAAAACGGTATCTTGATTGTTGAATTCGCAAACCAGCTGCGCGATCGCGGTGTTGAGTTTGAAAAGGCGATTATTGATGCTTCTGCACGTCGTTTACGCCCGATTTTAATGACGGCGTTTACCACCTTAGCCGGCTCGATTCCCTTAATTGTGTCGACCGGAGCGGGCTATGAAAGTCGAATTGCAGTCGGTACAGTGATTTTCTTTGGAATGGGATTTGCCACACTCGTAACTCTACTTGTTATCCCCGCAATGTACCGTTTGATTTCGGGCTCAACACAAGCCCCTGGCCATGTTGAAGCAGAGTTGAATCACGAGCTTCAGCAAGATGTCAAAGGTCGTGTTCAACACTAAGCTCTTTCCTCTCACCACCGCCTAGTGCGGTGGTGAGCTTTAATACAGCATATTCCTTCCTGTATTTTGATCTCTTCTCATACTGAAAAACAGTTCCTTATCACGGTAGAAATATCCAAGTTAAATATGTCAACTATCACATCTAAGTAAATGTGTCTTGTCGTATTTTTGATTCAGATGGTTCTATTTTAATACTAATAGAATAAATAAAATTACTTCTATTTTACTGCTTTAGTTCTAATTAATACCTAGCTCAATTATGAGACACGCATAGTTGGCAAGCTTAGGATAATCTAATAATCAGTTTCTGCTGGTTATTTAAAATAGTAAATCTTATGCATAGCGTGTTAGACATAAAGAATAAACCATTATCGGTACTTGTTGTTTGTACTGGTAATTTGTGTCGTTCACCTATGGCGGAAATTATTCTTCGTGAAAAGATTCGTCAGCATAAGTTGAATATCCTTGTGAGTAGTGCAGGCACACTTAATGTGATTGGAAAAGATTACCCAGAGGAAAAAGCATTACAAGCTGTACAGCTCTGTGGGTATCAATCAGAAAAGAACCAAGTCAGAAAAATCACACAACAAGACTTTATTAAACATGACTTTATCTACGCTATGGATAGAACCAATCTCGCTGATCTGATTGACCATTGTCCGCCAGACCAGAAAAGCAAGTTGATGCTGTTTTTAAGCCATGCACAAAGCTCGGAAAGAGAAGTTCCAGACCCTTATCGTGGTAGCAGTGAGGTTTTTCGTAAAACCGCATTACTAATTGAGTCTGGCGCTCAGGGTTTAGTGAATTATTGGCAGCAATCTGGTTTGGGATGTTCAAACACTAAAGTCGGTTGCCGAGAAATGGTTGTTTGATCAGAGAAGAATTGAATCAGACTAGCATTCATATTGAAGTTATTAGGTGTTGAATATAGATGGTTGCTAAACCAAAGAATTAGTTTTGATTTAATGATTTCTTATTAACTTTGTTGTGATTATGAGTAAATCTTATCGCAAATCTAATTTCCGATAAGTAAATATTCTCAATCATGAGTCAAGGGTTGAAATATCTTTGAAATCTCCATGATTGAAATTAAATAGGAAATTACACTATAACGAAATGATTCAGTATTTGCTTATGTACGTGTTCCTTAATTAAGGAATGCTGGTTTTTTGTTGCCTGAGTTTGGTGGAAATCATTTTTTAAGAGGATGTAGGGAAGTGAAAAAGGTTCTAATCGTATTTGGCACGCGCCCTGAAGCGATCAAAATGGCGCCTTTAGTACAACAGCTCCGCCAAGATAGTCGTTTTATGGCAAAAGTGTGTGTAACAGGTCAGCATCGAGAAATGCTGGATCAGGTGTTGGAACTTTTTGCAATCACCCCTGATTTTGATCTGAACATCATGAAACCTGGGCAAACACTGAATGGTGTTACCAGTAAAATTCTACTTGGCATGCAACAAATATTGAGCAGTGAGCAGCCTGACGTGGTTTTAGTCCATGGTGATACCGCAACGACCTTTGCTGCATCTTTAGCCGCTTATTACCAACAGATTCCGGTTGGGCATGTGGAAGCAGGGTTAAGAACAGGCAATATCTATTCGCCTTGGCCTGAAGAAGGGAATCGCAAACTAACCGCTGCTCTTACGCAGTATCACTTTGCTCCCACAGAAACTTCACGCGCGAATTTACTGCAAGAAAACTACAGTGCTGAAAATATTTTTGTTACCGGAAATACCGTCATCGATGCTCTGTTAACTATCCGCGACAAAATCCGCGGGGACGCGGATCTGCAAGCGACCTTGGATAGCCAATTCCCGATGCTCGATGAGAGCAAAAAAATGATCTTAGTTACGGGACATCGTCGTGAGAGCTTTGGTGGTGGTTTTGAGCGTATTTGCCAAGCGTTGCTCAATACCGCAGAGCAACATCCTAAATGCCAAATCCTTTATCCAGTACACCTTAACCCGAATGTGCGTGAGCCAGTGAATAAGCTGCTCAAAGGTGTCAGCAATATCGTGCTGATTGAACCTCAGCAGTACTTGCCTTTTGTCTATCTAATGGATCGCGCACACATCATTTTGACCGATTCTGGCGGTATTCAAGAAGAAGCGCCTTCGCTTGGAAAACCAGTGTTAGTGATGCGTGAAACGACAGAGCGGCCAGAAGCCGTTGCTGCGGGAACGGTGAAATTAGTTGGCACAGACCAACAACAAATTTGTGAAGCGTTGAGCTTACTTTTGACCAATCAGCAGGCTTATCAAGCGATGAGTCAGGCGCATAACCCATACGGGGATGGTCAGGCATGTCAACGTATCGCGGACATTTTAGCGAAATAGACTCATCAGGGGATGAAAGATGTTTAGTAAAGTTTCAGTGATTGGCCTTGGATATATCGGTCTGCCAACAGCCGCAGTATTGGCCTCTCGTGGTTTAGATGTGGTTGGGGTCGATGTTAATGCACATGCGGTTGACACCATCAATAAAGGTGAGATTCACATTGTTGAACCTGATTTGGACATTGTGGTACGCAGTGCAGTAATGACGGGCAAACTGAAAGCCACCTTAACTGCAGAACCAGCAGATGCTTTCTTGGTTGCGGTTCCGACTCCTTTTAAAGGTGATAATCACGAACCTGATCTTAGTTACATCGAAGCGGCAGCGAAAACCATTGCTCCAGTACTAGCCAAAGGTAACTTAGTGGTTTTGGAAAGCACTTCGCCTGTAGGCACTACTGAGAAGTTGGCGCAATGGCTAGCGGAAGCTCGCCCAGACCTCACTTTCCCACAGCAAAAGGGCATCGCTGCAGATGTGAAAATTGCTTATTGCCCAGAGCGAGTACTACCGGGTTATGTACTGCAAGAGTTAGTCAGTAACGATCGCGTGATTGGTGGGGTAAGCAAAGCCTGTAGCGAAAAAGCAGTAGCGCTGTACAAAACCTTTGTGAAGGGCGAGTGCATTGTGACCAATGCGCGTACAGCTGAAATGGCTAAGCTGACGGAAAACTCCTTCCGTGATGTCAATATCGCATTTGCCAATGAGTTATCACTGGTATGTGACAAGTTAAAAATCAACGTGTGGGAATTGATCCGTCTTGCTAACCGTCATCCTCGAGTCAGCATCCTGAATCCTGGTCCTGGAGTTGGTGGCCACTGCATCGCCGTTGACCCTTGGTTTATCGTTAACAGCTGCCCAGATGAAGCGCAACTGATCCGCACCGCTCGTGAAGTAAATGATGGCAAACCACATTGGGTTGTTGATCAGGTAAAACAAGCAGCTGATCAGTTTAAAAAACCAATCATTGCCTGTTTAGGTCTAGCGTTTAAAGCGGATATTGACGACTTACGTGAAAGCCCAGCAATGGAAATCACTCAACAACTAGCGAAAGAGCAAGTCGGACAACTGGTTGCAGTAGAACCAAACATTACCGAATTACCAAGCAAGCTTTCACAGCAGGGGCTTGAGTTAGTTTCTTTAGAGCGTGCTCTAGAGCTAGCGAATATTGTGGTGGTGCTGGTTGATCACAAAGAATTCAAAGCTGCAGACAAAACCGAGTTCGCCAAGAAAGTCGTGATTGATACTCGCGGAGTGGTGGCATGAGTTTGCCGAGGTCTGACTGTTCAATAAAGTCTTGTTAGTTAGAACTCTAGTGATAAGTAAAGTTGACCATCTTTTTTTTAGATGGTCAGTCTTCCCCAAGTGTTGTTCATTTAATACGATTGGAATCGAACGAATGAAAAAAGTGTTACTGATCATGCCTATTTCGACTCTCAACTGGGGAGAAAAAAATGCTGGTGGTGTGGATTCAGTATGCCAGATGTTGGTTCGTGAGTTAGCGAAGTGCACTAGTCATTATTTCTATAGAGTGCTCGCTTTTGATCCTTTTTGTGAGGTCAAGTATACAGGCGAAGTTATTCATCTCTCGGAAAATGTTGAGGTTGTACTCTGCCCATCAAATGAGAAAAGGATAATTCCATTACCAGGTATTATTTCTACAAACTTGCGTGTGCTAGAACAAGTAAAAAACTTTAAGCCAGATATTGTTCACACTCATATTGCACCTTGGCTTATTGGAGTTAACAAACACTTAACAAGAATAGCTACACTGCATTCTTACAAAAAAATAGGCAGAAAGTCAGTTTCCAAAGCAAATGACTTCTTCCATGTAAAACTCATACCTTGGGTTTGTAATGGATATATAGATCAATACACTTGCGTAGGAAATATTATTAAAGATAGCTTGCTATTAGATACCAAAAAACCAATCTCATTAATAGAGAATCCAATTGCAAATGAGTATTTCACATATAATAGAAATTCCAAGAGTAAAAATAAAATAACACTTGTGACATGTGCGCTAATTACAAGAAGAAAAAGAATTGAAAAATCTATAGAACTCATCTATTTATTAAAAAGCAGAGGGGTTAAATCTCTCTTGAATATTATTGGTCCTGTTTCTGATAATGAATATTATAAAGAGCTTATTCAAAAAGTAGCATCGTTTGGATTAGCTAATGAAGTTGATTTTTTGGGAGCGATGAATAGTGAAGAAATTGTCGAAATTTATAAATCTTCAGACTTTGGAGTGTTTTGTTCTGAAGAGGAAACATTTGGTTTGGCCCCTATGGAAATGCTGGCCTCTCAGTTACCTTTAATTACCACTAAAGTTGGAGTGTTTAAAGAGAGATATTCTGAATTTAAATCGCTAGGTGTTGTATTTTTTGAAGATATAAAAAATGATGAAGAATTGCTTAGTTTTTTTATTGATAACAATTCTAAAAAATCATCTGAAATTGCCAAATATATAGGAAGTAGTTTCTCGGTGTCTGATGTTATTAGACAATATGAAAATCTATACTCTAAGGTAATAGTGTGATAGCTAGTTTATTTAAATATGCCCCAGTACAGGTTTTTTCATCTCTCTGTTTATTTGCTCTAATTGCAGTACAGACACGGTTTCTATCTGTTGAAAGTTACGGTGTTTTGGCTATTGTTATGGTTTTCTTGGAAGCGATTAGAGCAATTTCATCACAATGGTTAGTGGTTACATTGCTGCGTTTTTATCCTGCTGCAAATTTACAAGAGAAAGCCAAATTAGTATCAACTACCTGCTTTGCATCTTTAGCTCTTTCTATCCCGGCTTTAATTGCAATTTTCATTGGTTTATATTTTTATGAGCTTTTTTCAGTAGAGGTATTCATTTCTTCTTCATTACTTTTATCAATGAAGATTGCTTATATTTATAAAGTGGAACTCTGCCGGCTAGAAGAAAATACGAATAAGTATAGAAAAGGAGTTTTGATTAACTCTTTAATGTCGATCATTATTTCTTGGTTAATGCTTTATATTTGGCCTGGCATTACGATGGCTATATTATCATTGGCATTTTCAAATTTTTTATCATTATTTTTTTTTAAATGACTCAATAAAGTTTAAGTTTGAGAGAGAAACATTTAATAATATCATTTCTTATGGACTTCCTATAATGATTTCAGGTGGAATGATAGCAATTGGTTCACGCTTAGATAGATTATTTATTGCGAAGAATATTGGTCTTGAAGAGACTGGTATCTATTCTGCTTTTTCGAATACATTAATGGGTGTTATCAGCTTGGTATTTATGGTTGTTTCTTTGCCTTTATATCCTGAATTGGCTAGAAGTGCTAATGATAAATATGAATTACTAGGTAAACACCAAAATTACTTAGATATACTTTTTGCTATCACTTTACCATCTCTCATTGGGATTTGTGTTATTTCAGAGCCACTTGTTAAGATTTTTTTGTCTCAGGAATATTTGACTCAAGGCATTGAATTGTTCTGGATTTTAGCTGTTTCCGTATACATATATAACTTTAAAATACACTATATAGACCATGGGCTACAATTTATAAATAAAACAAAATACTTCCCATTTGTAGCATTTATTTCAATATTAATTAATTTTCTGTTGCTATACTTTACATTAAACTATCTAGGTGTTTATGGAGCTGGATGGGCAATACTTATTTCCAATACGATGGGAATTGTTTTGACGATGTTCATCGCACTGCATTTTGGTTATAGATATAAAGTTGGAATTAACTTTATTAAAGTTATTCTCTCATGTGGGTTAATGTTATTAGCTTTAGTCTTAAAAGAAAAATCCTACCCAAATTTGGATTCATGGATAGATATCTCGATGTCAATTTTTATTGGGGTTTCAGTTTATAGTATATCAATGTTTTCTTTTAATACCATGAAAGTAAGGGATATTTTACTTAAGCGAGTGGTGGCTAAATGAGCGAAAAGTTTATTTTTTACTGGCTATGTGTTGTTTTATCTCTTGCTTATTTTTTGGGGCATATCTTTTAGAGGTGATTGGAATTCAATATGTCTCTGAAGGTGGTTTTGTTTTATTTAAGATACACGTTTATTCTTACATTCTGTTAGCTATATTTTTGTTAAATCTAGCTAGAATTGGTGTGAGTGGTTTTCTTCATAGGCTGGGAAATGTAAGGAAATATTGGTTAATGGCAATGAGTGCCACGATTATTGTTATGTGCTATGGCCTTTATAGATTTGGGACATCAGGCATGGCATATATGATTGATACTATATTCTCACCATTAGTTCTTGTGTCTTTGGTTATTAGCTTAAATGATAAATATAAAGAAACCCTTATTCGTGTAATGGCATGCTTCATTTTTATAAATTCACTTTTAGCTATTTTGGAATTTATTCTTTCGAAAAGTATTATACCGGTTGAGTTTTCAAGTTTTTCATTTTTTCGCTCTACCGCTTTTATGGCTCACCCTTTAAATAATGCGCTAATTACAGCCACATTGGCTTTAGCATTGAGTGATAAAACAAAAGTTCCACCCATAATATATATATCTACCGCACTTCTAGCTCTTTTCTGTTTTGGAGGGAGAGGTTCTATGGGGGCATTTGTTATCGGTCTGATAGTGGTTTCATTACCTGCACTTTATCAGTTTTTAACTATTGGTGTTAAAACGTCAAAAATGAAACTAGCTGTAACTCAATTAATTGTTTTTATTTGTGTGATTTTTTTGATTTACATTGTTTTGTACACTGGGATATCAGAGAGAATACTGAGCAAGTTGTATGTTGATAATAGTGCTCAGGCCAGATTTGATGTTTTTATTCTATTAGATGAGCTATCTTTCGGTGAATGGATTTTCGGCGCGTCTCGACAATTTCTAGATAATATTTTCTATATATCTGGAGTGTTGGTTGTTGAGAATTTCTTTATTGATTGGATTTTGAAGTTTGGCCTACCGCTTGCTGTATTATTAATTTTTGGATTATTAGGCCTTTTTATGCATTTAACTCAATGGAAAATGCCTTTAATGGTGATGATTGGTGTCTTTATTCTCGCAAGTATTACTAACAATTCTTTAAGTGTTAAGACTCCTGCAATACTCTTTTTGATGTTGGTGCTTTCTGCAAATTATCAAATGCATAGGTATGAGAAATGAAGAATGTTTTATTCGTTCCTGGATTTGTTTGTGATACATGGTCACCTATTGAAAAATATACAATAGATTTAGCAAATGAGTTGCGTGATGAATGTAATGTAATTTGGTTTGTACCGTCGATTGAATCACCATCTAATAAATTTAAGCATGAGGAAAGTCGTTTTAGCCTTTCTAAACCATTGTTTGTTGATAAAATAAAAGATGATAATCTTAGACTGTATTATTATTCTTTCTCTAAATGGGATTTTCATAATTTTTTTTTATTTACTAAAAAATATCATTGCAGAAAATAAAGTTGAATATATTTATGTTCAATTTGGTTATGAACGATATCTAATTCCGATAATTGCAAAATTGTTAGGCGTTAAAGTTATCTATCATGAGCATGGTTATCCTCCTGCCTTGAAGTACCCTCGTATTAGAAAAATATTCTACAGTTTATGTGTTGATTCATTTTTGACAATATCTAAGTTTGTTGCGAAAGAGTTGCCACCAAGCAAACCAGTTGAAGTTGTCTATAACTCTATAGATGTTAAAGAGAAACATAAAATTCAAGAAGAGAAAAAAGAATCAGCTAATCTGAGAACAACACTTTTATCTGGTGGCTACGATAAAATCGTAGTTATGGTTGCAGCATTTCGTGATATGAAACGACATGATTTGGCACTTGAAGTTATTTTAAATGTAAAGAAGAAGTCAAATCTTAAAATAAAATATGTATTTCTTGGTGTGGGTAAATTATTTGATTTTTATTCATCAGAAGTAGAAAGATTAAATCTACAAGAAGATATTCTTATGCCAGGCCATGTTAATAATGTATCGGAATATTTGTCTGCTGCTGATTTAAGTATGCTTACCTCTTTAGCTGAACCATTTGGCGTATCACTACTTGAGTCGATGAATTATATGCTTCCTACGTTGTCATTTTCATCTATGTCTGCAAATGAAATTATTGATGATGGCATCAATGGTTTGCTCATCCCTCTAGGAAATACAGAAAAATATGCAGAAACGATCATTGAAGTACTCTCTAATGAAACATTGGCTCGTACTCTTGGGGAAAATGCTTATGAAAAAGTTTCTGTAGCATTTAGTAATCCTGCGTGGAGACGAAAAATAAAATTTAGCTTCATGGAGGCGATGAAATAGATGTTTACCAGTTCATTTTATGTTAAAGCTCCGATCTGGCTGCAAAACCTGATGCTTTCGCTACGGGCGTTATCGCGAAAAATGATCAGAGAAAATAGCGAGATGTATGCAGTGCTTAAAGAAATTCAAGAAAATGAATTTTCTAAAACGCATTTAGCGCAATATCAACAACAGCAATTACAACAAACATTAGTGAATGCATGCGAAAAGGTACCGTATTATCAGCATTTAGGATTACAGAGTGGGTCGGGAATTGAGGCTTTCCCATATCTGGATAAAACGATATTACGGCACGAGCATGAGCAGTTTATTTCAAGCGTTAAGCCTTCTGTAGTGGTACATGGTGCAACCAGCGGTACAACAGGAACACCTCTCACTATATTGCAAGATATGCGCTCAGTAATTCGTGAACAAGCTTTTGTCGCTAGACAAATGGTATGGGCGGGTTATCGAAAAGGTGATAAAAGGGCGTGGATTCGTGGTGACATGGTCGTTCCGCTGAGTCAAAAACAAGGCCCATTTTGGCGTTACTCTTGGTTTGAGCAGATGATTATTATGTCCTCATTCCATCTTACCCCTAAAGCGATGCCCAGTTATTTGCAAGCAATGGTCGATTTTGGTGTAGAGGTTATTCAAGCTTACCCTTCATCGATTGCAGCTCTAGCACGCTATTTGGAAACGAATCAAACCTATTACCCATCCAAACTGAAATCGATCATCACCTCTTCAGAGTCTTTGTCTGAAGAGGATAGACAAGTGATCGAGACACGTTTTGGTTGCAAAGTTTTTGATTGGTACGGTTTATTTGAGCGAGTAGCGGCTATTGGCCAATGTGAACATGGACGTTACCACCTGCTATCGGATTATTCTCAGGTAGAGCTAGTGGAGGCGGGTCAAGGTCGCTATGAATTGATTGGTACTAATTTCAACAATCATTATTTCCCATTGATCCGTTACAAAACTGGCGATCACGTTTATCTATCGGAAAATGAAACCTGCCCCTGTGGACGAATTTTTCCTGTTATTGATCGTATTGAAGGACGAATAGGTGATTATTTGATTGGTGAAGATGGGCAAAAGGTTCATATCCTTAACCATATTCCTAAAGGTGTCGCGGGTATTATTGCTTGTCAATTTGTCCAACATAAGCGTCAAGAGATCATTGTTAAAGTTGTTGCGGATTCTGAATTGTTTGATACGGAGCAGCAGAAAATACTGATCGGTAATACCCAAGCACGTTTGGGTGCAACGATAACGGTAACAGTAGAAGTTGTAGTGGAACTTCAACGAACGGCGAATGGCAAGATTCGTCAAGCGATTTGTACCATCAAGGATGTGATGTGAGAAAAACGATTAATTTAATGGTAGCCACTGATCGAAAAGGACAAGGTGGTGTGGCGACAGTTGTCTCGACTTATGCCGAGTGTGGGTTTTTAGAGGCAAATCAAATTCGATTGATTGCCTCGCATTCAACGCTAGATCAAGGTGTTAAGTGGCGAATGCTACTCCGCTTTATTTTTGCTTTGGTGAACTTGGTTTACTGCTTTGTTTTCTATCGTGTGGGTTTAGTTCATATCCATATGTCGTCACGAGGTAGCTATCGTCGTAAAGCGGTGATAGTCCGTTTAGTTAAGGCACTGAAAGGGAAAGTCATCATTCATCTGCATGGTGCGGAATTTCGTGATTATTATCGTGATGAGTGTGATGAACCGTTACAACGCCATATTCAACAAACATTTGTCATGGCGGATCATGTTTTAGTGCTATCAACTCAGTGGCTGACATGGATGAACCAAGTAGTTGGTCGAACCGAGAGGGTTTCTGTGCTCTATAACGCAGTACCAAGTTTGGAGTTAGATCGCAGCCAAGTTCAGCCTGGACGTGTTGCATTTCTTGGGCGTTTGGGCGCACGTAAAGGGGTGGGCGATCTTATTCAAGCATTTGTTCAGGTGAAACAGCGTTACCCTGATGCACAACTTTATCTCGCAGGTGATGGGGAGATTGAAATCTACAAAGCAATGGCAAACCAATTGGGGCTCAATGGTTCTGTGCACTGTCTTGGGTGGATAGCGGGGGAAGCCAAAAACAAGTTACTGACCCAAACCGATATTTACTGTTTACCCAGTTACAACGAAGGCTTTCCAATGGGGGTAATAGAAGCAATGTCTGCTGAAATCCCTGTGGTTGCGAGCCGAGCAGGAGGAATCCCGGATGCGATTACCGACGGTGAGCAAGGCCGATTGATTGATGCGGGTGATATAGATGGTTTAGCACAAGCTTTGGGTGATTTGATTGAGCAACGAGCAGAAAATCAACGCTTAGCCGAAGCCGGTAAGCAAAAATTTACCGAAAATTTTTCTTTGCAAGCAGTGATACCGCGTTTGCAAAGTGTCTATGACGAGTTATTGAAACAATGAAATCACGTACGATTGCCGATATCAGCCAATGTTTGCTAGATAAAGCACGAACAGAACAATTTGCTGGGTATGACCCTTTTGATGGGCTCAACTCAAGTTGGTTTTCATGGATGCCAGTGAGTAAAGATTCCACTTTTGGTTTGGCTTGGATTCAGCTTTTTAAGCGTTCGCCGATCAACCTTCGGCCATGGTTTGGGGTAAGTAAAGCTCGCAATCCTAAGGGTGTCGCTCTATTTATTCTTGGGTTGATCGAACAGTATTTAGTTACTCAAGATAAAACCTTGCTCGAGGAAGCAGAGCAACTCGCATTGTGGTTGATTACTCAACGCTGTGATGAGCAACAATGGCATGGAGCTTGTTGGGGGTATCACTTTGATTGGAAAGCTCGTGCTTTTTTTGTACCTAAAGGCAAGCCTAATGTCATTACTACGGTTTATGTTAGCCGAGCCCTGCATCGATTAGGTAATCTCCTTGGGCGAGCGGATTGGGTGGAGCTTGCGCTTAGCAGTGGTCATTTTATTGCTCGTCATTTACATACTGAAAATGAAAGTGGGGAGTTTTTTGCCTACATCCCAGGTGAAAGTGCTTTTGTGCATAATGCCAGTCTATGGGCTGCTGCTTGGCTAACTGTGGTTGGACGTGAAATCGAACGTTCTGACTATATGGCACTTGCTTTGCGTATAGCTAGAAATAGTGTCAGTGCGCAGGCTGAAGATGGGAGTTGGGCATATGGGACTCGTCACCACCATACCTTTATTGATGGCTTTCATACGGGGTACAACTTAGAAGCCTTGCACTTGATGCGCACCGCTTTATCGACCTCTGAGTTTGATAGTGCAATTGAGCGTGGCTTGATTTTTTACAAACAGCATCTTTTTGAAGTGGATGGTACAGCTAAGTATTACCACAACAACCCTTATCCATTAGATCCACATTCCGTATCGCAAGCGATCATTACCCTACTAATGGTGGGGGGGAGCGAAAGTGATAAGCAATTGGCGAATCAGGTGATTCAACGCGCAATACAGACTTTGTATATGCCTGAGCGAGATCAGTTCGTTTATCAGCGCAACAAACATTGGGTTAACCGAATTCACTATGCTCGCTGGACTCAAGCGTGGATGTACTTTTCTTTCCGTTT
The DNA here is from genome assembly GCF_000338875.1 of Vibrio mimicus CAIM 602. GTDB lineage: Bacteria > Pseudomonadota > Gammaproteobacteria > Enterobacterales > Vibrionaceae > Vibrio > Vibrio mimicus. The sequence continues at coordinate 20,983 of NZ_AOMO01000088.1, read as the reverse complement.
TTATCTAAGAAATAATGAGGAACACAACCTTGCAACGAATTAATTTTCTCGGCAGCCCAATGGATGTGGCTTCAATGAGTGAAACTGTCGGATTGATACGCGAGCGTATTCTACGCCAAGAATTCACTCAACATGTTGTCGTCAATGTAGCGAAATTAGTCAATATGCGCTCAGATTTGGAATTGGCTCAATCCGTGAAAGAGTGCGATATCATCAATATTGATGGAATGGGCGTTGTCTGGGGGGCTCGATTTGTGGGCCATAAAGTACCAGAACGTGTAGCTGGTGTTGATTTATTCCTTGAATTAAATGCTATGGCTGCCACTGAACAGTTGCCAGTATTTTATCTTGGGGCCAAACCTGAGATTGTTGAGAAAACGGCGGCGGTCATGCAGGAAAAGCATCCTCAATTAATCATGGCAGGATACCACCATGGTTACTTTTGGGATGACGAGCAAGCCATTGTGGAGAAAATTCGCCAATCTGGAGCAAAACTGCTTTTTGTCGCAATTACCTCACCCAAAAAAGAGAATTTCATCAATCGCTGGAAAGAACAGTTAGGCGTTTCTTTTGTCATGGGCGTTGGTGGAACATTTGATGTCGTCGCTGGGCATGTTTCTCGTGCTCCACTTTGGATGCAGAAAGTGGGTCTGGAATGGTTATATCGTGTATTGCAAGAGCCTGGAAGAATGTGGAAGCGCTATTTAAAAACCAATACAAAATATGCATGGTTATTGATCATGGAAAAGTTTAACTCTTCGAAGGAGAGATAAAACGTTGGTTGGTTTTTAGTATTTATAAAGAATATTATGATTGTTTTAATTTAAGTATTAATTATTAGATTTGATATTTTACATTTGTCTTATTTTCGATAAATACAAATGCTTTCATAAAAGGGTGATGTATTTTCTATAGTTATCAATTAGCCTTGTTGTGAAGTTGTGTTGTGTACCAATACCTATATAAATGGTTGTCTAAATTCAAGGAATAATTATGAACATACGTCATTCATGTTTGGCATCATGCCTAGCATTACTATATTCAGCGGCTTCTTTTGCAGAAGTTAATTGTGAAACACTACCTCTTATTGAGGCGGATATTACATTAAACCAGAGCCAAGTTGCGAGTACTGGTGGTTACATTTCAAGCCAGTTAGATATTGCAAATGAAAGCTGTGAAAGCGTTAAGTTTAAGTACTGGCTTTCAGTCAAAGGTCCAGAAGGCATGTATTTCCCTGCAAAAGCAGTAGTTGGTGTTGATACTGCTCAGCAAGAATCAGATGCACTAAGCACCGGCCGCATGTTGAATGTAACCCGTGGTTTCTGGATTCCAGAATACATGGCTGATGGTAAATACACAGTATCGCTACAAGTTGTTGCTGAAAACGGTGAAGTATTCAAAGCTGACGAAGTATTTGTGAAAGGTATCGAGCTAAATAGCCTGCCAGATATTGATGGCTTGACTGTAGAAGTAAAAAATCAGTTCGAAATTGCTAGCGTTGAAAGTGAAGGTGGATATGTACCATTTACTATTGCGCTTCATAACGGACGTGAAACTGATGCTGAAGTAGAATTTTGGATAACTGCTGTTGGTCCGAATGGATTGATTATCCCAGTTAACTCTAGAGAAAAAATGACTGTATCAGCATCAACTACATATTCAAAAGTACGTGGTATTTTGATGGATAAAAGTTACCCTGCTGGTGAGTATGTGATTAATACTCAAGTTGTTGACACTGTCTCAGGTAAAAGAGTTGAAGAGTCGATTACTGTAGTAAAAAAATAACAGAGTAGTTTCTTCTTACTCCATTCATGGAAGAACCTCGACATAGTGGTTCTTCCATTTTTTATATACAAAATCTACACTAAATATTATGTGATCACTTTACTTAAATAATTGCTAATGAAAGCACCTAGATTCTTTTAAACATAAAACCATTAATATCTTCTTAAAAGCTATTCTTTTATGGTGTTTGAGTCGGTTATATTATCATATAACCTAGAATTATTATTGATGGTGACTGAAGTACTTTTAGTGTCTATTGATGTGAATTGGCTGTAAGGCGTTAATTGGTATTGATTATTCGCTATATTCACACCATCGAAAGAGACATTTTTATCCTGAGTATTCGTTCTGATTATTGCTTTATATTGATTTTCAATATTACTTCCAAAATAAATGTTAGAGAAATGGTTTTCTTTAACTTGAATGTTTTTAATGGGCTTGTTTGCGTCATCATGCTTGCTGAAGCTTTGTAATCGTATGCCTTGCTGAATGGTATCAAAGGTATTTCCAATAATAGATATGTTTTCCCATTGAATAATTTTTGTTGTTCTAGAGTTTGGATAAATGTTGATAGCAAAACCATGGATATCATAGAAGCGATTGTTTATATAAGAAACATCTGAATAATAACTAACTTCATTTGATGTACCATTGATATGCGCAAAAAGATTATTTTTCACTTCAGCTCCACGAGTGTCAGCTCGTGCCGATAGCTTTAATTTACATCCAATAAATTGGTTGTTATCAACAATGATATTTTGTGTACCAGCCATCTCGGTACCGACGGTTGCTTGAGTGGTTGTTACTTGAGCGCATTTTTCGAAGCGATTATCACTGACGGTGATCGACTGTGATCCCGGAGAGGCTGAGTTATCCTGACTTGCAGTAGTAATACGTAATGCTGCATCACCGAATCGATGGAATTGATTTTGAGTCACTAAAGAGCCTTTGGTGCTACCTAGATAGATGCCTTGTTCCCCCCATATTGGATTCTGATCCCCGTCGTTTAATCCTTCAAAAATAAGTCCCTGCAATTTAAGATTTTGTGTGTAAAAAACACTTAATAAATATTCCCCACTAAAACCAGAACATTTCTTCAACTTGCTATTTGCTAGACCAATAATTTCGATGTCATTTTTTTCTTTTAAATAAATGGTCTTGCAAATCTGATATTCACCAGAAGGAATGACAAGAATATTACCATGTTCTAATTTATTCAGTGCATTTTGAAAAGCAATTGAATCATCTATGCCATCATTCGCTATTGCGCCAAATTCTGTGACTTCAAGATAAATTGGCTCGGCTGAGATAGAAAACCCAAGTAGAGCGAGTGAACATAAAGTGTGATTCAAGGCATTATCCTCAGGTTTTCTGATATTGAATGTATATTAGCACAATACCTTAGACTCTGATGAAAATAGAAATATCTTCAACGAACCTCTTTTCTTCTCAACTTTGAGATGTCTCATTACTGAGGCGGTCAAATAGGCTTGACGTATTGAATTACTTAATGTGCGTATTGATAATTCCGTCAGGTTGTTATTTACAATCCAATTTATACCAGTTTCTAGGTCTCAAATAATAATTAATAAAACAAATCAACCAGATGCATATCTTTATGTGTCTGAATAATGTCGTATGCATTAACACTACGTAGAGGGAGTCTTCCAAATGACATCTCATTATATTGCTCTGGCTGTCGGCCTATTGTCGTTAAGTGGTACAGTTGCTCACGCCACGATCAATGATGCTGAAGGGTGTATTATCAGTCGTCTTAATGGCGAAAAATATTGTTTAAAGGCGGGAGAGCGCTCTGGTTACTCACTGCCTAATTGGATTTATGCTCATCCTGTGGATGTGCAAGCACCTAGCGGCATCTCTGTCATGCTCAGTGATTGGGATAATCTTTCTTATAATCGTCTCGCCGTATTTAGCAGCTATACCGGAAATGAAGATCTTAAGAATGTGAAAGCCTACAATGGCGCTTATTTAGATTTTTCCAAACCGCGCTCAATGCGTGTGCTTGCTTCTGAAGTCTATCCAGAAGCCTGTATTGTAAGCCGCCAAACAGGTGAACGATTCTGTTTGAAAGAAGGTGAGCGTTCGGGTTATTCACTGCCTGCTTACATTTACGGGCATGAAGTTGATATTGAAGCGCCACAGGGTCTCGGTGTGATGCTTAGTGATTGGGATAACCTCTCATACAACCGTCTTGCCGTATTTGGGGGACAAACCAAAAATGAACAATTGCGTGCAGTAACGGCATACAACGGCGAAGTTCTCGACTTTTCTAAACCACGTTCAATGCGTGTTGTACCTTATGAGGGGGATAGTTCAGCCCTGAACATGAAACTCAAATGGTCTTGGCAGGGTAGCACATTCTTAGCTAACTCAAATCAAGTCATGGTGACGCCAGTTGTGGCGCAACTGAATGACGATAATGGCGACGGTAAAATCGATGAGAAAGATGTTGCTGATCTCGTTGTCGTGACGTTTGAAGGGAACAAGTACGCGAATGGCGGTTTAGTGCGTGCTTTAAGTGGTATTGATGGCTCTGAACTCTGGAATTACGCCAACGGTGGCATCATTGCAGATGCGCGTTATTCGCCAGCAATCGGTGATTTGGATGGTGATGGGATTGTTGAAATCGTCACTGCTAATAATCGTGACCAATTCATTACTATTTTGGACAATCAAGGCAATATCAAAAAACAAATCCCAACCACCGAGAGTGGCTGGCGAATTGTCGGCGATATCACTTTGGCTGATCTAGACAATGATGGCAGCATTGAGATCCTCGCGGCAGACGGTGTATATAACTATCAGACTGGCTTGGTATTTAATCATGCTTGGGCACCATCATCGATCAACGTTGATGTGGATGGCGATCAGCAACAAGAAGTCTTTTCTGGTGGCACGCTGTTCCAGAATAACGGTGCTATCAATTGGCAATATCAAGCAAATGATGCGGTTTGGTTCTCTTCTCTCGTGAATTTAGATAATGATGCAGAACCTGAAATCGTTGCCTCTGTGCCTGCTACGTTTGCCACTGGCGAGAATTCGCGTTTCGCAGTGCTAGAACACGATGGCAGCATCAAATGGGAAATTAACAATACTGCGAACCCTGGCGGTGGTGTACAAGCGATAGCGAATTTCCTTGGTAAAGCTAAAGCAGTTGAAACCAGTGAGTTCTCAAAAGTTTATGGCTATCAGCCCAATAACAAGCCGACCTCAATCGATTTAGCGGTGGATGGTAAAGTCTATGTGCGTTCTGGTTATGCGATCGATGCGATTGGTTCTTCGACTTCAACGTTAGTTGGTGGCACAGGAGGTCATCTCAATACGCCTGTGAATGTCAAAGATATCAAAGCGATTGATCTTACTTGGGGTAAGTATTACTGGGGCGGTTATCACTTGCTCGCACTCGATTTTAGAATGAGTAATGGTAGTGTGATTTCCATGGGGTCTAAAAACTACGCCTACTCAAAACAAACTGAACGTTTTAACGTACCTACAGATAGCCGCATTAAAGGTATTAAAGCATGGACTGCAGGTTGGTTATTAGATGGTGTTCAGTTTGAGCTAGCAACACAAAATGGTACCAATGATCTGGATGTGAAAGGTATCGTGTACGCGGGTTATGCTGCTGTTGATATGTATAACAGCAAAGGTGAGCGCGTTTGGTCGGTAGCTAACGATGATACAGGTAGTGGCAAAATCGGTGTATCAGCCTATGACTTTGATGGTGATGGTATCGATGAAGTGCTCGTTCAAGATCATGCTCGTGTACGAGTGTTGGATGGTAAGACAGGTAAAGAACGTGCTTCCTTAGCACATTCAACCGCGACATTGTGGGAATATCCGGTTGTTGTTGATCTGGAAGGTGATAACAACGCAGAACTGATTGTGGCATCGAACGATTTTGATCGCCAATATTCGATTAACCATGGTGTTTATGTCTACCAGTCAGCAGATAGTGCAAAACCTTGGAAAAACGCAACACGTATTTGGAATCAGCATGCGTTCCATCTCACTAACATTAGTCAAAGTGGGATAATTCCAACTTACGCAGAGCCTAGCTGGTTAAGCCACAATACTTACCGTTCAAGCACTTTGCGTAACGCTGTCGGTGGAGAGTCTCCGATCTTCGGTTATTCAAATACACAGCAATATCAACGTGTTGTAACGGCTGATAATCAGATGTTCCTCCGTTCTGGATTCGCGATCGATGCCATTGGTACTACAACCAACAATCTGGTTGGTGGCCCGGTAGAGGGCACTAATGGTGGTGTATTAAGAGCACCTATTGCATTGGATCAACTTCAATCTGTGGAAGTGACCTCTGGTCTTTATAATTGGGGCGGTTATCACGTAGTAGCCATTAAGTTCAATATGAAAAATGGTTCAACCGTACTGTTAGGCTCTACTAACTATGCTAGCAATAAGAAAGTAGAAACTTACACTGTGCCTCAAGGTAAGCGTATCAAACAGATCAATGTCTGGACTGGTGGTTGGTTAGTCGAAGGCTTCCAATTTGTTTATTAACTTAGTCTGTTCAGTACGTTAGTTTTCTCTGTACGATAAATTGATAAACCAAAATGCCCCGAGTGTTCGGGGTATTTTTTTATACGAAGATGGCGTCTAGTTTATCGGGGAAGAGCGGACTACGCTGGGTGTACCAATGGCTTGATAACACAAAACATCACTAACTTTGCCGATGGATTTATCTGTAAAAAAACAAACGTTATTTCAATGGAGAGTGGGCAGCACGACCTTGGTGATTTTGATAATTATTGGAATGAAAAGGGAGAAGGTTCCCCCCTTGTTTGATTTCTGCCTTATTAAGTCACACGTGCTGGTCGGCGTTTGGGTGTCGGCAGGGTCATGCTCCAATTCGCCATTAACAAACAAAAAAGAAAGTAGAGCGTTGTTGCAGGCGCTTGTAATGGGAAGTCGACACTCATATGCATCAGCATACCAATGATCGCCATCAAGCTTCCTAAACCAATACCACGCATGGTCGCATTACTTCGATGGCGAAAAGCCTGTAAAGATCGCCAAGCACAGAATAGAACCATAATCCCCAATAAACAGATGGCTACAAGACCGGATTCAAGGGTAAATTGCACGTAATCATTGTGTGCATGATCGTAAAATAAAGCGATTTTACCTTGGTTATAAGATGGAAATGTGGAGTAGAAAGTACCATTACCAAATCCTGTAAATGGGCGTTCTTGAATGGCTTGTATAGCGTCATGAACCACGTCATCGCGAGACTCACTTTGTAAACTGGTTTCTGCTAAACGTTGGCGGACTTTATCTAAACCAAACCAGTTACTGACCACGAAGGCATCAACAATAAACAAGCTAACAATGAGTATGTAGATGCTTTTGGGCTTGTGTCGATAAAACAGTAATAACAGGACACACCCTACACTCAGTGCGACAAAAAATGCCATGTTTCCCATTCTTGAACGAGTTAGCACGAGTGCGATTACCATAATCACGAGTCCGAGACGGATAAAGGCTTTATCGGAAAGTGTAATAGTTAGCAAATTCTTGAATGTGTTTTTCCAACCTGATTGATTTTGGTGGCTTAGCTGAGCAATCAATAGGCCAAATCCAAGGCAGAGATTGAGCATGAGAAAATTTGCTAAATGATTGTGGTAAACAAAACTGCCCGACGCCCGTTGGTTTAAAGGAAGCGAAAAAACAGGGGAAGTGTGGAGTTCGAGCAGTAATACCACTCCTGCATAAAAAGCTTGGCAAACACCACTGGCAATCATCGTTGTTGCCAACATCTTTAGCTTCTGAGGGGTATCTATCAACAACGCGGCTATCAAGCAAACCTGTAAGTAGTGCAGCGACTTGATGGTGGAAATAAAAACCAGCCCAGAATCGGGTGACAGAGCTAAACTTTGCCAACTTTGTATCCATGACCATAGAGTAAAGAATGCAACAGGAATGAGGATGAGTTGTGCGCGTTTGATTGCTTGTTTCCACTGAATTGCTGGGATGGTGAATAAACAAGCAATCAGCAAACAAGCACCGAAAATTTCATTAAGTGACCATGCCCAAGGTCTATTACTACCAAGTGGGATCGGTAGCCAGAAAACAAACAATAAGAAGGCAAGGAGAAGAGGCTTGTGGAACAAAAGCATAAGTGAGTCTGCTCAAAATAGCGGTTTACCCATCTTAATCGTAGAAGCAGAGTTATAGGTTACATAGAGATGACTATGCTCCAAACAATAGCGCATTGACGCTATGTTTGGGGGATCTAGCGATATCCTGTCTGCCACTTCAAATAGTTTGGATATAAAGAGTTACGATCAGTTAGGCGAAGCGGTGCCGCCATTGTTGCCATTTCCAGTACCAAAGGTATTGGTGTTTCCCGGAGCAAGCGCAACAGGCGGTGGTGTGGCAATACCTGCAGCAGAAGGCTCAGTAATAGAGCCAGGATCTGCACCACCGGCGATCGCGGCAATAATGATTTCAGTTGGATCCATGAGTCCAGCGTCCGCAATTGCATCAACAATTGCCTGTGCAAGATCTTGTGGTGCGTTTTCAATTGCGGCTTGAACAACATCTGCACGCTGTTCTTGCTCTACACTTCTCACCGCGTCTACTGCTCGCTGTACTAGCTGCTCGGCAGGAACATTCTGAAATAGTACGGTATAGATTTCTCGAGCAAGCTGTGGATTTAAATTTGTTGCTAGTGAAGCAATCTGCAACGACTTCTCAGGACAGGTTGACATCAAAATCGATACTGTCCCAACCAAATCTGTCGATTGATTTAAATAGCCATTTAGCTCTGTGTCGTTAGAACACACGGCACTGTCGAGCGGATTTGAAGTGTTTAATTCAGTTTCAGCTAAAGCGTAGTGACCTGAGAACAGACTGATTAAGGTTATTAATAGAACTTGTTTCATAATGGATGGTATCCACTTCATTATTTTGAGTGATTCTAATCCAAGGTGATAGCAAAGTGATTTTTGAATTAATAAGTTTTCTATTTGTTCTCATATTTGACTCACTATTGTTTCGCAAAAACAATAATTAGTGTTCAAATTTAAAAATGAACATTTGTTTTATTTCACCTCATGATTTTTTAGTCTTTTAATTTTCGTGAAGATAAACTTTAGGTTTATTTATATATTTAACATAGTTAACTAAAGTTTTGTTTGGTTTTTGCTTGTTGCCTTAATTGATTGATTGTATTGAGTTTTGATGTATGAATTGTGAGTGGTGTATATATTAAACCGTTTTTATCCAGACGGTTTTTATTTTTTGTAAGTCTTACAATTGACGCAGGTTTATCTATTGATAAAGATGTAGGATTTAAAAAATAATTCATACATTAAAATTACTCTTTGAGAAAAGCTTGCGTTGGTCAGGAGCATGTAGTCATGAAGGAAAAAGGCAGGATACGTATTACTAACTATCAAGGTAAGTTTTTCTACCGATTAATTGATAGCTTTTTCATATTGGTCATCATGTATGCGGCGATTAAAGTTAATCAGAATGTTGTCACTATGGCATATATTTCCGTTGCATTGCTTGGTGTGATTTTTTATTCCTATATTGCTGAAAGTTTAGATATTTATAGTGGCTGGCGAACGGCAAAGCTGCGTTCGTTATCTATGCATACTGCATTCTGTTGGACGGCGACCATCGCCTGTTTGACCTTATTAGGCTATTTTTCAAAAACTGGAATTGAGTTTTCTCGGCTTGTGATGGGGAGCTGGTTTACAGGCGTTTTTGTTGCTCTGATTGGTTGGCGAGTACTTGCTTTCGCAACCATTCACTATATGCACAAAAATGGATTACATACTCGAAAAGCGGTCATTATCGGTATGACGGCGCAAGGTCAAGAGTTATCGGCAAACCTCATTCATAACCCTGAATTAGGAATTGTAATGCAAGGTTTCTACGATGATCGTGCACCTTCACGCTTAGACGATGGAGCTCCCGTCCTTGGCACAATTAATGATGCGTTAAGCTTAGCGAAAACAGGGCAAGTGCAGAATGTGTATATCGCACTGCCTATGCAGGCGCAGCGTCGCATCAATCAAATCCTAGATGCCTTTTCTGACAGTACCGTCAATACCTACATAGTGCCTGACTTTTTTACTTTTAATTTATTGCACTCACGTTGGTACACGATTGGTGATGTGAACGCTTTCAGTATCTTTGATACCCCATTCAATGGACTGCTGAACTGGGTTAAACGATTTGAGGATCTTGTGCTGAGCAGCATTATTCTACTTCTCATTAGTCCAGTGTTATTGGCGATTGCGCTTGGGGTCAAACTCAGTTCCCCGGGGCCGATCATTTTTAAACAGAATCGCTATGGATTGGATGGTAAACCAATTCAAGTCTGGAAATTTCGCAGCATGCGAGTGATGGATAATGGCAGCAAAGTGAAACAAGCAACCAAAGGTGATCCTCGAGTGACTCGATTTGGGGCTTTTATCCGCCGCACTTCATTGGATGAGTTACCTCAGTTTTTCAATGTGCTGCAAGGCACTATGTCCATTGTTGGTCCAAGACCTCATGCGGTGGCACATAACGAGCAATATCGAACCATCGTTAACCGCTACATGCTGCGTCATAAAGTCAAACCCGGTATTACCGGGTGGGCACAAATCAATGGTTGGCGTGGTGAAACTGATACCGTCGATAAGATGGAGAAACGGGTACAGTTTGATCTTGACTACATCCATCGCTGGTCATTGTGGTTCGATATCAAAATCGTTTTTCTCACCATCTTCAAAGGTTTTGTTGGAAAGAACGTCTATTAGTTCAGGGCGCTCCCATTTAGAGGGGAGTGCTACTCTTGAGTGAATATCAATTTGAGTAAGTGCAGATAAATGGAACCGATGAAAGTGACTTCTCTTTTTTCCGTCAGCTTGGTTACGCTGGCGGCGATTTATGCGCCGTATGGTGTCGCAGAGCCTACGCCAAACCCGATTAAGACCGAATCTGGCATCGCTATTGTACCTTTTCTCAATCTTTCAACAGGGTATAACGACAACATCGCGAAAGCTAACCAGCAATTAGACAGTTCGGTATTTTCGATTATTGAACCGGGAGTTGGCTTGGTTTTTGAGCCACAGGGTAACAAGACCGAATTAGGCTATCGTCTACGCAATGGAACTTACTTCAGTTCCCAGCAAGATAACTTTACGGATCATTTTCTCGATCTCTCTAGTGCATGGGAATTGAACTCACGTCATCGCTTAGCTCTGAAATACAACTTAGCGTTGGCGCATGAAGGGCGTGGCGATAATGATACAACCCTTGGGTTGGGTTATAACGAATACGATAGCCACAGCCTTAACTTCGGTTATGGTTTCGGTTCGACCGAAGCGATTGGTCGTATCGAAACGAACATAGGCTGGCAGGATTTTACCTACCAAAACAACCGTAATATCACTCAATATCAGGATTGGGATGAACTGCGTTTTAACTCAACGTTTTATTATCGAGCCTTACCGCGTACTTCATTTATCGCGCAGGTGATCGCCAATTCGCGTCGCTATGATCTCATTGCAACAGGTTCAAGCACCAAAGATAACGATCATTACTTTGCTTACCTTGGTACTTCTTGGGATGCCACGGGTAAATTACAGGGTAATGTGAAATTGGGCTATCAACAGAAAGACTTTGATGCACCAAGCCGCAAGGACTTTGACTCAATATCATGGGATGTCGATGTGACTTACCTAATCCGGACTTATTCAGCATTGCAGTTGGTGACAAACCGACGTTCAACCGACTCTGATGGTGATGGCGATGCGATTGATGCGGCAACCTATCAAGTCAATTGGTCCCATAACTGGAATGCGAAGTGGGCAACGGAAGCGGTATTAACGCGTTTGAGTGAAGATTACACCGCATCGAATCGCGAAGATGATACGACTAATGCAAGTTTGCGTGCCAGTTATGACCTGCGTCGATGGTTAACCTTAGAGGTGGGGGTTGGTCATGAAAAGAAAGACTCCAATCTCGATTCACTCAGTTATAGTCAAAATGTGTATTACCTGACCATTCAGGGTGTGATGTAAACCGCTATGAAATACTTGTTCTCTTTTTTGTTATGCCTATTGCTATTGCCTTCTTTGGCTTTCGCTAACGATGATTTTTATCGACTTGGTGTCGGCGATCAAATTCGTATCCAAGTCTATGACGAACCAGAGCTTTCTTTTGAAACTCGGGTGAGCGACAACGGTGTGATTGACTACCCCTTTCTTGGTCGAATTCGCCTGAAAGGAAAAACTTTGGAAGAAGTGAAAATCTCCATTCACGATGGTTTGTTGGATGGTTATTTGATCAATCCAAACGTGTCAGTTTCAATCCTTGAATACCGTCCTTTCTTTGTAAATGGCCAAGTGATGAAGCCGGGGAGTTATCCTTATCATCCCGGATTAACGGTCAATAAGGCGATAACGATTGCAGGCGGGTTCACCGAACGTGCCTCCAAAACCAATTTGTTTATCTCCAGCAGCGATGATCCGGAAGCCAAGCCGGTCAAAGCCACTTTGCTCAGTAAACTTCAGCCCGGTGACATACTGACTGTCGCTGAAAGCTTCTTTTAATTTTAGGGTGTAATGGTACACGAGATGACAGGTAAACAATTCACTCAAGAAGAAGTGATCGATATTCGTCAGTATTTTAATGTACTGCTCAACTACAAATGGCGAATCCTGCTGTTTTCAATCATGGTAACAGCCATCACTCTGCTTTTTGTGCTGTCGATGCGCTCTGAGTACACGGCGCGTGCAACAATTTTGATTGAATCGACCCAGGCGAAAGCGGTTTCGATTGAAGAGGTGTACGGACTTGATACTAAAAGTCAGGAATACTACTTGACCCAAATTGAGATCCTCAAATCAGACACGATTGCTCAAGAGGTGATTCAGCGTCTTGATTTGGCGACCGATCCTGAGTTCGATCCTACTCAAAAGGAGAATCAATCTTCTGGCCTCACTAATCAGTTGTTGGAATGGATGCCTTTTCTCAAGGCATTTAAGCAACAGGAAGTGGTACCTGATGCCGAACAAGAGGCGTATCGCAATAGTCGATTGATTCTGTATAAGTTCAAAAATGGCATGAACATTAGTCCAATCCGTAAAACCCAATTGGTTAATATCTACTACACAGCGGGTAACCCCAAGTTGGCGGCAGATATTGCGAATGAAATCGCGCGGGTTTATATGGATAGCCATCTTGATGCCAAATTAGAAGTGGAATTAAAAGCCAATACTTGGTTGAACAACCGAATGGGTGAGTTGCGCGAAAAAATGCGTGAGTCGGAAACGCAACTGCAAGCCTTTCTACAAGCTGAAGGACTGGTGGATGTACAAGGGGTTGAAGGGTTAGCAACGCAAGAATTGGAAGAGCTAACATCGCAGATGAACAAAGCGCGCGATCGTCGCGTTGCTGCTGAAACCTTGTATCTGGTTGCCAATAGCTATAGCAAAAATGATAGTGACTTGACGGCATTATCTTCGATTCCTGAAATATCTAACCACCCGACCATTCGTGATTTGAAAGTGGCGGAAGTGGATGCAGAACGTAAAGTTTCAGAATTTTCGAAGCGTTATGGTCCGAAACATCCGAAATTGAAATCGGCCGCCGCTCAGTTGGAAGCTGTGCGTAAAAACCTGCGCTCTGAACTTAAGCAGCTATTGAACGGTATCAATAATGAGTTACAAGCGGCTAAACAAGCTGAACGCTCATTACAAACGGAGTTCAACCAACGTAAATCAGAATTCCAAACTCTGACCGTGAAGAATGCCAAGTATTCAGAGCTAAAGCGCGAAGTACAAACTAACCGTGAATTGTTTGATTTGTTCTTAGCGCGTCAGAAAGAGACAAGTGCTTCCGGTGACTTTAATACCACGATTGCTCGTTTTACCGATCAAGCAACAGCTCCATTAACGCCTAGTAAGCCAAATAAGAAATTGATTGTGCTACTGGCATTTGTGGCGTCGTTTGGTTTTGCTTGCGTGGTAGCGTTTATTGCCGATGCGATGTCTGACACCTTTGCTGACATCAAACAAGTGGAGAAGCAGCTTGCGTTGAGTTTGCTTGGGGTTGTACCTGCCATCCGTCAACGTCGTGGCAAGTTAGATGCGAAGGCTTATTTTGATGAAAAATTGCGTGAATTGACCGAAGCGGTACGAACCATACGAACGAGCTATTTATTGGCGCATGTTAATCAAGAACAGCATGTTGTGATGCTCACTTCTTGTTTGCCGGGGGAGGGGAAAACAACCGCTAGCATTAACCTAGCGTTATCTCTAGCTCAGATGGAAAAGACTTTGCTTATCGATTGCGATTTACGCAAACCGGCGATCGCTCATCGTTTTGGAATTTCAGGCTCGCAATCGGGTGTGACCAACCTGTTGACCGGTACGCAGAAGCTAGAGGATTGCATCTACCACGACGAGCAATCTGGGCTCGATGTGCTTACGGCTGGTGTTTATACTTCCAACCCATTGGAATTGCTGTCATCAGCTAAATTTAGTGAGCTGTTATCGGATTTAAGAACTCGATATCAACGGATTGTGATTGATACACCACCATGTCTAGCGGTGAGTGATAGCTTCATGTTGGCGCAACATGTCGATTCAGTGATTTTGGTGATTGATGCGAACCATACTCGAACCCCTGTTGTACGTGAAGTGGTGGGTAAACTGACTCAGCAAGGCAGCCGAATTGATGGCGTGATTCTCAACCGACTCAATGCTAAGAAGGCTTCACGTTACAGCGGTTACTATCATTATCAGGCTTATTACGGAGAAGATAATAAGCCGGGCTCAGTACAGTGAATACCGCTTTTCAGGTTGGTTGGAGAGCCTGTGTTGCTGCTTCTGCATTGTTAGTGATCTATTTTGCCTTTCAGCAAGGGATTGCTTCTTTATATGCTTTAGCAGCAGAAAAAGAACTACTGGCTTGGAATCATACTCCAGCCAGTATGCCTGCCGTAGAAGAGGCCCATGTCGCCATTCAACAGGCTATTAACCACAATCCAGATCATCCTCAATACTATTTTTTAGCCGCGAGGATCTGGCAGTGGCGGGCTTTCTTATCAACGGGTCAAGAAGCGGATCAGGCCTTAACAACGGCAAAAGCAACATATCTTGAAAGTGCACAACGCCGACCGATGTGGCCAGATACTTGGGCTGAGCTATTAAAAATAGAAGCTCAGCTTCATCGTGATGGGCAAGAGATCACTGAACTGGGTGAATACTTAACTAAAGCCGCGCAGTATGGGCCTTATACGCCTGCAGTAAATATCGCGATTTCACAAGTTGGTTTAGCAAAATGGAAGTTGTGGAATAGTGAGCAAAAGTGGTTGGTGATTGAACATCTCGCTCGTGGTTTGTACGGGAAAAACAGTCGACACACTTTAGCGGAATACCTAAAATCGACCGACCAATTTAAACTGGCTTGCGTTTTAGCATTACGCCGTGAGCCAAAATTAGAGATCAATATTTGCAACTCAGTCTTAAAATAGGCCGTCAAATCTGTCAGCAACGCCCGGTTTCCGTGGCGTTATTCAGCTTGTTGGCGTTATCTACCGCCTTGGCGTCTTGGCTTAAATCATCAGGATTTCATGCAGATTACGTTTACCAATTAGAAACAGTGGTAGGCGGAGATACGCATTTGCATGGTCTATTAGCGTTATTTTTGACATTGGCACTGTATCGCGTGCTATCTGCAACCAGCAGTAATTACAAAGTCGTACTGATAACAGGTGCGCTGGTGGCATTTTGCTGCCTGATTGATGAAGGGATGCAGGCATTTTCTCCGCTACGTACTTTTTCGGTGCTGGACATCTTAGCGAGCTTAATGGGGGTGACCATCGCAAGCTTGATTAACACGTTATTGGCAGGATTACGTCAACGAAAACAAAGAAGCTCAGAGTAAACGGCTTCTTTACTCTATCTACAGTGAATATCAGTAAACAACGCGGTAACGGCTTGGTTTATGATTCATTGCCAATACTACATTGAGTAAAAAGGCACCTAGGATAGATAAACCAATTGTCAGTGGAGAGACGAAGAAAAATGAGGCAAGCAGAATAAAGCCGTCAATAGCCATCTGACTTTTGCCAACCGAAATACCAAATTTGTCTTGAATAAACAGGCACAGCACGTTAAAGCCACCCAAGCTTGAACGATGGCGAAATAAAATCAACATTCCCAATCCCATCAAAACTCCGCCAGCCACCGCACAATAGATGGTGTTCACTTTTTCAAGCGTAATCAACAGCGCTAAATGATCAGCAAACAGTGACACTAAAGCACCAGAGATTGCGCTGTTGAAAGCAAAACGAGCACCAAATCGTTTCCAAGCCAGCAAATAAAACGGACAGTTCGACAGAAAATAGAGCACACCAAAAGTCAGTGGTGTGAATTTGGTCATCAAAAGGGCTAATCCAGTAGTTCCCCCCGTCAATAAGTGTCCTGCTTGTAGAAAATAGACGCCCTGTGCGACAAGAAATGTCCCAGTAAGAATCGCGATCCAGTCTTCTTTGTGTGAATGTTTTTCCATAAATTAGGTTATCAAGGAAGAGAATGGCGCGGATGTTAATGAAAAGCCGATATTTTCGGTAGCTAGGGATGAAAAATTGAGGTAAACCTATGTCACATCCGCTTTACAGGGTGTAAAGCAAAAAATTGACAGTTTGTTGTTTAGGCGTCGTTTATGCCATCAATATGAAAGCTGTCTTAGTGGTTATGAAAAAACTGCATGATAAATTCGTGAATTTGGGCTTTATGATAAAGATCAAATTATGTAGAATGCGCGCCATAAAGTGATGACGAAAACGTTTGCGTTGAGTCATTGTGTGGTTTTTTTGCAATTTCAGTCAATCTGAGTCAGGAGATACAGATGCTTAAGCGTGATATGAACATCGCTGATTATGATCCGGAGCTTTACGCTGCCATTCAGGAAGAGACGCTTCGTCAAGAAGAACATATTGAACTTATTGCTTCAGAAAACTACACCAGCCCGCGTGTAATGCAAGCTCAAGGTTCTCAACTAACTAACAAGTACGCCGAAGGTTACCCAGGCAAGCGTTACTACGGTGGTTGTGAGTATGTGGATAAAGCAGAAGCTTTGGCTATCGACCGTGCTTGCCAACTGTTTGGCTGTGAATACGCGAACGTTCAACCTCACTCTGGTTCTCAAGCGAACAGTGCAGTGTACATGGCGCTGCTAAACCCAGGTGATACCGTTTTGGGTATGAGCCTTGCGCACGGCGGTCACTTGACTCACGGTTCACCAGTGAACTTCTCTGGTAAGCACTACAATGTGATTCCTTACGGCATCGATGAAGCTGGCCAAATCAACTACGACGAAATGGAAGCGTTGGCCTTTGAGCACAAGCCAAAGATGATCATCGGTGGTTTCTCTGCCTATTCACAAATTGTTGATTGGAAACGCATGCGCGAAATCGCAGACAAAGTAGGTGCTTACCTATTTGTCGATATGGCGCACGTTGCAGGTTTGATTGCTGCGGGTGTTTATCCAAGCCCAGTGCCTTTCGCACACGTTGTGACTACGACCACGCACAAAACTCTGGCTGGTCCACGTGGTGGTTTGATCCTGTCAAACGCTGGCGAAGAGATGTACAAGAAACTGAACTCAGCGGTGTTCCCTGGTGGCCAAGGTGGTCCTTTGATGCACGTAATTGCTGCTAAAGCCGTTGCGTTTAAAGAAGCAATGGAGCCTGAGTTCAAAGCTTACCAAGCACGTGTTGTGCAAAATGCGAAGGCTATGGTGGCACAGTTCCAAGAGCGTGGTTACAAGATCGTGTCTAACAGCACTGAAAACCATCTCTTCTTGGTTGATCTCATTGATAAAAATATCACAGGTAAAGATGCGGATGCGGCACTTGGTGCAGCAAACATCACAGTGAACAAAAACTCAGTGCCTAATGATCCACGTAGCCCATTTGTGACTTCTGGTATTCGTGTGGGTACTCCTGCGATCACTCGTCGTGGTTTCACTGAGCAAGATGCAAAAGATCTCGCTAACTGGATGTGTGATGTTCTAGACAATATCAACGACCAAGGTGTTATCGAAGCGACTAAGCAAAAAGTATTAGCAATCTGTAAACGTCTGCCTGTTTACGCTTAAGCGCTCAGACCTGAACAAGTTGAAGTTGCAGCTCAATAGTTGCAACTTTAGTCAGTTGGGTCGTCGTGACAAAAAAGCCTGCGAAATCCGCAGGCTTTTTTATTGGAATATAGTTCAGTGACCGCTTATTTACTCACACTGATCATAGTGCCGGATTTGCACTTGAACATGTAGTACTTGTTGCTTTCGGTAAATTTACCTAGGCCTTCACCATCACAGTAGTCCACGTTGATATCACGCATGATATCGAGGGTTTTCTCTGTTTTGAGCGCAAACTTGGCTCCATCTGCACACACGATACGCACTTGGCCGTCATCACTGACCGAGTAAATGTTCACTTCGGTATTACACAACTCAAAAGAGGCTTCGCGATAGTTATCTTGTTGTGTGTTGGATGAACAACCTGCCAAAAGCGCCGCGGCTGTGAGGGCGAGTAAGCCGATACGATTCATTATTATTTTTCCTTGTTGTCAGTATTCACTCAAAAGCACGATGGAAATCGTGAGCGAAAAGTAATCGAAACTTAACGTAAGCCTATAGAACCCAAGCACAGGATTCAAGGTTAAAAAGCTGATGAGGTTAGATTATGGCGGAGGATCTCATCCGGGATAATGTATCAAGCCAGCAAATAGGCTGGCTTGATAGAGAATATGCAGGCTTACTTGACTTCTAAACCTTTGGCTTGCAAATCGGCATGATAAGAAGAGCGAACAAACGGGCCACAGGCTGCGTGAGTAAAGCCGAGCTCTAGGGCGATCTCTTTCAGTTCATCAAATTCTGAAGGTGGTACATAGCGCTCAACAGGCAAATGGTGACGACTTGGAGCCAAGTATTGGCCAAGAGTTAGCATTGTCACGCCGTGTGCACGCAAATCTTTTAAAACTTCGACGATCTCTTCTTTGGTTTCGCCTAAGCCCATCATTAAGCCTGATTTAGTCGGTACGTTAGGATGCTGTTCTTTGAATTGACGCAGCAGTTCTAAAGACCACTTGTAGTTTGCTCCTGGACGTACTTTACGGTACAGGCGTGGTGCTGTTTCCAGATTGTGGTTGAACACATCTGGTGGATTGTCTTTAAGAGCTTCCAGTGCCACTTCCATACGACCACGGAAATCTGGCACCAGAGTTTCGATTCTGATGTTCGGGTTTAAAGCACGAATTTCGCGATTACAATCTGCGAAATGTTGTGCGCCACCGTCACGCAAGTCATCACGGTCAACTGATGTAATTACCACGTATTTGAGTTTCATGTCGTGAATGGTTTGCGCGAGTTTCTTCGGCTCTTCCGTTTCTGGTGCATTCGGGCGGCCATGGGCGACGTCACAGAAAGGGCAGCGACGAGTACAGATGGCACCTAAGATCATGAAGGTCGCGGTACCATGGTTAAAACACTCTGCCAAGTTAGGGCAAGAGGCCTCTTCACAGACAGAGTGAAGGTTGTTTTTACGCATGGCGGCTTTGATGTCTTGGATGCGCTGGCTATCTGCAGGCAGTTTGATCTTCATCCATTCTGGTTTGCGCAGAACTTCTTTTTGTTCTGTTGGCATGTTTTTTACCGGAATCAGTGCCATTTTGTCGGCATCGCGGTACTTAACACCGCGTTCCATCTGAATTGGTTTACTCATGATTGTATGCTTCTGTGCTGAATTCGACTTGCTCGTAGTCCAGTAGGGTAACGAGTTCTTGGATTAATGCTTGTTCAACCTGTTCAATCCCTATTGGGCCATATAAGTCGCTCAATTGAACCATCTCCATCCCGGCGTAACCACAGGGGTTAATGCGCAGAAAAGGGGTAAGATCCATCTGAATATTGAGTGCCAGCCCGTGGAAAGAGCATCCTTTACGGATACGCAGTCCCAAAGAACAGATTTTCTTATCTTGTACGTAAACGCCCGGCGCATCATGTCGCGCTGCAGAGTCAATCTGGTAGTGTTTTAAGGTATTAATGACTAAGTTTTCAATATGAGTGACCAACTCTCGTACACCAAGGTGCTTACGTCGCAGGTCAATTAAAAAGTAAGCCACTAACTGACCAGGGCCATGGTAGGTCACTTGTCCACCACGGTCACTTTGCACGACAGGAATATCTCCAGTATTGAGGAGATGCTCAGCTTTGCCTGCTTGCCCTTGAGTAAATACAGGGTTGTGTTCGACAAGCCACACTTCATCACGTGTCGTAGAATCACGTTGATCAGTGAATTGATGCATTGCCTGCCAAACCGGAGTGTAATCCCGTCTGCCTAGGCGTCTCACCAATAGCTGGTTTTCCATTATTGCCATCCGCCAGATATATATAAAGTTTTTCGATTATAAACTGCTTGCCAGTAATGAACTACACATGCGGGGAATCTTTTTGACCCCGATAACAAGATGGTTTTATTAATTTTATGAAAAATAAAGAAAAAGCAGCCTGAGCTGCTTTCAAAAAAATTTTAATAAATAAAATAATAACGTGGTTTACAGAACCATGCGCACGATATCGATTTCACCTAACTCTTTATAGAGAATCTCAACTTGCTCGATTGAGGTGGCGTGGATCGTCACTGAAACGGAGTGGTAGTTTCCTTTCGCACTTGGTTTAACACGTGGGCTGTAATCACCTGGAGCATGACGTTGAATCACTTCCAACACCAGTTCTGGCAGCTCAGGCTTGGCATATCCCATTACTTTGTAAGTAAAGGAGCATGGGAATTCGAGCAGATCTTTTAATTTTGCATCAGAGTTGATGTTCAGCATGGTGAAACTCCAGTTTGGGCATCAGAAAAACGGGACGAAATACTACAGCCATTTGAGAGGGATCTCAAGTGAACAAAAAAGCCGCACAAAGCCTGTCTCTTGATCACATTTCATGCTCAAGAGACATTGCAAGCTCGTAACCTTCAAGGATGGTTTGTAGTTTGAACCATCCTTCCCAAAGTCGCTCCCAGCCCACTATTCCTGTTCGTTTACTATCGTGCCACCCAGCTAATTTCCCTAAGCCAAGATAAGCCCAGCGCACTGTTGGCGCGTGTTTCGGCGGTTTGCTTTTTTCTACCTTTAGCCAT
>NZ_AOMO01000087.1 GCF_000338875.1 Vibrio mimicus CAIM 602 | reverse complement strand
ATACTCATTTCACAAATGACTCCTAACTCACTCAGGCACATAACGCCCGCCTAAGGGGCTGGCAACGCACTACCACTAAACTCAAACACAACAACTTAAACCACCGCGGCTCAATGGGACTGGAAACGCCGCGCGTTGACAGTCCCTCTTGAGGCGTTTGTTATGAATACGCAGCTTACTGTTCGCTTGGTGTGAAATAAAAACCTGAGAATATTTTTTCCAGTTCCAACGTTGGCATCGCACTAAAGTCGATCGACAGAAATAACAATGAAACCCATGTAAGCAGCAAAAATAAACTAACTTTGATTGGTGCTCGACCAACAGAAAAACCACCTAAAATGCAAAAGTTCGTGAAAGAAAAACGCTTTGTTTTAGTTAGCCTTGCACGAACTATTTCATTCACATCGGAGCTACTTATTGTAAACAGTTGATGTGCTTCTCTGTCTTCTGACTTCTTAATATTTTCACACAATAAATTCTCAAAATGGTCTACACGACTTTCCCACCATTCTTGCCAATACTTTGCACCAGATGCCATATGAAGTTGGTAGTAAGAAATCATGATACCAGTAAGACAAATTATAACCTCCACATAAGGTTTACTAGCTTCAGTTTGCATAACTGCTGCTAATAGAACACCTTGGAAAAGCATAAAGAAGTTATTTCGTTGAATTAACTGATTGATTTCAAAATTTCTTGTTTCGACACTTATTTCATAAAGTGATTTCAGGGTGTGTACATTTTTCTCTGATTGAGACTCTTTGTTCTTTTTGCCCACGGATAAATCTCTATTATTAACTCATACATGTGATTGATATATCTTGCAAAGCTAGTACCAAAATAATCATGCCGTATCATATTCACGACAAGGCAATA
>NZ_AOMO01000086.1 GCF_000338875.1 Vibrio mimicus CAIM 602 | reverse complement strand
TTTCTAGGTTTCAAACTTCAAACTAGATTTGCCAAAATCCCGAGTCTGATCATCAAAACTATGAGTCATTTCGGTTTTCTACGTTTTGGTTTTTGTTTGTAAATCAAAGTCGAGTTAATCTTGTTTTTAGTAAAACGTAAGCCATTGAAGCTTAAGCATAACAAGGCGTTTAAGCGGGATTCATGCCGCGTGGCATTTTTGGTTTGCAGTGAGTTTTGGTGGTGAAAGTGGTCTGCGGAAGCTTGGTTTAGGCGGCATTCACCCCTTAACGCGGCGTTATAACACAGAATCGATTCCTTGCTCATCAATCTCAATTGAACTACTATTTGTACGTTAAATCGTACTAAATGGAGTTCATTATGAGCCGTATTCACCTTGATCAAGATATTCAGCCTTTATCTGAGTTCCGTGCTGGCGTTGCATCATTTATAAAACAGATCAATGAGACTCGTCGACCATTGGTTATTACACAACGAGGTAAAGGTGTAGCCGTTGTTCTTGACGTTGCGGAGTATGAAGCAATGCAAGAGAAAATCGAATTACTCGAAGAAATGCGTACTGCAGAAGCTCAATTGGCAGCAGGTTTAGGTGTATCAAACGAAGATGCTCGTTCACAAGTTCTGGGACGCATCATCAAATGAAAGTAGTTTGGTCACCTCTAGCGTTACAAAAACTGGGTGATGCCGCAGAGTTTATTGCTTTGGATAACCTATCAGCTGCAGAAAAGTGGGTGAATGAAGTGTTCGACAAAACGGAATTGCTCGGCTCAATGCCAGAAATGGGCCGCATGGTTCCTGAAATGCCTCATACGAACTACCGTGAAATAATTTTTGGTCATTACCGCATTATTTATAGTTTGAGCCACGAAATCCGCGTTCTAACAGTTCGTAACTGTCGTCAATTGCTCACGGAACATGATGTGTGAAACTGTGTTATAACAAACGCCTCAAGAGGGACTGTCAACGCGTGGCGTTTTCAGTCCCAATGAGCTGCAGTGGTTACGGTTGTTGTGTTTGAGTTTAGTTGTATGCGTTGCCAGCCCCTTAGGCGGGCGTTATGCGCCTAACATAAAAAATCAGCTACATTTGCAAAATTTAAAAGGATAGAAATTGAGCAAGGTAATTCTAAAAGGCTTCATTGTTGTGCCAAAAGCAGAGCTAACTGTGGTTATCAATGAGCTAGACAATCATGTTCGTCTCACGAGATTAGAAGATGGTTGTCTGATTTTTGAAGTCACGCAAAACGAAGAAAACCCATATCGATTCGATGTGTATGAAGAGTTTAGAGATCAAGCTGCTTTTGATAAGCATCAGCTAAGAGTTAAATCTTCTACGTGGGGTAAAGTTTCCGCTAATGTTGAACGTAATTATGAAGTTACGGTGAGTTGCGCATAACAAACGCCTCAAGAGGGACTGTCAACGCGTGGCGTTTCCAATCCCAATGAGCTGCGGTGGTTACGGTTGTTGTGATTGAGTTTAGTGTAATGCGTTGCCAGCCCCTTAGGCGGGCGTTAGTTGCACAGGGAGGTATAGTGGAAGAATTATCAGGCGGAAGAGAATCTGCAATATATCGAGATGGTGAAGTCGTCTATCGACCTCTTCAGCCATGGAGTTCTACAATTCATCTTATTTTGAAGCATCTTGAGCGAGCAAAGGTAGACGAAATCCCCAGGTTTCTAGGGGTTAATCAAAACCAAGAAATCTTAAGTTTTGTCGCAGGTAATACCTACAATTATCCGCTAGTTGGCGCAATCGCAACAAATGATGCACTCATGTCAGCGGGTAAATTACTACGAAAAATACATGACTCAACAGCTTCACTCTTGGAGCAACTCGATGTCAATGCACACCGATGGATGTTAGACCCGAGAGAACCATTTGAGGTTATCTGTCATGGTGACTTTACCCCATACAATGTTGCCCTATTAGAAAATACAGTTGTTGGTGTGTTTGACTTCGATACAGCGCACCCAGCACCTAGAATATGGGACCTTGCATATTCAGTTTATTGTTGGTCTCCTTTCAAAACTGATAGCAATGATAAGCTAGGGACAATCTCAGAGCAGGTGGTTAGAGCTAAGTTGTTCTGTGACAGTTACGGCACAACTGAATCAGAAAGAGAGCAATTAGCCGATGCTATGGTTCAGCGATTACAGGCTTTAGTATCTTTCATGCGTAGTGAAGCCGAAAATGGCAATGAATCCTTTGCTGAAAACATAGAGCAAGGTCATCTTCAAGCTTATCTGAATGACATAGAATATATCACTGAAAATAAACAAAAAATTCAGTGTGCATTGTGCAACTAACAAACGCCTCAAGAGGGACTGTCAACGCGTGGCGTTTCCAGTCCCAGTGAGCCGCGGTGGTTACAGTTGGTGTGTTTAAGTTTATTGGTAATGCGTTGCCAGCCCCTTAGGCGGGCGTTAACTGGCAAAATGGAAATGCCAAAAGCATCTGAGTAAAAGGAGTTTGCAAATGTTTCGTTGTGGGCAATGCCGTCATTTCGAAAGAGCTAAAAATAATCTCAAGGATCTTTGTGGTGCTTGGGAACAACCTACGACTGCAACGCGTGAAGCTTGCGGATTTTTCATGCTCAGAAAACCAGCCCGAGATGTGAAAACACCAAACGAAGAGTAGAGTAATCTTCTTTGTGTTGGTTAAAAGTGCAGTGAAAATCATAAACACTGGCCAGTTAACAAACGCCTCAAGAGGGACTGTCAACGCGCGGCGTTTCCAGTCCCATTGAGCTGCGGTGGTTACAGTTGTTGTGTTTGAGCTTAGTGTTAAGCGTTGCCAGCCCCTTAGGCGGGCGTTAGTTTACATATCAAATTCAGAGGACGAAAATGAAAATTAGATCGGCTGAAGCGTCAGATTTAGACTCACTCTTGCGTCTAAATTATCAGATTGGAATCATGCACTTTGAAAATGCACCAGAAGCATTTGTTGAACCGTCATCTGAAGAAAAA
>NZ_AOMO01000085.1 GCF_000338875.1 Vibrio mimicus CAIM 602 | reverse complement strand
TTCACAGCTTTTGGCGTTGGACGTGTGTTTGTGTGATGCTTTTGCGTAAAATACCTTTCAAGAAAAATGGTTAAAAGTCATTTTGAAACAATAGGCTACGAAGCTAACAAACGCCTCAAGAGGGACTGTCAACGCGTGGCGTTTCCAGTCCCATTGAGCCGCGGTGGTTTCGGTTGTTGTGGTTGAGTTTAGTTGTATGCGTTGCCAGCCCCTTAGGCGGGCGTTAGTTTGAAAGGATGACTTACATATCCTCTGGAAAAGCAATGGAATTGGCTTTGGAGCTTGAAGAGCAGCTCGAATTAAATATATCAAACAAGTCAGTTAATGCTCTCTCAATCTCTTTGGCAAAAACTATCGATCAAGCTAAACGAGGAAAAATTAAACATACCTTAGATCGTATAGAGGGAAGTGCTGCTTTTTCGCATTGTTCTTTGCGTGAGTTTCGTGAACTAGAGGAAGCTTATGCCAAATTCAAACTGTATATAACGCTAGGTGTTTACTAAACGCGAGTACTCGTGATTTAAGTCATTAAATTCAGTACTGGTGAGTTCAGTTAAAGTCTCATAATGGTATTGTTGTACATAGTGATTTCTCCTCTAGTTCTGTGAATTCCGGGCATTTATTCGACTCTGTTTGTTGTTTTCGAAGTTTAAAAGAACGTAAAATCAACCAGTTGAATTTTCAAACTAACAAAATGTTCAAGAGGGATTCGCAACGCGTGGCATTTTCGCTATGCGTTGATTTTTGTGTTTAAGATGGTTGCAGCAACATCGGTATTGCGTCGCTCATCCCTTAACATGGCGTTATGCGTTAATGCACATTTTGCGAGGTGAAAATTGCTAGAAGAATTTAAAAAATCGTTTAACTCGGTTTTATATGAACGAGTGTCAAGTCCATTGTATGGTACGTTTATAGTGGCTTGGGTTATTTGGAATTGGAAAATATTATATGTAACGCTATTTGTTAGTGAAAATGAGTTAGCGTTTCATAAACTCAAATGGATAGAAACCTATGCTCTGAACCTAAGCGATTTGCTTTACAAGCCTATTATTTCGACAATTTTCTTTTTAACCATAATGCCATTTGTAAGTAATGGATTTTACTGGCTTCATTTACGTTTTCATAAGTAGAAAGTTGATACGCGAAACTCAATTGAAATGAAATCACTACTTACTCTTGAGCAATCAATTGAAATCAGGCGTCAAATGGAAAATATGTCTAATATGCTAAATAGCACAATAGAAAATAAGGATATTGAAATTAAGCAGCTTAGAATCCAATTAGAGTCTTCAGAGCAAGAACAACCAATCAAAATTAGAAACAGTGAAAATACTGCAAGCACACAATCTCTTAAAAATAATAATCGAGAGCTAGTTTTGCAAATTATCGAAAATCCGAGTTTGTCCGAGTCATTTGATACAGTTTTAGAGTACATCCAAGCTGGTTGGACTGGTGCTCATACTGATGAAAAGATTTCTCCAAGAGATTTAGCATTTCTAGAAGCTCATGATGTAATTCAAAGTAAAGGTGATGGTGCATATGTGTTTGGGCCAGAAGGGAAAAATGTACTTAAGGAAATATTTGCTATTCGTGGACAAAACGCATAACAAACGCCTCAAGAGGGACTGTCAACGCGTAGCGTTTCCAGTCCCAATGAGCCGCGGTGGTTTCGGTTGTTGTGTTTGAGTCTAGTGTAATGCGTTGCCAGCCCCTTAGGCGGGCGTTAGCTGATTTTCGGCATCATAAGAAAAGGATTTGTGCATGAAAAATACAGAAATAGTAAAAGAGCTTTGGACTAAGTTCAGCCAAGGCAATTACGTTGGCTGTGAAGCATTACTCCATGAAAATCTGAAAGTATTATGGCCGACAAGTCGTGAATATTATGAAGGCCGGGATGATTTTATTACGGTAAATGAAGCCTTTGGCAAAGACTGGACGTTCGATATCCTGTCACTGGAAGAAACCATGAGCGATAAAGTAATCAGTGTTGTTCATGTTTCAAGCCCCAACTGTCCAGACAGTTTTTATGCAACAAGCATCTTTAGTTTTGCATCAGGTGTTATCACCAATATGGAAACCTATTGGGCATTTCAAGATAAGCAGCCAGAATGGCGTAGAAACTTAAGTAAGGTGTATTGATCAGCTAACAAACGCCTCAAGAGGGACTGTCAACGCGCGGCGCTCCCAGTCCCAATGAACTGCGGTGGTTACGGTTATTGTGTTTGAGTTTAGTGTTAATGCGTTGCCAGCCCCTTAGGCGGGCGTTATGTTTAATCACGTAAAATCAGTTGGTTGCATCTCTTCCTTTCATTCTCGGCTTTCTAATTTTGGTCTTGTCGGCAAGTTAACCTCATTGGGCGCTGTTTTCTGGACTCCAATTCTTGGGCGCGAAAAATTCTGAGAGTTGCCTCATTAAAGCTCAGTGCATTTGGGAATCGAATAAAGCGTCTTTGTTTCAAAGTTTCAACTCCAGTTTTCGGCTTCTCACGCTAAAACTCAAAATCATTAGAATCAAATTTATGAGTTAATTCAGCTTTTTAGCGTCTGGTTTTGGTTTTCAAAGTTAAGTCGAGTTAAGCTCTTGGTGTCGTAAAACTTAACCGTTCGAGTCTTAAACATAACAAGGCGTTTAAGCGGGATTCATGCCGCGTGGCATTTTTGGTTTACAGTGAGTTTTGGTGGTGAAAGTGGTTTGCAGAAGCTTGGTTTAGGCGGCATTCACCCCTTAACGCGGCGTTAGCTTCTTGAGACGAAAATCATCGAAATCTGGGTTTAATTGTCCTAAAAATTCAGCTTCTAGCATTCAAATGTCACTATTTGGCTTTTGAGTTTTCCTGATGCTGATTTGGTAGAAAGTGTTGAATGTTCAGCAGTTTCAAAGTTGCTGAAAGCCAACAAGTCTCGATACTTCAAAGTTGTTGGATGTTCAACACGGCCAGCTTGGTTTCACAAAAGGCAGCATCGTCACTGAAATCGCGCTTTCTTTGATGTGGATTCTGTAAGTGGCCAACTCAACCTTGATCGCTGTGAGTTTTGGCAGCTCACTTCACAGCTTTTGGCGTTGGACGTGTGTTTGCTTGATGCTTTTGCTTAAAATGGTTTTCAAGTAAATATGTGTTTAAAAAGTTATCGCTAAACAATAGGCTACGAAGCTAACAAACGCCTCAAGAGGGACTGTCAACGCGTGGCGTTTCCAGTCCCAATGAGCCGCAGTGGTTACGGTTGTTATGTTTGAGTTTAGTGGTATGCGTTGCCAGCCCCTTAGGCGGGCGTTAGGGCATTCGAGGAGAGTATGAGTTCAGAGGTTAATGAAATAATTGACTTGTTTATTACCAGAGAAGCAAAATTTAGATCATGGAGAATTTATTTATTTGAGTCTTCCTTTGAAAAATGGTCATTATTATTGGCGATCTTATCTTTGGTGACAGCAATAATTCTTTTGTTTTTAGGATGTAAGGGTTATTCAATATATTTTCTTATCCTATGTTATCTATTTGTTTTCGCGTATGTTTTATCAACGGCAGTAGGGGCGTTTACATTCATATTTTCAGCTAAGCGTAGTGTGTTGAATGCCATTAAAATTAACAACGAGTCATCTTCTGGGTTGGTTCATGAACTTGCGAAATATAAAGTTGAGTCATTAAAGTATGTGAAATGTTTATTTGAAAAGCACATTGCATTTCTAACGGGGCGAGCGAGCTTTCTAGTTGGAGCTATGGATAAACTGGGGGTTTTTCCTGCTTTGTTCATGTTGTATTACACATATACGCAACTACCAAAAATAGAAAATAACACGTTAAATCTCGCCCAGATTTGGGCTCTATCATTTCTAGGGGGGTTGTACATTGGGATGTTATTAATCAAATCAATAATTGATACATTACAGAACTATATTATCCGTCTTGAGCAAGCGATAGACGAGGCGTCAGAGTTTAGATTGCCCTAACAAACGCCTCAAGAGGGACTGTCAACGCGCGGCGTTTCCAGTCCCATTGAGCCGCGGTGGTTACGGTTGTTGTGTTTGAGTTTGGTGTTATGCGTTGCCAGCCCCTTAGGCGGGCGTTATGAGCAGCATTAAAATTTAGAACTGAGTTGTATATGTCAGAAAGAGAAAAAATGCTCTCTGGTGAGTATTACGACCCGAGTGACGCAGAGCTCGTCAAGCTGCGTCTTGAGGCTCGTTTACTCACAGAGAAGCTAAATCAAACAAGTGTAAGTTGCCTAGAGAAAAGAGTAGAGATAATCAAATCCTTGTTGGGTTCTACTGGAAATAGCATTCACATTGAATCTACCTTCAACTGCGATTACGGGCTGAATATACACGTTGGTGAGAATTTCTATGCCAATTTTGGCTGTGTCATTTTGGACGTAGCGGAAGTTCGTATTGGCGATAACTGTTTTATAGCACCACAGGTTGGAATTTATACTGCAACTCATCCAATCGATCCGATTCAGAGAAACAGTGGGTTAGAGTTTGGAAAGCCAATTAGAATAGGTAACAACTGTTGGATTGGAGGTCATGCAACGATCAACCCAGGAGTAACGTTAGGTGACAATGTTGTTGTTGCCTCGGGAGCCGTTGTAACAAAGAGTTTTGGTAGCAATGTTGTCATTGGTGGCAACCCTGCACGAGTGTTAAAAGAAATCTAGCAACCTTTAGCTCGCTGCTCATAACAAACGCCTCAAGAGGGACTGTCAACGCGTGGCGTTTCCAGTCCCATTGAGCCGCGGTGGTTACGGTTGTTGTGTTTAAGTTTAGTGTTATGCATTGCCAGCCCCTTAGGCGGGCGTTAGTTGCCAACGAGAAAAACGCAGCTAAAACAAAAATATTTAGGCCTAATGTCCGTGTGTTTTTTGGCTAGGTTTTCGTATTTCAATTTTTAATTATTCGGGTTTGTGGAAATCGTTGTCAGGTTTCTTTTGTGGTTGGATTTTCTGTTTCAGAAACCGATTCACTTGCTGAAAAGCAGCTCGGTGATATTGTCTTTTCAAAAGAGCTTTTTGGTGTTGTAAGTCCGTTTTCTACGTCGCTATCTGTTCCAAGTGGTTTCATTGACAGTCGCTTTAAAACTACGCCTGATTTGAGTTTTTCAAAGCACGTAAAATCAAAAACGGTAATAAACTCCAAACCCAAGCCTTGGGTTTGGCAACTAACAAAGCATTCAAGAGGGATTCACAACGCTTGGCAGTTTTGGTTTGAATTAACTTAAGTGTTTACGGCACAATGGTTTAGTTGGGGGGAAATGCGTTGTTCACCCCTTAATGCGGCGTTAGCTGATTTTCGGCATCATAAGAAAAGGATTTGTGCATGAAAAATACAGAAATAGTAAAAGAGCTTTGGACTAAGTTCAGCCAAGGCAATTACGTTGGCTGTGAAGCATTACTCCATGAAAATCTGAAAGTATTATGGCCGACAAGCGTGAATTTTATGAAAGCCGAGATGATTTTATTACGGTAAATGAAGCCTTTGGCAAAGACTGGACGTTCGATATCCTGTCACTAGAAGAAACCATGAGCGATAAAGTAATCAGTGTGGTTTATGTTTCAAGCCCCAGCTGCTCAGACAGTTTTTATGCGACAAGCATCTTTAGTTTTGTATCAGGTGCTATCACCAATATGGAAACCTATTGGGCATTTCAGGATAAGCAGCCAGAATGGCGTAGAAACTTAAGTAAGGTGTATTGAGCAGCTAACAAACGCCTCAAGAGGGACTGTCAACGCGCGGCGTTTCCAGTCCCAATGAGCCGCGGTGGTTACGGTTGCTGTGCTTGAGTTTAGTGGTACTGCGTTGCCAGCCCCTTAGGCGGGCGTTAAGTTGAAAAGAGGAAAAGTCCAGTGGATGAAGTAAAGAATCAAGATCAAAAAAACATAATTGCTAAGTTAATGTCAGGTGACTATAGATTAGTAGATGTCTTTTGGGCTGGTTATGTAGTTGTTGGCGCGATTTTGACAAGCATAGGAACTAAACAGCAAACAGTTGAGTCTGCGCTGGTAGTCGTAATACTTATGTCAATTTATTATTTTGTTATTAGTATCGCGGTATGGAGTTCGGCTACTCAATATAAAGGCAAAAGGGTCTGGACTATTTTGGCTAAAATTATGGCTGTGATTGGGATTTTAAGCTCTGTGATTAATTTAGGTGTTTTAGGGTATAAGTTTCTTTTGTAACCAAATTTCAACTTAACAAACGCCTCAAGAGGGACTGTCAACGCGTGGCGTTTCCAGTCCCATTGAGCCGCGGTGGTTACAGTTGTTATGTTTGAGTTTAGTGTTAATGCGTTGCCAGCCCCTTAGGCGGGCGTTATACCTATTGAGGGAAATACGTTGGAATTTCAAAGAATCATGGAAGATTTAGAGCAGTTCGGGATACAAAACGATCTTGCTCAATCTGATAAATCAAAGAAGTACCTGAATATCACAAGAGACACTGGTCAGTTTCTATTTGTGCTTGTTAAAGCCACGGGCGCACGAAGGATCTTGGAAATTGGTACATCTAACGGATACTCGACGATTTGGTTAGCCTCGGCACTTCCCGATGATGGTAAGGTTTACACAATTGAAGCTAACCCTCAGAAAACCGAAGAGGCCTCGTTAAATTTCAATCAGACGCATACAAGCTCGAAGATAGTTCAACTTGTCGGAGACGTTACGGAAGTCCTAGCTGATGTGCCTGAAAGTATAGATTTTATCTTCCTTGATGCTGACAGGAAAACCTATGTATCGTTAGCTGACGACTTATTCAATCTTCTGAAAACGGGTGGTTTACTGGTCTGTGACAATGCCACCTCTCATGCAGATGAACTTGCAGAATTCAGAGTGTGGATAAGCTCTCAGCACAACCTGAGCGTTTCGTTAGTGCCAGTAGGTAAAGGTGAGTTACTGGCCTATAAGGGTGAAAAATAGGTATAACAAACGCCTCAAGAGGGACTGTCAACGCGTGGCGTTTTCAGTCCCATTGAGCCGCGGTGGTTACGGTTGTTGTTTTGAGTTTGGTGTTATGCGTTGCCAACCCCTTAGGCGGGCGTTATGCTTAATCAAACAAAATCAGTGGGTTATGGTTTTTCTTTGTTCCCTAGGCTTTTCAGTTTTGTGTTTGTCGGCAAGTCGGCTTTTTGAGCGCTGTTTTTCGGACTCTTATTCTTTGGCGCTAGAAATTCAGAGAACTGCCTCAATCAAATTTTGGGCAAGCGCGAGGTTAGTGCGGTTGGCTCAATCAGAAATCCATTTCTAGGTTTCAAACTAGATCTGCCAAAATTCCTAACCTGAATATCAAAACTATGATTCATTTCGGTTTTCTAAGTTTTGGCTTTTGTTTCTGAATCAAAGTCGAGTTAATCTTGTTTCCAGAAAAACGTAACCCATTGAAGCTTAAGCAT
>NZ_AOMO01000084.1 GCF_000338875.1 Vibrio mimicus CAIM 602 | reverse complement strand
AAACCGAAATGAATCATAGTTTTGATAATCAGGCTCGGAATTTGGCAAATCTGGTTTGAAGTTTGAAAACCTAGAAATGGATTTCTGATTGAGCCAACCGCCCTAACCTCGCGCTTGCCCGAGAATTGATTGAGGCAATTCTCAGAGTTTTTAGCGCCAAAGAATAAGTGTCCGAAAAACAGCGCCCACTGGAGCCGACTTGCCGAAAAACTCGAAACAAACAAGCCTGGGGAACAAAGAAAAATCATAAATCACTGATTTTACGTGATTAAGCATAACGCCCAATTAAGGGGTGAGCAACGCTACCCCAAAACCTAAAGCATTGTGCCATAAACACTAAACTTGAAGTAGAAGCAAAAATGCCAAGCGTTGGGAATCCCTCTTAAATTGTTTGTTATAACTCATTTATCGATGAGCGCCTTCCAATCAATAAAATCAGCTAAATTCACAATTTGGCTGTCGTCAACAAAACAACCTTTGAACGGAGAATCTTCTACAATCTCTGAAAAAATACGCTTAAATAGTTCTAGTACTTCAGCGGAGTTGGCACACGATTCAAAAGAAATAACATGGTAACCGCCGTAACATTCGTCCGGTGGAATTAAGTCGAAATAGCGTTTGGGGCCACGCGGTCTTTCAGGGTTAGATTTTGAGATAATAAAAGTAAAACCACCTTTTCCCTTGCCGACTCGAATCCAACCTACCGCTTGATTTTGTCGCCAACTTCTTCCCATATCTTTAGCCAATTGATCCTTGATTCTCATCTGCATTCTTTGGCTAATCACATTACCGCCTTGAGCTTCTAACTCAGAGATTCTCTTAGCGAAGTTATTTTCGTACCGTTCTTCAAACTGTTCTTTTGTTTCTTTGTATATTGGCAAGTAAAAGTACATTTTTCCTCCGTGAGTTATAACGCCCTGTTAAGGGGTGAGCAACGCAATACCGATGCCGCCACAAACCACCTTAATCACAAAAATCAACGCATAGTGAAAATGCCACGCGTTGCGAATCCCTCTTGAACAGTTTGTTATGTGTATTTTTCGTATGACTGTTTAGTATGCAACCACCCATCCAAATACCGTAGTAATTCCATTGTTATAGCCTGATATGCTGCACATGCTTCCTCTAATGCTGAATCAGGGATGGGTTTGGCTTTATCACCGATGCCGACTTCTATTTTTCCATCTTTTGCAGACAATAAGGTTTTGTGGAAGTGACTCTCGCTAAAGTGTACATAACCACAAGTTTTCTCATAAACCGAGGAGATCCACTCAATTTCTTTAGACAGAACAGAAACAAGATGAGCGTCTGTCATCTTTTTACCACTTTTGTCCTTTATCTTTCTAATTGGTTTTCCGCCAAGTACATCTAGACAAACTGCATCAGGATTTTCTACTAACCATAGCGCCGAGTATCTTAGTAAGTTATCCAGTTGTAATCTAAGCAATGGAGCTGCGCATAAAAACAGCTCAGCTTTAATCATACTTTCAAAGCCTTTTGATAACTCTAAGGATCGGTTAACTACTGCCGAGCTAAATAGATCCATTTGATACATAGTCCCATTGTTGGCACGAGTTATCTTACCTACAGTTATTATTAGCTTTTTATCAAGTTCACTAATTACTTCTAGATACTGCTCTATTGATTTTTTACTCATAACCTACCTATACACATAACGCCCTGTTAAGGGGTGAGCAACGCAAAAAAGCCGCCGCATACCACCTTAATCACTAAATTCAACGCATAGCGAAAATGCCACGCGTTGCGAATCCCTCTTGAACAGTTTGTTATATTTAAGTTT
>NZ_AOMO01000083.1 GCF_000338875.1 Vibrio mimicus CAIM 602 | reverse complement strand
TAATGAAACGGCAATATGTTTTGTCGCTTGTACGTTTCAGTGTTATTGCCTCATTGAGTTGTCGTGCCAATGTGTGGTGAGTGAGTTTGTCGGAGAGGGTTTCCACATTTGCTCATTTGTTAAATGAAACTCTGCATTGGTCAGTTCATAGGTAAAATTTGAGTCAGTTCTAATTCAAGAAAACTCGAAGTTTAGTCAATGATTTCAGTAGTTTATTCTTGGGTTGGTGCAACAGTAAAGTGTTGAAGCTTAAGCATAACAAACGCCTCAAGAGGGACTGTCAACGCGCGGCGTTTCCAGTCCCAATGAGCCTAAGTGGTTACGGTTGTTGTGTTTGAGTTTGGTTGTTATGCGTTGTCAGCCCCTTAGGCGGGCGTTATACCTATAAGGAGAAACATGGATATTAAGGTAGTTGTAGCTCTGATCGGGATCGGCGGTGTTCTTTCGAGTGCATTAGTTCAGTTTTGGCTTGGTAGTCGCACAGAAAAGAACAAAAAACTCATCGAAATACGAAGTTCTGCCTATTTAGATTTCTTAAATGCTGTTTCTGAGATTGCTAGTTCCACAAAGTATTCGAAACAGCGAGATGTTGAGCAACTCAAACAATTGAATCAAGCTAAAACGAGAGTGATTTTACTAGGTAGCACATCAGTTGTGACATCAATACATTCTTTTTTCCAAAATCATGGGGTGCTCAACAGTGATGCATCATACGTATCCTTTAGCAAAATCGTAGAAGCTATGCGCTCTGACTTATCTGGCAGCAATGACATTGAACTTAATATTCTCT
This sequence comes from Vibrio mimicus CAIM 602, assembly GCF_000338875.1. Lineage (GTDB taxonomy): Bacteria > Pseudomonadota > Gammaproteobacteria > Enterobacterales > Vibrionaceae > Vibrio > Vibrio mimicus. The sequence continues at coordinate 3,431 of NZ_AOMO01000083.1, read as the reverse complement.
GTGAATCTCTGTTTGGTGCTAGTGTTGAAAAATAGGTATAACAAGCAATTTAAGAGGGATTCGCAACGCTTGGCATTTTTGCTTCTACTTCAATTTTAGTGGTTACGGTACAATGCTTTAGGTTGGGTTGTAGCGTTGCTCACCCCTTAATTGGGCGTTATGCTTAATCAAGTAAAATCAGTGGTTTATGGTTTTTCTTTGTTCCCTCGGATTTTCAGTCCGGTGTTTGTCGGCAAGTTGACTTCATTGAGCGCTGCTTTTCGGACTCTTATTCTGTGGCGCTGGAAATTCGGAGAATTGCCTCATTCAATTCTCGGGCAAGCGCGAGGTTAGGGTGGTTGGCTCAATCAGCAATTTGATTTTAGGTTTTTGAGTTTTAGCTGCCAAAGTTCAAAGTCTGATTTTCAAAATTATGAGTCATTTCAGTTTTTTTGGTTTTTGGCTTTTGTTCGTGAATCAAAACTAAGTTAATCTTGTTTACAGAAAAACGTAACCCATTGAAGCTTAAGCATAACAAGGCGTTTAAGCGGGATTCATGCCGCGTGGCATTTTTGGTTTGCGGTGAGTTTTTGTGGTGAAAGTGGTGTGCGGAACTTGGTTTAGGCGGCATTCACCCCTTAACGCGGCGTTATGTGTTTTTCAGTTTTTAGTGAAAGGGGACAGTGGTTGCATCTTGGAGTTATAATATTTGGGGTGGTGTTTATCTCATATATCCTTGCGACAGTGACGTATATTGGATATATAAATTACTTTGAGACATCTAGTAGTATGTTGTCGCACGCTTCATGGATTTGCGCAACTCTCGTTTTATTATGTCTATTGTGGAAAGCTAGCAGCAATCCAAGCTCGCTAGGGAGGGTGAAAAGCTTTTTAATCTTGTTTTCTTTCACTATCGCTATAGCGGCTATGGTTAGAGTCGGGCCAGTAGGAAATGTTGCCGTAGTATCTCATTTGCTTTCAGGTGAGAAAGTAGTTGTTGTGACTAACGTTACTCGTACGAATGATAGTTATTTCATTTATAAAGGATGTCGGGGAAAATTGGAGGCATTTAAAAACTCTATCCTGCGCGACGAAATTTTATGTGGAATTAAGTATGAGGACTGGGAAAAAATCAAGCCTCAAACGCCAATACTACTCGTTGGTAATAAGTCGTATTTTGGTATTAATTTCGAACAATACGCTATATTAACGAAAAACAGCCAGTTCAGGGAGTTAGAAAAAGAAATTGATTCTTTCGGTTTTGTAAATCTAGCTAGCTCAAAAGATAAGCTAAAGGTTGAGATGAAAAGACTGACATATAGAAGTTTTGACTAAGTGCATAAAACACATAACAAACTGTTCAAGAGGGATTCGCAACGCGTGGCATTTTACTATGCGTTGGTTTTGGTGTTTAAGGTGGTATGCGGTGGCATCGGTATTGCGTTGCTCACCCCTTAACAGGGCGTTATGTAGCAAGGAGATTCGGTGTGCTTAACTTTTTGAATAAAAAGTCTTATGTTCAGTCAGTAGCTAAAGATGTGGCTCCGAAACTGAGTGCTAAGTTTGGGAAAAAGCCCGTTTATTCGTTTCAGGAAATTAGCTGGGCATTGAGCGAGATTAAGCGCAGTGATGACCAGTTTTATAAGTCAGTTTCTTACGGCATGTTGCTGCCTTACAGCAATGAGTTGGCTATCGAGTTACAAGAAGACTTAGGCGACTTGTTAGAGTTTCAAAAGTCTGTCGGTGAGCTCTTATTTAACGTGTCGGAAGTTCCTTCGTTTGAAAGTTACCTGTTATATGCAGAGGTAAATTCAGCACCAAAATGTAAAGTTACGAACACGATTTTAGATAGTTCCGGTGGAGTAAACTTTCTTGATTTTGGTGGCGGTGACTAGCTACATAACAAGGCGTTTAAGCGGGATTCATGCCGCGTGGCATTTTTGGTATGCGGTTGGTTTTGGTGGTGAAAGAGGTCTGCGGAAGCTTGATTTATGCGGCATTCACCCCTTAACGCGGCGTTAGTTTTTTCAGGTCAAATCAATAAAAATGCAGTTGGTCGATAAAATGAAAAATAAAAATGGTTATATAGGAGTCAATGATTCGGAGATTTATTACGAACTTTCCGGCAATCCTGAGGGTGAACCATTATTAATGCTTCATGGCGGCCTTGGTTCGCTGAATGAGCTAAGTCCCATTCACAAATATGTAGCTGTGGACTATCAGTTGATAAGCATAGATTTTCGTGGTCACGGAAAATCACTCTTAGGCGATCGCCGACTTAATTACATGCAGTATCAACAAGATGTCCAGCATGTTCTTAGTTATTTGGGTATTGAGAAATACTCAATTTTTGGTTTTAGTGACGGTGGCATCGTGGGTTATCGGTTAGCAGCACAAGAACCGGAAAGAGTGTCTTGTTTGGTTACACTGGGTTCGCAGTGGCGATTGGAGGCAGATGACCCATCAATTGAATTGCTAAGTGGTTTGACGGCTGAATTTTGGGTATCAAGGTTTGCAGATGATGTTGCATTTTATGAGGCATCAAATCCTAAACCTGATTTTCCTAAGCTTGTAGACATGGTAAAAGCCGTCTGGCTGGATACAACAGAATCTGGCTATCCAGATGAGTTAGTTGAAAAAATTTGTTGCCCGACGTTAGTAATGCGAGGTGATAATGACTTCTTGTTTTCGTTGGATGAGGCGGTGGCTTTAAAGTCGAAAATTGCCGGTTGTAGTTTTGCCAATATCCCATTGACAGCACATTCATCTCATCAAGAATCACCAGAACTTGTGGGTGAAATACTAAAGCAGTTCTTGTCGCAGCACAAAAACTAACAAACGCCTCAAGAGGGACTGTCAACGCGTGGCGTTTCCAGTCCCATTGAGCCGCGGTGGTTACGGTGGTTGTGTTTGAGTTTTGTGTTATGCGTTGCCAGCCCCTTAGGCGAGCGTTATACGTTTCAGAGGAACTATGGATAAAGTTGAATTTGTTAAAGTCATCAAAGAAGTTGTTGAGTCTTCTTCGGTAGAAAATATTATTGAAAATTTATTTGATCCACCCGGTAGATCTCCCGATAAGCGTTTACTCGAACAATCTAAGTGGTTTAAGTCATTGCCCTCAGGTGATCAGACGTTGGTTCAGAGCCTTATTGAGGATGCGGTGCGCGAATCGGTTTTCGGTATGTTTTGTGTGCTTGATGGTGTTAGGTCAATAGCTAGCGACAATAGTTCGATGAATATTCAATTGATCGTCGGAGACTCGCTGATAAATGACATTGAATCAGAGTACTTGCATGACATCTACCAAAACGTATAACAAACGCCTCAAGAGGGACTGTCAACGCGTGGCGTTTCCAGTCCCAATGGAGCCGTGGTGGTTCGCAGTTGTCTGTGTTTCGAGTTTTGTGGTAATGCTGTTCGCCAGGCCCCTTAGGCGGGCGTTATAGCTTATC
>NZ_AOMO01000082.1 GCF_000338875.1 Vibrio mimicus CAIM 602 | reverse complement strand
WCGATAAATCTTTTGTGTCCACTGTTTCTGGCGAACCGAGCCAAATATCCAACCTTTCATATTCTTAGTTTCAACGACAAAGATGCCATATTTAGAAACCACAATATGGTCGACTTGAGTTGTACCATCGTTAGTCGGCAACGTTACGTCTTTTATTAGCGTGTAATCAGACTCTGGTAATTTGGACAAAAGACGGTTCACGAGAAACTCACCGAATACACCTTTTAGCCACCTACTTTTGAAAACGCTAACAATGAGCAATAAAGGGACTAGATACCAGACTTGCACAAACACATTAAGAAATGCTTCAAAAATATTCACGGATTTTCCCTATTCAACTAACGCCCTGTTAAGGGGTGAGCAACGCAATACCGAAGTCGCCGCATACCACCTTAAACACTAAAATCAACGCATGTTGAAAATGCCACGCGTTGCGAATCCCTCTTGAACAGTTTGTTAGGTTTTGGGCTTATTCTCCCAATGAACCCCAATCTGTTAGATTTAATTGCTTGCGCCTAATGTAGTAGACGGTTGCCATAACTAAACCAAACAATGCTCCAGTAAGTAACGAGATATAAACCGCTTCTAAAGCTGGTTTGCCTAGCTCATCCCACACAAGAAACCATTGGAAGATTCCCCAAACAGGGGCGAAGAAAGCCACACAAAGTATAACGTTTGTAAAAAAGCTCTGATAATAAGGCGGCGGAAAACACAGTCCAAGTTTACGTAACAACCTTACAAGTGGAGGATTGTAGTTCGACTTCCAAACACCTTTGTCACTTAATTCTTTGTGCGCAAGTTGTAGCTTCGTTTCATAATCCATGACCCAAAATCCTTGTATTCGATGTTTCCCGCGGAGAAACCTAACGCCCGCCTAAGGGGCTGGCAACGCATAACACTAAACTTACACACACCAACTGCAACCACTGCGGCTCAATGGGACTGGAAACGCCACGCGTTGACAGTCCCTCTTGAGGCGTTTGTTATGTGAGCATTTGCTCTCGTATCTTCTCGATTAGTCCTAATCGTCTGCTAATGATTTCTTTAGAATTATATCCAGAAGATTGAACCTCAATTTGCGTGCAGTCATTACACCATTGGCCACTTGTAACACTACTTGCCCGTTTTAAGAATGAGCCATGGTTTAAACATAACCATTCTAGTAGCGTTTCTCCAGATGTATGACCAACATCATTTTGGGTAATCAATTCCCCACCGAATAGTTTTGCAATAGCTGATAAAGCTTCATTCGAATAGAAAAAACAACGCTTCCCGCCAAAATTGAGCAAACGACTACCACCATCATTTACTAGTTTGATCCAGTGTCGTTCACGCCTCAATAATTCACCCTCCTCACAAATCTCAAGTATAAATAACTTGGGTAAAGCTCCTGTAGAACATAAGCCAGATATCCAGTTATACAAATTATTTCGAGACGTTCTCGCATCAATTAGATGTTGGTAGTAACGAGATTCAACGTGGTTAGTCTGTCCAATATATTTTACTGATTCATTATTTGGATCGACTAATGCGTATATGCAAGGTTGAAAAACTCTAGTTACATCAACTTCGTGAGAATAATTTAATAAATTAATATTCAGATGAACCTCCGCTCACATAACGCCCGCCTAAGGGGCTGACAACGCATTACCACTAAACTCAAATACAACAACCATAACCACCGCGGCTCATTGGGACTGGAAACGCCGCGCGTTGACAGTCCCTCTTGAGGCGTTTGTTATATGCCGGAATTCACGTCTACCAACGTGCTCACTGCAACATTTGTGCATTCAGGCTTATTAATAAACCACGTTTCTATTGCCACTCTGTCGTCCTCGGTTACTGAGTCATAACGGCCTTCAGCAACAACAAAACAGTCAAATTTACTATGACTTGCCCCTCCGCCAATCATCAGATTTCTAGCCTCTACAAAGTCGATAAATTCATCAATAAACACATCATATTCTGATACTTTATCGATGCTTAAGTCACAAGAGACAGAGATGCCATAAACCGTAAATTCATCGCTATACAGTTTTTTTCTTAGTCTTCGACTTCTATTTTTCGCCATACTTCCTCCGATTTCGTATAGGCATATAACGCCCGCCTAAGGGGCTGGCAACGCATACCACTAAACGCAAACACAACAACCGTAACCACCGCGGCTCAATGGGACTGGAAACGCCACGCGTTGACAGTCCCTCTTGAGGCGTTTGTTATGAGCAGCGAGCTAAAGGTTACTCGATTTCTTTTAACACTCGTGCTGGGTTGCCACCAATGACCACATTGCTGCCAAAACTCTTTGTTACAACGGCTCCCGAGGCAACAACAACATTGTCACCTAACGTCACTCCTGGGTTGATCGTTGCATGACCTCCAATCCAACAGTTGTTACCTATTCTGATTGGCTTTCCAAACTCTAACCCACTGTTTCTTTGAATCGGATCGATGGGATGGGTTGCTGTATAAATTCCAACCTGTGGTGCTATAAAACAGTTATCACCAATACGAACTTCCGCTACGTCCAAAATGACACAGCCAAAATTGGCATAGAAATTCTCACCAACATGTATATTCAGCCCGTAATCGCAGTTGAATGTGGATTCAATGTGAATGCTATTTCCTGTAGAGCCCAACAAGGATTTGATTACCTCTACTCTTTTATCTGGGCAACTTACACTTGTTTGATTTAGCTTCTCTGTGAGTAAACGAGCCTCAAGACGCAGCTTGACGAGCTCCACGTCACTCGGGTCGTAATACTCACCAAAGAGCATTTTTTCTCTTTCTGACATATACAACTCAGTTCTAAATTTTAATGCTGCTCATAACGCCGCGTTAAGGGGTGAGTGCCGCATAAACCAAGTGTCCGCAGACCATTTTTACCACCAAAACTCACCGCATACTAAAAGTGCCACGCGGCACGAATCCCTCTTTAACGCTTTGTTATATGCGTAAACACTAAGTTCAAGAAAATAACATAAGTGGATTTATTCGGTAGATACGAGTTTCAGGTAAGAAACGTTACCTCCAGATCTACTATTATAAGTGCCTGTGTATAATATCATGCCAAACTTGTCATACACACTGACTTCATATGTTGAGCTAAGAACTTTCGAAACATCGAACTTACGAACCCAAACACCATCTCTAAAATAAAGTTCGGATGAATGGTACCTATCTCCAACTATCTTATATCTGCAAGCTCCTAGCTTAAATTTACATTCTTGTCCTGCCATAACGTAGTAGCGATCTCCTACCTTGTTACCTTTCCATTCCCAGTTAACGCCGTCGGTTCGAGCAGAAATTGGACCATCGTAATCACTTCTAGTCATTACAAAATAAAAATATCCATCTGAATAGTGTTCGAATGTATAGTCCATTCTAAAGTCTAAGCTTGCATACTTATAAGTCATTCCTTTTTTAAAACTGGAAAAATCGATATTTCCGACATCTTCAGGATAAAGTAAATTACCCTGATTGTTAGCCAAAACTTCTTCAACATCTTTTATAAGTTCTTCAGGTGGGCCATGCTCTACGACTGATAAAGGTCCGAATACCTCCCACTCTTCAAGTTTAATATAATTAGTTGACGTACAACCAGAAGTAATAAATATAAAAGCCAAATAAAAGCATAACGTTTTCACTTAAAAATCCCTCTCAATTTATCCTAGAATATAACGAAGTGTTTCTGACTGACTACTAATAAATCTAACCAATCCCGCTTGATAAAACCAATCGAGCATATAACGCCCGCCTAAGGGGCTGGCAACGCATTACCACCAAACTCAAACACAACAACCGTAACCACCGCGGCTCATGGGGACTGGAAACGCCACGCGTTGACAGTCCCTCTTGAGGCGTTTGTTATGCTTAAGCTTTAACACTTTACATTTGAACCAACTCAATAATAACCCACTGAAATCATTGACCAAAACTCGAATTTCCTTGAATTAGAACTGGCTCAACTTTTACCTATGAACTGACCAATGCGAGCTTTCATTTAGCAACTAGGCCAATGTGAAAACCCTCTCCGACAAACCGACTCACCACGCATGGGCACAACAACTCAATGAGGCAATGACACTGAAATTTACAGCGACAGACGGATTGCCGTTTCATTAGGCAGCGCAAAACAATGCTCAATTGCCGACAGAGTTTCAGCCTGTAAGTAAAGGCACCAAACTGCTCAAAGCGACTTGAGAGAGCAAAACTCACCTCGCGTGGACTCAAAAACCCAATGAGGCAATCACTCAGAATTTACAACGCCAGATACATTGCCGCTTCATTAGGCAGCGAAAAACAATATTGAATTGCCGAAAAAACCTGAACGAAATGCCAAAGGAATCGACAATCACAACCAACTGATTTTTATGGATTAAGCATAACGTCCGCCTAAGGGGCTGGAAACGCATACCACTAAACTCAAACAC
>NZ_AOMO01000081.1 GCF_000338875.1 Vibrio mimicus CAIM 602 | reverse complement strand
CGAACAAGAAATTCAACGTCTTCTGCCCAGACTAAAGCAGATTGCTGAAAATACTAATCAAGCCTACCAATACCCACTCGACACTCGTGCTATTTTGCAAGGTTTTGCATCATTTAATACTTCGTCCAGTTTTCACAATCTCTATCATGCTGCCATCGATTACTATGCAGAAGTGGGGGCGCCAGTTTATGCAATCTCAGATGGTATTGTGAGTTACTCAGGGTATATGAGTGGATATCCGGGTTTGGTGATCATAGATCATGAAAAAGATGGTCTTTATTCTCTGTATGGGCATCTCTCGTTGAAAAAATGGATGGTATCGTTAGGTGAAGTTAAGAAAGGTGATTTGCTTGGGTATATTGCGGAGCCTTCAGAAGACTTTGGTATAGGCCCCTTCGCTCATATCCATTTTGCGATCCGATTTGGTACGAAAAAAGACTATTCAGAAAATGGCGTTGATCGGTGGATGGCGGGGTATACGCCTATGCATCCAGTATTCAAAGGCTTCATTGACCCAGAAAAGTTCATTGCTTTAACAATGTCTGGTAAATAGCGTATAACAAACGCCTCAAGAGGGACTGTCAACGCGTGGCGTTTCCAGTCCCATTGAGCCGCGGTGGTTGCAGTTGTTGCGTTTGAGTTTAGTGGTAATGCGTTGCCAGCCCCTTAGGAGGGCGTTATGCCACTTCATTGAAAATCTCTAACTATTTGTAATTTTTAGGCTAAATCAGTGACAAGGAAGCTAGTGATAAGATGAAAATGATATTTGTAGATGCTGAAAATATAGGCCTCAAAGAATTGGAAAAGGTTAAAGCGACAGTAATTGATAAAGTGTTTGTCTTTTCCAAAGTCGAGTCAGTTCAGCGTATTTGTGAAAAATCACTATTTTTGTACCTTTCTGACTATCCTTCTGGCACAAATCAAGCCGACTTTTATATCATCGCTTACCTATCTAAAGTCCTGTTAGCATTAGACAAAAAACAGTTTAGTACAGTTATTTTTGAACTTTACAGTAATGATGAGAGTTTGATTTCTGCGTTCGAGTTTCAGTGTGGACAACTTGGCGCTAATGTCCAAACAATACGTACTAAAGATGATACCGTAGTTCAAATGCCTGGTGTGCAGCAAGAAAACACGCCACAAGATAAAGTGTTTTCTGCTCTTAAATCTCCGAAGGCTTTGGATCCGACATTACAAAAGCAATTAGGCTTATCTAAGTCTGATTTTACTAAGGCAATTAACGAGTTGACCAAGTCCAAAAAAATTCAACGTTCAGCAGAAAATAAACGAAAATGGGTTCGTTGTTAACAGTGGCATAACAAACGCCTCAAGAGGGACTGTCAACGCGCGGCGTTTCCAGTCCCATTGAGCCGCGGTGGTTACAGTTGGTGTGTTTGAGTTTAGTGGTAATGCGTTGTCAGCCCCTTAGGCGGGCGTTATAAGCAAGTTGAAGTTTGGGCTTTAAAGGAAAGTAAAAAATGGAAGTTGAATATTTTGTAAATCGCCCAATTACGCCAGAGC
>NZ_AOMO01000080.1 GCF_000338875.1 Vibrio mimicus CAIM 602 | reverse complement strand
TTACAAGCGCCAGATGCATTGCCGTTTCATTAGACAGCGAAAAACAATATTGAATTGCCGACAAAACCTGAACGAAATGCCAAAGAAATCGACAAACACAACCTACTGATTTTTATGGATTAAGCATAACGCTGCGTTAAGGGGTGAATGCCGCATAAACCAACCTTCTGCAGACCACTTCACCACCAAAAATCACCGCATACTAAAAATGCCACGCGGCATGAATCCCTCTTTAACGCTTTGTTAGGTTAATCGTTTTTCTGCTAATTGTCCGCGCTCGCCAATCTCACCCACATCAGTCCAACCATGCTTATGATAGAAACTAACTGCTTGTAAATTAGCAGGTATATAGCGCAAGTGAGCATACGCACATCGCTCGTTTTTGAACTGAGCGAATATAAAGTCTTCTAGCTCACTACCTAAACCTTTATTGCGATATTCTGGTAACAAATACAGTAAGTTAATGTAGCCGAACTTCACTCCTTGTTCATCCAGCAAGCCATTTCGGAATTCTATTTGACCTATAACCTCATTGTTTTTGAAAACATGATAAAAGCCAGAATTGTCAAATGTGTTTAGCTTTGTAAACCACGCTTTAGTCTCGCCGACATTAAAGTTAGTGTCATCTCCAAAACTTACGAGATGTGCATCACGACGAAATTGAACACACAAATCGAGAGCACCCTCCGTTTCAATATTTACGGGGACAAATTCCATTTATTACTCCCTACGTTGAATAGATTAACCTAACGCCCGCTTAAGTGGTGAGCAACGCAATGCGATATGTCTGCACACCACCGAAATCACTGAAGTCAACGCTTGATGAAAGTGCCACGCGTTGCGAATCCGTCTTAAAGCGTTTGTTAGCCGCTCATTCCCAAAGGTTATTGTCTACTTAACAAGAACTTACGCAAATCTCTCTCTGCGCGCATAACAAACAGAATAAATACCTTGTCACCGTCTTGTTTATAGAAAACACGACATGGATTTGCTACAACTTCACGATAACTCAAATGCTCTAATTCTGGCGGAATACGACCTGACTCTGGGAAAACTTCTAGACGTTCGACTTTTGAGAAGATCGCTTGAACCAGTTGCTTTGCAGCAACGACATTTTCAAGCGCGATGTACTCAGCGATATCATTTAGGTCAGATAGCGCCGGTTCAGTCCAAATTACTTCAGCCATTTTGACATTTTGTCCTTGGCTTCATTATGACCAACAACCTTTCCGTCAGCTATTGCGCGTTCACCTCGTGCAATACCTTCGAGAATGGCCAAACGATTTTGCATAAACTCGTAATCATCAACATCAACTAGATACGCAGATGGCTTACCATGCTCCGTAATTAACACTGGTTCTTTGGTGTCGTGGAGATCAGCTAGGATCTTGGTTGCTTGTCGTTTGAGTGATGTAACTAGTTCTACTTTCATGAGAGCTGCTCCTAAGGATTACTAAAGTGATACTATTCTATCACTTTGAGTATAGCAAGCTCCATGACGGCTAACGCCCGCCTAAGGGGCTGGCAACGCATAACAACTAAACTCAAACACAACAACTGTAACCACCGCGGCTCAATGGGACTGGAAACGCCACGCGTTGACAGTCCCTCTTGAGGCGTTTGTTATGTAAAAAATAGCCAACTAACATAATGAGCTCACATTATGGCTTTCAATAGAATTGTAAATTCGAGAAAATGCGTGCTTTACAAAAACCTTGAGCGAAACAATGAAAAAACTTTTAATCAGCTTTATCTTCCTTTTCACGCTGTCTGGCTGTGCAGCAATGTTCCACGGCACAAGCCAACAAGTATCTATTCGCAGCCAGAACCCAGCAGCAAAGATCTATGTCAACGAAGCATACTTAGGTAATGGTAATGTAATTACCGCATTCAAGAAAAACCAGAACTATACTATTCGCGTTGAAGAAGATAATTGTCACTCAGTCACCATTCCTGTTACCAAATCATTTGATGCAACAACTTTACTAGGTATCTTCATCGACTTTGGCATCGTGTCTATCCTTGTCGTTGATGGCGTGGGTACTGGGGCATGGCAACAATTTGATCAAACAAGCTATATCGTCAACGCTAATTGTTCAAAATAATAAATCTTAAGGCAGCAATAATTAGCTGCCTTTTTACATAACGCCCGCCTAAGGGGCTGGCAACGCATAACAACCAAACTCAAACACAACAACTGTAACCACCGCGGACTCAWTGGGACTGGAACGCCGCGCGTTGAC
>NZ_AOMO01000079.1 GCF_000338875.1 Vibrio mimicus CAIM 602 | reverse complement strand
CTTAGTTGGCATGTTAGGACAGTAAGCTAACAAGCGCCTCAAGAGGGACTGTCAACGCGTGGCGTTCCCAGTCTCAATGAGCCGCGGTGGTTACGGTTGATGTGTTTCAGTTTTGTGTTATGCGTTGCCAGCCCCTTAGGCGGGCGTTAGCTTCTTAAAGGCTAGAATCATCAAAATCTAAGCTCACTTGTTGCGAAAAATCAGCTTCTAGCGTTCAAATTCCACAACTTGGCTTTCGAGTCTTTGCGATGCGGATTTGGAAGAAAGTGTTGAATGCTCAACAGGTTCAAAATCGCTGAAAACCAACAAGCTTCGATGCTTCAATGTTGTTGGACGTTCAGCACGGTCAGCTTAATTTCACAAAAGGCAGCATCATCGCTGTGATCTTGCTTTCTTTGTCGCGGACTCTTAACCGTGATCAACTCAACCTTGATCGTTTTAAGTTTTGACTGCCAACTTCACAGCTTTTGGCGTTGGACGTGTGTTTGTGTGATGCTTTTGCGTAAAGTACCTTTCAAGAAAATGGTTAAAAGTCATTTTGAAACAATAGGCTACGAAGCTAACAAACGCCTCAAGAGGGACTGTCAACGCGTGGCGTTTCCAGTCCCAATGAGCCGCGGTGGTTGCAGTTGTTGTATTTGAGTTTAGTGGTTTGCGTTTCCAGCCCCTTAGGCGGGCGTTAGGCGATAGTAGACATCAATAGATATTGATTGTGATAATGCGTGCCTTTGTTATCAATCTCTAAATTTATATTTGGCTCATAATCAAAGGTTACAATCGATGCGTACTCCATTCCGTTTTATCTTATCCTTACTTGGGCGAGCCAATTCTCATGAAGCGACAGGGTTCATTACTGGGGCAGACGAAACAAAGGTTGTTTCCAATGAACCCGTGATAAAAAGAGCGCTGAAGACTCATATTAAAAATTTAGAAGGTGAGCAGCGTGTTTATGATGCGACCTTAGAGATGTTGATCGAAACCAACCAGTTTTCATTGAGCATTGCGGAAAAAAACTGTTTTGGATTTGAAACTGGGTATCGAGACCTTTGCAAGCTATTTGCGATTGGCCACTATCTGCCATCAGTCGCAGACTCTGAGGTAGTAGAGCATTTTTTCTCTGCTCAACAGTATGCGATATTATGGTTACGCCAGATGAATCAACCGAAAGGGAAGCTCATCCCCTTTCAATACCAAGGGGTGGATTTTGCAATTCCAGCCCAAGGCAGAACGGAGTATATTCAGTCGCTTGATTGGCTTGATATGCTTTACCTCACTATTGTCACGGGGCGTAATGAGGATTTAAATTTATTAATAGAACTTCTGCATAAGGGGCAAGTGGCATGGCGCTCGGAGCAAGGTCGGTATCATCTTGAAATAGTGCTGCATATGTTTGGCTTGCAAGCGAACAGTGATATTACTGATTTAATCAATCGGTTTATTGCCCATATCCAGCGAAAAGGCCAAACACCTAAAGAGCGCATTCCTAGTTACCACGGGATTACAGTGACCTTAGGCTTTTTTGATGTGATGCAAGCTATACATCAACAAGACCAAGTGGCGTATAACCTATCCATGCATCGCGCTTTAGAAATGCATAAAGAGTGGTGGACTCACGATAAGGATTTTAAAACAGATGCTAATGGTTATATTTCATTACATCTCCTCACGGCAGCCAAATATGCGTATGAAAAATATGGCTATACACTGGATGTGACGTCAGATTACATACCCAGTTATCTCTATCAGAGATAGTTCATCTGCAAATCGCCTAACAAACGCCTCAAGAGGGACTGTCAACGCGTAGCGTTTCCAGTCCCATTGAGCTGCGGTGGTTTCGGTTGTTGTGTTTGAGTTTAGCGATATGCGTTGCCAGCCCCTTAGGCGGGCGTTATGTTTAATCACGTAAAATCAGTTGGTTGCATCTTTTCTTTGCTTACTTGGCTTTCCAGTTTTGGTATTGTCGGCAAGTAGACTTCAGTGGTCGCTGTTTTCTGGACTCCAATTTGTGGGCGCTAAAAATTCAGAGAGTTGCCTCATTGAAATGCAGTGTTTGGGTGAGGTGAGTGCAGCTTGCTCAGTTCCAAAGTTAGAGCTTCAGCTTTCGTTTCTCACGTTGAGAGTCAATGCAAATTCAATCAATTTTATGAGTTAATTCAGTTTCTTAGCCTATGGTTTTGGTGTGCAAAGGTAAGTCGAGTTAAGCTCTTGGTGTCGTAAAACTTAACCCTTTGAGTCTTAAACATAACAAGGCGTTAAAGTGGGATTCATGCCGCGTGGCATTTTTGGTATGCGGTGAGTTTTGGTGGTGAAAGTGGTCTGCGGAAAGCTGATTTATGCGGCATTCACCCCTTAACGCAGCGTTATGCATCAAGGGTATTATGAAGTCTACTAAAGAAAAGATTATTAAACATTACGCAGAGTTCTTTGAAGGTCATGATTTCGAGATATTGTCTTGGGAGCTTGGGCCAATTAAGAAAATTGTACCCGATTTTCAGGTTGTCAGGTTTACACCTGGCCCTCAAATTAATATGTGGGTTTATTGCTCAGTAGGTGCATCAGAGATTACACACAGTGATTCAGCTCTTCACGAGTTTGTTGTCGTATCACCGATCGAGTCAAATCGTCTAGTTGAAATGCTGGCAATGGTAACTTACTACCATTCGAATCATAATTTGGGCTTTGGTCATACCTTGCCTATTGGTGAGCCTTGGCTTGAGGGTTCTAACTGTGAAAACTGGCTAATTTCGTTGCCGTATCCATTTGGAGAGGACTTGGAAATAATGCCTCTAAATAGTTCTCACGTTCACGTAGCTTGGTTACTACCTATCACTGACGACGAACGTAATTTCAAAATCAAGTATGATCTAGATGCACTCGAACAAAAATTTGATGACGCAGAGCTTAAGTACTGGGAAGTAAAGCGGTCTTCGGTAGTGTAAATGCATAACAATTTGTTTAAGAGTGATTCGCAACGCGTGGCATTTTCACCATGCGTTGGTTTTAGTGTTTAAGGTGGTATGCGGCGGCATCGGTAATGCGTTGCTCACACCTTAACAGGGCGTTATGTGCTTGGAGGGAATATGGAAATTCAGAAAGTTGTACCTGCTGATTTAGATGCGGTTACAAGCCTCGTTTCAGAAGTCTCATATATAGATATATTTCCTTTGCTCAATGCGCAAGGGAAGCAAGAGTTTATCGAGCGAGTTATTCCTGATTTACGTACAGTATTTGATGGTGAAAAGTTTTTAGCGCTTAAGGCTGTCCTAGGTGGAAAATTGCTTGGTTTTGGTGTTTTGCGTGACGGGAGTTATTTAACGCACCTATTTGTATCGAATGAAGTTCAAGGCACCGGTTTGGGTCGCGATTTACTTAATCACTTACTCGCTTCAACCAAAGCTAATGAAATTAGTCTGCGTTCATCGGTTAATGCTGTGGGGTTCTATAGTCATAATGGTTTTGTTGCAACAGGCGATGAAGCTGAGTTTAATGGAATTCGATTTGTGCCAATGTCGTTAGTGCGCACATAACAAACGCCTCAAGAGGGACTGTCAACGCGTGGCGTTCCCAGTCCCAATGAGTCACGGTGGTTACGATTGTTGTGTTTGAGTTTAGTGTTATGCGTTGCCAGCCCCTTAGGCGGGCGTTATAAATACGGAGAATATGACGTGACAGAAATTGAACAAGAAGAATTAGAGCGTAGAGCGTCAATTATTTTGGAGTTTGGTGGTGTTCAGCCGATGCACAATCCGTTTTATACATTTTCAGTTCGATATTCAGCTGAGCGGGCAATTGTTGCGTTTATGCAGTATGACTACTTGCTTACTCAAACAGATGATGCATCAACACTAATTAGTGAAGTGCAAGAGGCTATTGTTCATGTTGGTGCATTATCAAGATATTTTTGGCCATCGCCGGGAGGGCACAAGAAAGATAAGCAACAGCGTAATCTGAGGCTTAAAAGAGGCGAATACTTAAAGAAACTTTATAAAC
>NZ_AOMO01000078.1 GCF_000338875.1 Vibrio mimicus CAIM 602 | reverse complement strand
TGAGCCATGATCAAACTCTTCAATTAAAGTTTTGGCTCAATGAATACTGATAACATTACATTGTAATGTTGAATTGACTGTGCTGAATGATTGCTCATTCAAATGGTCACTCAGTTCATTGATAAATCTTTTGCGATTATCATCAACGAGTGCCCACACAGATTGATTGGTTTATATTGTTAAAGAGCTTCACCTGTCGAAATCGCTTTTCAGCTTCGTTCGCTAGGGCTGCGAATATTACGCTTATTCATTTGAGTGTCAAACGTTTTTTTCAAACCTTTTCTTCTCTATCTTCTTTCACTTTGTGATTTGAATCTCACGCCGTGTCAGTGAGGGCGCATTATAGGTAGGTTGAGTTTTATGACAAGCTTTTTTTTGACAAAAAAAATCGTTCGCTCAAAAAGCCAACAACGGGCTATTTATCGGATAAAATTTCAACATATTGAGGGGGGTCACACCATTCGATTGGAAAAATATCAAGCATATACGTAAGATTCCTGTGTCTATTTTGTTAATTCATCGATAGGCAGTGAATCTTCTTTTTCTCTGATGCGTAGTAATTCAATATGAAATCTGACAAATCTATATTATGGATTGCCCTGCTTGCGGTTATTGGTGCCGGGATTTTATCGCAATTGACTCTACACTCTTCCTTCGCTTTTTTAATTGGTGTGGTTGCAACGACCTTAATTTGCAAACTTTTCACTCAACCCACCATTTCAAGCCAAGACGAAGAGACTTCTTCCACTACGAAAACACTGTATGTGGGCAACCTGCCCTATAAAGCAAATGAATCGCACGTCAAAGAGTTGTTCGCCGAGTATGGTGAAGTCTTTGCGGTGCGCCTAATGAAAGATAAGCGAACGGGTAAGCGTCGGGGGTTTGGATTTGTTGTTATGGCAGCAGGTCAGGCTCAAGCCGCAATTGATGCTCTCAATGAAAAGGAATATATGCAGCGAACTTTAAAGGTTCGAATTGCCAATGATCCTAAATCGGATGAGGAAATAGCTGAACAGGATTAAAACCTAATTCTTTAAGCTTTATATTCAGCGCACTTTCCTCCCAGGGGGGTGCGCTAGCATAGATGTGATGTTTTTGATTTCCCTCC
>NZ_AOMO01000077.1 GCF_000338875.1 Vibrio mimicus CAIM 602 | reverse complement strand
TCGATAATTCGAATCATCGAAATAGTGGCAGGTCTACCTGGATTCGAACCAGGGGATGACGGGATCAAAACCCGTTGCCTTACCGCTTGGCGATAGACCTGCAGAATCTAATACATTTGGTGCGGAAGGAGGGACTTGAACCCTCACGTCCTAAGGACACTAACACCTGAAGCTAGCGCGTCTACCAATTCCGCCACCACCGCGTTAAATGTATCAAATTGTATATGGTGGCTACGACGGGATTTGAACCTGTGACCCCATCATTATGAGTGATGTGCTCTAACCAGCTGAGCTACGTAGCCATCTTTTCGAGCGAAAGACTATAATACAATCTCGCTCTGACTTCCAATGGTTTTTACAGTATTGAAAGTTAAGTAAAATGGCAGGTCTACATGGATTCGAACCATGGGATGACGGGATCAAAACCCGTTGCCTTACCGCTTGGCGATAGACCTGCAGTGATGATTTTCATCATCAAAATATGGTGCGGAAGAAGAGACTTGAACTCTTACACCTTGCGGCGCCAGAACCTAAATCTGGTGCGTCTACCAATTTCGCCACTTCCGCAAATTTTATTAACAACTCGATGCATTTGGTGCGGAAGGAGGGACTTGAACCCTCACGTCCTAAGGACACTAACACCTGAAGCTAGCGCGTCTACCAATTCCGCCACCACCGCGTGTTCAAAAGCATCAAATTGTAAAAATTTGGTGGCTACGACGGGATTCGAACCTGTGACCCCATCATTATGAGTGATGTGCTCTAACCAACTGAGCTACGTAGCCAAATTTTATGTTGTTTCTCTGTCGAGGCGTTGTGCCTTATCGCTGAGAACGGAGCGCATTATGCGGATATGGGTTAGGAGCGTCAACAGTTTTTTTGAATAAATTCTTTGAAACCAACCGTTCGAGTTTTTTTTAAACAAAGAGGCGTGTTTATGATCAAAAACCATTACCAAAACAACAAATTCATTACGCTTTGAGGATAAGAAAGATCATTTTTTAAATGCCCATAAACGCCAAAAGCCAACACTTTGGTTGGCTTTTGGTTTACAATGAAGCGAGTTTTAAACGTTGAAGCGGAAGTGGATCACATCGCCATCTTTAACGATATAGTCTTTACCTTCCAAACGCCATTTACCAGCATCTTTAGCACCTGACTCACCGTTAAATTGGATGTAGTCATTGTAGCCGATCACTTCTGCACGGATAAAACCACGTTCAAAGTCAGTGTGGATCTTCCCTGCCGCTTGTGGCGCAGTTGCACCGACAGGAATTGTCCATGCACGAACTTCTTTCACACCAGCAGTGAAGTAGGTTTGTAGGTTCAGAAGGTCATAACCAGAGCGGATCACGCGGTTAAGTCCTGGTTCTTCAATACCCAGATCGGCTAAGAACTCATCACGTTCTTCTTCTTCCAGTTCAGAAAGTTCAGCTTCAATGGCTGCACAAACTGCAACAACAGAGGCATTTTCTTGTGCGGCAAACTTAACAACGGCATCCAGATAAGGGTTGTTTTCGAAACCATCTTCATTCACGTTAGCAATGTACATGGTTGGTTTTAGCGTCAGCAGGTTTAAGTAACCGACAGCCAATAGTTCTTCTTTAGTTAGCTTAACAGAACGAGCTGATTGGCCTTCGCTTAATACTGGTTGCAGTTTTTCCAGTACAGTCAGCTCAAATTTCGCTTCTTTGTCGCCACCTTTAGCGCGTTTGCTTTGACGCAAAATCGCACGCTCACAGCTGTCTAGATCAGCCAGTGCCAGTTCAAGGTTGATGACTTCGATGTCTTCCAGCGGAGAGACTTTACCTGCAACGTGAACGATGTTTTCGTTTTCAAAGCAGCGAACAACGTGACCAATTGCGTCGGTTTCACGAATGTTAGCAAGGAATTTGTTACCTAGGCCTTCACCTTTTGAAGCGCCTGCAACCAGACCCGCGATGTCCACAAACTCCATGGTGGTTGGCAGAATGCGCTCTGGTTTTACGATCTCTGCTAATGCATCCAGACGAGGATCTGGAACAGGAACTACGCCCGTGTTTGGTTCAATTGTACAAAACGGGAAGTTGGCTGCTTCGATCCCCGCTTTGGTCAGCGCATTAAAAAGAGTTGATTTACCTACGTTTGGCAAACCGACGATGCCACATTTAAAACCCATGACTGTAACCTTATTCAGCTTTGAAAGTGTGTAAACGATTTTGT
The DNA here is from genome assembly GCF_000338875.1 of Vibrio mimicus CAIM 602. Lineage (GTDB taxonomy): Bacteria > Pseudomonadota > Gammaproteobacteria > Enterobacterales > Vibrionaceae > Vibrio > Vibrio mimicus. The sequence continues at coordinate 66,374 of NZ_AOMO01000077.1, read as the reverse complement.
GCTTTAGTGAGGCCATCCTTCATGAGGATCTCAAGACAGCGAACGGATTCGTCCACTGCGGCATCAAGGCACTCTTGCTCTTTAGCAGGAGCTTTGCCTAGCACATAACCGGCTACTTTATCTTTATGTCCCGGATGGCCGATGCCAAGCCGTAGACGATAGAATTCTTTGTTGTTTCCTAACTTGCTAATGGTGTCTTTGAGTCCGTTATGTCCACCATGCCCACCGCCTTGTTTGAATTTGGCAACACCGGGAGGTAAGTCTAGCTCATCGTGTGCAACCATGATCTCTTCTGGCTTGATTTGGTAAAAATTGGCCAGTGCCGCAATGGCTTTGCCTGAGAGATTCATAAACGTAGTGGGGACTAACACCCGCAACTCTTGTCCATTAATCAGAAGGCGTCCCGTAAGGCCAAAAAATTTGGGCTCATTTTTTAGCGTGACATTATGAATGCGGGCTAATTCTTCGACAACCCAAGCACCAGCATTGTGGCGCGTTTTCGCATATTCCGGGCCTGGATTGGCCAGTCCGACAAGGAGTTTGATTGGTTGACTCAAGGCGAATATCTCTTCGGAAACTCAAAAGCGCGGTATGATAGCACACATCGAAGGCGAGGTGCGAGTCACGCAAAAAGGCAATAAAAAAGCGCCTCATCGAAGATGAAACGCTTTCGCATCATGGATTAACCGAACCTACATGACTCTAAGAGTGACTAGGTTCGGTTAAGCGTTGATTATTAGTTAAACATCGCAGAGATAGACTCTTCGTTGCTGATACGACGAATCGCTTCAGCCAGCATGGTAGACAGAGTAAGTTGTGTCACTTTACCTGTCGCCGCCATCTCTTTAGATAGGGTGATAGAGTCAGTTACAATCACTTGATCCAATACTGAGTTTTTGATGTTTTTCGCTGCATTGCCAGAGAACACGGCGTGAGTTGCGTAAGCGAATACGCGTTTCGCACCACGCTCTTTCAGAGCTTCAGCGGCTTTACACAGTGTGCCACCAGTGTCGATCATGTCATCGACAATCACACAGTCACGGCCTTCAACATCACCGATCAGGTTCATCACTTCAGATACGTTGGCACGTGGACGACGTTTGTCAACGATCGCGATATCAATATCACCTAGTGCTTTAGCGGTTGCACGAGCACGAACAACACCACCTAGGTCTGGAGATACCACAACTGGATCTTCCAGATTACGTGCTTTCATGTCTTCCAGCAGTACAGGTGTACCGAAAATGTTGTCTACTGGGACATCAAAGAAGCCTTGGATTTGTTCAGCGTGGAGGTCGATAGTCAGAACGCGGTCAACACCAACGTTAGAGAGGAAATCAGCAACAACTTTTGCAGTGATTGGCACACGAGCCGAACGCACACGGCGGTCTTGGCGGGCATAGCCGAAGTAAGGGATAACTGCCGTAATACGGCCTGCAGAAGCACGGCGCATTGCGTCAATCATTACCACCAGTTCCATCAGGTTGTCATTGGTTGGGGCACAGGTGGATTGAATGATAAATACATCGCTACCACGGACATTTTCGTTGATTTGTACTGCTACTTCACCATCAGAGAAACGAGAAACAGTAGCATCACCAAGAGAAATGTACAGGCGATCAGCAATACGTTGGGCTAGTTCGGGTATTGCGTTACCAGCAAATAGCTTCATATCAGGCACGGTGGAAACCTCAGGGTTGCGTCCAGTTTTTAGTAAGGTCGGATTTTGGCTGATTGGTAATCAGCCAACGTCTTTCTGAGCGGTGAAACATTGTGCCCTTGGGCAACAAACGCTAAGACGTTGTCAGATAAGTGAGCAAGGACTGCCTGTGCATCTTTCCTGCTCGAAAACTCAGCAAAAACGCAAGATCCCGTCCCGGTCAATCTTGACGGCGCATATTGTAGCAGCCAAGAAAGTTGCTTATCAACCTCGGGGTACAGAGATCGGACAATTTTTTCGCAATCGTTTTCGTAAGGAAGAGCAAGAAGGCTTGCTAGATCACGCTTCGGCGTATTTCTCACTAGGTCAGGATGAGTAAAAATATCTTTTGTCGCGATGCTGACCGCAGGGCGCACCACTAAATACCATTTTTCCTCAGGTTCTACCGCGGATAATTCTTCGCCGACACCTTCAGCAAAGGCTGCAAATCCACGAGTAAAAACAGGCACATCGGCGCCCAGTGCCAACCCAATTTCGGCCAGTTGATCATCCGTGAATTGGGTTTGCCATAGATAATTGAGTGCCACTAGGGTGGTGGCAGCATTGGATGACCCCCCACCAATTCCGCCACCCATGGGTAGAATTTTGTGCAGTTTGATCTCAGCACCCAATGATGGGGATTGGGCATGGCTTTTGAGCGCCATCGCTGCCTTGTAGATCAGGTTATCTTCTAACGCTACATCGGCCAAAGCTGGCGATAGGGTAATTTCACCGCTGGTATTGGCAGTAATGGTCAGCTCGTCACTGTAATCGAGAAACTGAAATAAGGTTTGTAGATCATGGTAACCGTTGGCTCGGCGACCTGTGATGTACAGAAACAGATTGAGTTTGGCCGGAGAGGGCCACACAGTCGTGCCATGGATCATGGGAGCAGTGTCCATTGTGAAATTACGAGTTGAATTGATGTTTTATTTTGCTGGAGTTTAAGTTTATCCGGCAATGGAATGACCTGATTTTGCCAATCGATGGCTTGATAGCGCTGATATTCCACTTGCCACTCCGAAGTCGAGGCTAACTTGGTTAAGTTCGCGAGGGTATTTTGTTCGTTGAGTTCATAGTGAGTGGCTTGAGTGGGCAAGCCTAAAATCCAGTCTTCCAATTGCTCAATCGGAATATCCAATCCGGTTAAATTGCGGATCAGGCTTTGAGCATCTTGGTCGCGGTAAATTTGATCATCGTAAGTATCAACTTGGGCACCTTGCTCGTCCACACGTAGGTTGAGAACGGTTTGGCCTAGGAAATTGCTTAAGCGAAGCGAGAGTTGCTGCGGGTTTTTTTGCCATTGAAAATTGAAGGATTGCCGCTGATCAGGAGCGATATAACCCAGTTTACCAGTGAGTTGATAAGCTTGGATTTGCTGTAAAACTAATTGATGAGATTGCCATTGAACATTCACAGGTTGTGGTGGTGTAGTAGCACAACCTGCCAAGAGAAACAGACTCGCCAATCCAGGTAGTAGGCGACGTACGAGAGAGTTCATAGTGCGTTTTTTATCCAAAGAGAGAACGAAAACGGACTCACTATATCATTGATCTCACGAACTCAGGAAAACAAATCCGGTCTGCCCTTTCAATCAAAGAGGGCATCAAGTAAAATTCGGCATCTAGTCCACCACCATATCTGAGAACCCTCTATAGATGTCTTTGCTTGCCATTGGAATCAATCACAATACGGCGTCGGTAGAATTGCGGGAAAAGGTAGCATTTGGTCCAGAGAAGCTTTCTTTGGCGCTGAATCAGCTTTCCACCAGTTCACACGTTAAAGGAGGCGTGATCCTCTCGACGTGTAACCGTACCGAAATTTACTGTGATGTGAGATCGTCGAGCAAAAATAAGGTCATCGAATGGCTATCTCAATTTCACCAAGTCAGCTTGGATGAATTAAAACCCAGCCTGTATGTCCATGAAGAGCAAGCGGCGATTCGTCATTTGATGCGCGTAGCTTGTGGTCTGGACTCGTTAGTGTTGGGTGAGCCACAGATATTAGGGCAGGTGAAGCAAGCGTACGCTCAAGCCAGAGAGAGCCATGCTGTTAATCCTGCGACCGAAAAATTGTTCCAAAAAACCTTTTCGGTGGCAAAGCGAGTGCGGACAGAAACTGAAATCGGTGGCAGCGCTGTTTCTGTGGCTTATGCAGCATGTACGTTAGCAAAACACATTTTTGAATCACTGGCCGAGGCAACTGTGCTCTTGGTTGGTGCGGGTGAAACCATCGAACTGGTGGCAAAACACTTGGCGGGGCATCACTGTAAGCGAATGATCGTCGCTAACCGTACGCGGGAGCGAGCTTTGAGCCTTGCACAGCAGTTTGGTGCAGAAGTTATCGCGTTAAATGAGATCCCAGATTATCTTGCGCAAGCGGATATTGTGATCAGTTCCACCGCTAGCCCATTGCCGATTATAGGTAAAGGTATGGTCGAAACCGCACTGAAAGCGCGCCGACACCAACCCATGTTGTTAGTGGATATCGCTGTACCGCGTGATATTGAGCCACAAGTGGGCAAGCTTAACGATGCTTATCTCTACTCGGTCGATGATTTGCAATCGATAGTTGATAGCAATATCGAGCAGCGCAAGGTTGAAGCCATTCAGGCAGAAGCGATTGTCAGTGAAGAAAGCGCCACTTTTATGAGTTGGATGCGTTCACTGCAAGCGGTGGATAGCATTCGTGATTATCGCAAGCAAGCCAATGAGACTCGTGAAGAGCTGCTGAGCAAAAGTCTGCAAGCTTTGGCGGCTGGTGGCGATCCCGAGAAGCTGCTTGTCGAGTTAAGCAACAAACTGACCAACAAACTAATTCACACCCCAACCCGAGCGCTGCAAACAGCGGCGGAACAAGGGGAACCGGCTAAATTGGCCGTGATCAGACAAAGTTTGGGTCTTGACGATCTGAACTAAATCTCAACTTAGAGTTTAAAGAAAACTATGAAAGCGTCGATTTTAAGCAAGCTTGAATCCCTTGTTGAGCGCTACGAAGAGGTGCAACACCTTCTCGGCGACCCAGCAGTTATTGGTGATCAAAATAAATTCCGTGCTCTGTCTAAAGAGTATTCGCAGTTGGAAGAGATCACTCAGTGTTTCCAAGCTTACCAGCAAGCGAAAGAAGATCTGGTTGCTGCCGAAGAGATGGCGCAGGAAGATGACGCTGAAATGCGTGAGATGGCGCAAGATGAAATCAAAGCGGCGAAAGCGGCGATTGAGCGTTTAACCGATGAGCTGCAAATCCTTCTGCTGCCAAAAGATCCGAATGATGATCGCAACTGTTTCTTGGAAATCCGTGCGGGTGCGGGTGGTGACGAAGCGGGTATTTTTGCTGGCGACTTGTTCCGCATGTACAGCCGTTTTGCGGAGAAAAAAGGCTGGCGCATCGAAGTGATGTCATCGAGTGAAGCGGAACACGGCGGCTATAAAGAGATGATCGCAAAAGTGAATGGTGACGGTGCTTACGGTACGCTGAAATTTGAATCAGGTGGTCACCGCGTGCAACGTGTTCCGGCTACGGAAGCGCAAGGGCGTATTCATACCTCTGCTTGTACTGTTGCGGTGATGCCAGAAATTCCAGAAGCGGAAATTCCGGAAATTAAAGCCAGCGATCTGAAAATTGACACCTTCCGTTCATCAGGCGCGGGTGGTCAGCACGTTAACACCACAGATTCAGCAATCCGTATCACCCACTTGCCAACGGGCATTGTTGTTGAGTGTCAGGATGAGCGTTCACAGCACAAGAACAAAGCGAAAGCGATGTCTGTGTTGGCAGCGCGTATTGCACAGGCTGAAGAGTCAAAACGTGCAGCTGAAATTTCGGATACTCGCCGTAACCTTCTGGGTTCGGGCGATCGTAGTGACCGTATTCGTACTTACAACTACCCGCAAGGTCGTGTGTCCGATCACCGCATCAACCTGACTGTGTACCGCCTGACGGAAGTGATGGAAGGCGACATGCAATCACTGATTGAACCGGTTATCCATGAGCATCAAGCGGATCAATTGGCGGCACTGGCGGATCAAAACTAATCCATGTCAGTCACCATTGAAGCGGCATTAAAAGCGGCAACCGAGCAACTGCAGCAAAGCGGCAGTGATTCGCCAGCATTAGATGCCGCTGTGTTACTTTGCTATGTACTGGCTAAGCCACGTTCCTATTTGCTGACTTGGCCAGATAAAACGCTTGAGGAGCCAGCTTTGGTTTCTCTAAACGCATTACTCGCTCGCCGCATGGCGGGTGAGCCGATTGCCTACATCATCGGTGAGCGTGAGTTTTGGTCGCTGCCGCTGAAAGTCTCTCCTTCCACTCTCATTCCGCGTCCGGATACCGAACGTTTGGTTGAGTTGGCGCTTGAGAAAGCGGCGTTGATTGAAGGTGAACTCCTTGATCTTGGTACCGGAACAGGGGCGATTGCGTTGGCTTTGGCTTCGGAGTTACCACTGCGTCCTGTTACAGGGATTGATTTACGCCCTGAAGCCGCGGAATTGGCGCAGGAAAATGCTACCCGCTTGAGTATTCTCAATACGCAATTTTTGCAGGGGAGTTGGTTCAGTCCGCTGGCTGGCGGTACGAAGTTTGCTTTGATCGTCTCCAACCCACCTTATATTGAGGAAAATGATCCTCATTTGAATCAGGGTGATGTTCGTTTCGAGCCGAAAAGTGCACTGGTTGCTGAAGAAAACGGCTTGGCGGATATTCGCTACATCAGTACGCATGCTCCTCACTTTTTACTTGAAGGGGGCTGGTTGCTGTTTGAGCATGGCTACGATCAGGGTGAAGCGGTGCGTACGATTTTGCGTGATTTAGGCTACCAAAGCGTGACGACCGAACAAGATTATGCCGGTAATGACCGGGTTACATTGGGACAATATCAAACGGAAAGAGAATCATAATGTACGAAGGCTTAAAACATTTTCACCTTTTCACCATCGGCGTGAGCGCGATGATGCTGTCAATTCGCTATGTGCTGATGATGATTAACTCTGCACATTTAGAGCGCAAATTTTTCAAAATTTTCCCGCATGTGAATGACACTTTGTTACTGCTTTCCGGTGTTGGTTTAATTTTTATCACTGGTTTCATCCCTTTTACGGCCGCTGCGCCGTGGATGACAGAAAAATTCACCTGTGTGTTGGCTTACATCGCTTTAGGCTTTTTTACTCTGAAGTTAGGCCGCAACAAACTGCTGCGTAGCTTTGCGTTTTTTGGCGCATTAGGCTGGCTCGCGATGGCTGGAAAAATTGCGGTAACTAAAGCGCCGATTCTGTTTGGTTAATCTTAGGAGCAACCATGCTGAATTTGTGTGATGAAGATTTTGATGCGATGGAGTTGGTGGAGGGGGCGCTTGCGCTCAATAAAGCCATCAATCCAGATACGCAGATAGAATGGGCTCACATTGAGTTGGCACGTCTGCTCGAAGAGGCGGAACTGGCACTGGTGCATGAGCACCATGACAAAGCACGTTTCGATGCTTTTTTACGCCTGTTTTACCAAGAGTGGGGCTTTAGCGGTGATCGTGAAGCATATTTTGATTCACGTAATGCCTTCATGGATCAAGTTTTAGAGCGACGCAAAGGCATTCCGGTCAGTCTGGGATCTTTACTGCTTTATTTTGGTCGTAAGTTGGGCTTTCCGCTTAATGGCATTAGTTTCCCCACTCAATTTCTGCTTTCGCTTAATTGGCCGGATGAAACACCGATTTATCTCAACCCATTCAATGGTGAGATTGTTTCTCTGCACACTTTGCAGGCTTGGTTGGTCGGCCATAAAGGGCCGCTTGCCAAGCTAAAACCCCAACATTTACAGTGGTGGATAATCCAACCATTATTGGCCGCTGGTTGGCACTGCTCAAAAGTGCCTTGCTGCGTGAAGAACGTTATACTCTGGCGCTAAGATGTACGGATTTGGCGCTAACGTTTGTGCCTGATGATCCCTATGAAATACGCGATCGTGGCTTTATCTATCAGCAGTTAGAGTGTCACCAAATTGCCATTTCGGACTATCAATATTTTATTGATCAATGTCCGAACGATCCGGCGGCTGAATTGTTAAAAACGCAAGTCAATGCGCTCAGTCACGATACTCAAGTGACTCTGCATTAACCCAACAAGAGAGATTAAGATGGAACACAAAATTGTCCATGTAGGTGATATTCCGGTAGCAAACGATAAGCCGTTTACCCTGTTTGCGGGTATGAACGTGTTAGAGTCGCGTGATCTAGCGATGCAAATTTGCGAGCACTACGTGAAAGTAACCGAGAAGCTTGGCATTCCTTATGTGTTCAAAGCTTCTTTTGATAAAGCTAACCGTAGCTCTGTTCACTCTTATCGTGGTCCTGGTTTGGAAGAAGGCATGAAGATCTTCCAAGAGCTGAAACAGACTTTCGGGGTGAAAATCATTACTGACGTTCATACGGCTGAACAAGCGCAGCCAGTAGCGGATGTGGTTGATGTGATTCAATTGCCAGCATTTTTGGCACGCCAAACCGATTTGGTTGAAGCGATGGCGAAAACCGGCGCTGTGATCAACGTGAAAAAACCGCAATTCATGAGTCCAGGTCAAGTTGGCAACATCGTTGAGAAGTTTGCTGAGTGTGGCAATGATAAAGTGATTCTGTGTGAGCGCGGCTCTTGCCACGGTTATGACAACTTAGTGGTTGATATGCTTGGTTTTGGCGTGATGAAGCAAGCGTCTAACGGCAGCCCAATTATCTTTGATGTGACTCACTCACTACAAATGCGTGATCCTTCTGGTGCGGCATCTGGCGGCCGTCGTCAACAAACCGTTGAATTGGCGAAAGCTGGCTTGGCAACCGGTATTGCGGGTCTGTTTATTGAGGCGCACCCAAATCCAGAGAAAGCTAAGTGTGATGGTCCATCAGCACTGCCACTGGATAAACTAGAGCCATTCCTAGCGCAGATGAAAGCGCTGGATGACCTGATCAAAAGCTTTGCGCAGATCGATATCCAATAAGATTCGAGCTCAAATCGACAAAGATTCTAAAAGCCACCTTCGGGTGGCTTTTTCATCACTATTTTTTAGCGTGTGCTCATTGCTTAGCGCCCGGTAATAAAGGGTTTATGTAGATTAAACGCTTGCGCGCACAAAATCGGGGAAAATGGCCTTTCATCAGTGAAACGTTTGCCTGTGATCCGAGCTTGCTATCTTCTTAACTCTTTCTACGGATTACATTTTATTGGGCGGTTTTAGGTGATCCATCCTACATAAATATGAAATCAAGCTGTCTCATCAATTCTGTTACTTTAAACTAAGTCAAGTTTTACCCGCGCATCAAGCTGTGCGCAGTGGAAAGCGTATGCGCCATGCGAGCGCTCTAAACGACACTTCAAGCAGTGGTTTTCATCAGTTCAAAGGTATGACAATGAAACAAGGCCTCATTCTAAAATCCGTACTTAGTGCAGCAATCATTGCCTCTCTGGCGGGTTGTGCAACCCAACCTACTAACCAGTGGGAAGCAGACAAAACTTATAAGCTGACAATTCTGCACACCAATGACCATCACGGCCGTTTCTGGCAAAACCAGTATGGCGAATATGGTATGGCAGCGCGTAAAACATTGATTGACCAATTGCGTGCTGACATTGAAGCACAAGGTGGCAGTGTACTTCTGCTGTCTGGCGGTGACATCAATACTGGTGTTCCAGAATCTGACCTGCAAGATGCTGAGCCTGATTTTAAAGGCATGAGCAAAATTGGTTACGATGCAATGGCGCTTGGTAACCACGAGTTTGATAATCCGCTCGAAGTGCTGTTTAAGCAAAAAGAGTGGGCGAACTTCCCAATGTTGTCTGCCAACATCTACGATAAAGCCACAGGCAAGCGTCTGTTTGCGCCTTACCACATCTTTGAAAAGCAAGGCATCAAAATTGCGGTTATCGGTTTAACTACCGAAGATACTGCAAAGATTGGTAACCCTGAATACATCGGCGGCATCGATTTCCGTGATCCAAAAGAAGAAGCGAAGAAAGTCATTGCTGAACTGAAGAAAAATGAGAAGCCAGACTTATTCATCGCGGTGACTCATATGGGTCACTACCAAAACGGTGAACACGGTGTTAACGCTCCGGGCGATGTTGCTCTTGCACGTTACTTACCAGAAGGCGAGCTGGACATGATTGTGGGTGGTCACTCACAAGAGCCAGTCTGTATGGAAGGCCCGAATCTGGTTAAGAAAAACTTTAAGCCAGGTGATGAATGTAAGCCTGACATGCAAAACGGTACTTACATCGTTCAAGCTTACGAGTGGGGTAAATACGTTGGCCGTGCGGATTATGAATTCCGTAACGGTGAGCTGAACATGGTGAGCTATGACCTGATCCCAGTAAACCTGAAGAAGAAGGTTGAAGTGAACGGTGAAAGTCAGCGTGTGTTCGCAACTTCTGAAATTAAAGAAGATGCAGCAATGCTCGATTTCCTGCGCCCTTACCAAGAGAAAGGCCAAGAGCAACTCAACATTAAGATTGCGCAAAGTAACGGTAAGCTGGAAGGTGATCGTAACGTAGTGCGTTTCGAGCAAACCAACCTAGGCCGTATGATCGCAATGGCACACATGCAACGTGCTAAAGCTGATTTCGCGGTGATGAACTCAGGCGGTGTGCGTGATTCTATCCAAGCGGGTGACATCACTTATAAAGATGTTCTGAAAGTTCAGCCGTTTGGCAACATTCTGACTTATGTTGATATGACTGGTCAGGAAGTACTGGATTATCTGAATGTTGTGGCAACTAAGCCTGTTGATTCTGGTGCGTATGCTCAGTTTGCTGGTATTGCTATGACGGTTGCGGACGGCAAAGTGTCAAACGTCATGATTGGTGGCAAGCAGCTACGTTTGGATGCAACTTATCGCTTCACTGTTCCAAGCTTCAACGCAGCTGGTGGTGACGGCTATCCAAAGATCTCTGAACACCCAGGCTACGTAAACACAGGTTTTGTGGATGCAGAAGTATTGAAAGACTTCCTAGAAGCTAACAGCCCAATCGATGTGAACCGTTTCGCTCCTGCGGGTGAAATTGTTTATCGTTAATAAGGTTTGACTCAGCGAGTCGAATTGCGTTTACTGACAGGCGGTGTGATTGCACCGCCTTTTTTATTTCTCCATATAACGATGGAGCTTAAGCTTAAACCTGCCTAGAAAGCAGTGTGAGTGTATGAGGACACGCGATTCATGACTCCCGCAATCAATCTTGCAAAGAAAAACAAAATTACCCATACCATTCATCAGTATGAACATGATCCTAACCATGCCAGCTATGGCTTAGAAGCGGCGCAGGCGCTTGGTCAAGATCCGAAGCGAGTGTTCAAAACTTTACTATTTTGCATGAATGGGGAAGAGAAGAATCTCGCGGTAGCGATTATTCCTGTGGATCTAAAGCTGAATCTGAAACTGGCGGCCAAAGCGGCAAAAGCCAAAAAAGCAGAAATGGCGAAACCAGACATTGCTGAAAAAACCACAGGTTATGTCGTGGGGGGGATCAGCCCTTTAGGTCAGAAGAAAGCATTGCCGACCTTTATTCACCAAAGTGCGGAAACACAAGCAACGGTCTGTGTGAGCGCGGGGAAACGTGGTTTGGAGATTGAGCTTTCACCGCAAGACTTAGCGCGCTTAACTCGTGGACAATTTGCTGATTTGTGCCAAGAGGATGCTTAACGCATAAAAAAACGGCCTCGTTAAGAGGCCATTTTTTACAATAGCGAAATTAATGACGCGCTTCTTCTTCCATTTGCGCATTATCAACCACATGGTTTTCACCCAAATCTTTAGGCAAAACGAGGTTTAGGACAATCGCTACAATACCGCACAAGCTCACGCCTTGTAGCTGAAATCACCCACACCAAACGCCATACCACCAATACCAAATACCAGAGTAACAGCCACAATCACTAAGTTGCGAGATTTGTGCAGATCAACCTGATTTTTGATCAGAGTATTCAAGCCCACAGTAGCAATTGAACCAAACAGCAGGATCATAATACCGCCCATGACTGGGACTGGGATAGTTTGCAGCAGAGCGCCTAGTTTGCCGACCAAAGCCAGAACGATGGCAGTGATTGCTGCCCAAGTCATGATTGCCGGGTTAAAGGCACGAGTCAGCATTACCGCACCAGTGACTTCACTGTAAGTTGTGTTCGGCGGCGCGCCCAGCATGGTAGCGGCTATTGTTGCCACCCCGTCACCTGTGATGGTGCGGTGTAAGCCCGGTTTTTTCAGGTAATCTTTGTTGGTCACATTCGAAATTGCCAGCATATCACCCACGTGTTCAACCGCTGGAGCAATCGCTACTGGGATCATAAACAGGATGGCGTTGATATTAAATTCAGGGAAAGTGAAGTTTGGCAACGCAAGCCAAGCGGCTTGTTCAACAGCAGCAAAACTTACAACACCCATCGAGAGTGACAGGACATAGCCGCTGACGATACCAGCCAAAATTGGCACGAGTTTGAAAAAGCCTTTCGCGAAGACACTGAAAACCACAGTCACCAAAAGTGAAATGCAAGAAATCCATAGTGCGGCTTGTGGGTCCACAAGCTGTACTGAGCCGTCACCAGTTTTGCCTAGCGCCATGTTCACTGCCGCAGGAGCTAGCCCCAAACCAATCACCATGATCACTGGGCCAACAACAACCGGTGGCAGGAGTTTATGAATGATCTCCACGCCACGCAGTTTAATCACTGCGCCCATAATAATGTACACCGCACCAGCAGCCATCAAACCACCCATAGTGGCTGGAATTCCCCAAGTTTGAATACCAAACATGATAGGAGCAATGAAAGCAAAAGAAGAGGCGAGGAAAATGGGGACAGAGCGGCGGGTTATCAATTGGAAAAGCAGAGTTCCTAAACCGGCACCGAAGAGTGCTACGTTTGGATCCAGTCCAGTCAACAGCGGGACTAGAACCAACGCGCCGAATGCAACAAACAGCATTTGCGCGCCTTGGATGGCATTTTTCATCGTTTTTTCCCTGATGCAAAATAAAAATTCGCGGGATTCTATCACTTCTGCAATCGATTGCGAGCTGAATGAGATCAAAAAATGACAGGATTATTAGTGCCCCATAAAAACGACGTGGATCTCGTCGCACAAATTCTGACAAACTCCTGTAAGCTCGTAGCCTTGCTGAACTAGGGATAGTTGCTTATCATCGACATTCAGTAAACAGAATGTAGGTATGGTATGCGCTATTTAGCTGTGTTAATGATGGGACTACTGACGTTTCCCGCATTCGCCCTCACCCGAGTCAACTTATATCAGACAGAAGTTGCGATAGATCCTCAACAAAGCAACGCTGATGCTGCCGCCCGTGTGCGCGGTATGGAAGAGGTGATTGTGCGCGCTACTGGCAGCCAAGATTCCCTCAAAAATGATGCGGTGCAAAAAGCGCTGCGCCAAAATAACCAATACATCACTCAGATCAGCACCCAGCAACAAGGCATGCAGCCTGTCATGCGTTTGCAATTTAGTGCGCCGCATATTCGCTCATTGCTGACTCAAGCTCAATTGCCTTTTTGGCCAGAAAACCGCAGTAACTTATTAGTGTGGCTGGTGGAAGAAGCAAACTATGATCGTAGTATCACGTGGGAACACGCGGATACGGCACTGCTAAATCAACTGAAAAACCGAGCTCGTTCTCGTGGCCTGCCGATCACGGTTCCCGTTGGGGATTTTGATGATGTGACTGGTGTGCAAGTGTCTGACTTGTGGGGCGGTTTCGTTAATCCAATCAGTGCTGCTAGCCAACGTTATCCAACCGATGCCGTGTTAGTGGTTCGTGCTCAAGGTTCAGACCTGCGTTGGAGTTTATTCGATCAATCAGCAGGTGCGATGTTGCAACAACCTAAAGCCCCGATTTCTGGCCAAGCTTCTGGTGAGCAAGCGGCTAACGAGATGATTGATGAAATCAGTGATTACTATGCGCGCAAAAGTGCAGTCGTGGTCAGCAGTGAATCATCACAATCGATCCTAGCGCAATTTAGCCCGCTTGATAGCGCACAAGATTTCTTTGTCGTTGAGAACAAATTGAAGCGTTTAAGCTCAGTGGCGTCGCTGGATATTCTGAAAATTCAGGGTACTCAAGTGACTTTCAAGGTTCATCTTCTGGCAAGTGCGGATGAATTTGCTAATGAAGTGGTGAGAATGGGGCAGGCTACATTGCTCGATATGCCACCGGAACAAGTTGTACCTGAAGAAACTTCTGAAACATCAGGAAGTGAAGGCAGCGAAATAAACGAAACAGAAGTTGCGCCACAACCTCAACCAGTTCAGCCTGCGACTCTCTACTTTTCTTGGCAAGGTTAAGCCTTGAGTTGAGAAGGTATCACGAATAAAAATAGCGCCCGTTGAGGCGCTATTTTTTATCTTTGCTTGTCGAGTACACAATTGATTTCTGGCTTCGAAGAGCAATTGGCACCTGATAAGCAAAAAGATCATGGGTGGTCAAAACGTGCTTTTTCCTGCTTCTCAACTTCAGAAAGCTTGGTCAGTTTTAATCCTAACTCCTTGCCACGTAAGCGAGCATAGAGTGTGTTACCGATAAACGCCGCAAAGGTGAGTAGTAGTTCAATCAATGCCAGCCAACGTTCACCACCATCTACATATAACAACGTCAAAGCATGCAAGAAATACAGCATCAACACAAAATTAGCCCAAGCATGGGTATAAGGTTTGCCTTTGATGATGCCGTACAGTGGCAGCAGCAGTGGGATAACCCAACCGATTGCAAGTGCATTGGCATTGAGGTGTGGATGAGGCGATAGCTTAAGCTGCCATAATACAATCCAAACCAACAAAGCAATGTTGGCGAAGAGAGCAAGCCAGCGATAAAACGCGGTGCGAGGCTGCATCGCGATGGAGGATGTGGTCATACGGATTCCTTTAACTGTTTGGCCACGTTGGCGAGGCGCTTTCCTAACTGGCGAGCCAGTTCTGCCTCTTCCGAAGAGAGCATTTTTTGTTGGTGAACATGGCTTGCGCCATAAGGTGTTCCACCGGATTGCGTTGTGTGCAGTGCTGGCTCTGAGTAGGGAATACCGAGAATCAACATGCCGTGATGCAGCAAAGGCAGCATCATAGTTTGCTGAGTGGTTTCTTGCCCACCATGCAGCGTTGATGATGAAGTAAATACGCAAGCCGGTTTATCAATCAGTGCACCACTGAGCCATAGCGGGGTCGTTTGATCCCAAAAATGTTTTAACGGTGCGGCCATGTTGCCAAACCAAACAGGGCTACCAAATGCCAATCCATCACACTGCTTTAATTCTTCCAAGCTGAGGTAGGGATCACTTGCGCCTTCGCTACCATCAATTTCGGCAACTGTACGCAGTAAGGCTTGGCATCCCGCAACGGATTCAATGCCACGAGCAATCTGACGAGCTAACGCTTGAGTGCTACCGTGACGACTGTAATAAAGTACAACAATGGAAATCATAGAATTTCAAGTACTTGCTCAGGTGGGCGACCATGACGCGCTTGACCATTAGAAACCACGATAGGGCGTTCAATGAGTTTGGGGTGCTCAGCCATGGCTGCGAAAAGATCATCATCACTGAGTTGGCTATCACCCAAATTCAGCTCTTTATACAGGTCGTCTTTGCTGCGCATCATAGCGCGCACATCCGACAGCCCCAGCTGTTGATAAAGGAGTTTGAGTTCTTCAACCGAAGGTGACTCTTCTAAATACTTGATGACTTGAGGAGCGATCCCTTGGCTTTCTAGGAGCGCTAAGGTTTCACGGCTTTTTGAGCATTTTGGATTATGGTAGATAACGACTGACATAGATTCTCCTTAATCAGATTTTATTATTGGAGGGATAAAAAGCGTTCGCGTTGAACCATCAACTGATCAATTCGCGCATCGTAACGTGCCTGAGCTAAGCTTCCTAGCTCAACTAATTGGCTGGCTTGAGTGTAAAACTGAATAGCTTTATTCCAGTTGGCTTGCAGCGCCATGATTTCTCCGCGCGCCGCGAGATCTTCTGCGCTATTACCTAAACGACTGTTGGATTCAGCCAGCAGCTGCCAACCGTTAATGTCATTCGGATTGTCATGGGTATAGCGTTGTAAAACGCGGATTGCATCAGCGAACTTATCTTGTTTGAGCAGTACGTTGGCGTGGTTGATGGTTAACACGGAATTATTCGGTGTTTGTTTTAACGCATTTTCCAGCAAGCGTTGCGCTTTAGCTGCTTGCTTGGTTTCTACATACAAGTCACTGATGGCATCCAGATAAAAATGGTTGTCTGGTTGCTCTTTCACTAATTGAGTAAGTAGTGGTTCAGCTTTATCAAACTGCTTCAGGTCGAGATAGACCAGAGCTTTGCCATATTGAATAGAAGGCAGCAGCGTTGCATCGATTTTTTTCTCGGTGCGCGCAAACCAATCTAATGCCGCATCCGCATCAATTCCTGCATAGCGGGCGATGATTCGAGCGCGAGCCAAATGATAATCCAAGTGCGGTGCGAGCTTGAGTGGCGGATACTGCCTTGCTCGCTCACGGCTATCGGTAATGCGGTCTTCCGGTAATGGGTGAGTCAGCAGCATAGGGGGCGGCTTGCTTGCGTAACGATATTCATCGGCTAAACGACCAAAAAACAGTGGCATCGCGTTCGCATCAAATCCGGCTTTGGCGAGAGTGGTGATACCAAAGCGATCCGCTTCTTTTTCATTGCTACGTGTGTAGTTGATTTGGCCTTGAATGCTGCCTGCCATGGTCGCGTTAATTGCAGCAATACCTGCTTCGGGGGCGGCAATCGCTAGTAACAGTGAACCTGCAAGTGCGGCAATCGTCGCGGGTGAGCGGCGTGCTTGCTCTTCCATGCTGCGTGCTAAATGACGTTGAGTCACATGGGCAATTTCATGCGCCATGACCGAAGCTAATTCACTTTCGCTTTGAGCGTGCAGAAACAGCCCTGAATGCAGTGCGACATAACCGCCAAAGAAGGCAAAAGCGTTGATATTACGGTCGCGGATCAAAAAGAAAGTAAAAGGCGTTTTGACATCATTAGCATTGGCCACCAAGCGATGACCTAAATTATCGATGTACTCATTGAGTACAGGATCGTTAATTACCGGTTGGTTATTACGCAGCATGCGCATGTAGGCATCGCCGTAAATTAGCTCTTGATCTATGGTCAAGGTTGAACCCGCTACCGTGCCGATATCTGGCAATTCGATGGTTTCAGTTTGTGCAACGGCTGGGAGACATTGAGCTGCAATGCATAAGCACAACAGGGTACGTGTCGGGAAGAATTTCATAATGGCTGCGAATACTCCGAGTTTATCTGCCAGTAAGACATAACCGATTCCAATTGGTTTCTCAATCCGGCCATGCTGTAGTGAATTTCCTGTCAAAATCCGCCACCTGCTTACGCACAATAGGTGTAACCCTGACTGAAAGCCGATACAATGTGCCACCTATATTAAGGATTAAGCGGCAGAATGGAACCGATTATTCTCGATTTGCGTGAGCAACGTTGCCCGATGGCTTTGTTGCTAGCTAAGCGGGCGACAGCGTCACTGTCTCCCGGTGAGTCGCTGACCATTTTGATTGCCGATCCCGCCTCACAACGTGACATTGAAAAGTATATGGCTCTGCAGCTACTTGATTGTCAGCGTACTCAAAAACACGATCATTGTTCGCTCATGGTTAGTAAGGAGACTTCGTCTAATGTTTGAAATGGTCAGTCGGTGGTATAAGCGACGCTTCTCCGATCCGCACGCAGCTAGTTTGGTCGCCATTTTACTGTTTGGTTTTATCACCATCTATTTCTTTGGGCACTTGATTGCACCTTTGCTGGTAGCGATTGTATTGGCTTATTTGCTCGAGTGGCCTGTTACTCAACTGCGCCGTTTACGAATTCCTCGTACTGTCGCGGTGGTCATTGTGATTACTGTGTTTACGGGCTTGATGATATTGGCGGTATTTGGTTTGGTACCAACGATTTGGAAGCAGGTGGGGAACTTAATCAATGATGTACCGAACATGTACAGCGGTACTCAACAGTTCATTACTTCTTTGCCTGAGCGTTACCCCGAGCTTGCGCATTTAGAAATCGTCGAATCGGTGATCAGTAACGCGAAAAACAAAGTATTAGGAATGGGGGAAACCGTGGTGAAAGGCTCGCTGGCTTCGCTGGTGAGTTTAGCAACCTTAGGTGTATATCTAATCTTGGTGCCATTGCTGGTATTTTTCTTGTTGAAAGATAAACAAGAAATGCTGCGAATGGCGAGCGGTGTTTTGCCTCGTAACCGTAAACTTGCGACAAAAGTGTGGGAAGAGATGAACCAACAAATCTCCAACTACATTCGTGGCAAAGTGTTGGAAATCATCATCGTAGGCACGGTGAGTTATATCACCTTCGCTATTTTAGATTTACGTTATTCGGTACTTCTGGCTGTCGCTGTTGGGCTTTCAGTGTTGATCCCCTATGTTGGGGCGGCTGCGGTAACCGTACCCGTGGCGATTGTGGCACTTTTCCAATGGGGGCTGACGCCACAGTTTTATACTTTGCTGATTGCTTACGGCATCATTCAAGCTCTGGATGGTAACGTGCTGGTGCCAATCCTATTTTCTGAAGCGGTTAACTTGCATCCGGTTGCAATTATTATTGCGGTGTTGGTTTTCGGCGGGCTATGGGGATTTTGGGGCGTGTTCTTTGCTATTCCGTTGGCAACGTTGGTTAAAGCGGTATGGAAAGCCTTGCCTAGCTTAGAAGATGAGCCTGAAGCGAGTATTTAAACCATCCCTACGGTTAACCTTTATTCTTATTTAAGCCTCACATCTGTGAGGCTTTTTTAACTTTGCGTTACTCATCTAATTGTAAATAAAAGCTAAAGGTTATACTCCTCATGGACGATATAGTTAATGTGTCGCATATTTCGCCGCAATAAAGAGTGCGGTATACATCGGAGTTGGTATGAAATTTAGTCATAAAATTGTGGCAGCGTCCTCTTTGCTGCTGTTGGTTGTTATTTCTCTGCTCTCCTTTCAGCAACAGACGACAGTTCGCAGCCAAGTTGAGTCCTTCGTCAATACCAGCTTAAAAGAGATGGTGGCAGGGGTAAAAAATACCATTGAAGCGGATTTGAGCAGTAAGAAAGCACTCGCTCAAACCACCACTGAGGTATTAGCTCTTGATCCCGATAATCGTGAATACGTTCGCCAAGTTTTAGAAACCCCGAAACTGAAACAAAGCTATATTGCTGTGGGTGTGGGTTACGAGAATGATGGTGCTGTTGTTGAAAACGATGATACTTGGGAAGTTGAAGCGGATTACGATCCACGCACGCGCCCATGGTACATAGATGCCAAACAACAAAGAAAGCTGGTCGTCACCGAACCTTATGTTGATGCCACAACCAAAAACACCATTATTTCAATTGGTACACCGCTTGTGGCTCAAAGCAAATTTGAAGGTGCAATCTTCTTTGATGTGGAGTTAACGGCGTTAGCGGACTTAGTGAACTCAATTAATCTGTTTGATGCGGGCTATCTGTTTATTGTGACTGAAGATGGCACCACCATCGCTCACCCGAAATCAGATCTGAATGGTGAGCCGCTCAATCGTTATTTACCGGGCGTTAAAATTCAGCAAGGAACTCAATCCATCGAGCACGATGGCAAAACCTACATTGTTAACTTCACGCTTGTACCAGAAGAAAAATGGTACATCGGTGCAGTGATTGATGAATCGATCGCTTTTGCTACGCTGGCTGAACTGCGTAATAGCTCCATCGTTTATACCTTAATTGGTGTCCTACTCAGTGTGATAGGGCTTGGTTTACTCATCAGAATGTTGATGAAGCCACTTGGGGTACTAAACCGTGCTATTCAGGATGTGGCTTCAGGCCAAGGTGACTTAACCAAACGTCTTGATACCAATACGGATAAAGAATTTGCGGAACTGGCTAGTGGATTTAACACCTTTACCCAGACTTTGCAGGGGCAGATTCAGCAACTCAAGGCAATTGGTTCTGAAATCATGCATGGTACAGAACAAACGGTGATGGGTGCTCAAGAATCGGCTCGAGCAGTGACTCAACAGTTACAAGAGCTAGAGCAACTTGCAACGGCGATGCATGAAATGGCGGTAACGGCGACAGAAGTGGCCAACAATGCTCAAGGTGCTGCCGCGGCAGCCCATGAAGCGGGTGAAGCTTCAATGGATGGCAGCAAGGTCGTGAGTGATACCACTCGCTCGATTGATGCGCTTTCAGCACGTATCGAACAAGCCGTTGAAGAGGTGAAAGGGCTGGAAATCGCGACAGGCAACATCGAAACCATCTTAAAAGTGATCAACGATATTGCTGACCAAACTAACCTATTGGCACTGAATGCTGCGATTGAAGCTGCACGTGCAGGAGAGTCTGGTCGAGGCTTTGCTGTAGTTGCTGATGAAGTTCGTACTTTGGCGCAACGTACTCAGCAATCCACTACAGAAATCCGAAGCATGATTGAACAGCTACAATCTGGTGCGAATGCGGTTTCGGTGGCGATGAAAGAGAGCCAACACACGGCGGATGAAGCAGTCGTCAAAGCCAAGCTGGCAGATGAATCATTGCAGCGTATCCGTGGTGCGATTCAGCGGATCAGCGATATGAACATGCAAATTGCTTCTGCTGCTGAAGAGCAGAGCTTGGTGGCGGAAGAGATCAACTCCAATACGGTGAAGATTAAAGATCTGTCGACGCAAGTGGCAGATGCTGCGGCAGGGGCAAGCATCGCGATGGAAGTGCAAACGGAGAACGTTCGTGAGCAAGACAGTTTGCTGAATAAGTTTATTGTCTAATCGTTATGTACCAAAGAAAAAGGCCAGTCATCGACTGGCCTTTTTCTTTAATCTATATCGCGTAGGCATGAAAGCCTTATGTAAAGGGCACTACTCTCTATTTATTGTTGAGGTAGTTAAGAACCACTTCATGGTGGTTGGTGGTTTTAAACTTATCGAAAACCTGCTCAATCACACCTTGTTCATTAATCAAAAAGCTAATGCGATGTAAGCCATCGAAAACTTTGCCCATGAACTTTTTCTCACCCCATACACCAAATTGTTCAGCCACTTGGTGGTCTTCATCAGACAACAGAGAGAAATTGAGGTTATCACGCTCGATAAATTTCCCTAGTCGCTTCACCGGATCAATGCTTACTCCAAGAACTACGACATTGTGCGCTTGTAATTCGGCTTGAATGTCACGTAGACCTTGCGCTTGTACTGTGCAGCCGGGAGTCATGGCTTTAGGGTAAAAGTAGAGCAGCACTTTTTTGCCTGCAAAATCAGCAAGCGTTACTGGATTGCCATCTTGATCGGGCAAAGAAAAGGTAGGGGCTGGAGTTCCAGCAGTAAGAGTGTTCATAGTGATCCCTTTGATTACTGACTGTTTTTTATAAAGTTAAGTGAACCTTGAACATCAAGTTTTTCACACAGAGCATCAAACTCTTCCTGCAACTGCATCAGGTTACAACCAGAATCCACACGCGCACTGATCGCGATATGGAACTGATCTTGTTCACTCTGCAGCTTGTCTTTACTGATGGTTTGCGCGCTCAGTGATGCCATACCGATTTGGCGTTCAGCGAAGAACTGGGTGAATTTCTCAGTCAGTCCCATTTTGTCGTCAGACTCGACGTACACTTCAACGGTATAAGCATGATTTTGATGATCATGAGGTGAAGTACGTTTCATCATGGTGATCAGATCATGTTGCTGACCAAGCAAAGGTAGCGTTGTTTCGACACGCGTGATGTTGCTCGGAGAGCCTGAAATTAACATCAATAGAGTAAATTCTTTTCCAAACAAAGCGATACGGCTATCGATGATATTGCAACCAGCTTGGGTAACCAGTCGAACCACTTCATTACAAATGCCGGGTCTATCGGTACCCACGGCGGTGATCACAAGATGCTGAGTCATACTGTCACTTTTGAGATGATTTTCGGGCATGTTAACACAGTTAAAGTATAGAAAAACCGTGACCAAGTGCGTTTTTCCGTGCTACCACACTGAAAATGACAGGCGTTTGACACCTGTCGAGAAGCGAGGTGTATAAAGGCGATATGCCCAGATGCCGTTTTAATGAGGGCATCTTATCAATATTCATCCGCATGGCGATTTAAGCCTATTTCTCCGCTTGTCTTTTTTTAGCGCCATGCATTACCATGCTGAGAGTATCAGATTAGGGAGATAGACATGTTTTCAGGAAGTATCGTTGCGTTAATTACCCCATTTACTCCAGACGGCGAGGTTGATTACGTCAGCCTTAAAAAGCTGGTTGATTTCCACGTTGATGCAGGTACCGATGCGATTGTTTCGGTCGGCACTACGGGCGAATCTGCCACGCTAACAGTCGAAGAACACGTTAAGGTAGTAGCGAAAACGGTGGAATTTGCTGAAGGTCGTCTGCCTATTATTGCGGGGACAGGAGCCAATGCGACTCACGAAGCTGTCACATTCAGCCGCCTGCTCAATAATACTGGCATTTCGGGTTACCTGAGTGTTACGCCTTACTACAACAAACCGACTCAAGAAGGGTTGTTCCTACACTACAACGCGATTGCACAAGAAACCGATATTCCGGTGATTTTGTACAACGTACCAGGACGTACTGCGGTAGATATGCGTCCTGAAACGGTGGCTCGCCTTTCTGAAATCAAAAACATCGTGGCTCTGAAAGATGCGACGGGTGATTTAAGCCGTGTCGCTAAACACCGTGAAATGTGTAAAGACGGTTTTGTTCTGCTCAGTGGTGATGATGCTACTGGCCTTGAGTTTGTGAAGCTCGGTGGAGAAGGCGTGATTTCCGTGACCAACAATATCGCTGCAGCTGATATGGCGAAGATGATGCACTTGGCTTTGGCTGGGAAGTTTGAAGAAGCAGAAATCATCAACCAACGTTTGATGACTCTGCATAAGAACCTGTTTATCGAATCAAGCCCTATTCCAGT
Organism: Vibrio mimicus CAIM 602; assembly: GCF_000338875.1. GTDB lineage: Bacteria > Pseudomonadota > Gammaproteobacteria > Enterobacterales > Vibrionaceae > Vibrio > Vibrio mimicus. The sequence continues at coordinate 43,716 of NZ_AOMO01000077.1, read as the reverse complement.
TAAGTGGGCAGCGCACAAGATGGGGCTGATCGCAAATGGTGATCTGCGTCTACCTTTGACCCAACTTTCGGAACAAGCTCGCCCAATCGTTGCCCAAGCACTGTCTGAAGCCTGTATTTATTAAGGCGCTATCCATTACAATGCCGGGGTATCATTACCCCGGCAATTTTTAGGAGTTTCAATGAAGTTTTCTCGCCAGCTAGTTCTCGGTTCACTGGCTGTTTTGGTTTTAAGTGCTTGCTCCAGCAGTCCAACGCAGCGACGCCAAGCCAAAAACGATTTCGACTACCTCGAAACCACAGAATTAAAGCCTTGGGTATTGCCGCAAGGGGCAACCCCGCAGTTTTATCCTAACTATGATATCCCGCAAGGTGAATTCCACGGTGGTGTTGGCAGCGTGGTTGATATTCGCCCGCCGCAGCAAGTGCTGGAATTGATCCCTGGTGCCCGCGCAGAACGTCAAAATGGCGAAGTGACCTTATGGATGCTGCGTCAAGATGAAGCGAAAAAGGTGTGGGATACAGCATTAAAAATGATTGCCGAGCGTAATATCCCGCTGCGCAAGCAAAGCGATTCTGTCGTTGAAACGGACTGGGTAGATTGGGTTTCAGAAGATGAAGATGTCACCATTGGTAGCCGCTACTTAATGTCGATGGTGGAAAGTAACAACCGTTACGGTTTCAAAATCTCGTTGGTCGGTTGGCGTGAAAATGGTCAAGTTCAAACGGTAACCACCACCAATAAAGAGCGCTATAACGCCTTCATGACGAATTTGGTAACGACGCGTTATGATGCGGATGTGCGTGAAGAAGCGGCTCGTCGTGCTCAAGAGCTTGTGAAACAAATTCCGATCACTATGGGTGCTGACCGCAGTGGTTTCCCGGTAATTATTGCTCGAACATCTTACGATGTGCTTTGGCCGCGTTTACCAGATTTACTGCCGAAAATGGGCTTTACCATTGAAGAACGTAACCAATCACAAGGTACGGTAAAAGCGAAGTACGCATCACCAGATGATGAATTCTGGCAAGGCATTGGCGTTAAACCGATTGAGCTTAAATCGGGTACTTACACCTTCTTGTTTGGTGACTTAGGTAACCGTACTTCGATTAACGTGACTGACTCTTCAGGAAAACCTGTTAACGAAGCACTGCTTAAAGAAATGGTTCCTGTACTTTCCGCGGTAGTAGATAAGAAGTAATGTGAAAGGGGGCGATTTGATGATGTCCTCATTTCAAAACGAATAGCACAGTAAAAAAAGAAGGGATGCAACTGCATCCCTTCTTTTTTGAACTTCATCAGTGACTATGGCTTGTCTTCGGGTTCGGTCGGCTGTTTGGAAGTATCTCTAGACGGAGGATTGCGCTGTTGGTCGAGTTCATTCAATCGATCCAGTTCGCTCTTCTTATCCATCTGTCCAAATTTCATATTGGCCGTGTATTTCAGCGCCGCGATATTACCGACAATGACAGCGACGACAATCAGAGAGATGACCCAAGGGTTAAATAGTATCTCCATGTTATACCTCACAAATGTTAGTGATGAAGCGCTGATAAATTTCCGGCAACATCGTTTGGATTGCCGTTTTACCTTCAATGGCTGCTGCTGAGAGTTGCTGGTTCAGTAATGGCTCAGTGAGTGCACTTAAGCATTGCTGAGCAGTTTGTCTATGGCTGATGTGCCAAGGTTCAAAACCAATCCCTTGCCCGTGCTGGTAGGGCAGGAAGAAGCCAAACTCAGCAAGATGAGCGTTTAACCATTGATAGAACTTGCTTTGATGGCCACTCAGGTATTCCCAAGGTTCAAGCAGCAAATCGGTATTTTCAGGCAGAGCATCTCGATCGTAGACGTCAAAATCGGTTCCCCAATGGTGACGGCTCGCGCCCGGTAATGCTGACCAACGCAAAATCGCTAGCACTTTTTCTGCTTCACTCAGCGTTGCTGCATCCAATGGTTGGCTTTGTTCATCCAGTATCGGTTTCTGGCCTGACATTTTCAGATTCCAGATTGCAAGTTGACGTTCAAAAGAGCGAAAACCGCTCGCAATACACAGATTAAACCCAGCATTATGCGCCGCTTGTTTGAGGGCTAAGAGATCAGCACTCACTTGCGGATGAACTTGAAACGCTTTTTGTCCTATGAGAACCGACACCAAATGTGTGTCGGTCTGCCCTGTCAGCTGCTCTGCCGTCATAGTTAGCCTAGAAGATGGTTTAAGGTTTTTTGGTACATATCGGTTAATTTTTCCAAATCAGTGATCCGCACGCACTCATTGACCTTATGGATCGTCGCATTGACCGGGCCGAGTTCCACCACTTGAGCGCCCATTTGTGCGATAAAGCGGCCATCGGACGTTCCACCCGTAGTCAGTAGTGCAGGGGCTTGATGATTCACCTCTTCAACCGCAGCAACGACAGCGGCGAGCAGTTCACCAGCGTCGGTCAGGAATGGTTGACCGCTGAGTGTCCATTTCAGGTCGTAATCCAATCCGTGAGCATCCAGCACTGAATGTACGCGGCGTTTGATCTCTTCATCAGTCAGTTCTGTGCTAAAACGGAAGTTAAACTGCACATCAAATTCACCCGGGATCACGTTAGAAGCGCCAGTACCGGCTTGTAAGTTCGGGATTTGAAAACTGGTTGGTGGGAAATAAGGGTTGCCTTCATCCCACTGAGTGGCCGCCAGCTCAGCTAAGGCCGGTAGAGCTTTGTGCACTGGGTTGTTGGCTAGATGCGGATAAGCCACATGGCCTTGAGTTCCTTTCACCTTTAAATCACCCGTGATGGAGCCACGACGGCCATTTTTCACTACATCACCTACAGCTAAGGTACTGGATGGCTCACCCACGATGCACATATCGATCATCTCATTACGTGCCATCAGAGTTTCCACTACACGCACTGTGCCGTTGATGAAAGGACCTTCTTCATCCGATGTGATCAAAAAGCCAATCGAACCTTGATGATTCGGGTTTTCAGCGATAAAACGCTCAACCGCCACAATCATACAAGCCAATGAGCCTTTCATGTCCGCTGCACCGCGTCCATGTAAGAAGTCATCAATGACTGTTGGTTCAAACGGCGGGGTATGCCACTGAGCAAGAGGGCCTGCGGGCACGACATCGGTATGGCCAGCAAAGACAAATAGAGGAGATTGTGTGCCGCGGCGAGCCCAAAAGTTGGTGGTGTCTTCAAACACCATGCTTTCAATTTCAAACCCAAGCGCTTTTAAACGCGCAATCATCAGATCCTGACATCCTGCATCTGCAGGTGTGACGGATTGGCGGCTAATGAGATCTTTTGCCAGAGCCAGTACTGGGCTATCTGTCATCCTTGAAATCCTTGTATTAAGAGAAAAGAGCTTAAGAAAAAAGAGCGCGGTACTGCGCATCGCTAAAGCCAAGGTGAAGCTCATCTTGACGTTGTAAAATCGGGCGTTTGATCATCGCCGGCTGTGCAACTAACAATGCCACGGCATTGTCGGCATTCAAAGCTGCTTTTTGCTCATCACTGAGCTGGCGGAAAGTCGTTCCGCGTTTGTTGAGCACTTGTTCCCAGCCTAATTGATCACAAAATCCAGTGACGAGCTCTGGTGTGATGCCATCTTTGCGGTAGTCGTGAAACTGGTATGAAATACCCTCTTGCTCCAACCACTTACGCGCTTTCTTTATCGTGTCACAGTTGGGAATGCCATACAGAGTGATAGTCATGCTTATCCTTACTTTCGTCCTAATTCAAATGCTGAATGGGTTGCTTGGCAAAGCTTAGCTCGGCGCAACCTTGATTATTGTGCGTTCAATCCTAACAGGAAGGTCAAGCCGAGACAAAAGTGTGATGTAGATATTTCACGCAAAGAAAAAATAACCCTTCAAGAGAAATCGATTGGCAAGTTATTGATCAAACGCAACACATGGCACGGTAAAACGGAAATAATGAGCACAGCACACTTTAGGAGGTATCAATGGAATTGAGTCCTGTATTTGCAAGGCGCTTGTATTTAGCTCTGTTAGTGGAAAGCCTTGAGCGACCAAATGTCCCTAAACTGATTGAAAAGACGGGCTGGCCTCGTCGAACCATTCAAGATGTCATCAAAGCAATGCCGGGTATCGGGATTGAGTTGAGTTTCGTGCAAGATGGTCGCAGACATAACGATGGCTATTACCAACTCTCTGATTGGGGGCCGTTTGACAGTCAATGGGTCACTGAACGCAAGAAAGACATTGCGGCAAGCCTAGGATTTTGTGCTTAAAGCCAGCGTTGCTGGCTTTTTTCTTATCATCACAAACCCATCAATCAATGTGATTGGCTTTCTCTTATTAACTGTTCTGCCATAGCCAGTAAGCGATAAAACCCACCCAACTGATCACCAATAATGCCCATGCGATTTTAGCTTGGTTGGTTTGTGGGACATCCATCAGTTCTGGTGTGTATTCTTCACTATCATGAATTTCATCTGTGGATGATAGCTTGGCTTTTAATGCTTTCTTACGCAGCTTATCCGCCTGTCTGTGCTTCTCTTTTTGCTGCTTCTTGTAGAGTGCAATACCCTTTTCGATACCTTGTGCAATAAGTTTGGTCTGCTCTTTGGTTTGTCCTGGGCGCTGAGTGGCTCTGGTGATTTTAAGGGCTTCTTGTTGAGTTTGCTCGGAAGGAATAGGCGTACTATTTTTCATTATCTGCTCGAGTTAATAACGCTGGTGGGCTAAGACTAGCATGTGAGCCGTAGGTAAAAAATGGCGTTTGGCAAGAATTAGCAGTGGTCATTTGGATGATTTCCGCTAGAGTGGAAAGCCCGTGCTTTGTCGGTAGAATTCCGTGCGTTATTCGATAGAACAGTATGATAGTCAAGGATTTTTAAAAGCGCCGATATGGCTATGGCTAGGATGGCTGTTTTTGATCCGCGCTTGGGTGATGTTTGTGATGGCAGGAGTCAGTCGTGAACATGGATCACGCTTACTCTCTTTAATCTATCCAGACCATTCATTATTGTATGTGGGACTTGCGATGAGTGTGCCTATTCTTGGCCTGATGTGGTTAATTACTTTACGTAATCACCAGCGAATGTGGGTTAACCGAATCGTGGCTCAAGGGCGCGCAATAACCTCGCTGATCGTAATCGGTCAGTTTGTTCAAACCGCTTTTCATGTTTACTTGCAACATGGCGCATTTCACTGGGCTAATGCTTTGACGTTAGTCTTGCTGCTGTGGTTTGGCATTTATCTTGTGCAGAGCCGCCATGTGCAAGACAGTTTACAAACACCGGTGTTGGATAAGGCATGATCGCCATCAACGTCGAGATTTTACTTTTTATTACACTGAGCAAAACCTAAAAGTGAGGACTCATTATGTTTAAGTCACAGACCGCAATCTTGCCGGAAGCTGGCCCGTTTGCCCTGTACACACTGATTAAAGTTCGCCAGAACCACGCCAATGTTTTGCAAGCGCTGAAGGCTTTACCCGCATTAATTGAAGAAATTAACCAAAACCAACCGGGTGCAGAGCTGACTCTGTCATTGGCTTTCAGCAAAGGTTTTTGGGAGCAGCTTGATATGGCTCTTCCTCCTGAGTTAATCGACTTCCCTGAATTAGGGGAAGGGGATGCTCATGCTCCAAGTACAGATGTTGATGTGCTGATCCATTGCCACTCTACGCGTCATGATTTGCTGTTTTATGCCCTGCGTAAAGGGATCAGTGATATCGCTGAAGATATTGAAGTGGTGGATGAAACCTACGGTTTCCGTTACTTAGATGCGCGTGACATGACTGGTTTTATCGACGGTACTGAAAACCCGAAAGCAGAGAAACGTGCGGAAGTGGCTTTGGTAGCCGATGGCGAATTTGCGGGTGGCAGTTATGTGATGGTGCAACGTTTCGTGCATAACCTACCTGCGTGGAACCGACTCAATTTGGCGGCGCAAGAGAAAGTGATTGGCCGCACCAAGCCTGATTCGGTCGAGTTAGACAACGTCCCTGCGGCTTCGCATGTTGGCCGCGTAGATATTAAAGAAGAAGGCAAAGGGCTGAAGATTGTTCGCCACAGCCTGCCTTATGGCAGTGTGAGCGGGGATCACGGCTTATTGTTTATTGCTTACTGCCATACGCTGCATAATTTCAAAACTATGTTGGAAAGCATGTACGGCGTAACCGATGGTAAAACTGACCAATTGCTGCGCTTTACCAAAGCAGTGACTGGTGCATATTTCTTTGCGCCATCCCAAGCGATGCTGCAAGAGCTGGCGCTAAAGAATCAGTAATGCAACACGGTTGCATATTTTGCATCTTAAAGCCGAGCCCAGTGCTCGGTTTTTTGATTAAAGAAAAAGCACTTCACACCGATAAAAGAACAAGTAAGCAATAGTGTAAGGAGTGCAGCAGCCATGGCCATGACGGTAAACACCAATGTGTCAGCGCTGGTAGCACAGCGACATCTCAATTCTGCTTCCGAGATGCTAAGCCAATCTCTGGAGCGCCTTTCTTCTGGCAACCGCATTAACAGCGCTAAGGATGATGCAGCCGGGCTGCAGATCTCCAATCGTTTGGAAACGCAAATGCGTGGCCTGAGCATTGCTGTACGCAATGCCAACGATGGCATTTCGATTATGCAGACCGCAGAAGGGGCGATGCAGGAAACCACACAACTGTTGCAACGCATGCGCGATCTCTCTTTGCAATCGGCGAATGGCTCAAATAGTTCAGCCGAAAGAACTGCATTACAAGAGGAAATGGCGGCTTTAAACGATGAATTGAATCGAATCGCCGAAACCACCTCTTTTGCTGGGCGAAAATTGCTCAATGGTCATTTTGAAAAAGCCAGTTTCCAAATCGGAGCCAGCAGTGGTGAAGCGGTGCAGCTTTCACTGCGTAATATGCGTTCGGATAGTTTGGATATGGGCGGTTTTAGCTATGTAGCCGCTGCGATGGCAGATAAGAAATGGCAAGTCGCTAAAGGCAAACAGCAACTCAATATCAGCTACGTCAATGCACTCGGAGAGAATGAAAACATTCAGCTCCAAGCTAAAGAAGGCGATGATATTGAGGAGTTGGCCACTTACATCAATGGCCAAACCGATAAAGTGTCTGCCTCCGTTAATGAAAAGGGGCAGTTACAGCTCTATATTGCGGGTAAAGAAACTGCAGGAACTTTGTCATTCAGTGGAAGCTTAGCGAACGAATTACAGCTCAATTTATTGGGGTATGAAGCGGTCGATAATTTAGATATCAGCAGTGCAGGTGGCGCGCAACGCGCTGTCTCGGTGATTGATACGGCGCTGAAATATGTTGATGGACATCGCTCGGAACTTGGGGCACTACAAAACCGTTTCCACCACGCGATCAGCAACCTAGATAATGTGCATGAAAACTTAGCGGCATCCAACAGTCGAATTAAAGATGCGGATTACGCGAAAGAAACCACTCAAATGATCAAGCAGCAAATCTTGCAGCAAGTGAGCACTTCAGTGCTGGCACAAGCTAAACGACAGCCAAAATTTGTTCTCTTTTTGTTGCGTAACTAAAGATCAAGCTGACTTTATCGTCCGCGTTTTTGAAACCTTGAGCGTCAAAGTGCAAATTTTGTTCATTTTATGTGTTTGATGCCTAATTTATCGCCAAACAAACTTTTTTATTAAAAAATCGAAAATTTTCCCTAAAGGATTTAAAAACCGCGCCGTTATAAAAGGTAACTTTGAGAGAACTACTTTGGTTTTCCGAGACGTCGGAAACCGGATACATCGGAAAATCAATTGGAGAAATCACCATGGCAGTAAATGTAAATACCAACGTAGCAGCAATGACAGCTCAACGTTACTTGAACGGTGCAACTAACGCACAACAAACTTCAATGGAGCGTCTATCTTCAGGCTTTAAAATTAACAGCGCTAAAGATGATGCTGCCGGCCTACAAATTTCTAACCGCTTGAATGTACAAAGCCGCGGTCTGGATGTGGCAGTACGCAACGCGAATGATGGTATTTCAATTGCTCAAACCGCAGAAGGTGCGATGAATGAAACAACCAACATTCTGCAACGTATGCGTGACTTGTCACTGCAATCTGCGAACGGCTCGAACTCCAAATCTGAGCGTGTAGCGATCCAAGAAGAGATCACCGCACTGAACGATGAGCTGAACCGTGTTGCTGAAACAACGTCATTCGGTGGTAACAAACTACTGAACGGTACCTTCTCAACCAAGTCGTTCCAAATCGGTGCAGACAACGGTGAAGCGGTAATGTTAAGCCTGAAAGATATGCGTAGTGATAACCGCATGATGGGTGGTACCAGCTACGTTGCGACAGAAGGTAAAGACAAAAACTGGAAAGTGGAAGCTGGCGCGAACGATATCACCTTCACGTTGAAAGATATTGATGGCAACGATCAAACCATCACTGTTAACGCAAAAGAAGGCGATGACATCGAAGAAGTAGCGACTTACATCAACGGCCAAACAGACATGGTGAAAGCGTCTGTTAACGAGAAAGGTCAACTGCAAATCTTTGCTGGTAACAACAAAGTAACAGGCGATGTCGCTTTCTCCGGTGGTCTGGCTGGTGCACTGAACATGCAAGCGGGTACCGCTGAAACCGTTGATACTATCGACGTGACTTCAGTAGGTGGCGCACAACAATCTGTAGCGGTTATCGACTCTGCACTGAAATATGTAGATAGTCACCGTGCTGAACTGGGTGCATTCCAGAACCGTTTCAACCATGCAATCAGCAACTTGGATAACATTAACGAAAACGTTAATGCTTCTAAGAGCCGTATCAAAGACACCGATTTCGCGAAAGAGACAACCGCTCTTACCAAATCGCAAATCCTGTCTCAAGCGTCAAGTTCAATCTTGGCTCAGGCGAAACAAGCGCCAAACGCGGCACTCAGCCTGTTGGGTTAATCCCCACTCCGAAAAAATCCAGCTTCGGCTGGATTTTTTTTGCATTTGGTTTCATGAATCAGTGTTTAACTTCACGAAAGTGGAGGGGATTTTCTTTTTTCAAAAAAAAGCCACAAATTTCTCTAAAGGATATTTATTTCTCGCCGTTACAGGATACGAGAGAAATGAGGTAAACCGACGTGAGGTGAGAGACACCGAGGTTTACCAACTTATCCGCCTAAGGAGATCAATATGGCAATTAATGTAAACACGAACGTGTCTGCCATGACCGCACAGCGCTATTTAAATGGCGCTGCTGATGGTATGCAGAAATCGATGGAGCGTTTGTCGTCCGGCTACAAAATCAACAGTGCCCGAGACGATGCCGCTGGTCTGCAAATATCTAACCGTTTGACATCGCAAAGTCGTGGTTTGGACATGGCGGTGAAAAACGCCAACGATGGTATTTCTATCGCCCAAACTGCTGAAGGGGCGATGAACGAAACGACCAACATCCTCCAAAGGATGCGCGATCTTGCATTGCAATCCTCTAACGGTTCGAACTCTTCTTCTGAACGCAAAGCGATTCAGGAAGAAGTGTCCGCCCTTAATGACGAGCTGAATCGTATTGCAGAAACCACCTCATTCGGTGGTAACAAGCTGCTCAACGGTTCATTTGGTAATAAATCGTTCCAGATTGGTGCCGATTCAGGTGAAGCGGTGATGCTCTCTATGGGCAACATGCGCTCTGATACGCAAGCCATGGGCGGTAAAAGTTATCGTGCTCAAGACGGGAAAACCGCAGACTGGCGCGTAGGCGCTGCAACCGATCTTACCCTGAACTACACTGATAAACAGGGTAATGCACAAGCGGTGACCATTAATGCCAAACAAGGTGACGATTTAGAAGAGCTTGCGACCTACATCAACGGTCAAACCGAAGACGTTAAAGCGTCGGTTGGTGAAGGCGGAAAACTGCAACTGTTTGCTTCATCACAACGTGTTGATGGTGATGTCACCATCGGTGGTGGACTAGGCGGTGAAATCGGTTTTGAAGCTGGCCGTGATGTGACAGTCGCGGATGTCGACGTTTCAACCGTCGCAGGTTCGCAAGAAGCAGTATCGGTACTGGATGGTGCTTTGAAGGCGGTGGATAGCCAACGCGCTTCATTGGGTGCATTCCAGAACCGCTTTGGTCATGCGATCAGTAACTTGGATAACGTCAATGAGAACGTGAACGCGTCTCGCAGTCGCATCCGTGATACTGATTATGCTCGTGAAACCACGGCGATGACTAAAGCGCAGATTTTGCAGCAAGCGAGTACCTCCGTGCTGGCGCAAGCGAAGCAGTCACCATCTGCAGCTCTGAGCTTATTGGGGTAACCCTTTGAGCGGTATCGAGCTAGTAAGTAACTTGTGGTTTAAACGTTACTTATAAGGTGGAAGGGAGATTGTTATGGAAATACCATCCTACGCATCGAACATCCAGCCTTACGGCTCACAAAGTGGCATTAAAATTGCTTCGGAAAACGATAATGCAAAAAGCGTTTCGCTTTCAGGGGATAACAGTCGCTCGGTTTCGCGTGCAGATAAATTATCTGAACACTTTTCTGAGCAGGTCAGGGCAAGGCAGCAAGAATCGGTTGAGACTGCAATGGAGCAAGCTAAACAGCGCCAGCGTCTCAACGAGGAGCAACTTGCCAAAATGGTGGATCAAATGAACGAGTTCGTGAAATCCATCAACAAAGGCCTGTCTTTCAGATTGGATCAAGAATCCGGGCGTGAGGTGGTTACCATCTATGAAGCTTCGACGGGTGATATCATTCGTCAGATCCCCGAGGAAGAGATGCTTGAAGTATTGCGCCGCCTCGCCCGTGAACAGGATCATCGATCCGGTTTGCTGATGGCGAAGGTGTAAAACGGTTTTTGAGGTGATTGAATGAGTTTAGGCCCGATGGGGATGAATACTGGCTTTGACATCAATGGCATGGTCAGCAAAATTGTCAGTGCGGAGCGCGTACCAAAGCAGCAACGCATTGACAATGAGCGCACCAACATTGATACCAGTATCAGTGCCTATGGTCGACTCAGAGAGTCGCTGGATACGATGAAAAATCTGATGACCCAGTTTCGTCAGGAGAAGGCTTTTGCTGTGCGCAAAGTCGACACCAGTGATGAAAAGGTTGTCTCCGCGACTGCCACCACGGAAGCTATTGCTGGCAACTACTCCGTCGATGTGTTGCAGCTTGCTCAAAGTCATAAAATTGCCTCTGAAGTGTTAGACAAAGAGGCAAAGTTTGGCCCGGGCAAGCTGCAAATTTCGCTGGGGGACAAGAGTTTTACCCTGGATGTGCAAGCCAATTCAAAACTCGTTGATATTGTCCGTGGTATTAACGGTGAAAAATCCAACCCGGGTGTTCGAGCATCCATCATTAACGATGTCGAAGGGCCGCGGCTGATTGTTGCCTCCAATGTGTCGGGTAAAGACAACAGTGTAAAAATGTCTGCCCAAGCAGAGCCTGGCAACCCACTCAAACAGCTTGAATACAAAACATTAGAACAGCGGGTTCGTGATTTAGAAAAAGCACGCGCCCAAGCACAACAATTGATCACTCCACTCACCGCTGAGCAGCAGAAAGTCGCCGCGAAAGTTGCTGAGAAAATCGGCGATGCCGCACGCTTAGTCGATCAAGAAGTCGCGCAAGAAATTCGTACCGCCGCCCAGCATGCACAAGGGGCAGTGGGAGAGACCGCGAATGCCGGTGAGTTAACTGACAGTGCCGTGAAAGCAGCCGCGAGTGCGGCAAGCGAAGCCAAAAAATACATCAAACCAGAAGACAGAATCCCCGGCTGGAGTGAAACTGCTTCAGGAACCTTGCTTGATTCCTATTGGGAACCCGAAGAAGAGCTTGATGCGAAAGGCAGCGAGAAAGCGTCTGATGTACCCGGTTGGAGCAATACCGCATCTGGCACGCTGCTCGATTCTTACGTAACTCCCAAGGAAGCACAGCAAAAGCTGGAGCAAAAACTGGCTCAAGAAAAGGCTGATATTGAAGCTGCGATTCGCAGCGGAAAAATGACGCCAGAGGAAGCCAAAGCTCAAGCACGAGCTAAGCTGAGTCCTGAAGAACGAGCCTACATTGAGCAAGTAGAAAAAGCCCAAGCAGCATTGAATGCTGCACAAAGTGCGTTTGATGGTTACGGCGGCATGACGGAAGTGCAGTCGGCGCAAGATTCTATGGTTGTGTTGGATGGCGTCGCAACCTTATCTAGCAATAACAACATCATTGAAAATGCAATTGATGGTGTGAACTTAACCCTGAAAGGGAAAACCGAACGCAACCAAACGCCAGCAGAAATTGGTATTGAGTACGATCGCGATCGCGTGCGTACCGACATTGAGCAGTTTGTCGCGGCTTACAACCAGTTTTTCCAAACCAGCAAAGAGCTGGCAGGTGTAGATCCCCGCACTGGACAGGCTGGCCCTCTGGCGGGAGACAGTATTGTTCGTAGCGCAGATTCACGCTTAAAAACCGTCTTTTCATCTAGTATTGATCAAGCGCCAGACAACTTAAAATCGCTCACTGAGTTTGGTATCACGACAACCCGACAAGGGACGCTAGAAATCAACTATGATATGCTCAACCGCCAACTGAATAACAACTTCACCAAGTTGGGTGATTTTTTTGGCGGTAATCAGGGCTTCGCTAAACGAGTCGAAGATGCCATTGCGAGCATGACAGGTGTTACCGGTTCAATTCGGACACGTGAAAAGAGCTTAAATGAGCAAACCTATCGACTGGATGATGATCAACGTGCCTTGGATCGTCGTATGGAGAGCTTGGAAAAGCGTACCCACTCTAAATTCAGTGCCATGCAAGATGCGACCAGCAAAATGCAATCTCAGCTTGCTGGCATGATGAACGCATTAGGTGGCTAATGTGGAAGCAGAACTGCAACGTTTGAGTGATCTCGATCAACAAATCGCAACTCTTCTTACCGAAGATGACAGTCATGCTGAAGATATTTTGCAGTTGGTCGATAACAGGGAACAGCTATTGCATAGCTTATTAGGCTATTTAGCCGAGCATCCCGAACTGGCTCAGTCAGAATCGTGGCGCGAGGCGATTGGTAACACCCAACAACTTGTTGAGCAGATGCAGTTAAAAACGGCGGCGATTGGAAAAACGCTTCATAAATATCGCCACGGAAATAAATCGCTTCAACAATACAAAAAGTTTTTATAAGAGGAAGACTATGCGTGGTTCTTTACAGGCTTACAAAAAAGTATCAGTGGATAGCCAGCTAAGCGCGGCCTCACCGCATAAAATCGTCCAGATGTTAATGGCTGGAGCCATTGAACGCCTTATTCAAGGAAAGGCTGCTATGCAGCAAGGCAACATTCCTGTGAAAGGTGAGCGTTTAGGTAAAGCGTTAGACATCATCATCAGCCTGCGTAGCTGCTTATCGATGGAAGATGGTGGTGACATCGCCAAGAATCTCGATCAGCTGTACGACTTTATGGTTAACCAAATTACCCAAGCGAACCATAAAAATGATCCACAGCTTTTGGATGACGTGATTGATATTATTCGCGAAATAAAATCCGCCTGGGATCAAATTCCACCGGAATTCCATAATCTGACGGCGGCAGAAGTGGGTATCTGATTTCCGCTGTGGAAACTTTTAACAGATATCACACCCAGCAAATGCTTGGTTGCCTTATTTGCTGATTTTAATAGAATAGAAGCCACTTACTAGCCAAGTGGCTTTTTTTGTTGCTGATTTCCACAAATTGTCTATCGTTTATTCAGGTTCTATAACAAAAATGAATCACCTGAAAATGATGTTCAAACGGTGCAACCACAACTTCTTATAATAAAGGCAAATAATCTCACCTATGCAGAGTTTAGCGAAACTACTTGTGATTGAGGACGATGCCGCGATCCGGCTCAATCTCAGCGTCATTTTAGAATTTGTAGGAGAGCAGTGTGAGGTCATTGAGTCTACTCAGATTGCCCAAGTTAATTGGTCTGCAGTGTGGGCGGGGTGTATTTTAGGTTCATTGCGTGGTCAAACGCTTTCTCAAGAATTAATTCAATCTTTGACCAAGGCAAACCATATTCCGCTACTCATGCGAATAAACAGCCATTTTCTTTAGAAGAATTTCCCAATTACGTTGGTGAATTAGATTTTCCACTCAATTACCCACAATTGAGTGATGCTTTACGCCACTGTAAAGAATTCCTCGGACGTAAAGGTTTTCAAGTTCTCGCAACCGCACGTAAAAATACCCTATTTCGTAGCCTTGTTGGGCAGAGCATAGGAATTCAGGAAGTCCGTCACCTGATTGAACAAGTTTCAAGCACTGAAGCGAATGTGCTGATCTTGGGGGAATCTGGTACGGGTAAAGAAGTGGTGGCACGCAACATTCACTACCACTCAGGGCGTCGCAATGGCCCTTTTGTTCCAATCAACTGCGGTGCGATTCCTGCTGAATTGCTGGAAAGTGAGCTGTTTGGTCACGAAAAAGGGGCTTTTACCGGGGCGATCACCTCTCGTAAAGGTCGTTTTGAACTGGCTGATGGTGGCACACTGTTTTTAGATGAAATCGGTGATATGCCGATGAGCATGCAGGTCAAACTGCTGCGAGTGCTGCAAGAGCGTTGCTTTGAACGTGTGGGTGGCAATAGCACTATCAAAGCCAATGTACGTGTCATTGCGGCGACGCACCGTAATCTGGAAGAGATGATCGAAGAGCAGAAGTTCCGCGAAGATCTTTATTACCGTTTAAACGTGTTCCCGATTGAGATGCCAGCACTGCGTGCTCGCATAGACGATATTCCTTTGCTACTGCAAGAATTGATGACACGTATGGAAGCAGAAGGTGCGCAACCTATCTGCTTCACACCACGTGCAATCAATTCAATGATGGAACACGATTGGCCGGGTAATGTGCGTGAATTAGCCAACTTGGTTGAGCGTATGGTCATCCTGTATCCAAATAGTCTGGTGGATGTAAACCATCTGCCAACTAAATATCGTTACAGCGATATTCCAGAATTCCAGCCAGAACCAAGCCGCTTTAGTTCGGTTGAAGAGCAAGAACGCGATGTTTTAGAAGGCATTTTTGCAGAAGATTTCAACTTTGAAGAGCAGCATGAGTTTTCGGACATCGATGCACCACAAGCTCTGCCGCCGGAAGGGGTTAACCTCAAAGAGTTGTTGGCAGATCTGGAAGTCAATTTAATCAACCAAGCGTTGGAAGCTCAAGGTGGTGTTGTCGCCCGAGCGGCGGATATGCTGGGCATGCGTCGCACTACCTTGGTTGAGAAAATGCGCAAATACAACATGCAACGTTAGTAAAGACCATAGTCAATATATTGGCATGACTTAACTTTTTGATTTTAAAAGAAAATGGCTTGGCATGACTTTTGCGTGTCAAGCCATTGTTGCATTTAAAAACAGAGAGTGGATGATGAGCAGCGCAGTGCAAGAGCAGCATTCCCATTTAGACTCGTTAGAAGATCAAGTTGAGCGCTATAAACAGGTGCTGGACGTGATGCCAGCTGGGGTCATTTTGCTTGATACCCAAGGCATAGTTCGTGAAGCCAACCCAGAGGCGCAGCGTTTGCTCGACGTGCCGTTGGTGGGGGAGAAATGGTACAGCGTAATCCAAATTGCTTTTGCACCCCGCGAAGATGATGGTCACGAAATCTCTCTACGTAATGGTCGCAAAGTGCGGTTGGCGATTTCAGCTTCAGCCACGGGGCAGCTTATCCTCATCACCGATTTAACCGAAACGCGTTTATTGCAGTCGCGGATCAGTGATTTACAGCGTCTTTCCTCATTAGGCCGAATGGTTGCCTCATTAGCACACCAAGTCCGCACGCCACTTTCCAGTGCCATGCTGTATGCCGCCAATCTTGCTGCGCCCAATCTGCCGCCTGCGACTCGTGATCGCTTTCAAAGCAAGCTCGTTGATCGGTTGCATGATTTAGAAAAACAGGTCAACGATATGCTGCTCTTCGCCAAAGGGGGCGATAATAAAGTCGTCGCGCCATTTTCAATTGGTGATTTGGCCACTGAATTCATACCAATGGTCGAAACCGCGCTGAAAAATAGCCAGATTGACTATGGCCAAGAAGTGGAAAGTGAAGAGACCATGCTACTTGGCAATGCCAACGCGTTAGCCTCTGCTCTTAGTAACTTAGTGATGAACGCAGTACAAATTGCTGGCAAAGGCTCACAAATTGATGTGTTTTTCCGCCCTGTGAATGGCGAACTCAAAATTTCGGTGCAAGATAATGGCCCAGGTGTGCCAGAGTCGTTGCAACACAAGATTATGGAACCTTTTTTCACTACTCGCTCACAAGGGACTGGCCTTGGTTTAGCGGTAGTACAAATGGTTTGTCGTGCCCACGGTGGGCGATTGGAACTGATATCCCAAGAGGGAGAGGGCGCTTGTTTCACCATGTGCATTCCCCTAGAACGTCAGGCAGATAGCTCAAACTCAGAGACTGGAGAGTGAAGATGGCTCAAAGCAAAGTCTTAATCGTAGAAGATGATGAAGGTCTTCGCGAAGCATTGATCGACACCTTAGCCTTAGCGGGTTATGAGTGGCTGGAAGCCGATTGCGCGGAAGAAGCACTGCTGAAACTCAAATCGAACAGTGTCGATATTGTGGTCTCCGATGTGCAAATGGCGGGGATGGGTGGCCTGGCGCTATTGCGCAGCATTAAACAGCATTGGCCAAATATGCCAGTATTGCTGATGACTGCCTACGCCAACATTCAAGACGCCGTATCGGCAATGAAAGACGGCGCTATTGATTACATGGCTAAGCCATTTGCTCCAGAAGTTCTGCTCAACATGGTTAGTCGCTATGCTCCGGTTAAATCGGATGACAATGGTGATGCGGTGGTCGCGGATGCCAAGAGCCTTAAGCTTCTCGCATTGGCTGACAAAGTGGCGAAAACCGATGCCAACGTGATGATTTTGGGGCCAAGTGGTTCTGGTAAAGAAGTGATGTCTCGCTACATTCATAATGCCTCACCACGTAAAGATGGCCCGTTTATCGCGATAAACTGTGCGGCGATTCCAGACAACATGTTGGAAGCAACCCTCTTTGGTTACGAAAAAGGTGCCTTTACTGGTGCGGTGCAAGCCTGCCCCGGTAAGTTCGAACAGGCACAAGGCGGCACCATTTTGCTTGATGAGATCAGCGAAATGGATTTGAACCTGCAAGCTAAGCTGTTGCGTGTATTGCAAGAACGCGAAGTGGAGCGTTTGGGGAGCCGTAAAAGTATCAAGCTTGATGTTCGTGTGCTCGCGACCAGTAACCGTGACTTGAAACAGTATGTCCAAGCCGGGAATTTCCGTGAAGACCTTTACTACCGTCTGAATGTGTTCCCACTAACGTGGCCTGCGCTGTGTGAACGTAAGGATGATATTGAGCCACTCGCCAATCACCTTATCGAACGTAACTGCAAGAAATTAGGCTTACCAGTGACAAGTATTGCACCAAGTGCCGTCGCTAAACTGCTGAATTACCCATGGCCGGGCAACGTACGTGAACTGGACAACGTGGTACAGCGTGCGCTGATTTTAAGTGAAAATGGCCATATCCAGAGTGATCACATTCTGCTCGAAGGTGTCGATTGGCATGATGCCAGCAGCTTGCAGCAAGCGGTAGAAGGGGAGTCAGTTGCGGCTCCGCAAATCAAGCCGATTGCAGAACCAGAGCCTTTCAAATCTTTAGCACAAGCTGCAGGAGTGCCAAACTCCAGCTCACAAAGCTCGGGATTGGGGGGCGAACTGCGTGACCAAGAGTTTGCTATCATTCTTGATACTTTGGCTGAATGTCAGGGACGCCGTAAAGAGATGGCGGAAAAGCTTGGCATCAGCCCTCGTACTCTGCGTTATAAACTCGCCAAAATGCGTGATGCAGGAATTGATATTCCCGGATGAGGGCATGGCATATAAATTGCTCTTTAGAGTTAGGAACAGAATTTTTGAGTCAAAGAATTGGCATCAGAGGTAGCAATGAGACTTGACGGTTTAAATAGCGAAATGCAAGCGATGATGTTCGAGGCGATGAATACTCAGCCAGCTTCGACAGGTCAGAAAGTTGGCGCGGACTTTGGCGCAATGTTGAACAACGCGATCAACAACGTCAATGGTCTGCAAAAGACCTCTAGCGACTTACAAATGCGTTTTGATCGTGGCGATGAAGGGGTTTCACTTTCTGATGTCATGATTGCCCGTAACAAGTCGAGCGTGGCCTTCGAAGCCACCATTCAAGTACGCAATAAATTAGTTGAAGCGTACAAAGAACTGATGAACATGCCAGTATAACTTGGGTAGCAAACTGTGGCTGATGATAAACAAACAACCGATCTTGCGTTGACCAGCAGTGGTGAGCATGCCTTGATGGCTGGCTCAGATGTTGACCACGATACGCAAAATCCAGATATCAACGAAAAAAGTAGCAAGATGGACTTTACCGTTGGTGATCTCGATTTATTGCGCCAAGTGGTGCTCGTACTCTCCATTTCGATCTGCGTTGCCCTTATCGTCATGCTGTTCTTTTGGGTTCGTGAGCCGGACATGCGTCCACTTGGCGCTTACGAAACCGAAGAACTGATCCCAGTACTGGATTACCTCGATCAACAAAAACAGCAATACAAACTCGATGGCAATACTATTTTGGTGCCTGTCAGCGATTACAACAGCCTCAAGTTGTCCATGGTGCGCGCTGGGTTAAACCAAGAGCGTCAAGCGGGCGACGAAATTTTGATGCAAGACATGGGCTTTGGGGTTTCACAGCGTCTTGAACAAGAACGCTTGAAGCTCAGCCGCGAACGCCAACTGGCGAAAGCCATCGAAGAGATGCGTCAAATCAACAAAGCGCGCGTATTACTCGCATTGCCTAAGCAGAGCGTGTTTGTGCGCCAAAACCAAGAAGCTTCCGCTTCTGTTTTCCTCAGCTTGCGCACGGGCGCCAACCTCAAGCAAGAAGAGATTGATGCCGTTGTCGACATGGTAGCCAGTGCCGTTCCGGGTATGAAACCGAGCCGTGTGACGGTGACGGATCAACATGGTCGTTTGCTCAGCTCAGGCTCGCAAGATCCGGTTTCTGCTGCACGCCGTAAAGAACAAGAGCTCGAAAAACAACAAGAAGAAGCATTGCGTGGAAAAATTGACTCAGTGCTGATCCCGATTCTTGGTTTGGGCAACTACACCGCGCAGGTGGATATTGAACTGGATTTCAGTGCCGTGGAGCAGACACGCAAAGTGTTTGACCCGAATACTCCAGCGACACGCAGTGAATACACACTGGAAGACTACAACAACGGTAACGTAGTGGCAGGTGTGCCGGGAGCGCTTAGTAACCAGCCGCCAGCAGATGCTTCTATTCCACAAGATGTAGCACAGATGAAAGATGGCTCAGTGATGGGGCAAGGTTCGGTGCATAAAGAAGCGACCCGTAACTTTGAACTTGATACCACTATTAGCCATGAGCGTAAGCAATCTGGCGTGGTGAATCGCCAAACCGTAGCGGTTGCAGTGAAAAGTCGCTCTAACGTTAATCCGGATACGGGCGAAGTCACTTACACCCCACTCAGCGAAGCTGAGATCAACTCCATTCGTCAGATCCTGATCGGCACGGTAGGCTATAGTGAAAATCGTGGAGACTTGCTGAATGTCTTGAGCATGCCATTTGCTGAGCCAGAAGTAGAACAGATTGCTGATGTGCCAATTTGGGAACATCCAAACTTCAACGACTGGATCCGCTGGCTCGCCAGTGCACTCGTGATCATCATTGTGGTCTTGGTGCTAGTACGCCCAGCAATGAAGAAACTTATCAACCCTGCGGCAGATTCGGATGATCAAATGTACGGTCCGGATGGCATGCCAATCGGTGCTGATGGTGAAACCAGCTTGATCGGTAGCGATATTGATAGCGGTGAACTGTTCGAATTTGGTTCAGGCATTGATTTGCCTAATCTTCACAAGGATGAGGACGTGCTGAAAGCAGTACGTGCTTTGGTGGCAAACGAGCCAGAACTCGCGGCTCAAGTGGTGAAGAACTGGATGCAAAATGGCTAAAGATAATAAAGATGGTGGAGAAGTGGTCGAATCAACCATTGATATCAGTGAAATTCCAGGCGATGAAAAAGCGGCAATTTTGTTGCTCAGTCTAAACGAGGAAGATGCCGCAGGCATCATTCGCCACCTCGAACCTAAGCAAGTACAGCGCGTTGGTAGCGCAATGGCGCGCGCTAAAGATTTAAGTCAAACCAAAGTATCTGCGGTACACCGCGCCTTTTTGGAAGACATTCAGAAATACACCAACATTGGTATGGGCAGCGAAGACTTCTTACGTAATGCCTTGGTTGCGGCTCTCGGTGCCGATAAAGCCAATAACTTGGTGGATCAAATTTTGTTGGGCACAGGCTCCAAAGGTCTGGACTCACTCAAATGGATGGATCCACGTCAGGTGGCC
Organism: Vibrio mimicus CAIM 602; assembly: GCF_000338875.1. Lineage (GTDB taxonomy): Bacteria > Pseudomonadota > Gammaproteobacteria > Enterobacterales > Vibrionaceae > Vibrio > Vibrio mimicus. The sequence continues at coordinate 23,339 of NZ_AOMO01000077.1, read as the reverse complement.
AGCATTATTGTCAACGAGCACCCGCAGATCCAAACCATCGTATTGTCGTACCTCGAGCCAGATCAATCAGCGGAAATTTTGGCGCAGTTTGCCGAGCGTGACCGTTTAGATCTGTTGATGCGTATCGCCAACTTGGAAGAGGTGCAGCCTTCAGCACTGGCCGAGTTGAACGAAATCATGGAGAAACAGTTCGCGGGTCAAGCGGGTGCACAAGCGGCCAAAATTGGCGGCCTGAAAGCGGCTGCGGATATCATGAACTATCTGGACAACAACATCGAAAGCGTGTTGATGGATCAGATGCGCGAGCAAGACGAAGATTTGGCAACACAGATTCAGGATCTGATGTTCGTGTTCGAGAACTTGGTCGAAGTCGACGACCAAGGTATTCAAAAATTGCTGCGTGATGTTCCACAAGATGTATTGCAAAAAGCCCTCAAAGGGGCAGACGATGGATTGCGTGAGAAGATCTTCAAGAACATGTCGAAACGTGCTGCTGAGATGATGAAAGACGATCTGGAAGCCATGCCGCCGATCAAAGTATCGGATGTGGAAGCAGCACAGAAAGAGATCTTGGCAATTGCTCGTCGCATGGCCGATAACGGCGAAATCATGTTGGGCGGTGGTGCTGACGAATTCTTGTAATCAATACGGATCTGCGTAAGCAGATCCGATTCACGTCGATGGTTTTTTACATTGAACCTGCTGCATGATTGAGGATCACAATGTCTGGTGAAAGAAAGCGCGGTTTTATTCGCCCGGGCGCAGATGATGCGACTGTCACTCCTCAAAAATGGGGGCTGCCTGACTACGGCGCAGATACCCATAAAGCGGCCAAACAGACCGCTTTCAATTACGATCCGGGCTGGATTCCTCATTTTGATGAACCCGAACAGGAAGCCGCACACGAATTAACCGAAGAAGAAATTGCCCTGATCCGCTCTGCTGCTCAGCAGGAAGGCTTTGAACAAGGGCTAGCCGAAGGTTATCAGCAAGGCCTTGAGCAAGGTAAAGCAGAAGGCTTGCAAGCTGGCCATCAAGAAGGGCATGCACAAGGCTACCAAGAGGGTGTTGCCGAAGGGCAAGCGTTGATCCAAGAACATGTACAAACCTTTATGGCACTCGCTAACCAGTTTGCTCAACCATTGGATCTGCTTAATGCGCAGGTTGAAAAACAGTTGGTGGATATGGTGCTGGCGCTCACGAAAGAGGTGGTGCATGTTGAGGTGCAAACCAATCCGCAAGTGATTCTTGATACGGTGAAAGCCTCTGTTGAGTCGCTCCCTATTGCTGGACATGCGATTACACTCAAACTCAATCCTGAAGATGTAGAGATCATTCGCCAAGCGTATGGTGAGCAGGAAATTGAAACCCGCAACTGGACCTTGCTCAGCGAGCCCGCATTGAGCCGTGGTGACGTGCAGATTGAAGCGGGAGAATCGAGTGTCAGCTATCGCATGGAAGATCGGGTGCGCAGCGTTCTAAAAAGTTTTTGCGGCGTCAATCGTCACCATCCCGGAGAGTAACTGATGTTGGCTTTAGCGGATCGTCTTGCTCAGTACAAAGTGGAAGGACACACCACCAGACCGATGGCTTCGGGCAAACTGGTGCGTGTCGTCGGCCTTACGCTGGAAGCCACAGGCTGCAAAGCACCAGTGGGTAGTCTGTGTAAAGTCGAAACCATGACCGGCGAGATGGAGGCGGAAGTGGTTGGCTTTTCTGGCGATAACCTCTTTTTGATGCCAAGCGAACAGATCATCGGTGTCCTTCCCGGTGCGAAAGTCACACCAATTACTGCTGAATCTGGCTTGCCAGTGGGGATGGAACTGCTCGGTCGAGTGATTGACGGGGTTGGTAATCCGCTCGATGGTCTAGGTCCTATCTACACGGATCAGCGCGCATCGCTCAATGCAGCACCGATTAACCCGCTTGCTCGTAAACCGATCAGCGAACCTTTGGATGTCGGCATCAAAGCCATCAATGGCCTACTGACTGTAGGCAAAGGGCAGCGGATAGGTTTGTTTGCCGGCTCCGGTGTGGGTAAATCGGTCACGCTTGGCATGATGACCCGAGGCACAACAGCTCAAGTCGTTGTGGTTGGGCTGATTGGTGAACGGGGACGTGAAGTTAAAGAGTTTATTGAAGAGATTCTTGGTGTGGATGGTCGTCAGCGCTCTGTCGTGGTGGCTGCACCTGCTGACTCTTCGCCGCTGATGCGTTTAAAAGGTTGCCAAACCGCACTCACCATCGCCGAATACTTTCGTGATCAAGGCTTAGATGTTCTCCTGCTAATGGATTCTCTAACCCGTTTTGCTCAGGCACAGCGGGAAATTGCGCTGTCTGTCGGCGAACCACCCGCTACTAAAGGTTATCCACCTTCCGTGTTTGCCAAACTTCCTGCACTTGTGGAACGAGCAGGTAACGGTGGCCCACATCAAGGCTCCATTACAGCATTTTTTACGGTATTGACCGAAGGTGATGACTTACAAGATCCGATTGCTGATGCCTCTCGAGCGATTCTCGATGGTCACATTGTCCTGTCACGGGAAATGGCGGATGCAGGTCATTATCCAGCGATTGATGTTGAAAAATCGGTGAGTCGGGTAATGCCACAAATCACCACCGATGAGCATTTACTCATGTCCAAAGCGGTGCGGCAGATCCTCTCTGTCTGCCGTAAGAATCAAGATCTTGTTTCGATTGGTGCTTATAAACCTGGTACCGATAAAGCGATTGATGCGGCCTTCACCCTCAAACCTAAGCTGGATCAGTACTTGCAGCAGGCGATGAAAGAAACCGTGCCTTATGACATGTGCGTTAACATGCTACGCCATGTTCTGAGTATGTAACGACGGAGCCACCGACTATGGATAATGCATTAGATTTTTTGCTTGAACAGGCTCAGGAAGGGGAAGACAAAGCGGTGCTGGCGTTGAGTAAAGCGCGCAGCGAGCTAGAGAGTTACTACCTTCAATTACGCCAAATTGAGCAGTATCGTTTGGAGTATTGCCAGCAGTTGGTGGAGCGCGGCCAATCGGGTTTAACGGCCAGCCAATATGGTCACCTAAACCGCTTTCTCACCCAGCTGGATGAAACATTGGCCAAGCAGAAGAGTGCAGAGCAGCACTTTCGTATGCAGGTCGAAAACTGTGAGCAGCATTGGATGAGCATGCGTCAAAAGCGTAAGTCCTACCAATGGCTGCTTGAGAAAAAGCAAACTGAACGTCAACTACAACAAGAAAAACGCGAACAGAAACAGATGGATGAATTTTCCACTCTGATGTTCAACCGTCGCCGCCTCTCTTCTTAATCCATTCAGCTAAAACCTGAACCGGTGTTAGCTATTCTTATCTTTCTGTCATTGTTTTAGTGTTACTTGGCGTGCTTCTTGCTTTGTTTTCACAAAAGGGGTTTACCCCCAAAGTTACCGATGAGTTGAACAGCATGGGTTGGCCAGTGTTGGTTATACCCTGACTCAAAATCCACTGTGCGAGTAGCAAATATGAATGTGAATCTCACCCCACCGGTTGAACCGGGCAAAGTTGCCTCTGTGAGTAAAAGCGGCGCAGTTAGCGCTGAGGCTGCGGAGACGGAATCGTCAGGTGGCTTTTTTGCTCAGTTACACGCCTTGATTTTCGGTGATAAAACTGCTTCCGATTCAGCCCTTTCTCCCGAGAGCGAAGCCGAAATCGTCGCTGATGTGTTGATGAATCCTGAAGGAGAATCAACCTCTGTAACGGATAGCAATGATGTAGAAATCAGTGCTGCTAGCTCTGACTTACTCAGTGAAGAGGGGGTGAAAGTCACAGGTACACCAGCAGAACTGAAAGCACAGCCATTGCTGAAGGGCGAAGCGGGTGAAACAAGCGCTGCTGATGAAAAGCTAGATGCGCCTATTCCTCCTTCGATCGCCAAGTGGGTTGCCAAACCCGAGTCAGCCGATGATGCGCTGGCGAGCCATGAACTAAAGCGTAAAACCGCACAAGCCATGAGTGAAGGCGATGAAATTCTAGGGCGTTTGCAAGAGGCCAACCAAGCGCTGACTAAATCAAACGGCAAAACTTTGCCAGTGCAAAACGGCCAAGCTTTAGATAAGCACACCGCAGAATTAACGGCGAAAGAGGTTTTGGCTGAAGAAGTATTGCCACAGGTTGAGCAAGCTAAGCTGAAAGCGGCGATGCCACTAAACACTGGGGAAATGGATGAAACCAACGCTTTGCCGAGCGATGATGAGACAGCGAAAGATGAACTCATGGCGGCAACATTAGTGGGCGGCGCGTTGGCAGGTGCGAATGCACTTCAAACGGATCCTAAAGATGCGGCTGCTCTAGTGGATGAGCTGCCAGTCGAGCCTGCGCTTGCGCAGTCTTCTGCTGTAGTAAAATCAGAAGCAGCGATGATGGGTGATGAGATCGCGGCGATGGGTAAAGCGCCACGTACGACTAAACCTACTCAGGCTGTGATGAATGGTTTACCACAAGCACCAAACGATTTACTCAATGCCGAAGGTACGGTTGCTGAGAGTGGTAAAGTTGCCATTCCTTGGGCAAGCCAAGTACCTACTGAGGCTGAGTGGTCATCGGTATCGCCTGAGCTTAAAGATCAGACTTTAGATGGTGCAAAGCCAAAAGCTTTAGCACCGAACACATTGGCACAATCGGTAGCACAAGGGTTAACGCCAGCACCCGCGCATCTGACTGGTGCTGAGCGGGCGGCGGCTATTCCAACTAACCCAGCGGCTGCAACACCTGTTGATATGGCTGCACTTGCTCCACAAGCCGTGGCGGCAAATCCTATGGTCAATCCTGCTTCAACAGTGAATCCTGAAGTCATGGCAAGTTCCGCAATGTTAGCCGCGCTAGGTGGTCGATCCTTAGCTGGCGGTGATGAACGCCGTGTCACGGCTGAATCTGGTCAAGAGGGATTAGCCCAACAAATTGCTGCCGCCGCGGGGCAAGGTATGGGACAAAGTCAGGCTTTAAACCGCGCAGAACCTCAAGCGGTACAAACCAACGCAACGCCTTTGCATCTGAACAAAGAGATGGCGGCGGATCAACTCGCTGAGCGAGTTCAAATGATGATGTCGAAGAACCTGAAAAACATCGATATTCGCCTCGACCCTCCAGAAATGGGTCGTATGCATATTCGCATGAACATGCAGGGTGATGGCGCTACCGTGCATTTCACCGTAGCGAACCAACACGCGAGAGATGCGTTAGAGCAAACCATGCCGAGACTACGTGAAATGTTAGCTCAGCAAGGAGTCCAGTTGGGTGATACCTCAGTACAACAGCAAAGTGCAGGACAACAACAGCGTTATGCTGGGCAAGAACAGTCGGGTTTTGGTCAAAGTGCACGCAATGAAAGGCACAATAGCGAAGAAAACCTTGATACCGACGTCAAACTTGATTTGAATGTGGCAACAAAGCGTGATGGAATCAGTTATTACGCTTAAACTTATACAAAATTAACCACATACAGAGGCAATTATGGCCGAAGAACAACTCTCGGATGCTCCCAAAGGGAAAAAGAAACTGCTGATCATTATTATTGCTGCCGTGGTGTTGTTGGCTGGCGGTGGTGGTGCAGCATTTTTCATGATGGGTTCTGGTGATGGAGAGGCTGCTGCCCAAGCTGAGCAAAAAGCGGAACAAGCTGCTACGCCAGCGGATCCGGTTTCCTACGTCAATATCGCTCAACCGTTTGTGTTTAATGTGACAGGGGATGACCGAGATCGTCTGGTGCAAATCAAAGTTCAGTTGATGGTGCGCGGTAGCGAAAATGAAAACCTTGCGCGTTATCACTCCCCATTAGTAGAAAGCTCCTTGTTGGCCACTTTTGCTTCTGCCACCGTAGAGCAACTGCGTACCCCGAGTGGCCGAATTGAGCTGCGTGATAAAGCAACTGAAGACATCAAAGCGGCGCTCAATCAAGCCGTGGGCAAACCCGTTATTGAAAAAGTGCTATTTACCGACTTTGTAATGCAATAGGTGAAATGTGACTGATTTATTAAGCCAAGACGAAATTGATGCGCTACTCCACGGCGTTGATAGTGTCGATGAGGAAGAAGAAGAATTACCCAAGTCGGTCCCCGGCGCGGTAAATTTCGATTTTTCTTCCCAAGATCGTATCGTCCGGGGTCGAATGCCGACTCTGGAGCTGATCAATGAACGTTTTGCTCGCCACCTACGCATCAGTCTCTTCAACATGCTGCGCAAAACCGCTGAGGTATCGATCAACGGTGTGCAGATGATGAAGTTTGGTGAATACCAAAATACGTTATATGTACCCACCAGTTTGAATATGGTGCGTTTTCGCCCCTTAAAAGGCACCGCTTTGGTGACCATGGAAGCGCGCTTGGTGTTTATTCTGGTAGAGAACTTCTTCGGGGGCGATGGTCGCTACCACGCGCGGATTGAAGGCCGTGAATTTACCCCAACCGAGCGACGCGTTATTCAACTGCTGCTCAAAATCGTGTTTGCTGACTACAAAGAAGCGTGGTCTCCGGTTATGGGGGTTGAGTTTGAATATCTCGATTCCGAAGTAAACCCGAGTATGGCGAACATTGTCAGCCCGACGGAAGTGATTGTTGTCAGCTCCTTCCACGTTGAAGTGGATGGTGGCGGTGGCGATTTCCACATGGTGATGCCGTATTCCATGATGGAGCCAATCCGTGAGTTGCTTGATGCAGGTGTGCAGTCGGACAAAATGGAAACCGACGTGCGTTGGAGCACTGCTCTGCGTGAAGAGATTATGGATGTGCCCGTCAATTTCCGAGTTAACCTGCTCGAAATGGATATTGCGCTGCGTGATTTGATGGAGCTGCAAGTCGGTGATGTTATCCCGATCAAAATGCCAGAACACGCGGTGATGTTTGTTGAAGAGTTACCGACTTACCGCGTTAAAATGGGTCGATCCGGAGAGAAGCTCGCGGTACAAGTTTCCGAAAAAATCAAACGCCCTGATGTGGTGAAAACGGATCTCGCCTTCCTCGGTAAAGACATTATGGCCGAGTTTGAAAACGCAGAAGAAGACGAAATCGAGTAGTCCGTTACACGTGATTAGGATGACATCGCTGTCACCCAGCGAATGAAGATCAGAACCAATAGGTAGTTGAAGATGGCAAAAAGCGAAGATGAAAGATTGGCTGAAGAGTGGGCAGCAGCATTAGGTGAAGACCCGAATGCGCCCGATATTGATGTGGATGAAATATTGGCAGCTCCACTCGAAGAGTTAAAAAATACCGCGCCACCGATCAGTGATGACGAACGCCGCAAGCTGGATACCATCATGGATATTCCAGTTACCATCTCGATGGAGGTCGGACGCTCTAAAATCAGTATCCGTAACCTGTTGCAATTGAACCAAGGTTCCGTAGTTGAGTTAGATCGTATTGCTGGTGAATCACTGGATGTGATGGTCAACGGCACGCTGATTGCGCATGGCGAAGTGGTGGTGGTGAACGATAAGTTCGGTATCCGTCTGACTGACGTGATCAGCCAAACTGAACGTATCAAGAAACTGAGATAGCCAATGCGAAAATTGGCGGCTCTGATTCTTATCCCTGTTCCCGGGTTGCTGCGACAAGCAGCCAACTGGATTTGGCGACCACTTTCGGGTCGCTTTTGTTCGTTATTGCCCTGATCTTTTTACTGGCTTGGTTACTCAAGCGAATGCGTGTTCCTGCCTTCGGCCAGCAAAAAGGGCTGAGTATTGTCAAACAGTTGCCCGTCGGTACCCGAGAGCGGGTGATGATCATTCAAGTGGGCGAAGAGCAGTATTTGATTGGGGTGACCACTCAGTCGATTCAATTGCTGGCCAAACTCGATAATCCACTCACACAGGAGGAGCTGCCTGCAACCCCTTTTTCTAACCAGTTGATGCAGCTACTGAAAAAAAATGAAACGGACTCAAAGACTTAATTTGACCTCTTGGTTGACGACTGGATTACTCACTTGGCTGCTCTCCGGCATGCTAGGTTTTGCTTCGCTCGCTTTTGCTGAAGAACCGCTCAATACCGGAATTCCATCGACTGCGGCGGGGGCATCTTCCGTCACCGTTACAGCACTTGAAAAAGAACAAGGTAACGCCAAAACCATCGCGTTGGGCAGTAGCAGCGGGGGAAGTGGCATTCCTGCGTTCACCATGACCACTAATCCGGATGGCAGTGAAGATTACTCGATAAACCTACAAATTCTTGCACTGATGACCATGTTGGGCTTCTTGCCTGCCATGGTCATCTTGATGACCTCATTCACCCGTATCGTGGTGGTGATGTCGATCCTGCGGCAAGCCATGGGTTTGCAACAAACGCCTTCTAACCAAGTGATTATTGGTATTGCACTGTTTTTAACGTTTTTCATTATGGCTCCGGTGTTTAACCAGATTAATGAGCAAGCGGTGCAGCCTTATCTCAATGAACAGATCTCTGCGCGCCAAGCGTTCGATTTAGCGCAAGAGCCGATGAAAGCCTTCATGCTCAAGCAGACCCGAATCAAGGATCTGGAAACCTTTGTTGAAATGTCTGGTTCTCAAGTGACAGCCCCTGAACAAGTTTCCATGGCGGTGCTCATTCCTGCTTTTATTACGTCGGAGTTAAAAACCGCGTTCCAGATTGGTTTTATGCTGTTTTTGCCCTTTTTGATCATCGACTTGGTGGTGGCTTCGGTACTCATGGCGATGGGTATGATGATGCTCTCGCCTATGATTGTTTCCTTACCTTTTAAATTGATGTTGTTCGTGTTGGTGGATGGTTGGAACCTGATCCTGTCGACCTTGGCGGGCAGTTTTGCCTTGTAGCGGGGAAGCAGCATGACACCAGAGATATTTGTCGAACTGTTCAAAGAGTCACTCTGGCTGGTGCTGATTATGGTGTGCGCCATCATCATCCCCAGCTTGCTGATTGGTCTAGTGGTTGCGATTTTTCAGGCCGCGACCTCGATTAACGAACAGACACTGAGTTTTTTGCCGCGTTTGATCATCACCTTATTAGCGCTGATGTTCTTTGGGCATTGGATGACGCAAATGCTGATGGACTTTTTCTACAGCATGATTGAGCGCTTGCCGCAGGTTCTGTACTAGGAGCACTTATGGAGTATCCAGCCAGTGTCGTCCTCGATTTCATCGCCAACTATTTCTGGCCGTACACGCGTATTGCGGCCATGTTGATGGTGATGACGGTTACTGGTGCGCGCTTTGTGCCTGCGCGTGTGCGTCTTTATTTGGGGTTGGCCCTGACCTTTGCGGTGATGCCGGCGATTCCGGCGGTGCCTTCTGATATCGCTTTGCTTTCACTGCAAGGATTCATGATCACTTTTGAACAGATTGTGATTGGCATGGCAATGGGCATGGTGACTCAGTTTTTGGTGCAAATTTTTGTCATGCTTGGTCAGATTCTCGGTATGCAATCGAGCTTGGGTTTTGCCTCCATGGTTGACCCAGCCAACGGACAAAACACGCCGTTACTGGGTCAGATGTTTATGCTGTTGGCCACGCTGTTTTTTCTCTCCAGTGATGGCCATTTAAAAATGATCCAACTGGTGGTGTTCAGCTTTAAGAGCCTGCCAATTGGTAGCGGTTCACTCACTACGGTCGATTATCGCGAATTAGCCTTGTGGCTTGGCATTATGTTTAAAGCGTCACTCGCGGTATCGCTTTCCGGCATTATTGCGCTATTAACCGTGAACCTCTCGTTTGGGGTGATGACCCGTGCTGCGCCGCAGCTCAACATCTTTTCGCTCGGCTTTTCGTTTGCGCTCCTCGTCGGTCTGCTGCTGTGTTGGTACATACTCAGCGGCCTGTACACTCATTACGAAATCTACTGGCAAGAGACGGAAGAGCAGATCTGTCGTCTCATTCGCTTGAACTGTTAGGAGGCTGATTTGGCAGAATCCGACGGCCAAGAAAGGACCGAAGAAGCCACCCCCCGAAGGTTGCAGCAGGCCAAGGAAAAAGGCCAAGTTGCGCGTTCGAAGGAGCTGGCTTCTGTCTCTGTATTAGTAGTAGGTGCTGTTTCGTTGATGTGGTTCGGCGAAGCATTAGCCCAAGGCCTATTCACGGCTATGCAGCGGCTTTTTTCGCTCGACCGTGAAGAGATTTTCGATATCGGAAAACTGTTCGACATCATAGGTGGGTCGCTGGTTAATTTGCTTCTACCACTGCTGATGATTTTGATCACCCTGTTCATTGCCGCCTTGATTGGTGCCGCTGGAGTGGGGGGGATTAACTTTTCCGCTGAAGCGGCGATGCCTAAACTCTCCAAAATGAATCCGCTCAGTGGATTTAAGCGAATGTTTGGTTTGCAAAGCTGGGTTGAGCTGCTCAAGTCGATTCTAAAAGTCATGTTGGTGGCTGGCGTGGCTTTCTATCTCATCGAAGCTTCGCAAAAAGATCTGTTTCAACTCAGTTTGGATGTGTATCCGCAAAACATCTTTCATGCGCTCGACATTCTGCTCAACTTTGTACTTCTGATCAGTTGTTCATTACTGGTGGTGGTAGCGATTGATATTCCATTTCAGATTTGGCAACACGCCAACCAACTGAAAATGACCAAGCAAGAAGTGAAAGACGAGTACAAAGACACCGAAGGTAAACCAGAAGTGAAAGGCCGTATTCGTATGCTGCAACGTGAAGCGGCGCAGCGGCGGATGATGGCTGCACTGCCGCAGGCGGACGTGATCATCACCAACCCGGAGCACTTCTCGGTTGCGCTACGTTATAAGCAGAATACCGATAAAGCCCCCGTGGTGATTGCCAAAGGGGTGGATCATATGGCGTTAAAGATTCGTGAAATTGCGCGGGAATACGATATCGCGATTGTTCCCGCACCGCCTTTAGCGCGAGCCTTGTATCACACCACGGAGCTTGAACAGCAAATTCCGGATGGTTTGTTCGTGGCGGTCGCCCAAGTGCTGGCGTTCGTCTTCCAGTTAAAACAGTACCGTCGCAAAGGTGGTCAGCGGCCGAAACTCAACGAAGAGAATATGCCGATCCCACCGGATATGCGTTACTAAAGATTTTCTATTTCTCAGGAATAGACAGCAGCACTAATAGCGCGCCATCGCCGCCAAATTCGAGTGGGGCTTGGTGGAACGCGAGTACATCGGGGTGCTGTGCCAGCCACAGTGGAACATTCTGTTTTAAGATGTGCTTGCCAATGCCATGCTGCACGCAAGCACAATGCACATTCTCTTTTAGGCAGTAGGCGATCATCGCCCCCAGTTCGCGTTTCGCTTCTTGTTGGGTCATGCCATGCATATCCAAAAACACATCTGGCACATACACCCCACGGCGTAGCCTTTTCACTTCGTACTTGGAAACATCGCTACGTGCGTAACGCGTTGGGCCTTCATCACTCAGATGGGGCATAAACTCATCGGAGAAATAGAAATCGTTGTCGGAAGCTTCACGCTCGGTACGGCGGATTTCTTTTTGCTTGGGATTTCTGTTTGGCGCGTGGAGTATGGTATCCTGACGCAACTTTTTTACGCCCTTTACTTCGTCACGAAACAGTGAGAAATCGTCTTCAAGATTATCTTTATCGCTCTTGTTATTGGTAATTCGGTGATCGTTTTTGCTCATTAGGGTGACGTGTTTTTGCTACTGTAAATTGATGACGCGGTATTGTAGCGCTTTTTGGAGGCAATTTTGGATAAGATTTTCGTTGAGGAAGCGGTTTCTGAACTGCATACCTTGCAAGACATGATTCGTTGGACTGTGAGTCGATTTAACGCTGCTAACCTGTTTTATGGTCAAGGCACGGATAACGCTTGGGATGAAGCGGTACAACTCATTCTGCCAACGCTCTATCTGCCGATTGATGTGCCTCCACATGTACTGAGTTCACGCCTGACCAGCAGCGAGCGCCTGCGTGTGGTTGAACGCGTGATCAAACGTATTAACGATCGTACGCCAGTGGCGTACCTGACCAACAAAGCGTGGTTCTGTGGTCTTGAGTTCTTTGTTGACCAACGTGTTCTGGTACCGCGTTCTCCGATCGGTGAACTGATCCAAAACCGTTTTGAACCTTGGTTGATTGAAGAGCCAACGCGCATCATGGATTTGTGTACCGGCAGCGGCTGTATTGCCATTGCTTGTGCGAATGCTTTCCCTGAAGCCGAAGTGGATGCGATTGATATCTCGGTGGATGCGCTGCAAGTGGCAGAGCAAAACATTCAAGATCATGGTCTAGAGCAGCAAGTTTTCCCAATCCGTTCCGATCTGTTCCGCGATCTGCCGCAAGAGCAGTATGACCTGATCGTGACCAATCCACCTTATGTGGATCAAGAAGACATGGATAGCCTGCCAAGTGAGTTCCGTCATGAACCTGAACTTGGCCTTGCAGCAGGTAGTGATGGTCTGAAACTGGCACGCCGTATTCTGGCTAATGCGCCACTTTACCTGAAAGAGAACGGGGTTCTGGTGTGTGAAGTAGGCAACTCCATGGTGCACATGATGGAGCAGTATCCACACATTCCATTTACTTGGTTAGAGTTTGAAAATGGCGGTCACGGCGTATTTTTGCTGACTCGTGAGCAGCTTATCGACTGTGCTGCGGATTTCGCGCTGTACAAAGATTAATGATGACACGCGGAACTTATTCCAACGCCGACCTTTGAGTCGGCGTTTTTCATGGTGCACAGTTAGCCGAAAAACCTTGGCTAAGGTAGTGAATAACACCATTAGCCCGTGAAAACGGTCGAATCTGGTCATTTTTAGGACTTTACATCACAAAGTATTAACGCCACTATGAAGCCACGAAGAACAGTTAATCAGTGAAACCCGAGTTTCACTGTGCATTGAGGAAGTCATGGCAGGAAACAGTATCGGACAACATTTCCGAGTCACCACATTCGGAGAAAGTCACGGTATCGCACTGGGATGTATTGTGGATGGTTGCCCACCGGGGCTGACTATCTGCGAAGCGGATTTACAAGTGGATCTCGACCGTCGTCGTCCTGGCACATCACGCTATACCACTCAGCGTCGTGAGCCGGACGAAGTCAAAATTCTCTCAGGTGTATTTGAGGGAAAAACCACAGGCACATCGATTGGGCTTTTGATCGAGAACACCGACCAACGCTCCAAAGATTATTCAGATATCAAAGATAAGTTCCGTCCCGGACACGCGGACTACACCTATCATCAAAAATACGGTGTGCGTGATTATCGCGGTGGTGGCCGTTCATCGGCGCGTGAAACTGCCATGCGTGTAGCGGCAGGAGCGATTGCCAAAAAATACCTACAGCAAGAATTTGGCATTGAAGTGCGTGCTTACTTGTCGCAAATGGGTGATGTCGCGATTGATAAAGTGGACTGGAATGAGATTGAAAACAACGATTTCTTCTGCCCTGATGTTGATAAAGTGGCCGCCTTTGATGAGCTGATCCGTGAGCTGAAAAAAGAAGGCGACTCGATTGGCGCTAAAATCCAAGTGGTTGCTACAGGCGTTCCGGTTGGATTGGGTGAACCTGTGTTTGATCGTCTGGATGCGGATATTGCCCATGCGTTGATGAGCATCAACGCAGTGAAAGGGGTAGAGATTGGTGATGGCTTTGATGTAGTGCGCCAAAAAGGCAGCCAACATCGTGATCCTCTCACTCCGCAAGGCTTTCGTTCTAACCATGCGGGTGGCATTTTAGGTGGCATTTCTAGCGGGCAGGATATCGTAGCCAATATCGCCCTGAAGCCGACTTCCAGCATTACCGTGCCGGGCGAGACAATTGATGTCAACGGTGAGCCAACCGAGCTTATCACTAAAGGTCGCCATGACCCTTGTGTCGGCATTCGCGCAGTACCCATTGCAGAAGCCATGTTGGCAATTGTGCTGATGGATCATCTGCTGCGTCATCGTGGTCAGAACCACGGTGTAATGACAGCAACACCGAAAATCTAGCTTTATCTTTAGAGTTCATGGCTTTAAATGCAACAACGCCCTCAATCGAGGGCGTTGTCATATCCGCGACTTAACTGCAAATCGCATAGATAAGGGATGGTTAGTGAATCGAATTCTCGGCTTCCAAATGGAAAGAGGGTAGACGCCATTTAAAACGCACTGCTGCCATACGCAGAGTGTAACCAACCACGAGAGTCACCACGGTGCTCACTACATCACTGACACCAAACTCAAGTAGGGTCAGATATAGTCCAGATGCCATTAGAGCAATCGACGCATACAATTCTTCATGCAATACCAAGGGCGGCTGACGGCAGATCAAATCGCGTAGCAAACCACCAAACACACCAGTCACCACCGCAGAAACCAAACAGATGCCAGGGTGTAAGCCCATGCGCATTGCTACTTGCGTGCCGATGATTGAAAACACAATCAGGCCCAGCGCATCAAGACGAATAAATAAGCCTTTAAGCTTGATCACCCACTTGTATACCCAAGTGGTCAGTACACCTGCCACACAAGTAATTGCAAGATACTCAGGATTTTTTACCCAACCTAAAGGGTAGTGACCAAGCAAAATATCGCGCACTGTGCCACCACCAATCGCGGTTGCGCTAGCGACCAGCATTACGCCAAACCAGTCCATTTTGCGACGGCCCGCACTCAACGCTCCGGTCATGGCTTCCGCCGTGATCCCAATTACATACAAAATACTTAGCAGCATGTATCACCTCATTCAACAGCAGAGGATATACTCTTCCTACTTGAAGTTGCAGCGGTGTTGGCTGCGTCCACTCCCCCTAATCACATAGCTTATCTATGCTCATAGGGATGAGTTCACTTGCCGCCTACCTGCAACTCTAAGTAGTTTGGTATAGAAAAATTAAGGCGAAATTTTAGGGTTTATCTTAGAGAATAAACAATGATTTTTTATAAGGTGAAGGTGGTTTGAATTAGTAAAACTAATGAATTGATTGTTAGTCTCAAACAAACGTTTTCCTAATAGCCATCTTCTGTGTGAGGCTTAGCTCTTTACCCGATGAGAAAAAGTCTCCAGAATGCACGCTGTCACCAACATTTACCATGTACTATGAACCATCAATACCAAGACTTAATTGAAATTTTCAACCAGACTTTTTACTGCGACAACAACACCAAATTAGAGTTGGGCGGCGATGAGCCGATCTACTTACCTGCCGATGAGCAAGTGAGTTATCACCGGATCATTTTTGCACGTGGTTTTTATGCCTCTGCCTTGCACGAGATTGCCCACTGGTGTGTTGCAGGGCCGCAACGACGTCTGTTGGAAGATTTTGGTTACTGGTATGAACCGGATGGCCGTACAGCGCAAGTGCAGGCGGAGTTTGAAAAAGTTGAAATCCGTCCACAAGCTTATGAATGGATTCTAGCGATGAGTGCAGGCTTCCCCTTTACCGTGAGTTGTGACAACCTCAACGGAGATTTTGAGCCGGACCGTCTCGCATTCATGACCAAAGTCCACCGCGAAGTGCTCAATATTCTTGAACAAGGGTTGCCGCTACGAGTGAAAATGCTGTCGGATGCGTTACGCGCCTTTTACCACACTCCGGTCTTGTCGCCAGAGCACTTTACTGTTAAATGACCGTTTGTGAAAAACCGTTTACGAAATAACGAGAACCTGATGATTATTGAATTTGAAGAAAAACTTCTGGAACTGATTGATGCTCAAGTAGAAAACGCGTCTACTGACGAACTGTTTGCGGGTGGATACTTACGTGGGCACATTTCACTTTCTGCTGCGCAGTGTGAAGAGGAAGGTGTGACTGAACTAGATACATTTAAGCAGCGTATTGAAGAAAGTTTAGAAGAGGCACGCTCTGAATTGAGCCCAGCTGATCGTGTCATTGTTGCCCAACTTTGGCAGCAGCTTGCCGCACAAGCTTAACTGAACCATTAGGCTTTATCGCTAAAGCCGCCGCCTGTAAAGCGGTGGCTTGATAGATTTCCCCAAGTTTTCTTCTCACACATCGATAGCCTGAAAGTTGTTCAAACTTTCTGAACAACTAAGTACAAAAATCAGGCTTGTTGCATATCTGTTTCCCGATTAATCTTTGCCTAACATTAGTCAGGGGAAAACACCATGAAAATCATTGCCTTCGGTGCTAGCACCAGCTCAACCTCTATCAATAAAGCACTTGCTACCTTTACGGCTAACCTTGTTGAAGGCGCACAGGTACAAGTTTTGGACATCAACAACTATTTAGTACCAATGTTTAGTGAAGATCTGGAAAAAGAGATTGGTCATGCAGAAGGTGCACAAGGTTTCTTGCGTGATCTTGCTCAAGCTGATGCTTACGTTATCTCTTTCGCCGAGCACAATGGCCATTACCCTGCGGCGTACAAAAACTTGTTCGATTGGGCAAGTCGCATCAATCGTGCGATGTTTGGTGACAAGCCAGCGGTTTATCTTGCGACATCTCCGGGCCCTAGTGGTGCAAAGTCTGTTCTTGCCGCGGCAACCGCTTCAGCCCCTTTCTTTGGTGGTAACGTGAAAGCTTCAGTTTCTGTTCCTAGCTTCTATGATAACTTCGATTTAGAACAAGGTGCGGTGACTAACCCTGAAATCGTGGCTGAGCTCAAAGCGGCGGTGGCTAAGCTGTCAGCTTAAGCAAAAAAGTATTAAGTCCTAAATGAACAAAGCCTCGCAGTGCGAGGCTTTGTTTTTGAGTTGATTGAAGGGGCTAGATTAAGCTTTCTGAGTCAGAGCCTTTCCTTTACGAAGCTTTCGTACCCACATGCGGCAAGGATGCAACTGTTCCAACAAATCGACGCCCAATGGCAGAGGATCGCCGCACATTTGCGAAGCGAGAAGTTCAGCCATGAGTGGCGCACTACTTAAACCACGTGAGCCAAGCCCTGCAAACGCATAAAGTTGCGGGTAGAGTGCAATTGGCTCTGCTTCGGTTTGCTGAGCTAAATCTCGGTATTGCTCGGTAATTTTGATAAATTCGCCGACATTGCCGACAAAAGGCAGATGATCGCGGCTGACACAGCGCACGCCTTGGCGTGATTGATTGCCGCTGATATCCACTTCTAATGGCCAAGTTTGCTCTGGCAGGCAGTGAATCAGCTTTTGCGCATTTTCGCGTTGTGCTTGCGGATCAAAAGTCGCATCAAGGTGCTGGCGATCATAACTTGCCCCAATACAGTGATGTCCATTTTGTTGGCTGACCGGAGTCATATAGCCATCGTAACAGAGCACGCTATTGATATTACTTAGTGTGTCGGTAGTCGGAATATGGCTGACCTGACCTTTCACCTTACCCAGTGGCAAGTGAGCGGTTTGTGCCACGCTGTCAAACTGATGGCCACTGGCAATCACCACGCACTGATGCTGCATTACCTTATCGCCGTAGTGCAATTGCCACTGCTGTGTCTCTGGCTGCCAAGTCAGAGTATCAATCGGAGAGTGATAATGCGCGGTGAGCCTGCCTTGCTGCTCTAAGAGATGGATTAAGCCTTGAGTCAGCTCTGCTGGGCAGAGCCAGCCACCGAGCGGATAATGCACACTGGCTTTATCCACTGGCACGCCGACTTGTTGGTTGGTTTGCTCTGCGGATAAACCATGTACTAATTGTTCTGGGAAATCGCCCTCAAGTATGCTGGTGAGCTTTTGGGTTGCCTTTACATCCCACATTAATTGGGTAACACCGCACCAATCGTGGTCAAAGGTTATCTGCTCAGCCGCTTGTTCAATAAATTGACGCGCAAAAAGAAATGCCGGAGCAAACACTCGTGAAACAGAGTTGTGATCACCACTGAGCAGTGGATAGACCGCACCTTGTCGGTTACCTGATGCGCCTTGTGCTGGTTTTTCATCGGCGCAATAGAGGGTTACTGAAATGCCGCGTTTGGCTAATGTTGTCGCGAGGGTTGCACTGGCGACTCCACCACCGATAATCGCCACATCTCGTAGGCCGTTGGTGGCTTCTAAACGAAATTCTGGCGCAATATTGGTGTACGGAGCTTTCTCATTCAGACAGCCAGCAATCATTTCTCGTTTGGTACCAAAGCCTTTGACTTTTTTCATCGCAAAGCCCGCGTCAATCAAACCGCGGCGTACAAAACCAGCCGAAGTAAAGGTAGCGCAGGTACAACCGTTTTTCGCCAGTTTGGCCATACCTTCAAACAGGTTTTGGTTCCACATTTCTGGGTTTTTGCTGGGAGCAAAACCATCAAGGAACCATGCATCGACTAAACCTTGCTTTTGTGTCGCCACTTTCGGCAGGCAGTCTTTGATATCCCCAAACCAGAGATCGAGCGTGATGAGTCCATCATCCAACACAATCCGCTGGCATTCTGGAATCGCTAAAGGGTAGTGCTTATGCAGTTCTTGCGCGAATTCTGCCAGTTCCGGCCATGCTTGATGCGCTTGAATTAAATCGTGTTTACTGAGCGGATATTTTTCAAAGCTAATGAAATGCAGCTCTTTGAGTTTTGCATCTGGGTTGGCTTGGCGAAACTCCACAAACGCTTGCCACACTGCCAGAAAATTCAGGCCAGTACCGAAGCCGGTTTCCGCAATCACAAATCGCCTTTGGTCATCGTTGTGCCATCTTTGTGGGAGATGATTTTGCTCAAGGAACACATAACGTGTCTCGGCTAGACCATTGACGTTAGAGAAATAGACATCGTCAAATTGATCGGAGACGGGAGTTCCTGCTTCGTTCCAGCCGAGCTGGGCGTGAGAAATGGATGACATAATGAACAAATTCTATGAAATCAGGCTGAATATGGGTCGAGATTGTACGAATTTATGGGAAAGCTGACCACTTCTGTTATCCTTCTTCGATATCATCTAGCCAAATTTACATAATAGGAATGTTACATGAAACGAGTCGTCATCACCGGTATGGGTATTATTTCGAGTATCGGTAACAACGTCGAAGAAGTTTTGGCCTCACTAAAAGCTGGCAAGTCAGGCATCACCGCCTCTGAACAGTTTAAAGAGCATGGTTTGCGTTCACAGGTTTGGGGTGATTTAAAAATTAACCCGGAAGAACATATCGATCGTAAGCAAATGCGCTTTATGGGTGATGCGGCTGCGTATGCATACCTATCTCTTGAACAAGCGATTGCTGATGCGGGTCTGACCCCAGAGCAAGTTTCTAACGACCGTACAGGTATCGTTGCCGGTTCTGGTGGTGCTTCTTCTGAAAACCAAGTCATCGCGGTGGATACTCAGCGCGAAAAAGGCGTGAAGCGTGTGGGGCCTTACATGGTACCACGTACTATGTCTTCAACTGTTTCTGCATGTTTGGCAACTCCATTCAAAATTCGCGGCGTAAACTACTCAATCAGCTCCGCTTGTGCCACTTCTGCACACTGCATTGGTAACGCGCTAGAGCTTATCCAACTGGGTAAACAAGACATTGTGTTTGCGGGTGGTGGTGAAGAGCTGTTCTGGTCACAAACCATGATGTTTGATGCGATGGGCGCACTTTCAACCAAATACAACGAAACACCAGAAAAAGCTTCGCGTACTTACGATGCGGATCGTGATGGTTTCGTTATCTCTGGCGGCGGCGGTATGGTTGTGGTTGAAGAACTGGAACACGCACTGGCTCGTGGCGCAAAAATTTACGGTGAAATCGTCGGTTACGGCGCGACATCGGATGGCTACGACATGGTAGCACCATCGGGTGAAGGCGCAGTACGTTGTATGAAGATGGCGATGCAAAGCGTTGATAAAATTGACTACATCAACACTCATGGCACTTCAACACCAGTGGGCGACGTGAAAGAACTTGGCGCTATCCAAGAAGTGTTTGCAGGTAACAGCCCTGCGATTTCTGCAACCAAAGCGATGACTGGTCACGCATTGGGCGCAGCAGGCGTACATGAAGCCATTTACTCAACTCTGATGCTGCACCACGGTTTTATTGCTCCAAGCATTAACGTTGAAACTTTAGATGAAGCTGCGCAAGGTCTGGATATCGTGACTGAAATGCGTGAGCAAGAGCTGACAACAGTGATGTCTAACAGCTTTGGTTTTGGTGGTACAAACGCAACTTTGGTTATCAAAAAATACCAAGGTTAAGCGCACCAAACCCATCATAGTTTCCAGAACAGATTAGTATCGCTAATCGAACAGACGCAGACTCTGTCCCATGGAGAGCGGGATAGGATCCTTTTGTTCTGGATGTTTGCCCGGCGGCTTAGGTCGTCGGGTATTTTTATTCTCGACAGCCTCTGCGCTTTTCTGCACAATGCCTGCAACTTTGATTGCCGCAAATTCCCACTATGAAAATTCTGATTGATGAGAACATGCCTTACGCACAAGCGCTGTTTAGTCAGCTTGGCGAAGTGATCTTAAAACCCGGCCGTACTTTAACTGCCGATGATCTGATTGATGTCGATGCCTTAATGATTCGTTCGGTAACGAAAGTAAATGAGGCACTGCTAGCTAAAGCAAACCGCTTGAAGTTTGTTGGAACCGCGACTGCGGGGATGGATCATGTTGACCAAGCGCTGCTGACTGAGCGTGGTATCTTCTTTACTGCTGCACCAGGCTGTAACAAAGTGGGTGTCGCGGAATACGTCTTCAGCGTGCTGATGGTACTGGCGCAGCAACAAGGGTTCTCGGTTTTCGATAAAACTGTAGGCATCATTGGTGCAGGTCAAGTCGGCAGCTATCTCGCGCAATGCCTCTCTGGCATCGGAATTAAAGTGTTGATTAATGATCCCCCTAAGCAAGCGCAAGGTGATGAGCGAACATTTACCGAGCTTGAAACCTTACTTAAAGAATCGGATGTGATCACTTTGCACACACCCATCACACGCGAAGGTGAGTGGCCGACCCATCATTTGATTGATGCAGCGATTCTTGAGCAATTACGTAGCGATCAGATTTTGATTAATGCGGCGCGTGGCCCTGTGGTGGATAACGCGGCGCTTAAAGCGCGCTTGCAAAAAGGCGATGGTTTTACCGCCGTATTAGATGTGTTTGAATTTGAACCGCAAGTGGATATGGAATTGCTGCCACTCTTGGCATTTGCAACCCCGCATATTGCAGGTTATGGCCTTGAAGGTAAGGCGCGTGGAACGACCATGATTTTTAACAGTTATTGCGAGTTTCTCGGCAATGCACATTGTGCTAACCCAGCGAGTTTGTTGCCAAAAGCACCCGTGCCTACGGTTTACTTGGACCGGGCATGGGATGAAGAAACGCTGCATACGCTGACTCAAATTATTTACGATGTGCGTAAAGATGACGCACAGTTTCGCCGTGAGATTCACCAACCCGGAGCGTTTGACTTAATGCGCAAACACTATTGGGATAGACGTGAATACAGTGCGGTGACACTAGCTGGAGGCGCGGATTGCAATTTAGCACCTTTGGCTAAACTCGGTTTTCAAGTAGAGGTATGTGATGAGCCAACAATTTAATGTTGCCATTTTTGGCGCAACGGGCGCAGTAGGCGAAACCATGTTGGAAGTGCTGCAGGAGCGAGAGTTTCCTGTTGATGAGCTTTTCCTGCTGGCGAGTGAGCGCAGTGAGGGTAAAACCTATCGTTTCAACGGTAAGACGGTGCGTGTACAAAATGTCGAAGAGTTTGACTGGTCACAAGTCCATATCGCGCTGTTTTCAGCGGGTGGTGAGCTTTCGGCTCATTGGGCTCCAATCGCTGCTGAAGCGGGTGTGGTTGTGATCGACAATACCTCGCACTTCCGTTACGACTACGATATTCCACTGGTGATTCCTGAAGTGAACCCTGAGGCAATTGCTGAGTTTCGTAATCGCAACATCATTGCTAACCCTAACTGCTCAACCATCCAGATGCTCGTGGCGCTAAAGCCGATTTACGATGCGGTGGGTATTGAGCGTATCAATGTGACGACTTACCAATCAGTCTCTGGTGCGGGTAAAGCGGGGATTGATGAGCTAGCAGGTCAAACGGCTAAACTACTCAATGGCTACCCAGCGGAAACCAATACCTTTAGTCAGCAAATCGCTTTTAACTGTATTCCACAAATCGATCAGTTTATGGACAACGGTTACACCAAAGAAGAAATGAAGATGGTGTGGGAAACCCAGAAAATCTTCAATGATCCTTCCATCATGGTGAACCCAACTTGCGTACGTGTACCTGTATTCTATGGTCATGCTGAAGCGGTGCATGTGGAAACTCGTGCTCCGATTGATGCGGAACAAGTGATGGACATGCTGGATCAAACCGATGGTATTGAGCTGTTCCGCGGTGCAGATTTCCCAACTCAAGTGCGTGATGCTGGTGGCAAAGACCATGTATTGGTTGGTCGTGTGCGTAATGACATCAGTCATCACAGCGGTGTGAACCTGTGGGTAGTGGCAGATAACGTGCGTAAAGGTGCGGCAACCAACGCTGTACAAATTGCAGAGCTGTTAGTGCGTGACTATTTCTAAGTAGCGCGGCCCATGGCATAAGCAATAAAAAACCCACCGCTTGGTGGGTTTTTGCTATTTAGCTTACTAAGTGATTATTTCTTTGGCTTATGAGCGTTAGGATTGTCTTTGCAGCTGCCTTCGCTACCACATTTGCCGTACAGGTAAAGGCTATGGTTAGTCAGTTGCACATTGTATTTTTCCGCGATCTCTTTTTGACGTTGCTCGATGACATCGTCAGAAAACTCAATTACTTCACCACAATCAAGACACACTAGGTGGTCGTGGTGGTGCTGAGTTGAAAGTTCAAAAACTGACTTGCCGCCTTCAAAGTGGTGGCGAGTCACGATACCTGCATCATCAAATTGGTTGAGAACTCGGTACACTGTGGCAAGACCAATCTCTTCGCCGAGATCAATCAACTTTTTGTACAGCTCTTCAGCACTAATATGTTGGCACTCTGGCTGTTGTAAAACTTCTAAAATCTTAAGCCGTGGGAGGGTAACTTTAAGACCAGCATCCTTTAGCGCTTGGTTATTGTCTGACATATACTTTCCTGTTGATGTTCTGCAGTGATACATCCGTTCTACTTGAGGTTGCAATCGTATTGGCTGCGTTGTCAAACCCACTTCAGAGTCTCTGTCTGTGGGGATTCACTCACTTGCCGCTTACCTGCATCTCAATTCGTTTGGGTATAACAGAAGTCAATGTTGTTTTGCATTATAGGTGAGTCACAGCGAACAATAAACCACGAACTTCAAGAGGTTAATGGGAAACCTGCAAAGTCGAGTCAAATCACTGAACAAAGTGCTCTTACCAGTTACAATTAATTAACAACAATAGTATTAATACTGTGGGCAGTAGCCTTGATGCATTTATTTGATTGCTGCCTTAACCAAAGTCTAGGGCACTCAGAGCATGAATAAAACACTCTCCAAGCTTTATCAACCGAATATTGTGAAGTGGGCACTAAACTCTTGGCCTCCTTTTTGGGGGCTGGGATCCGGGATTGATTTCATCAGTGCTGACTTCCGAGAGGTGCGA
>NZ_AOMO01000076.1 GCF_000338875.1 Vibrio mimicus CAIM 602 | reverse complement strand
CATCATCGCTGTGATCTGGCTTTCTTTGTCGCGGACTCTTAACCGTGGCCAACTTAACCTTGATCGTTTTGAGTTTTGGCAGCCAACTTCACAGCTTTTGGCTCTGGACGTGTGTTTGTGTGATGCTTTTGCGTAAAATGACTTTCAAGCAAATGTGTTTAAAAAGTCATTGTTAAACAATGGGCTACGAAACTAACAAACGCCTCAAGAGGGACTGTCAACACGCGGCGTTTCCAGTCCCAATGAGCCGCGGTGGTTATGGTTGTTGCGTTTGAGTTTAGTGGTGCGTTGCCAGCCCCTTAGGCGGGCGTTAGCTTTCAAGGAGGAAAATTTGAAAACTGTGTTACTTAAAATTACGTGTTTATGTTTGGTATTGCTGTCAGCTCAGGCATTTTCATCTGGGCTAGAAAACATCAATTCAGCAATAACATCATGTAAAGCAGCTGCATTAAATGAAGATAATTTCGTTGCTGGCTATTGCATAGGTGTTATTCACGGCGCTTCAATGCTGATACCTGCAACTAAAAAAGGAGGGCGTATCTGTGCTGATGGTTATTCTCAACCTGATATGGCCATGAAAATAACTTCTTATCTAATGGATACAAAAGTTATTATTGAGAAAATTAATGCAGATAAACTTCCTCCAGCTGGAGTCCCATTTGAAAAAATGAGTGCACCTGACCTTATTTTGTATGCTATTGGTAAGAACTTTGTGTGTGAAAGCTAACAAACTGCTCAAGAGGGATTCGCAACGCGTGGCATTTTTACTATGCGTTGAAATTAGTGATTAAGGTGGTTTGCAGCAACATCGGTATTGCGTTGCTCACCCCTTAGCAGGGCGTTAGGTGCCAATCAGTTTTTAGAGCCTTCAATAATAATTCATGGAGAAAAAATGCAGTTTGCTAGTGTATTTCAATATAAAAAATGGGCAAACGACGAGTTGCTTGAGTTAGGTGAAAAACAGTTTTCACAATTACCAGAAAACGATGCGACCTTTTTCGTTCGGATTTTAAATCACACAACGGTCGTGGATAGTCTTTTCATCAGTCGCATTTTAGATGAGCCAGAAAAGTACAGTGGTGACAATACAGTCGAGACACCCTCATTATCTGAGTTACGACGAACAATAAATGAGCATGACTCATGGCTTGTTGATTTTACACAGTCGGTCAGTGCAGATGAACTCAAGCGAAATGTGACTTTCCGTTTTATCGATGGTGGTTTTGGACAGCTAACAGTAGAAGAAATTTTACTGCATTTACTGACACATGGCAGTAATCATCGAGGTATGGCCTCAAGAGTGTTAGCAGAAAATGGTCTTGAGCGTCCGAAAGATACTTTTACCCGCTATTTACACGAAACAGAGCCAACAAGAAGAGAGAGTTCGGGCACCTAACAAACGCCTCAAGAGGGACTGTCAACGCGTGGCGTTTCCAGTCCCAATGAGCCGCGGTGGTTACGGCTGTTGTGTTTAAGTTAGTGTTATGCGTTGCCAGCCCCTTAGGCGGGCGTTAGGTATTATGAGGAAATATGGCAATAAATACAGAGTTTTATTCGGATTCAAAAGCGGCAAAAGCCCATGTTGGTTTTCAGTTACTTATTATTTTAAGCCTTCTTTCAAAGGATGCTGTTACTACATCGCAATCAATAGCGACAATATTTATTGCTATAGCGCTCCCTTTACTGTTAGTTGCTTTGACTCTTCTGCCTGAACTTGACACGGACATGGAAAAGTACTCCAAAGTTCAATATTGGTGGGGAGCCGGTACATTAGTTAGTGGACATGTTTTTGGTTTACTAGCCACAGCATCATTACTCTGGGGTTTTAATGTCATTGCTGGAATTGTATTTATCGCTATATCGCTCGTTCTCATAGTTGTGTTTTCAGTATTTCTACTGAAAACAGTGGGAATGTCAGGTTTGGATTTTTATGAAAAGTTTCTGAGTAAGGAAACAATAAAGTCGGCAAAAGAGCTACTTGGTACAGAGAAAAATACCTAACAAACGCTTCAAGAGGGACTGTCAACGCTTCGTGTTTCCAGTCTCAATGAGCCGAGGTGGTTACGATTGCTATGTTTGAGCTTAGTGATAATGCGTTGCCAGCCCCTTAAGCGGGCGTTATGTGAATGGAGAGAATAATGTCTTCAGTTCCTGAATCAAAAGATGAGTTGCTCACAGCTATAAATTCTATATACCCGAAACTTATGGACGACTATCGGAATGTTCCTGCATCAATGGCACGTAAGTGTGAAATTGAAGGTAACGTAAAAGGAACACAAATTAGCGTTTGTGACACTGTCGCTTATCTTGTTGGTTGGGGAAACTTGGTTTTGAAATGGCACAGTTTGAAGTCGCAAGGTTTGCCAGTCGACTTTCCTGACACGGGGTATAAATGGAATCAGCTTGGATTGTTGGCGGTCAGTTTTCACGATCAGTACCGTGACTGGAAATACGAGGACTTACTCAAGGAGTTAGACTCAACATTAAACGAGCTTATCTTGTTAGTTGAAAGTTTAAGCAATGAAGAATTGTATGAAACGACGTGGTATGACAGATGGACATTTGGTCGAATGATCCAGTTCAACACGTCATCACCAATGAAAAATATGCGAGCTAAAGTTAGGCGATTTAACAAAAATAACAGGCTTCGGTAGGCAATTCACATAACAAACGCCTCAAGAGGGACTGTCAACGCGTGGCGTTTCCAGTTCCAATGTGCCGTGGTGGTTACGGTTGTTGTGATTGAGTTTTGTGGTAATGCGTTGCCAGCCCCTTAGGCGGGCGTTAGGTGAATGGTCAGTGGATTGAACAAGGACAGTTTTATGAAATGGTTTTTAGCGTTTTGGCTTGTTGTCGCAAGCTGTTTTTCGGTCAGCTTGTATGCCAATGACGCCGTTTTACAACAAGCTTATCAATCGCAACAAAGTGACTTGCAGGTTCAAGGACTTGGGCAAGTAGTGAAAGTGTTACCCGACGATAACGATGGTTCTAAGCATCAAAAATTCATCTTAAAGCTCAATAGCGGACAAATATTGCTGGTTGCTCATAACATCGACTTAGCACCGAGAATTCCGAACTTGAAGGTTGGCGACAGTGTTGAGTTTTATGGTGAATACGAATGGAACAAAAAGGGTGGAGTTCTTCATTGGACTCATAAAGATCCTCAAAATCGTCATGCGCATGGTTGGTTGAAACACAATGGGCAGGTGTACGAGTAAATTCACCTAACAAACGCCTCAAGAGGGACTGTCAACGCGCGGCGTTTCCAGTCCCAATGAGCCGAAGTGGTTTCGGTTGTTGTGTTTGAGCTTGGTGGTAATGCGTTGCCAGCCCCTTAGGCGGGCGTTATGCAACAATCACCTTACTACAAAAATTTCTTTGCTTGGAATAGAAACTATCTTATGAATTTTTCCATCTTCGTTAATAGGTACTGATAGAATAGTATTCACGCCAACATAGTCGAATAAGATATTTGCGCTTTTATACATCTTATAATCTTTACCAAAATTACTATCTTCTCCTTTAATGCCATACTCCGACAATAAAGTGGTATATGGGGCTTTTACATGTATGACAACATTGTCCGTTTTAACTTTAGTTAGCGACATTGATGTATTAATAACATTATCTCCAACTCCACCAAGTATTAGTGGTGTTATTAAAAGCATTACAACTAGTTTTGGTGTTTTCCCTGATATTTCTCTCTGTAAGTTCGTCTCTCTAGCAGTTTTTTCTTTCTTATATTTTATCTTTGTTAAAATCTCCAAATTTTTGAATATTGTTTCGTACATAATTGCTACAAGCATTACAGTAGATAAGATTCTAATGGCAGATGTTAAGTCACCAAAGTTGCTTACAACTAGTAATAGCCCAAATATGGAAAAGACTAGTTTATCTATAGATAAACTAGGGAAATCAATCTTTATATACTTTTTCGGTTGTCCTTTTACTTTAAGAACTATGTTGTTTACTATGCTGAATAGCCATATAAGTACTTTAAATGGCTTGCTAAGCAAAGCTCCGGCTGACACAAGCATTAAAGTAAATGCAAGGTAGATAAAGCCAAAAACCAATGATAAAGCGACAAAGAAAATGCCATCTCCTAAAGTTAATCCTTTCGGGTAGTAGCTAAGGCTAAAACAGTAGTAAAGGACAATAGTAACTCCAAAGGCAGTAGATACTTTAAAAGCTAAGGTTAGTCCCTTTGTCATGTTATCGAACTTGTCACTAATATTGGTAAGCATAGTCAAACCCTTATGGAGCTGTTTTTATTTACAGGTGTATTTATGCACAGTACCTGTGGGATTGCAAGTTGAAAGTATAGTTGCATAACAAACGCCTCAAGAGGGACTGTCAACGCGTGGCGTTTCCAGTTCCATTGAGCCGCGGTGGTTATGGTTGTTGTGTTTGAGTTTAGTGGTAATGCGTTGCCAGCCCCTTAGGCGGGCGTTAGGCACAGGGTGGAAAATTGGAACTACAACAGTTAAATCAGCACCATCTTAAATGCTTGCTCGAGCATGTTTGCCTGGACTCAGAATTGACGTTTTGTGAAGGGGCTGTGCCACCAAGGCA
>NZ_AOMO01000075.1 GCF_000338875.1 Vibrio mimicus CAIM 602 | reverse complement strand
TGGTTTACTGGTCTGTGACAATGCCACCTCTCATGCAGATGAACTTGCAGAATTCAGAGCGTGGGTAAGCTCTCAACAAAACCTGAGCGTTTCATTAGTACCAGTAGGTAAAGGTGAGTTATTGGTCTATAAGGGTGAAAAATAGGTATAACAAACGCCTCAAGAGGGACTGTCAACGCGTGGTGTTTCCAGCCCCAATGGGCTACGGTGGTTATGGTTGTTGTGTTTGAGTTTAGTGTTATGCGTTGCCAGCCCCTTAGGCGGGCGTTAGCTGTATACGATGAACAAGGAAGTAATGTGGTAGAAAACTATGAGACTCAATTTGTAACTTTCATTGGGTCTGAAATGGAGCAAGATTTGGCGCATGACTTAAACCATGTATTTCGTGTTGTCAAAACGGCCAAGTTGTTGAGCAAAATTGAAGGTGCGATGCTTGAGGTTGTTTTACCCGCAGCGTATCTCCACGATTGTTTTTCATTTCCCAAGAATCATCCTAATAAAACTGAAAGCTCTCGTATTGCAGCAGATAAAGCACTGGAGTTTCTTAATGATATTGGTTATCCGAAGGAATATCACGACGCTATAAAGCACGCAATTATTGCACATAGTTTTAGCGCCAATGTTCAACCTGACACGCTTGAAGCAAAGGTCGTACAGGACGCAGATAGGCTCGATGCTCTAGGTGCAATTGGGATTGCTCGTTGCATCCAGGTGAGTACAAATTTAGGTGTGGGTTTATATGACGCAACTGACCCCTTTTGCGGTACACGTGAACCGAATGATCGTGTGAATACGGTAGATCATTTCTACACTAAGCTATTTAAATTGCCTGAAATAATGCATACAGCGTCAGCAAAGGTAGAAGCTGAAAAGAGAATGAAATTTATGAAAGCTTACTTAATTCAGTTGGGAATGGAAATCTAGCCATACAGCTAACAAACGCCTCAAGAGGGACTGCCAACGCGTGGCGTATCCAGTCCCAATGAGTCGTGGTGGTTATGGTTGTTGTGTTTGAGTGTAGTGCTATGCGTTGCCAGCCCCTTAGGCGGGCGTTAGGTGAATGGTGAGTGGATTGAACAAGGACAGCTTTATGAAATGGTTTTTAGCTTTTTGGCTCGTTGTCGCCAGCTGTTTTTCGGCCGGCTTGTATTCTAATGACGCCGTTTTACAACAAGCTTATCAATCGCAACAAAGTGATTTACAGGTTCAAGGATTTGGACAAGTGGTGAAAGTGTTGCCCGACGACAACGATGGTTCAAAGCATCAAAAGTTCATCTTAAAGCTTAATAGCGGACAAACGTTGCTTGTTGCTCATAACATCGACTTAGCACCGAGAGTTCCGAACTTGAAGGTTGGCGACAGTGTTGAGTTTTATGGTGAGTACGAATGGAACAAAAAGGGTGGCGTTCTTCACTGGACTCATAAAGATCCTCAAAATCGTCATGCTCATGGTTGGTTGAAACACAATGGGCAGGTGTACGAGTAAATTCACCTAACAAACGCCTCAAGAGGGACTGTCAACGCGTGGCGTTTCCAGTCCCATTGAGCCGCGGTGGTTACGGCTGTTGTGTTTGAGTTTAGTGTTATGCTTTGCCAGCCCCTTAGGCGGGCGTTAGCTTACAAGGGTACTACGGTGTGTTTCTACTAAGTCGTAAAGAGTCAAAATTAAGTTATTGCCTAAAAGCGTCTGCAGTTTCTTTCTGCTCCGCAGGTGCGCTTACGGTGATTGTTGATCTTCTTTATGGTCTCCCCGCTGATGGCCCTGATGTGGGAATGACTTTGGTTGATGTGCTTGGAACAGTTTTGGTTGGCCCAGCCTTAGAAACATTATTGATGACACTGATACTGGTGCTCATCGCAAAATTTACAGACAGAATTTTTTTAAGTGCCTGCTTGTGTGCGTTTATCTTTTCTGTTTTACATTCTATGTCACACCCACTTTGGGGCATGTTTACATTCATGCCATTTGTTGTTTTTGGGGTAGCATTTCAAGTATGGCGGCAGAGTTCACCAAAAGTAGGTTTCACAATAGCCTTTTTAATTCATGCGCTTCACAATAGTTATGTCCTCTTAGTTGGCATGTTAGGACAGTAAGCTAACAAGCGCCTCAAGAGGGACTGTCAACGCGTGGCGTTCCCAGTCTCAATGAGCCGCGGTGGTTACGGTTGATGTGTTTCAGTTTTGTGTTATGCGTTGCCAGCCCCTTAGGCGGGCGTTAGCTTCTTAAAGGCTAGAATCATCAAAATCTAAGCTCATTTGCTGTGAAAAATCAGTTTTTAGTGTTCAAGTTTTACAACTTGGCTTTCGAATTTCTCGGATGCTGACTTGGTAGAAAGTGTTGAATGCTCAGTAGTTTCAAAGTCGCAGGAAGCTATCAAACCTCAATGCTTCAATGTTGTTGGATGCTCCACACGGAAAGTTTGGTTTCACAAAAGGCTGCATCATCGCTGTGATCTTGCTTTCTTTGTCGCGGACTCTTAACCGTGGCCAACTCAACCTTGATCGTTTTAAATTTTGGCAGCTAATTTCACAGCTTTTGGCGTTGGATGCGTGTTTGTGTGATGCTTCTGCGTAAAATGGCTTTCAAGCAAATGTGTTAAAAATCATTGTTAAACAATAGGCTACGAAGCTAACAAACGCYTCAAGAGGGACTGTCAACGCGCGGCGTTTCCAG
>NZ_AOMO01000074.1 GCF_000338875.1 Vibrio mimicus CAIM 602 | reverse complement strand
TTCAGAGAATTGCCTCATTCAATTTTCGGGCAAGCGCGAGGTTAGGGCGGTTGGCTCAATCAGAAATCCATTTCTAGGTTTAAAACTTCAAACCAGATTTGCCCAAATTCCGAGCCTGATTATCAAAACTATGATTCATTTCGGTTTTCTAAGTTTTGGCTTTTGTTTCTGAATCAAAGTCGAGTTAATCTTGTTTTTAGTAAAACGTAAGTCATTGAAGCTTAAGCATAACAAAGCGTTTAAGTGGGATTTGGCACGCGTGGCATTTTCGGTTTGCGTTGGGTTCAGTGATTAAGTCGCTGTGCGGTAGCTTTTGTATTGCGTGCCTGCACCCCTTAACGCGGCGTTATATTCTTATGGAGAAGTTGTATATGAAAAAAATTATTCTGGTGATCATGCTGTTAATGCCTACGTTCGTCTTTGCTGATGATTATGGAAAAATTCCGGAAACATTTTTTGCAATGCTCAAAGATGGAAAGCATAACGAAGCTATTGAGTACTTATATGGCACTAATCAATGGATATCAGGCAATTCGGATCAAGTGTTAAACTTAAAAAATCAACTAGCTAGCTTGGATGGCTTGGTGGGTAAGTATCATTTTCACGAGCTAATAGTTGAAAAAAAAGTAGGTGAACATTACGCTCATTTAATCTACTTGGTTGGTTACGATCGGCAGCCACTTCGCTTTGAACTGCAAGTGTATAGAGTTGGTTCAGCGTGGCGGCTACAGGGCGTTTCATTTGATTCAAATCTGATTGACGATATTAAAAGTCAAGCCAATATGAACTTAGGCAACTGAAATATAACAAGGCGTTTAAGAGGGATTCATGCCGCGTGGCATTTTTGGTATGCGGTTGGTTTTGGTGGTGAAAGTGGTTTGCAGAAACTTGGTTTGTGCGGCATGCCCCCCTTAACGCAGCGTTATGAAGCAAGGTGGATAAAAGCTATGGGATCTACGATAAAAATAATAGTAAAAGAGCTCTTTATCATAAGTTTTACGGCAGTATTAACAGCATATGTGACTGTCGTATGGTTTGGCTACGATATTGAAAGTAAAAAGTCTGAACTTGAAATAGAACGAATGTTGTTTAATAACCAAGTTGAATTACTGAGTCAGTTGGCTGAAAAAGCCGGAGTATTACACTATTCAGCTGCTCAATATCGACAATATGACTTACTTGCAAGTGAACTTGGGTTATCAAAAACGGTAGTGGAAGCAGCTAGAGAAATACAAGTAATCAAGTTAACTCAAGAACAAATAGTTACAGTTCAGTCTGACTTTATGACAATATTGTTTAAATCCAAGCCTTTCATTTCAGATGAGATTTTTACCTTGTTTTCAAAGTATGGGATGGCAATTAATGGATTTATTCATCTTGCTAGTCCAGATAGCCATTCTCTTAAGCAAGACTATGAACGTGCTGGGCACTACTATGTTCAGGGCATCGAGCTTATCCGGAAAAAGTATGAGCTTGTGTCAGAAAAAGCTTCATAACAAACGCCTCAAGAGGGACTGTCAACACGTGGCGTTTCCAGTCCCATTGAGCCGAAGTGGTTATGGTTGTTGTGTTTGAGTTTAGTGTTATGCGTTGCCAGCCCCTTAGGCGGGCGTTAAATGCCAATCGAAAATTATACAACGACGGGATTATGGAATATTTTACTTATATAACAGGTGTAGCAACATTGATTGGTTTCGGGATGCAGTTATTCGACTTCCTCCCGTCATTTAGAGCGTATCGCCAATCAGCATTTTTAGTTTTTCTTGGTATGTTCATTGGGAGCTTGTTTAATACAATTGATGGTTCACAAGTACAACTTAGTTTTGAAATATCGGCATTATCTTTGTTAGTTTGTGCCATCGGTGCAGTGATAGTTTGGTGTTTATATGTAGCCAAGAAAGAACGACGCGAAGAGTTCTTTGGTGTTGCGGGGTTGGCTACTTTTGTTTTGTTTATGATATTGATGTTTGGCGGACTATCGGGTTTAAAAACTGAAGAAGAAAAAGATCGCTTAACTTTAACAGAGTTTATTGTTTTATCTGATTATGCCGAACAAAAAGGTGACTTTGAAAAAGCTATCAAACACAGAGAAGCAGTGTTAAACAAATTGGCAAAGGACGACGTTCGCATAGAGTCTATTAAAGGGCAAATAAAACAACTCAAACAGCGGCAAATAGGCATTTAACAAAGCATTTAAGAGTGATTCGCAACGCTTGGCATTTTCGCTTCGCTCAAGTATAACCAAGCGCCGCTCACACCTTAATGCGGCGTTATGTTCTATGGAGAAACTTGAAAATGCGTAAAACACTGTTGGTCGCATTCTTCCTCGCAATTGTTCAGACGTATGGTTCATATTTGCTTCATAACGATATGATGAATATAGAAATATTGAAGTGGATAATTTCGATAGTTTATATTCCGTTGTATTTCATTCTTCTATGTGTCGGCGGTTTGTTGGAAGTAATGTTTGGGTGGAGAGCTCTTAAGGGGGGAGTCGTATTCCCGTATTTGAACGATGCATTGTGGTTAGTGGGCATATTAGTCTTGCTGCCACTTAACTTAACGTTATTGAGGTTGTGGGGGAGCTTTAAGCCACGAACATAACAAACGCCTCAAGAGGGACTGTCAACGCATGGCGTTTCCAGTCCCAATAAGCCGCGATGGTTATGGTTGTTGTGTTTGAGTTTAGTGGTAATGCGTTGTCAGCCCCTTAGGCGGGCGTTATAACCTAATGAGAAATCATGAACTTAGAAGAGTTTCAAGAATCGGATTTTGACCAGCTTATAGAATGGATTGACTCGGATGAGTTGAACTATCTATGGGGTGGTCCTGCGTATGTTTTTCCGCTGACTTATGAACAGATCCATGCTCACTGTAGCAAAGCAGAAGTATTTCCCTACCTGCTAAAAGTGAACGGTAGACATGCTGGGTTTGTTGAGTTGTACAAAGTCACCGATGAGCAATATCGGATTTGCCGTGTCTTTATTTCAAATGCTTATCGTGGGCAAGGACTATCAAAATCGATGTTGATGTTATTAATCGATAAAGCACGATTAGATTTTTCTGCAACCAAACTTAGCTTAGGCGTTTTTGAACAGAACACAGTTGCTAGAAAATGCTATGAGTCATTAGGTTTTGAAGTGGTTTCGACAGAAATTGGTACAAGATCTTTTAATGGTAAGTTATGGGATCTGGTGCGAATGGAAAAACGGTTATAACAAACGCCTCAAGAGGGACTGTCAACGCGTGGCGTTTTCAGTCCCAATGAGCTGCGGTGGTTACGGCTGTTGTATTTGATAGTGTTATGCGTTGCCAGCCCCTTAGGCGGGCGTTATGCGATTAAAGGGAATTATCGGCTAATGTTGGAAATTGAAAGACTTAATGAATCACATATCAATGCTATTCAAAAAGTGAGCGTTGCAGATGAACAGTTAAGATTTGCTGGTACAGCAGAGGAATTTCTGCAAGACGGCAGTGATACAGCTCATCTCCATGTCATCAAGCAAGATGGTTCAATTGTTGGCTTCTTCAAGTTGGATATTGCTTATTCGGAAAGTTATCCATTTTGTCCATCTGACGGGATCGGTCTAAGGTTTTTCGTTATAGACAAGTCGCAACAAGGCAAAGGCCTTGGTACGAAAGCGGTAAAAGCTCTGTTTGATTATCTGAAAATGAGTTATCCAAGCTTTAAGAGTGTCTACTTGACAGTTAACTGTAAGAATCCAGCAGCAAGAGCTTGTTATCTTAAAGGCGGCTTTGAAGATAATGGTGAGAAATATTTTGGTGGTTCAGCAGGACCTCAACATATCATGTGTGGAAAAATCGCATAACAAACGCCTCAAGAGGGACTGTCAACGCGTGGCGTTTCCAGTCCCAATGAGCCGCGGTGGTTGCAGTTGTTGTGTTTGAGTTTAATGGTAATGCGTTGTCAGCCCCTTAGGCGGGCGTTATATTCCCTGGTGAAATATGAGTAAAGTTGAGCAAAAGCTTAAAGAGAATCGAAACAGGAGAGCTAGAGAAAAGCTGCTTTCAGAGCTTCCCGAGCCATTGGCTCGCTATTTAGAGCAAGTAGATTTCTCAAGTGATTCTATGTGTTTACGCTATGCAGCTTTTTCAACTTGGGACCAATCAACAGATACTCAGACGACTACCAGAGGCGTTATCGCAAACTGGAGAAACTTTACCTTTCAGTATTGGAGCGATCTTTTTGGTGCGTTTAGAGGGCTCCCTTCACGAGAATATGAGGGCTGGTTGTTCTTTGACATTGACGGGCCTTACTATAAGGTCAAACTTTCAGAACTACGGCTTTTCCTAAGTGAGCTTGAATTGTTTACTACTCAGAATGAAAGTTTTGATTTTGGGTGGGTTGGTGCAGACCTAGACTGCGGAGTAATTTCAGAGTTTAATCACACTTCGTTTTGTAGGAATGACTTTGAGCTAAGCGTCTGGGGAATATAACAAACGCCTCAAGAGGGACTGTCAACGCGTGGCGTTTCAAGTCCCATTGAGCCGCGGTGGTTGCAGTTGTTGTGTTTGAGTATAGTGGTATGCGTTGCCAGCCCCTTAGGCGGGCGTTATATTCCTGAGTCAAATTTAGCTGAAGTATTAAGGATGAATATGAAATATTTTGTAATTCCCAAGTCTCTTCACGAGGTGTTTGGCGAAAAGCAATCATTAATTGAAATTGCATGTACTGCGATGTTTGCACTCGTGGGCAGTTTATTAATTTATCTTCAGCTATATCGACCTATAGCTCATGAAAATATCTGGATGATAGTATTAGGGTTTGTTCTAGTCGCAGATGTGCTAGCTGGTTGTATCGCGAATTTTAGCCAAGGAACGAACAAGTTTTATTCAGAAAGACCTAAAGGCCGTCTTTTGTTTATTGCCATACATATCCATATATTGGCGATTGCGTGGCTCCTTTCCGCTCCTTTGGACTATGCACTCCTAATTTGGGCTTACACAATAATATCTGCACTAGTTGTGAATGCCTTGAAAGGAAGTCATTTTCAATTATTTATTTCAGCAAGCCTGATGTGCAGTGGATTATTAGTACTAATGCTTTTGCCTCTCTCTACATGGTTCTTAATTGTTAGCACATTTTTTATGATTAAAGTCATGTTTAGTTTTGCGGTTGATCATTACGGGTATAGAGAATAGATATACAGTTCCTCATCACCAAGTGGCTGGAATATAACAAACGCCTCAAGAGGGACTGTCAACGCGCGGCGTTTCCAGTCCCAATGAGCCGCGGTGGTTACGGTTGCTGTGTTTGAGTTTAGTGTTATGCGTTGCCAGCCCCTTAGGCGGGCGTTATGCTTAATCCATAAAAATCAGTAGGTTGTGCTTGTCGATT
>NZ_AOMO01000073.1 GCF_000338875.1 Vibrio mimicus CAIM 602 | reverse complement strand
TATAACAAACGCCTMAGAGGGACTGTCAACGCGTGGCGTTTCCAGTCCCAATGAGCCGTAGTGGTTATGGTTGCTGTGTTTGAGTTTGGTTGTTATGCGTTGCCAGCCCCTTAGGCGGGCGTTATGCTTAATCAAGTAAAATCAGTTGGTTATGGTTTTTCTTTGTTCTCTTGGCTGATTGGTTTTGTGTTTGTCGGCAAGTCGGCTTTTGTGAGCGTTGTTTTCCGGACTCTTATTCTTTGGCGCTAAAAACTCTGAGAGTTGCCTCAATCAATTCTTGAGCAAGTACGCGGTTAGGGCGGTTGGCTCAATCAGAAATCCATTTCTAGGTTTTCAAACTTCAAACTGGATTTGCCAAAATTCCGAACCTGAATAGCAAAACTATGATTCATTTCGGTTTTCTACGTTTTGGTTTTTGTTTGTAAATCAAAGTCGAGTTAATCTTGTTTTTAGTAAAACGTAAGCCATTGAAGCTTAAGCATAACAAAGCGTTTAAGTGGGATTTGGCACGCGTGGCATTTTCGGTTTGCGTTGGGTTTGGTGATTAAGTCGCTGTGCGGTAGCTTTTGTATTGCGTGCCTGCACCCCTTAACGCGGCGTTATGCAACAAAAAAGCCTGCAAATGCAGGCCTTACTTGTTAGTTCGTCTTAATTCTATACTGACTAAGGCTGTCTCTGAAAAAATCTTTTTGTTGATGAATACTCTTCACTGTCTGATTATTAAGATTCTTCATCAAAATTTTGGTGACTTCTTGGTTATGCTTTGTTGCTAAGTCTACTTCCTTGTTAAATAAATCTGAATTATTTGGTTTCATAACTCTTATCCTCCAAAGCCATTTAACTGTGACACACCTATATCATAGTTTAAAGGAAGTGCATATCCATATTTAATGGATCTTAACGTTTGTTCATGAAAATTACTTGACAGCACTGACATGTCGCCCAGAATCGTCTGCGTCTGCGTCTGCGTCTGCGTCTGCGTCTGCGTCTTTTATAGCAATAAAATCATTGAGCTTAAGGATTAGCACATCTTCTGAACCAATGCGGCTTTCTACATACGGATTTAATATGTCTAATGTTGCTAGGATTAGTTTGTCTTCAATCAGTTTTACATTGTTGAATAGCCTGTCACTTGCTTCTAGGTGATCAATTACGTAACCGTGAGATGGGTAACTAGCAATTAATTGTCCGAGTGCATTTGGCTTCAAATTACCTTTGTCTAGGCGTTGTCCATATTCAAAAGCAATGCGCATTGAGCGAGATATTTCACCAAGTCTTAATGGTTCAATTTGTTCGTAGATCTTGCTAAGTAGGCCAACGGAAATACGGCTTGCTACATCCATAGCTTGTTTCGTGCTAATTCTTCCTCCCATGCGCGCGCTTATGAATTGCTGAGCAAATAGCGATGCACTCTGTTCGGATAAGGTACTTAAGGCTTGTAGTGAGTCTAGACCGGAATTTCTCTCCAGAAACTCATCTTTACTTAGTAACTGGATGTCGAGAGGACCCAACTCTCCATTTTCTGTCATCCAAAGCTCATCGGCTGCTAACGATATTAGCGTACCAGAGCTTTTACAATATCGGTCAACAATGATGGTTATATGCTCATAGCGTAACTGTAGCGCTCTTGCAATGCGGTAAGCGCAATCTGGTACTCCTCCGTAAGTGGAGAGCCAAAAGATAACTTTGTCATGTCGCTGAGCTTCATCTAATTCTGCACGAAATTTAAGATCTGCTGGTGAGCCAATATTACCTGAATATGCAATAAAATCAGCGTTATATCGCACACCTATCATTTGGGCTAGCGTCTCTAGTTTTTGTTTTAAAGTATTATTGTTAGTTTGTTCGTCTTGAGAGGTTTCTGTATCTGTTGAGTTTTCAGACAGTAATGTCTCTAGATCTAGTTGAGGTTGTACAGTATCGGTCATTCGGATGATCTGATGATTCGTTGTTATTGGGGGTTGTATTTTAGTTGCAGTGTCACTAGGAGTGCAAGGTGTTGTTGCATAACAAGCGCCTCAAGAGGGACTGTCAACGCGCGGCGTTTCCAGTCCCATTGAGCCGCGGTGGTTACGGCTGTTGTGTTTGAGTTTAGTGGTAATGCGTTGCCAGCCCCTTAGGCTGGCGTTATATTCCCGAGTCAAATTTAGCTGAAATATTAAGGATGAAGATGAAATATTTTGTAATCCCCAAGTCTCTCCATGAGGTGTTTGGCGAAAAGCAATCATTAATTGAAATTGCATGTACTGCGATGTTTGCACTCGTGGGGAGTTTGTTAATTTATCTTCAGCTATATCGACCTATAGCTCATGAAAATATTTGGATGATAGTATTAGGGTTTGTTCTAGTCGCAGATGTGCTAGCTGGTTGTATCGCGAATTTTAGCCGAGGAACGAACAAGTTTTATTCAGAAAGACCTAAAGGTCGTCTTTTGTTTATTGCTATACATATCCATATATTGGCGATCGCGTGGCTCCTTTCTGCTCCTTTTGACTATGCACTCCTAATTTGGGCTTACACAATAATATCTGCACTAGTTGTGAATGCTTTGAAAGGAAGCTATTTTCAATTATTTATTTCAGCAAGCCTTATGTGCAGTGGATTATTAGTACTAATGCTTTTGCCTCTCCCTACATGGTTCTTAATTGTTAGCACATTTTTTATGATTAAAGTCATGTTTAGTTTTGCGGTTGATCATTACGGATATAGAGAATAGCTATACAGTTCATCATCACCAAGTGGCTGGAATATAACAAACGCCTCAAGAGGGACTGTCAACGCGCGGCGTATCCAGTCCCAATGAGCCGCGGTGGTTACGGTTGCTGTGTTTGAGTTTAGTGTTATGCGTTGCCAGCCCCTTAGGCGGGCGTTATGTAACAAGGAGGGTTCAGCTAAATGGAAGTAGTATCTGAAAGGCTGCGGATGAAGCCATTATCGGAAAATGACTGGCCTTTATTTC
>NZ_AOMO01000072.1 GCF_000338875.1 Vibrio mimicus CAIM 602 | reverse complement strand
GCCCGGCCTAAGGGGCTGGCAACGCAATAACCCACTAAACCCCAAACACAAACCACCGCAACCACCGCGGGCTCAATGGGACTGGAAACGYCCACGCGTTGACAGTCCCTCTTGAGGCGTTTGTTATATGCAATTAGACCACTGAAAATATATTTAACCTCTCTATAAACAATGGTATCAATCTATTTCTTTCGATATCATATCGCCAGAGAGATTCACCATATCTCCGAACTCTATCATTCTCATTAATTTCTAAAAATTCATTTTCATGAATAAGAGAAAACTTAAACCAGCTAAGTATAAATTCTATTTTTCGAGTAACCTCATTATCAATTTTAAACTCTAATAAATTCAAATCAGCAATAAGTTCATCATATGTTATATCTGATTTACCTAAACGAAGATATACATCTGGATGCGTCACCTTAATAACCGCCAGCAATGACAAAAGTGGCACTATTCTTAAATGATTCTGAGCACTTGATGCATAAAAAATAGCAAGATTTGTATAAACTCGTTCTAGCTGCCTCAATGATAAATTATAGTATTTCGCTAAAGATACAATAGACTCTTGTAGGTTTTCTCTATCACCCCAAGTAGTAAGGTCATGAAGATCAAAAAGTCTTTCACAATATTTATCTAAATCACTTGAGTAACGAGATTTTGTTATCTTTGGTAATGAAGTCTCAACATTTATAAACTTCTGTAGATAAGTATGTGCATCAATCTCTGAGCCATAAATGCTCTTAACTGCTCCCTCTAACTGCTGTCTATGCATAACGAGTACAAAAACGACATTTTTTACAGAAAAGAGATGTTTAACCTTTTCAATCAACTCAACTGCATAAGTAGGCTTACACCGATCCAGCTCATCAATAATAATAA
The DNA here is from genome assembly GCF_000338875.1 of Vibrio mimicus CAIM 602. GTDB lineage: Bacteria > Pseudomonadota > Gammaproteobacteria > Enterobacterales > Vibrionaceae > Vibrio > Vibrio mimicus. The sequence goes on along the minus strand of NZ_AOMO01000072.1, from coordinate 3,714 downwards.
CAAGTGGGTTTCCGTCGTTCCCTTCAATTTCATCTGGTAGCTCCGACAGCAACGTTCTAAAAGACTCAAAAAGCTCAATATCGGCCTGATATGATCATAATTTTTCCTCTACAAATGTTGATATTGATGATGAACTACTTGCTGCAATATCATCTTTAATATCTTGAAGACCTTCTATATCAGAGTCTTTTATTATTCCTAGAGTAAGTGCTTTGACTCCTACCTTTGTTCCCCAAGATAAAAGCTTTACACCAATATCCTTTGCTTTCTTTTTATATTCTATTATTTTTTCATTTTTAGATCTGCTAGCATTTTTTTCAACGTAAGTGGTTATAGCTGATGCTACAGATATAAATGCATCTTCAATATAATCATTAGAGAAAGCGTCAATGTAGATATTAGGGATATTATTGTTTTTCAATAAGCCCTGCCACATTTTTACAAATGTAGATTTTCCTTCACCCCATTTTCCATCCAATGAGATTACGAGTTCATCATCCGAACGAATAACAAGATTTTTTAATGACTCTCCAAATGCTTCTCGCTTTAAGATATCTTGCTTAAAACCTTCATTTTCAGAAATATCTAATGATGGTATAACTAATTTCATTAAAAACCTCCTTTGCATATAACGCCCGCCTAAGGGGCTGGCAACGCATTAACACTAAACTCAACCACAACAACCGAAACCACCGCGGCTCATTGGGACTGGAAACGCCGCGCGTTGACAGTCCCTCTTGAGGCGTTTGTTAGTTTCGTAGCCCATTGTTTAACAATGACTTTTAACACCTTTACTTGAGAGGCATTTTACGCAAATGCATCGAACGTGCACACGTCCAACGCCAAAAGCTGTGAAGTTAGCTGCCAAAACTCAAAACGATCAAGGTTAAGTTAGCCACGGTTAAGAGTCCGCGACAAGGAAAACCAGATCACAGCGATAATGCAGCCTTTGTGAAACTAGACTGACCGTGTTGAATATCCGACAACATTGAAACTTCAAGGCTTGTTGGTTTTCAGCAACTTTGAAATAGCTGAACTTTCAACTCTTTCTACCAAATAAGCATCAGGCAAAACTCAAAAGCCAAATAGTACGACTTGAACGCTTAAAGCTGATTTTTCAGGGCATGAATCTGAGCTTTTGATGATTTTTCTAGATAGAAACTAACGCCCGCCTAAGGGGCTGACAACGCATAATACTAAACTCAATCACAACAACCGTAACCACCAAGGCTCATTGGGACTGGAAACGCCACGCGTTGACAGTCCCTCTTGAGGCGTTTGTTATGTGCGTGCTATTGGTGAGCCTTGTTCAGCTGCAATAAATCCCATTTGTTTCCATAAAGATCTTGAAACACAACAACTCTCCCATACTCTTCAACTCGTGGTTCTTCGTTGAAAACAACACCATTGGCCTTCATTAACTCATAATCTCGCCAGAAGTCATTCGTTTGTAGAAACAAAAAAACACGACCTCCAGTCTGGTTACCTACGAATTGAGCTTGCTCTTCGGTACTTGCTTGAGCAAGAAGTAGGTTCGTTCCATTCGAGTTTGGCGGCGAAACTTGAACCCAACGCTTACCACCACCTAAATCTGTATCTTCAACCAAACTGAACTGCAACTTTTTTGTATAGAACTCAATAGCATCATCGTAGTTTTCTACGACAAGTGCGATATTGCCGATTTGCTGTTGAACGACTTTAGACATGCTGACTTCTCAAGATTTCAAAAGCCGAATTCTACACTACTTCGAGATTTTTCGAGAAAGCACATAACGCCGCGTTAAGGGGTGAATGCCGCATAAACCAACTTTCCGCAGACCACCTTCACCACCAAAACTTACTGCAAACCAAAAATTCCACGCGGCATGAATCCCGCTTAAACGCCTTGTTATGCCTAAGCTTCAATGGCTTACGTTTTACTAAAAACAAGATTAACTCGACTTTGATTTACAAACAAAAACCAAAACTTAGAAAACCGAAATGAATCATAGTTTTGATATTCAGGTTCGGAATTTTGGCAAATCCAGTTTGAAGTTTGAAAACCTAGAAATGGATTTCTGATTGAGCCAACCGCCCTGACCTCGCGCTTGCCCGAGAATTGATTGAGGCAATTACCTGAATTTCAAGCGCCAAAGAATTGATGTCCGAAAAACAGCGCTCAAAAAAGCCAAGTTGCCGACAAACACCGAACTGAAAAGCCAAGGGAACAAAGGAAAACCATAAATCACTGATTTTATTTGATTAAGCATAACGCCCGCCTAAGGGGCTGGCAACGCATACCACTAAACTCAAACACAACAACCGTAACCACTTCGGCTCATTGGGACTGGAAACGCCGCGCGTTGGCAGTCCCTCTTGAGGCGTTTGTTAGCTTTTTAACTGCTTTTGTTTCCACCAATCTCTAATTAAAGAAATAGCAATAGCAGCTAAGGTAGCAGGAAAAATAACATTCCAAGTCACTATTGATAATGAAGGTAGCCAAGTTGCCTCCTTGACATCACCAATCAAAAATGCGCMTATACAGTAGATACAAACCAAAAAAATAACGCACCTTCGAGACGACTTAAAACAGCTCCCGTCAACATTAGAGGCAAACACAGAAGAGCAACCCCAAGCATGATTGGAAAGTCCTGTTCCACTAGTTGTGTGTTACCCACTAAACCCTCACCACTAAAGAGGCCAGATATTCCAAGAACTGCTAATAAGTTGAAAGTATTACTTCCCACTACATTACCTACGGCAATATCTCTTTGTCCTTTGAAACTTGCCACTATGGATGTCACTACCTCAGGTAATGATGTCCCTATCGCTAAAATGGTAAGCCCAATAATCGCTTCACTAACACCAAACGTGCGTGCAATATTGACCGCACTACTTACTAACAAATTTGCACCAATGATAAGAAGCGTTAGGCCGATAATTAACCATAACGCACTTTGCCATACAGGATGATGCCCCTGTGTCAGCGAAGCCACTTCGTTATCACTTGTATCTAATGTTTGTATTTCAGCTCGTTTGCCCTGCACAAAAAGAAAAGCTGTGTAGGTAACTAATAAAACAACTAATGCACCACTTTCCCACAAGCTCAGGAGTCCATCCGTCACCATGTAGAATACAAGTGCACTCACCAATACCATTATTGGCACATCTTGACGTATCAGTTGCTTTGAAATGGTTAATGGTGTGATAACAGCGGCTAAGCCTAAAATAAACAATACATTAAAAATGTTACTGCCAACGACGTTGGCGATTGCCAGTTCTGTTTTATTTGAGACAGCAGAGTTGATACTTACGGCTAACTCAGGAGCACTTGTACCAAAGGCAACTACAGTCAAACCAATCACAAGACTCGGAATCCCAATTCTAGTCGCTAATCTAGCAGCTCCCTTAACTAATCCTTCTGCCCCGACAATCAACAAAATCAGACCCAACACCAAAAGAAGATAATCCATTTTTACCTCATAAACTTGGAGCTAAATTAAAAAGCTAACGCTGCGTTAAGGGGTGAATGCCGCCCAAACCAACCTTCCGCAAACCAGTTTCACCACAAAAACTCACCGCATACCAAAAATGCCACGCGGCATGAATCCCGCTTAAACGCCTTGTTATACGTGGATTTTGTAGGTTAAGTCGGCGACTTCGTCACCTGTAATGCCTCTGAAACCCCAACAATGGGAAGGCTGCTCTTTAATTGTGATTTCAATATCAACGGGG
>NZ_AOMO01000071.1 GCF_000338875.1 Vibrio mimicus CAIM 602 | reverse complement strand
TAACAAACGCCTCAAGAGGGACTGTCAACGCGTAGCGTTCCAGTCCCATTGTAGCCGCGGTGGTTGCAGTTGTTGTGTTTGAGTTTAGTGGTATGCGTTGCCAGCCCCTTAGGCGGGCGTTATGTGAACAAAACTGAGATTAGCGTCGAGTTTACTAATTTTTGATGCTCGACAGTGCCTGATATAGTCCAAATACTGAACCAAACTTGATACTAGAGTAAGAGGGCAATGAGGATTGTTTTAGTCTTACTTACGTTAAACCACTTAATTTATTTGTCATTTGAGTGTCTTATCGAAAGTGTAATGAGTAACGCGAGTACAGCAGGTCGAGCTCCTGGGTATGGTATAGTTTATGGTCTGCTAATTTTTCCTGTTCAATTTCTTGCCGAGTTGGTTTTATTTGTCGCTTTGTTGTATCAAGTGCTGGTAGTCCGTCAGTCACTGGTCAGTGTGTGGTATTGGTCTTGTTTTGTTTTAACGTTGTTTTTAGTTCTTGATTCTGGGTACTGACTTTAGCACGTTCACATAACAAAGCGTTTAAGAGGGACTCCCAACGCTTGGCGGTTTTGATTCTAAGTTTGAGTTTTGTGTTTACGGTGTAATGGTTTAGTTTGGTTGTAAAGCGTTGTCGCCCCTTAACGCGGCGTTATGCCTAAGGTGAAATTGATGATAAGGCAGCTTGATGCTAATGAAAAATCGGTGGTTGAACTGTCAGAGCGTTGCTTCGATGAACTTCGTCAAGTTTACAGGCCAACTGAGCTCGCAGTTAGCAATAAAAACAGTGCTAAAAGTGAGTGGAGTTGCTTTGGTTTCCATGTTGATGAGGTTTTAGTTGGAGTAGTTGAAGCTAAACAGGTTGGCTCAGAATTACAGCTTAGCTCGTTAGCAGTCGCACCAAGTTTTCGCCAAAAAGGTGTAGCTAGAAAGCTCGTAGATTTCGTTGTTACACAGTTTAAGTCTATTAACTCAGTCTCGGTTTGGTGTGTTGAGCAAACAGGTAATGTCGCAGTTTTTAAGGCACTAGGCTTTAATGTGGTTCAACGTTTTGATTCAGACTTTTTCATACTTTCCGACGGTTCAAAAGCGGTAGAAGTTCAGTTAAAACAAAAAGTAACGGCATAACAAAGCGTTTAAGAGGGACTTGGCACGCGTGGCATTTTCAATTTGCGTTGTGTTTAGTGGTTAAGGTGTTATGCAGTCACTTTTGTATTGCGTGCCTGCGCCCCTTAACGCGGCGTTATGTGTCCTCAGTGAAAATAAGACGGAACTATGTTCATAGAATCATTAAAAATCAGGCTGCGTCCACTTGAAGTGGAGGATGCTGAATCCTTTTATCAGTGGTCTGGTGATAGGGAAGTGACACAATTCAGCCTATCTGCTTATGTCTATCCGCAATCTTGTTCAGATATTGCTAAGTGGTTGTCGGAGATTAATTCAAGTTCAAAGACGATTTCTTTTGGTGTCGAGTGTAAAGAAAGCCAAAAGCTGATTGGTTATGCTGGTATTTCGGGGATTAGCTCACTTAACCGAAGTGGTGAGTATTTTATCCTCATTGGTGATAAAGCATTTTGGGGTAAAGGACTCGGAACAGAAGTCACGCGTTTAGTCACTAACTATGGATTCCGAGAGCTTGGCTTACATCGAATAGAATTGACCGCATATTGTGACAACGTAGCGGCAATCAAAGCGTATGAAAAAGCAGGCTATCAGCACGAAGGTATCAAAAGAGAATCGGGCTATCGCAATGGCCGATTCATGGACAAAGTCCAAATGTCAGTTTTATCGCGAGAGTGGCCGGCCACATAACAAACGCCTCAAGAGGGACTGTCAACGCGTGGCGTTCCCAGTCCTAGTGAGCTGCGGTGGTTACGGTTGTTGTGTTTGAGTTTAGTGGTAGTGCGTTGCCAGCCCCTTAGGCGGGCGTTATGCGATAGGTGTTTTGTATTTGCTATAATTTGCTTTTACAACGTCATTTTTGCTAAGGAGAGCGTATATGGAGAGGGTAATACTAGTTGTAGCGATAATTTTATTGGCAGGAGCATCGGGTTGGCTTTGGTTTGAAAACCATAGCTTAAATAAACAAGTCGAAGAAGAAATACAAAAATCTAAGATCTCTGTAAGTGCAACAATGCTTTCCAAAGCTACAGAATTCACATTCATGAAAATCACAGCGAACTATACCTATCATATGAAGCAAAAGGATCTAGGACCAAGGAAAGGAAAGTGGGAGGCAATTTACACTTGGGATTACCCTTTTAATTTTGGATACAAAATAGAAGATGAATGGAACTGGTGCATTAAAGTAGATGAAGAAAATCGAACCGTTAGTATTAATGCCCCTCGAATTAAACAGTTAAATGAGTCAGCGGCTTCTCCTAAAGTTGAGGTGATTTTTAATGGAGGCGTTCGAGCAACTCAAATTGCAGCACAGGAGTGGATGGTTGTTTTAGCTAATCAAAAGGTAAAGGAAACAGCTGAAGCATACCTCAACAATCAAACTGTTAAAGATTCAGTGAGGAAGGCTCTAGCATCGTTCTTTCGCGGAATCCTCAATGATGCACGCAAAGGAATGAAGCCAATTAATGAAGTGATCGTTAATATTGAAGACGATAATTTATGTGCAAACTAATCGCATAACAAACTGTTTAAGAGTGATTCGCAACGCGTGGCATTTTTGCTATGCGTTGCGTTTTGTGTTTAAGGTGGTATGCGGCGGCATCGGTATTGCGTTGCTCACACCTTAACAGGGCGTTAGTTGTCTCAATCGATGGAAACATTTGATGAAAATAGAAGAAAGCCTGCTTCATGTTAGTGAGCATATCCAGAAGGAAAATTGGAAATCTTATTCATGGACCGATCAAAAAGCATTTGTATGTTCAGTGATGGCGAATCTTGCTTACACTAAAATCTCTGAGTGGGAGTTGGAAGAACACAGCAATGTGAAACTGTTGCCATCACATACCTATTATGAACTACTGAAAAGCAAAAGAATAAATTCTCAAAAGTACTTCAGTTTGTTGAAAACTGACGAGCATTTGCTAATTGAAAGACCTGGGGCTGTTCTAGTTGCGACGAAAATTAACAATGTGGTTTTTATTGCAATGCGTGGAACTCGCTTGCTAAGTATTAGTGACTGGCGAGTAAACCTAAATGCTAAAAAGGTTTCTCCATTTCCTCCACATCAAGGAGTAAAAGTACATAAAGGGTTCTATCTTGAGGCAAAGTCATTTCACGAAGAGTTAGTTGATGAAATGCACAAGAGAGAATGGGATAAATTCCCTGTTTATTTTGTGGGGCACTCTTTAGGCGGTGCGTTGGCTGCAATTACTTACGCTATGTATGATAATTACTGGCTTACTTCTAATGTACATAGAAGGTTGTTGCGTAATAATCATTGTGCATGTTACACATTCGGTATGCCTCGTTGGGGTAACGCTAACGCAATTGCAGTACTTAAGTCTCCAACTCACTTTTTTGTTGAAAATGATCCAGTTCCTCACGTACCAACTACATCCTTAGGGTATAGTGACTGCACGAATAATATTTCCATTGACTCTAACTCATTCAGCTATGTTAAATATAACGGGTTGTTGGTCCAAATTAAGGATTATCTTCATCTCACGGTATCTAACAAGTTCAAAGATCACTTCATCGAGACATATGTGGAAAGGTTATTTCAAAAACTTTAGCCCCAACAACTAACAAACTGTTCAAGAGGGATTCGCAACGCGTGGCATTTTTACTATGCGTTGGTTTTAGTGATTAAGGTGGAATGCGACGGCTTCGGTATTGCGTTGCTCACCCCTTAACAGGGCGTTAGTTTACCAATCAAGATCGTCACCCCAAATCCAAATCTAGGGTGAAATCTTGATTACAAGTGGTTCTGAGGAAGCTGTGACTGACCGAGTACAGCGACAACTAAAATGAAGCCATCCTCTTTTGTAAAGTAAGCGGTATGTTTGCCCACAGGGAAATAGAATCCGCTTGGGTAAATGTCATCACAACTGCGACCAACAGCTGGATTATCAGCAAGCATTTGAAACCCAGTTAGTAACGTATCTTTGTAGCTTCGCCACTGCATCTCGGAGAAGTTGTTAACGGTATAGCTTTTGATTTTTCGTAAATGGGTCTGAGCCAATTTACTCAGTTTGTATTTATTCTTTTGCATATAGGGTTATAAGGCGTTTAAAAAGTCTTCACCATCAACCACATTGCCTTGTGCTAAGTCTTGTTTAGCTGACTCGAAACAATGTTTAAGGTAGTCAGTTTTCATTGCCTCTAGTTCTTCATAGTCCTTGATAGACATTACAACTACGGCATCTTTGCTGTTTTTGCTAATCTTCACAGGCTCACGTTGGGCGCTTAGAAGTAGCTCACCAAAATTACGTTTGGCATCATTTGCTGTTAATGTATGCATGATCAATCTCCAAATTTGGAATCACAGTAAGATTATAGTTAGTCACATGAAATGGTCAATCTAATTAAATCGAGCGATTTGTGCGAAAAATAAACTAACAAACAATTTAAGAGGGATTCGCAACGCTTGGCGTTTCTGGTTCTACTTCAAATTAAGTGTTTATGGCACAATGCTTTAAGTGGGGTGGTAGCGTTGCTCACCCCTTAATTGGGCGTTAGCTTCTTAAAGCAAAAATCATCAAAATCTGGGCTTAATTGTCCTGAAATTTCAGATTTTAGCGTTCAAATTGCACAATTTGGCTTTCGAGCTTTTTCTTGATGCTGGTTTGGTCGAACGTGTTGAAAGTTCAGTGGTTTCAAAGTCGCTGAAAACTAGCAAGCCTCGATGCTTCAACGTTGTTGGATGTTCAACACTCAAAGTTTGGTTTCACAAAAGGCTGCATTATCGCTGTGATCTGGCTTTCTTTGTCGCGGACTCTTAACCGTGGTCAACTTAACCTTGATCGTTTTGAGTTTTGGCAGCCAACTTCACAGCTTTTGGCTCTGGACGTGTGTTTGTGTGATGCGTTTGCGTAAAATGCCTTTCAAGAAAAATAGTTGAAAATCATTTTGAAACAATAGGCTACGAAGCTAACAAACGCCTCAAGAGGGACTGTCAACGCGTAGCGTTTCT
>NZ_AOMO01000070.1 GCF_000338875.1 Vibrio mimicus CAIM 602 | reverse complement strand
CGGTGGTTTAAGTTGTTGTGTTTGAGTTTAGTGGTAGTGCGTTGCCAGCCCCTTAGGCGGGCGTTATGTGCCTGAGTGAGTTAGGAGTCATTTGTGAAATGAGTATTCAGTTGAAGCTGATTCAGTTTAGAAAGAAAATCAGGGCAAATAAGAAGAAAGTAATTGATACAATAATTGCAAATCACTCTGCAGACATTTGCATAATTTGCGGTTCTCCAGAGCAATTGACTAGAGAGCATGTGATTCCTCAGTGGGTCTATAATCGTTGTACAAAACGAACATTCAATACAACGACTAACGGCGCTTATCAAACGTACAACAAGACGACGCTACCGGCATGCAAAGATTGCAATTCGAATCTGCTTGGCTACTTGGAAAGGCATTTGAAGCATGAATTTGAAAAAATTGATGTGAGCAAGCAAGAGTTCTCTCAAGAGACCTTAGAGTTAATCGTTTTATGGTTAGAAACTTTAGAGTACAAATTCCAAGTTCTTGACCTTAGAAGAAATCTAAACAAGGTAAAAGGCGCGGAATACATACCTTTTATTGGCAAAATGCCAATAGCAATGTTTCAAGGTCCAATGGATACAAGTCCCTCAAAAGTTTTCTCTAATCTTCGTTCTGCACTGCAAGTATTAAGCGTGGAATCAAAGGTAAACAGGCTTAATTCTCTTTGTGTTATCCATACTACGAACAAAGATTTTCATTTTTTCCACTCTACAAACAACTTTATATTTATTGAGTTAGCCGAGTTTGGGGTCGCGTTTTTCTATTTTTACAAGCAGGAGTTTGACAGTTACAAGGTTGCCGCCGAGTCAGCAATGAGAATCGTCCAAGAAAATTACGATAAAACAGGCACATAACAAAGCATTTAAGAGTGATTCGCAACGCTTGGCAGTTTCGCTTCGCTCAAGTATAGCCAAGCGCCGCTCACACCTTAATGCGGCGTTAGCTATTTAAGTGAATTTCAGGCTGTAGATGTCTGATGTGTGAATAAATGAACAAGGATGATCATAAATGAATAAATATCTGCATAGATTACTCAGTGCAATTATTGCGTTTGTAATGTTTTGTTTGACAATCTATTTCTTTCGAAAAGAGATGTCATTAATCCAGATGCTCCCGTTAGTTGTTATTTTTACAGCAATACCCATTCGCCTATTTTTAATGATTCCGATTAAATGCGACCAAAATGGATGCGAAGGAGTAGCGCATTTAGAAGCTCAGAAAGGCGTGGATAACAAACTCCTGAAGCTCATTTTATTAACTGGTCATAGGTGCAGTGAGTGCAATAACCTTATCAAGTTTCCGAGAAAAAATAGCTAACAAACGCCTCAAGAGGGACTGTCAACGTGTGGCGTTTCCAGTCCCATTGAGCCGCGGTGGTTACAGTTGCTGTGTTTGAGTTTAGTGTTATGCGTTGCCAGCCCCTTAGGCGGGCGTTAGCACAAAATTTTGCGACGAAAGCTGAGCAATCAGGTGATTACGAAATTTGGCTTTCGGTTAATATAAAAGTCAAATTTCTAAACGTTAAATGAACGGATGTTAAAAAAGTACCTACGTATTCTATTGATACTACTATTTTCGCCAATGTTTTTGCTTCTCGTGTATGTCGCTGTTGCAAAGCCGATGAAGGTTGGATTTGGGTGTTATATCTCTCAGAACTGGGATGTAATTCCTGCGAAGATAATTCACGCAGAAGTCGAATCTGTGAAATTTGTAGGTATGGATCGTCATCGGAGAATTTCCTACGGTCCTAAGGTTTCATATGAATATAACTATGGCGGTAAGGTATATGTAAGTAATCGTTATTCATGGGTGAGTTCATATGATAACGGTGAGTTACACGATGCAGCCAAGAGGCTTATATATAGCAAGCAGAAAGGGAAAGAGATAAAAATATTCGTTAATCCAGCAAAACCTAGTGAGTCTGTTATTGAAAGAATGTGCGATAGTTACGCTTCGAAAGTGTATATATTTGGAGCTATTTTCATACTTTCCATCGTCAGTATATTTATCATTGCATTTGTATTTTCAAGACGAAAAAACAATGAGTAACTAGGTGGTGAACTTTTGTGCTAACAAGGCGTTTAAGGCGGATTCACAACGCTTGGCGATTTTGGTTCAAGTTAGTTTAAGTGTTTAAGGTACAATGGTTTAGGTTTGGTGATTAGCGTTGTTCACCACTTAACGCGGCGTTATATGCAAATATTCAATGGAGGATAAATGCCAAAAATTAGTGGTAATGACATCATAAGCGATCTTACAGAAAAGAGTGGTCGTAGATTACTGGTCGTTTCATTTATGACTATTCTAGTGAAGCTTTACGATATCGATTTAGGTGAATTAAATCTGTTCGGCATAAATGTTCCTGCGGATCTCTTTGACCTACTTGCTGTTATTTTAATGGTATATTTCTTTTACACACTGTTGGTCAATTGGTTAGGTGACTTGGCCGGGTTCAAACTTTGGTTCTCAAGCAATAATATACATTCTAATTTTGGAACCAATATGGAGCTTGATAAAAAGTTTTTAAACGGTGGTCGTGAATTATTACGTAGACTCCATGAACTTGAGATTAATGGACAGTTCCCGAATAGTTACGATGAAGTTGACGAAAAACCCAAGCAAAAGTATATAGATTTCAAAACAAACGTTGAACTCTACTGTGTAAGGCTTGAAGGTGCTGGTCAAAGGTTTAGTGCCTTGTCTAAATATGGGCATTTTTATATATGGTTTCAGTCTTTTCTATTACCTATTATTGTATCCGTAATAGCCTTGTACTTGGTTTGTTCGGAAGGATCTTTTCAACTCCCTGTGGGTATTAGCATATAACAAACGCTTTAAGGCGGATTCGCAACGCGTGGCATTTTTAATATGCGTTGATTTTAGTGTTTACGGTGGTGTGCGGAAACATCGCATTGCGTTGCTCACCACTTAAGCGGGCGTTATGCTTAATCCATAAAAATCAGCAGGTTGTGGTTGTCGATTCCTTTAGCATTTCGTTTAGGTTTTGTCGGCAATTCAATATTGTTTGTCGCTGCCTAACGAAGCGGCAATGTATCTGGCGCTGTAACTTCTGAGTGATTGCCTCATT
>NZ_AOMO01000069.1 GCF_000338875.1 Vibrio mimicus CAIM 602 | reverse complement strand
GTTTGGTAGTGCTAGAAAACTGAGAAAACCATTTCTGACGATTTTCCAGAGTAAATGGAACTTCCTCAAAGCGTGCATTAGTGTGCTCAATATAAAAATTAAAGATGTCGGTGATACCAGCAACATCTTCAAGTTTACCTGTTCGAATTTCCACGAAATTTCCTTTTTCTTCGAGCTTTATAACGCCGCGTTAAGGGGTGCAGGCACGCACTACAAAAGCTACCGCACAGCAACTTAATCACTAAACCCAACGCAAACCGAAAATGCCACGCGTGCCAAATCCCACTTAAACGCCTTGTTATGAGTATGATCTAAAAGGGCTAATATCTATACCTTCGATGTCACAAACCGCCTGAATCGTAGGATTTAAGCAAAGTCGCTTCAAGTACGCCGCTAGGTGCTTGAATGTCAGTGGGGACCTTTTTATTGGTAATGACCACAGAGCAAGCATAAATAAAAAGTAATCACATGCTGTGAGCGTATCGCCAAGTAAATATTCTTGGTGCTCAAGTTGGTTGTCGATAATGAATAATGCATCAGCAATCCTATCATCTTGAGCAGACACAACATTGGGTATGCTAGCTTCATCGTTGGTATGTCGGTGTGGATAATAGCGAACCATGAGTTCTGCTTGCAGTGTATTGTTAAGAAAAGCTAACCATTGATAAAACAGAGGCCGTTTTGCGTCACCAATAGAGGGCATTAACGTTGAGTCTGGGTGCAATTCACAGATATGAATACAAATCGCAGGACTTTCAAAAATTGGCTGGTCATTGATCACCAACGTAGGTATGCGACCGGCTGGATTGAGCCTTAGATAATCTGCTGATTTCTGTGAGTTCAATTTTTTATCGACCAACAATAGCTCATAACTTGCATTTAGGTGATGAAGCAAGAAATGAGGAGCTAGGCTAGCATTGTTCGGATAGTAGTAGAGCTTAAACAAAATTGACTCCTTATCTAGAAACTAGCGAATACTCATAACGCCGCATTAAGTGGTGAGCAACGCAGACCACCAAACTTAAAGTATGATGCCGTAAACACCGAAGTTGAAGCAAACCCAAAATGCCGAGCGTTGGGAATCCGTCTTAAATGCTTTGTTAAGTGTCTGTTTGTACCAATGGTCCAACCAAGGCTGCCCCATTAGGTAAAAGAACGCTGTCATAAACGAAGACAAAGCCGTCATATTTGTCTGCTATCTGAAATAGGCTTTGCCAGATCTTGTGGTTATCTTCAAAGTTAGTATCAGAAACTAGTCCAAGCACAACTTTTGTATGACTAATTGCGTAACTAGTATTCTCTTTTCTATCGTCGCTATTGTTCAAAGAAGCGATATACCCAAGAAAACCATCAATATGATTAGGAATTTCTGAAGATTCCATAATATTGAATCGAACAACATCCTCACCTAACTTGACATCGTAGTACGTTGGCTTTCTAAATATACCTTTGTCGCTTGTCACATCATCAAATACATCTTTTAGATCAACATTATCTCTTTGTATATATATTGCTCCATTTGCTGCCATTATTTCTCCTTTTGACACTTAACGCCGCATTAAGGTGTGAGCGACGCTTGGCTATACTTGAGCGAAGCGAAAGCGCCAAGCGTTGCGAATCACTCTTAAATGCTTTGTTATGTAATTATTCGCTTCATTTGTTTTCGGTAAAATCTAACTTACACCGTTCAGTATGCATACTGTGTAGATCACAGATGATAATAAAGTTATAGCCAATCTACTGTACTGACTGGTGAGGTCGTTTGGCTCAAAATCAAATGATACAGACCCTATTGGTAGTCCCTTGTCATATAGATAACATGCGATGACTGCGCTCATATAAATAGACACAAGTAGCCCAGGGTGAAAAGTACTATGATTTACAAGCTGATATATACCACGCCCAATGGCAATTGAAACCAATGCTAGTACACATATCATTTGGGACTGCCAAGTTAAGTACTTGTGAGGCCATATAATTCTATTCCCAATATATTTCAGCACTTAGAGACTCCTAAACTCCATGAGTTACATAACGCCGCGTTAAGTGGTGAGCAACGCTACCACTGCCCTTAAAGCATTGTACCGTAAACACTAAATTTGAAGTAGAAGCAAAAATGCCGAGCGTTGGGAATCCGTCTTAAACGCTTTGTTATGGCGAAGCTCACGTTTAGCGATTTAGTTCCGTCCAACTTGAGAATAAGCCAAGATCTGTATATTGATGCTCAAAGGCACGCTTGTAACGCACACCAACATACTTTGCCTTACCTACCAAATTTAAACCCACCAAAAACTGTTTAGCAGATGACTTCCTTTCGAATACCGGAATGCCTAAAACTTCAAACTCCTTTAGGGTATCCGAGTCAACCAATATATTGCCATCATGATCATAATGTACATGTTCAAGACGAACAGTCTTAAACTCGACACTTTCTAATGAAAGACTTGGTTCAAATGCATAGAGTACCTGATTTTTAGTTGCTGTATTTGCTAATACAAATGCCATTTTTTCTCCTAAGCCATAACGCCGCGTTAAGGGGCGCAGGCACGCATTACAAAAGCTACCGCAAAGCGACTTAATCACTGAACCCAACGCAAACCGAAAATGCCACGCGTGCCAAGTCCCTCTTAAACGCTTTGTTATGCCATTACTTTTTGTTTTAATTGAACTTCCACTGCTTTTGAACCGTCGGAAAGTATAAAGAAGTCTGAATCAAAACGTTGAACCACATTAAAACCTAGTGCCTTAAAAACAGCGACATTACCTGTTTGTTCAACACACCAAACCGAGACCGAGTTAATTGGCTTAAACTGTGTAACAACGAAATCGACGAGTTTTCTCGCTACACCTTTTTGGCGAAAACTTGGTGCAACTGATAACGAGCTGAGCTGTAATTCTGAGCCAACCTGTTTAGCTTCAACTACTCCAACTAAAACCTGATCAACATGGAAACCAAAACAACTCCACTCACTTTTAGTACTGTTTTTATTGCTAAGTGCGAGCTCAGTTGGCCGGTAAACTTGACGTAGTTCGTCGAAGCAACGCTCTGACAGTTCAACCACTGATTTTTCGTTTGAATCAAGCTGCTTGATCATCAATTTCACCTTAGGCATAACGCCCGCCTAAGGGGCTGGCAACGCATAACACTAAACTTAAACCCAACAACCATAACCACCGCGGTTCAATGGGACTGGAAACGCCGCGCGTTGACAGTCCCTCTTGAGGCGTTTGTTATGCTTAAGCTTCAACGCTTTACATTTGAAGCAACTCAAGAATAACCCACTGAAATCATTGACCAAACTTCGAGTATCCTTGAATTAGAACTGACCAATGCAGGCTTTCATTTAGCAACTAGGCCAATGTGGAAACCCTCTCCGACAAACCAGTTCACCACACATTGGCACGACAACTCAATGAGGCAATAACACTGAAAAGTACAGCGACAAACACATTGCTGTTTCATTAGGCAGCGCAAAACAATGCTCAATTGCTGACAGACTTTAAGCCCATAAGTAAAGGCACCAAACAGCTTAAAGCGACTTGAGAGAGCAAAACTCACCTCGCGCAGACTCAACATTCCAATGAGGCAATCACTCAGAATTTACAACGCCAGATACACTGCCGCTTCATTAGGCAGCGAAAAACAATATTGAATTGCCGACAAAACCTGAACGAAATGCCAAAGGAATCGACAAGCACAACCTACTGATTTTTATGGATTAAGCATAACGCCCGCCTAAGGGGCTGGCAACGCATAACACTAAACTCAAACACAGCAACCGTAACCACCGCGGCTCATTGGGACTGGAACGCCGCGCGTTGACAGTCCCTCTTGACGG
>NZ_AOMO01000068.1 GCF_000338875.1 Vibrio mimicus CAIM 602 | reverse complement strand
TTCACAAAGGCTGCAATCATCGCTGTGATCTGGCTTTCTTTGTCGCGGACTCTTAACCGTGGTCAACTCAACCTTGATCATTTTAAGTTTTGGTTGCCAACTTCACAGCTTTTGGCGTTGGACATGTGCTTGTCCGATGCATTATCGTAAAATGCTTTTCAACTAAAAGTGTTAAAAAGGTCATTGGTAAACAATAGGCTACGAAGCTAACAAACGCCTCAAAGGGACTGTCAACGCGTGGCGTTTCCAGTCCTAATGAACCGCGGTGGTTACGGTTGTTGTGTTTGAGTTTGGTGTTATGCGTTGCCAGCCCCTTAGGCGGGCGTTAGGGCTAAATAGGAGAGTTGTATGGGGTTGTTACCTCCTGAAAATACATTAGAAGACGTTAAAATCAAGATAAAGAAAGCGTATAACAATTCTAATGTAGGTTTGATTAAGCAGGTTGTTCTAAAGGAGGGTCCGCAAGCTTTTAGAATAGCTACATTACTAGAGATACTGGATAAAGATAAAACAGTTCACCATTATTCATTAAAAATTGATCAAATTGACCGCTCTAAGCAAGGCTGGAACTATAAGTCCGAAAAATCTGTTAGATTAGATGGCAACAAGCCTGATGAAATAAAAAGATTATACTGTTTTCTGGATGCTGAGTATGCAAACCAATTAGGCTCTGAGATTGGTGAGTTACATCTTGTCAATTCTGGTGATTTTGCGAAACTGTCTAACTTACTAGATGCAGTAGAGTCTATAAATGACACAGAAAAGTTTTCGTTACTGGGCAGTATCATTTCGCACATCGAAGCGAGTCAAACTAATGTCTCTGAATTTATTAAGGCATTTGAAGTCAGCAATAAAGATACTTTATCGCATATTTCTACAGCAGCAAAAATCGTGGAGTACTCTAAAGCTATCGCAGAACTTCGTGCTTTGATAGAAGACCCAAACACTTTAGAGGGTGATTTTCAAAAGCATCTAGAGTTAAACCCTTGGATGTTTGGTAGTGAGTATAGTCAGCGTTTGCAACGAAAAACATGGACGCGCGATGACCGCTTAGATTTCATGATGCGCAAGACTGTCGATGATTATGTCGAAATTATTGAAATAAAAAAGGCATTTACTGAGTCACTCTTTACGCATGATCGCTCTCATGATAGTTACTATCCATCTTCTAAGCTTTCAGCCGTAATTGGTCAAGTTGTTCGCTATATTGAAGAAATTGAGCGGCAACGTGATTCAATAATTGTTAGCGAGGGTTTCGACACACTTAAAATTCGTGCCAAGATCATAGTTGGCAGAGATGGCAACATAGAACAAATCAAAGCTCTCAGGAATTTAAACTCACATTTACACCGAGTTGAAATCATAACTTATGATCAACTTCTGAAAGTATCTGAACGAATATTAGGTATGTTTGATGTGGTTGCTTCACCGCCTCAAGATGAGCGCTGTGAGGACATACCATTTTAGCCCTAACAATCTGTTTAAGAGTGATTCGCAACGCGTGGCATTTTTACTATGCGTTGCGTTTAATGTTTAAGGTGGTATGCGGCAGCTTCGGTATTGCGTTGCTCACACCTTAACAGGGCGTTATGTGAATGGAGAAAATAATGTCTTCAGTTCCAGAATCAAAAGATGAGTTGCTCACAGCTATAAATTCTATATTCCCGAAACTTATGGATGATTATCTGAGTGTTCCTGCATCAATGGCACGTAAGTGTGAAATTGAAGGTAACGTAAAAGGAACACAAATTAGCGTTTGTGACACTGTCGCTTATCTTATTGGTTGGGGAAACTTGGTCTTGAAATGGCACAGTT
>NZ_AOMO01000067.1 GCF_000338875.1 Vibrio mimicus CAIM 602 | reverse complement strand
TTACAGCCGTGCCAAACTGAAACACACACATAACAAACGCCTCAAGAGGGACTGTCAACGTCGTGGCGTTTCCAGTCCCAATGAGCCGCGGTGGTTTCGGTTGTTGTGTTTGAGTTTGGTTGTTATGCGTTGCCAGCCCCTTAGGCGGGCGTTATAAATACAGTCAAAATCATCGCTAGGGAGCAGCAATGATAATTAGCAATACATTAGAACCAGGAGACTTAGGTCACATCGTTAAGCAGCATGGCTTACTTTACTCGAAAGAGTATGGCTATGACTTTACCTTTGAAGCATATGTTGCAGAACCTCTAGCTCAGTTTGCAAAACGTAATGGCAAACGAGAGAGGATTTGGTTGGCCCGACTCGATGGTGAACTAGTCGGTACGATTTGTATTTGCGAAAATTCAAATACTGAAGCTCAACTTCGCTGGTTCTCAGTAGACCCAAAGGCTCGCGGGAAAGGTTTAGGAAAAACTCTAATTGAGCAGGCACTTAGTTTTTGTATTGCGCAAAACTATTCCAAAGTAATCCTTTGGACAGTTGCAGGTTTAGTTGTTTCAAAGTCACTTTATATCAAAAATGGATTTCAGTTAATCCATGAGGAAGAGTGCGAACTTTGGGGGCAAACTCAGCTTGAACAGTGTTACGAAAAATATTTATAACAAACAATTCAAGCTGATTCGCAACGCTCGGCGCTTTCGGTTTCAATTGGTTTGGTGATTACGGTGCATCGTTTGAGTAAGGTGGCAGCGTTGCTCACAGCTTAATTGGGCGTTATGGCGCAAGGTGAAAATGAAAGCCATCGTTGATTTAATTAGAAAAGATCCCATTCGACTAGAAGCACTAGAATGTGTTTATCAGCTTGAATTGCCTCAATGCTACATAGCCGCAGGTTTTGTGCGAAACCTTGTCTGGGACTCTTTACATCACAACGTAAAGCTGACGCCATTAAACGACATTGATGTCATTTTCTTCGATGCCGATTGTTTAGATTCAGATTATGAAAAATCACTTGAACTCAAGTTGTCGGAGCAAATGCCCCAGCTCAATTGGCAAGTGAAAAATCAAGCTAAAATGCACTTACAAAATGGCGACAATCCTTACCAAAGCGCATTGGATGCCATGAGCTATTGGCCTGAAAAAGAAACGGCGGTAGCAGTGAGAAAAGTCGAGCACGATCGTTACGAATGTATATCAGCCTTTGGTTTCGAGAGTCTATTTCAAGGTTTCATCACACATAATACTAAGCGAGCATATGGAACCTTCGAAAATCGAGCAAAGTCAAAAGGTTGGTTAGTTATGTGGCCTGACTTGAAAATTGCGCCATAACAAACGCCTCAAGAGGGACTATCAACGCGTGGCGTTTCCAGTCCCATTGAGCCGCGGTGGTTTCGGTTGTTGTGTTTGAGTTTGGTGGTAATGCGTTGCCAGCCCCTTAGGCGGGCGTTATGAAGCAAGGAAGCATCAGTATGATAAAGAAAGTCGGAAATATAGAAATTCAGTTTAAGCATAAAGCAACCTGTCATTGTGGCTCTGTTGTTTTTGAGTTGACTCTTCCAAATGGAATTGAAAACCCAAGACGTTGTGATTGTTCTATCTGTCGAAGGAAAGGAGCAATAGTTGCTTCAGTTGATTTAAGTGGAGTTCGCATTGTCGAAGGCGAGAAATATTTGAAGCTCTATCAGTTTAACACACTGACAGCTAAGCATTATTTTTGTACCAATTGTGGCATCTATACTCATCATCAACGACGCTCACAACCCAATGAATATGGTTTCAATGTGGGTTGTCTTGAGGGTGTCAATCCATTTGATTTAGGTGATGTGGTAACAAATGATGGGGTAAACCACCCTGCAGATAGAACAGCTTCATAACAAATGCCTCAAGAGGGACTGTCAACGCGTGGCGTTTCCAGTCCCAATGAGCCGCGGTGGTTACAGTTGTTGTGATTGAGTTTGGTGTTATGCGTTGCCAGCCCCTTAGGCGGGCGTTATGCCCAAAGCATTTTAGGTCGTCGTATGTCAATAGAGTCTATCGTGGAAAGCACTTGGTCTGAGATATTGAAACTGCAAGCAGAAGTCTATCATTTGGTTGAACCAGAGAGCCTAGAAGTATTGAGGGATAAGTGGCTAAGATCTCCAAGTAGCTGTTTTACCTATCGAGATGATGAACAATTAATGGGGTATTTGTTAGCGCATTCTTGGAATAGTAGAACGCCTCCGAAATTGTTCAATAAGTTACCGAAAGGTACAGAAGGCTCAATTTTATTCCTCCACGATTTGGCAGTATCGAATCATACGTT
Source organism: Vibrio mimicus CAIM 602 (assembly GCF_000338875.1). Classification (GTDB taxonomy): domain Bacteria; phylum Pseudomonadota; class Gammaproteobacteria; order Enterobacterales; family Vibrionaceae; genus Vibrio; species Vibrio mimicus. The sequence continues at coordinate 6,845 of NZ_AOMO01000067.1, read as the reverse complement.
TGGCAAAGGTATTGGCTCAAAAATGATTGAGCATTTAGTGAATGTTGCGACAGCTTCAGGCTACAAAGAAATCTTGCTAGTTTCTGTTCAGAACTCGATGCAATTTTGGCAAAAACAGGGTTTTACAAGTGTAGAGCAAGAAGTGTGTAATAGTTATGGTGATAGTGCGCAGTTGATGAAGCGGGTACTTTTGGCATAACAAACGCCTCAAGAGGGACTGTCAACGCGTGGCGTTTCCAGTCCCAATGAGCCGCGGTGGTTACGATTGTTGTGTTTGAGTTTAGTGTAAGCGTTGCCAGCCCCTTAGGCGGGCGTTATGCGCCAATAAAAAACGAAAGGTTGGTCTCTAAATGTTAATTGAAACGGAACGACTAATACTAAGAGCTTTAGTCGAAGATGATGCAAGAGACTTGTTTGGTATATTCTCAGACCATGATGTCATGAAATATTGGAACTCTAGTCCCTGGGTTTCAATTGATGAGGCTAGATTATTTATAGCCAATAGCGTACAGGCAATGAATAGTAATACAGAAGTGACCCTAGGTATTTACCTAAAGAGTACTGGTCAACTTCTGGGCAAGATAATGCTATTTAACTATGCAAAAGAGTCTGGGCGCGCAGAAATTGGGTTTGGCGTCAGCCGTAATTTCTGGGGTAAAGGTATTGTATTCGAGGCGGGAACTGCGCTTATTGAATACGCATTTAAAAACTTGCAGTTACGTCGAATCGAAGCTGAGATAGATCCAGACAATATTTCTTCAGGTAAGGCCTTGGAACGGTTAGGGTTTGTTAAAGAAGGCTTTCTAAGGCAGCGGTGGGAAGTTAACGGGGTTGTATCAGATTCCGCAATTTATGGGTTACTAGCTAAGCCTTTGGACAGTGCATAACAAACGCCTCAAGAGGGACTGTCAACGCGCGGCGTTTCCAGTCCCAATGAGCCGCGGTGGTTGCAGTTGTTGTGTTTGAGTTTTGTGTTATGCGTTGCCAGCCCCTTAGGCGGGCGTTAGGCTTATGGAGGAGCCGTGAAAAAAATACTAGTGATCCTTGGGCATCCCAATACAGGTAGCTTCTGCGATGCTCTATTCAATTCGTACATCAAAGGTGCAGAGTTAAGAGGTGCAAATATTCGCACCATTAAGTTGAGTGAATTGAGTTTTGATCCTGTTCTTTGGAAAGGTTATCGTGAAATCCAAGAATTAGAGCCGGACTTGATTAAAGCTCAACAGGACATTCAGTGGGCAGAGCATATAGCTTTTATCTATCCAATTTGGTGGGGATCTATTCCTTCGCTGATGAAAGGGTTTATCGATAGAATTTTTCTCCCTGGTTTTGCTTTCAAGTACCGTGAGAACTCCCCATTATGGGATAAGCTTCTTTCTAATCGAACCGCACAACTCTTAGTGACAATGGATACCCCGCCTTGGTATTTTCGTTGGGTTTATCGAAGTCCGGGGCATAATGAGATGAAGCGGACAATACTTGGTTTTTCGGGCATTAAAGTGACCAAAATTTCAGAGTTTTCCCCTATACAGTCCTCTAAGCCAGAGCAAAGAGAAAAATGGCTCAAAGTAGCAGAGCGGCTAGGTGAAAAAGCCTAACAAACGCCTCAAGAGGGACTGTCAACGCATGGCGTTTCCAGTCCCAATGAGCCGAGGTGGTTACGGTTGTTGTGTTTGAGTTTAGTGTTTGTGCGTTGCCAGCCCCTTAGGCGGGCGTTAGAACCAAGGAAGGAAATATGGCTTCAGAGTTAAAAAGAATTAAAAAACGAAAAGAGGCTCGAGGTGAGTTAGAAAAACTATACGAAAAATCGGAGCAAGTTTTCCTAATTCATTATTCCTGTGAATCGTTCTATGACATAAAAGATGGTAGAACACCTAGAGTTACCTCTATCGCTTTGAGGAATCTAAAAACTGCTCAAACAGAAAGTGTTTCTATCCATAAGGTCGCAGAGCGAAGAAATGTAGATATTTCAGACATACCAGAGAAGTACGATACTTTAGAGAAAGAAATGCTAGCTGATTTCTTTGAGTACATAAAATATCGCCAGAATTTTAGCTATATACACTGGAACATGCGTGATGGAAATTACGGCTTTTCAGCTATTGAGCATCGATTTCAGGTTTTAGGCGGTGAACCGTTGCAAGTTCAAGATGAAAAGAAATTTGATCTCGCTAGGGCGATTATCGATATCTTCGGGCGAAACTACATTGATCATGGAGATTGTGGGCGTTTTATCAGTCTGGTTAATTACAACAATATGACTTCTAAAGGTATGCTAACTGGGAAAGAAGAGGCAAATGCGTTCGACAGTGCTGAATACGTCAAACTTCACCAATCAACTCTACGCAAAGTTGATGCTATGTCCAACATTGTGGAAAGGGTCGTTGATGATTCTTTGCTCACGTGTGCTACCTGGAAAGATAAATATGGTTTTCATCCCAAAGCAATTGTTGAGTATGTTAAAGAACATTGGCTATGGTCGCTAATAGCAATTTCAGCAGTTCTAATTGGTCTAGTAGCGCGCGTTCAGCAATGGTTCTAACAAACGCCTCAAGAGGGACTGTCAACGCGTGGCGTTTCCAGTTCCAATGAACCGCGGTGGTTACGGTTGTTGTGTTTGGGTTTAGAGTTAATGCGTTGCCAGCCCCTTAGGCGGGCGTTAAATTGCAGTCAAGGATGGTGGATTATCAACATTGATATTTATGATGTGTTTATTGACGAATCGGCCTTTGGCAACTCTTGCGGGGTACTAGAGCTAAAGAGCTGGCTTTCTGATACCGAATTACATCAAATCACCCGTGAAGTTGGACAGCCTGTCACTTCGTTCATTACTCACATCGACGGACAGTTTCACATTCGCTGGTTTGCATTGGATGGTGAAATTAATCTTTGTGGTCACGGGAGTTTAGGTGCTGGTGCAGCGATCCTTTCTAAGTACCAACTGGAAAATGTAGTTTTCAACAGTAAATACGGTGAAGTGGTGATTTCTAAAAGAAATGACCAATATTCATTGTTATTACCCAGCTGGGAAGGTAAGCCTTGTGTCGTTCCAGTAGAAATCTCTGATTTAGCGACTGATGCGATTGATGTTTTCTCTACCCGAGACTTAGTCTTGGTTTTGCCTTCGATTGAGACTGTAATGAATTTCCAGCTAGATGATGAGCGCTTGAGAAAAATCAACGAATACCATGCTCTGATTGTAACGGCTGCAAATGGTAATAGTGGTTATGTTCTAAGATACTTTGCACCCAAAATTGGCATATCTGAGGATTTAGCAACAGGCTCAGCACAATGCTCTCTTGCACCATATTGGTTTAATAAACTTGGCTCCAACTCATTGAATGCGCGTCAACTTTCAATGTCAGGTGGTTATTTTGAAGTAGAGAGAACAGCTGAAAATTCAATTACAGTATTTGCCCAAGCAAAGCGGCGAGCAGTTGCAATTTAACAAACGCCTCAAGAGGGACTGTCAACGCGTGGTGTTTCCAGTCCCAATGAGCCACGGTGGTTTCGGTTGTTGTGTTTTAGTTTTGTGTTATGCGTTGCCAGCCCCTTAGGCGGGCGTTAGCCATCAAGGATAAAAAATGAACAATAAGAATAGCAGTTTAAAAATGGGATTATTAGATAATGGAGCCCATTCATTGAAGCGAGGCTATGAAGTTTGGAATGAATGGAAAAAGAATGAGGACGGTTGGCTGTTAAAAGAATCCATAATCTGGGTTCATCATGGAATAGAATTGTTGCTTAAACAATTATTGGTACAAAACAACGAGTTTTTAGTTTTTCAAGACGTGAATAAAGCGGTTGAAAGGTTGGGTATACTTCGCAATAAGCCGGGAATGGACAATGCGGGAGTACTCGACTTGTTTGATCATGATGATAAAGTCATGTCTGTTGGCTTTAAAAATCTTATCGAACGTGTTGCCATCACTCTTACGATAGATGAGCTTAGCGCAAAGTCTGATCTTCGTGATCAGATTGATCAGCTAACAAAATTTAGAAATAAAATTGTACACTTTTCAATTGAATTAGATGTAGTTGAAGTATCGGAATTGATATCCGATATCTTAGACCCACTGTTATGTATGCTATCAAGAGAGGTTAGCTGCGATCATTTTAAGAAGGTAACTATCCTAGAAATACGAAAAGTTGCTCAGCCTGTTCAAGAATATCTAAAACATATACGCTCAGAAATCGTATCAAATGCATTAGCAGCGACAGAAAAAGCACTATGTACAGATAAGAAAGCTGGGATTGTTCATCAAGTTCTTGGCAGTGGATTAAGTGTTACACTAGTGTCATATCTTGAAAAAGTAAAAAATCTAGATTCTTTTCGAACAAAACCAATATTTATTATTACTGACCGCGTTGCTATTGCAGACCAAGTTTACCACCTAATTTCTAATAGCCTAAACGTGCTCTTATACAAAAGTGAATATGCAGAAAGGCTAAGTGATGAATTAAATAATAAAAGTGCACATATCGTAATCGCTACAGAGCAAAAGCTGATGAGAGAAGGTTTTCTGTTTAATGATGATTGCTTACTGGTAGGGTTTAATACGCACTCTATTAAAAACAGGTTAGAAGAGTGCTTTCCACAATCTACGCGTATTTTATTTACTAGTACTCCAATCATCAAAGATCAGGAGTTTTTTGGAGAACTAGTTCAAGGGTATGACCTATTGCATGCAATACAAGATGAAGTATTGAAACCTATTCATATTTTGAGAGAAACTCCTGTACTAACAGATATTGAGCATATCTCTGATGAGGCTTACTTTCTTGGTTCAAATTTTCATTTTGCTAGATGTAATCACTTGGCTGAAAGAATTGTTGAGCATTTTGAATCAAAGGCCAATCAAAAAGCACTAATCGTAGTAGACACTATTGATCACGCATGTCATATCCTTGATCAGGTTTTAAGCCTTAGACCAAAATGGGGGGCTGATGGATATGAGCGTATTCAGAAAGTATCATATATGGAAAACACAGATGTGGCACGAAATAGGCTCAAGTTATTTTTGGATGCAAATAGCTCTCTATCAATGCTCGTAGGAACAGGTAGCTATTTTACAGGCTTCGATAGTAGTCTAGTTTCTTCGGTGTATGTAACCTGCCCAATTTCACTTCAGCTTAGATATCGTTTAGCTAACTTGGTTAGTCGTAGTAATGCATTTGAGCAACGTGGAGAGATAGTAGACTTTGTTGGACTTGACTGGACTCTGTAGATGGCTAACAAAGCATTTAAGAGTGATTCGCAACGCTTGGCAGTTTCGCTTCGCTCAAGTATAGCCAAGCGCTACTCACACCTTAATGCGGCGTTATATTCTCGGAGGAAAAATGTCTAGCGGTAGAGATTACGAGATTTTTGTTCAAAACTTGCAGCAAGCGTTGCTAGATTCTGAAGAGTTCTTAAAGCACAAAAATATTGAGATCGAGCGAAATAAGAAAATCGCTGATAATTTTGGGATTGTACGGGAGTTTGATCTTTACTGGGAATATGAATTAGCTGGTGTTTCATATAAAACTATCATCGAATGTAAGGACTATGCTTCTAAAGTATCAGTTGAAAAAATTGATGCTTTAATTGGTAAAATTAGGGATATTCCAGATTTGAAGCCTGTATTCGCAACGAAGGTCGGTTATCAAAGTGGTGCAGAGGCTAAAGCAACAAATAATAAGATTGACTTACTTATCGTTCGTGAGCAAAACGAGTCTGATTGGTATGACAAAGATGGTACTCCTTTATTAAAGTATGTGAATGTTGATATACAGGCACAGCTACCAGTTCGAATTATTGGTTTTCACCCGATGATTGACGGGCACTGGGTGAAAGAGAATACCGATATTGATATTACTGAACCTCTGGGCTTCGAATCTATGTCCAATGAAGTATTCATTAATGATTTGCTGAAAAATGATAAGTTTTCTATTCATGAACTCGAAAATCGCTTGCGCAATGAGTATCGTGGTAAATATGGCCAAAATTCACTCGATTACCCATGTGACAATGCGTATATTGAGACGCCTGAATATAGTTTAAAACTGCATAGCTTAAGTTTTGAATTTTATGTTCCTAAGCCACACTCAATTCCATTCACTATCGACTTCTCCACGGAGCTTATCGGGGTAATTGAATACCTTAACAAAGATCGAAAAACGGCAGTTTTTAGAGAAAATATTGTGCGTAGTTGGTGATCGAATATAACAAAGCATTTAAGAGTGATTCCTTACGCTTGGCATTTTCGCTTCGCTCAAGTATAGCCAAGCGTGCGTCACACCTTAATGCGGCGTTATACCTATCGAGGGAAATACGTTGGAATTTCAAAGAATCATGGAAGATTTAGAGCAGTTCGGAATTCAAAACGATCTTGCTCAATCTGATAAACCAAAGAAGTACCTGAATATCACAAGAGACACTGGTGAGTTCCTATCTGTGCTGGTTAAAGCAACAGGCGCACGCAGGATCTTGGAAGTTGGCACATCTAACGGATACTCGACGATTTGGTTAGCTTCGGCACTTCCCGATGATGGTAAGGTTTACACCATTGAAGCAAACCCTAAGAAAATCGAAGAGGCATCGATAAATTTTAATCAGACGCATACAAGCTCGAAGATTGTTCAACTTGTCGGAGACGTTATAGAAGTCCTATCTGATGTGCCTGAAAGTATGGATTTTATCTTCCTTGATGCTAACAGGAAAATCTATGTATCGTTAGCCGGTGACTTATTCAATCTTCTGAAAACGGGTGGTTTACTGGTCTGTGACAATGCCACCTCTCATGCAGATGAACTTGCAGAATTCAGAGCGTGGGTAAGCTCTCAACAAAACCTGAGCGTTTCAT
>NZ_AOMO01000066.1 GCF_000338875.1 Vibrio mimicus CAIM 602 | reverse complement strand
TGCAGTATAAACTGACTCACCAACAACGGTTTGTTGTGCGCTCAATGATAAGCCGGCATATTGAAGAAGCTGAAGGTAAGTTGCATCTGTATGGCAAGTCTTTACAAAGCGCCGGAGAACGACAGGTCGAAGTGGTACAAAAAGGCGGTCGTAAAGGCAGAGTGGCAACTTGTGAAGTCCGTTTCTCGCCGATCACCCTGAAAATGCCGAGCAACAAAGAGGGGGTAAGTACTCCGTTGTTTTATGTTAGCTGCATAGAAAAAGATAATCCGGATGGATTGTGCTGGCACTTGCTGACCTCGGAGCACATTACGACGCAGAAACAAGCGTTGACCATTTTGGAGTGGTATGAAAAACGTTGGCTGATAGAGGACTTCCATAAATCCTGGAAAAGCGGAGGCACACAGGTTGAAGACCTGCGCTTGCAAAACAAAGGAAATCTGGAGCGGATGATTGTCATTCTGGCGTTTATTGCAGTGCGGATCCAGCAGCTTCGTCATCTTGGTCAGCAACAAGAAGTGGCCGAGGAACAAAGCTGCGAAGCTTTACTGGGCAACAAAGCGTGGAAATTGTTATGGCTAAAGGTAGAAAAAAGCAAACCGCCGAAACACGCGCCAACAGTGCGCTGGGCTTATCTTAGCCTAGGGAAATTAGCTGGGTGGCACGATAGTAAACGAACAGGAATAGTGGGCTGGGAGCGACTTTGGGAAGGATGGTTCAAACTACAAACCATCCTTGAAGGTTATGAGCTTGCAATGTCTCTTGAGCATGAAATGTGATCAAGAGACAGGCAACATGCGGCTTTTTATCATCAGAAAATGACGTTAGTGTGTCGACGATGCGGTTTTTGCTCTCGCCAAATGCTCTTCACGCACTTGCTGATAAATACGTCCTAACTCAAGAAACGAGTAACGGTGCTCAACATATTCATACACATTGAATGAAATCGCCAACTTATAAAGTGATAACGCATGAGCCAGTTCACCTTGCATTTGATAACGCTTGCCAAGATAGAAATAAGCTTCTGTTAACCGTTGCGCTAAGAGGTCGTTTTCCCGTGAGCCTGCGATGATGGCTTTAAAGGCAATTTCTTCTGAAAGCTGATCCAACATCAAACCCACCAGTACCCATCCCCACTGTTCATCATGCTGTTTATAACGCTCCAGCAGATCGGCACGTGCTTTCACGGCATCTACATCACTCTCGATGATGTACAGCCACAGTGCGCGAAATGGATCTTGCGGGTCTTGCTCGTAATGTTGCTTAATTTCTTCAAGTGCCAGTAGTGGCCGCTCTCCGTAGTAAAGCGCAATCGCACGGTTACGCACGGCATACTCATTACTCGGATCCAGATCCAACGTTGAATCAAAGGATTCATACGCCGCATCAAACTCGCCCACTTCGGTGTAATACACCCCAAGCAGATTAAACACATCGGGTTGTGCCGGATTGATTGCTAAAGATTGAGTAAAATCAAGCCGTGCCAAGTCGCGTAATCCAACACTATCGTAATAGTTACCGCGCTCGAAAAGCATTTTTGCACGCACTTCCGGCTCAAGATCCGTTCGCTGCAACAATTGGGTTAAGCGGGCAATTTGAACTTCTTGCTGAACCGATGCTTGCAGTGGTACCGCCATGGGAGGATAGAACCACTGCGTTGAAGATTCAGGCTGTGAAGCACATCCAGAAAGCAGAGCCAACCCTATCACCGCGATCGGGAATCGAAACCATTTCACTCATCGTACTCCTGTGGGATTTCGCATAAAAAAGGGAGCGAATAACGCTCCCCTTTATAACACGCTTTTCTTCTGAAAAGTAAAGGCCGTGTTGTTTTTGCCGTAAACGGAAAATTATTCCGCTTGTGGTGCTACTTCAGCTGCAGCTTCCACTGGCGTTTCAACCGCTTCTTTCATACTTAGACGAACGCGGCCTTGGCGGTCGATTTCAAGTACTTTAACTTGAACTTCTTGACCTTCAGTCAGGTAGTCAGACACTTTCTCTACACGCTTGTCAGCGATTTGAGAGATGTGTACCAGGCCATCTTTACCAGGAAGAATCGTTACAAACGCACCGAAATCCGCCAGACGAGCAACTTTACCCGTGTAGATAACACCCACTTCAACTTCTGCAGTGATTTCTTGAATACGACGAATCGCTTCTTTCGCTTGATCACCGTCAGTTGCTGCGATCTTGATAGTACCGTCATCTTCGATCTCGATCGTAGTGCCAGTTTCTTCAGTCAGCTGACGAATTACCGCACCGCCTTTACCGATCACGTCTTTGATCTTATCTACACTGATTTTCATCGTGTGGATACGTGGAGCAAATTCAGAGATATCACTACGTGCAGCAGAGATCGCTTGATCCATCACAGACAGAATGTGCAGACGAGCACCTTTTGCTTGGTTCAGCGCGATTTGCATGATCTCTTTGGTGATACCTTCGATCTTGATGTCCATCTGCAGTGCAGTAACACCTGTTGCGGTACCCGCTACTTTAAAGTCCATGTCGCCCAGGTGGTCTTCATCACCCAGAATGTCAGACAGAACTACGAAATCATTTTCTTCTTTCACCAGCCCCATTGCGATACCCGCAACAGAAGCTTTGATTGGTACACCCGCATCCATCAGAGCCAGAGATGAGCCACACACAGAAGCCATTGAAGATGAGCCGTTCGATTCAGTGATCTCAGAAACCACACGTACAGTGTATGGGAACTCGTCTACTGAAGGCATAACTGCTGCGATACCACGCTTCGCCAAACGGCCGTGACCGATTTCGCGACGCTTAGGAGAACCTACAAAGCCAGTTTCACCTACACAGTATGGAGGGAAGTTGTAGTGCAGTAGGAAGTGGTCTTTCTTCTCGCCAGTCAGTTCATCGATGATCTGTGCGTCACGTTGAGTACCCAGAGTTGCTGTTACCAGAGCCTGAGTTTCACCGCGCGTGAACAGAGCCGAACCGTGAGTACGTGGCAGAACGCCAGTACGTACATCAAGAGCACGAACCATGTCTTTTTCACGGCCATCAATACGTGGGTTACCCGCGATGATGCTACGACGTACAACAGTTTTTTCCAGATCGTGGAAAATAGTGTGAATCTCTTTTGCATCCAACGCTTCGTTTTCAGCCAGCAGAGCCGCGCTCACTTCAGCACTGATTTCATGGATGCGATCATAACGCGCCATCTTCTCAGTGATTTGGTACGCTTCAACCAGACGTGTTTCTGCTAGAGCAGCCACTTTCGCTTTCAGCTCAGTGTTTTCAGCTGGAGCAACCCATTCCCATGCTGGTGTTGCAACTTCTGCTGCGAATTCGTTGATTGCATTGATAACGGCTTGTTGTTGATCGTGACCAAACACAACCGCTGCCAGCATCTCTTCTTCAGTCAGAATTTGAGCTTCTGATTCAACCATCAGACTGCGTTGTCAGTACCCGCAACCACCAGATCCAGACGAGACTGTTTCAGCTCTTTTTCACTTGGGTTCAGAACCAGTTGACCATCAATGTGGCCAACACGAGCTGCACCGATTGGGCCATTGAATGGAAGGCCAGAAATCGCCAGCGCTGCAGAAGTACCGATCATCGAAATGATGTCAGGTTGTACGTCTGGGTTAACAGAAACTACAGTCGCAATCACTTGCACTTCGTTAGTGAAACCATCTGGGAACAGTGGGCGAATTGGGCGGTCGATCAGACGTGCAGTCAGCGTTTCGCCTTCAGAAGGACGACCTTCGCGCTTAAAGAAACCACCAGGGATTTTACCTGCAGCGTAAGTACGCTCTTGATAGTTCACTGTCAGAGGGAAGAAATCTTGACCAACAACGGCTTCTTTCTTACCAACTACGCTGACAAACACCGCGGTGTCGTCCATGGTTGCCATAACTGCTGCCGTTGCTTGGCGAGCCATAACACCGGTTTCTAGAGTAACGGTGTGGTTACCGTACTGAAACGTTTTTACTACTGGTTTTTCGAACATGAGTATTCCTTATTCTCAGGACAAGCCTGAAATCAAATCATCAATACTCAAAGCACTACGAATCGCGACTAGTAAAAAAAGACTGAAACTTGGGGAAATATTCGAAAGAACAATCTGTTTTTAATAGCCGCGACCTTTTGGTCGACTGCGGTGACGGTAATGCCATGAGTACAAACTTGCTCAGTCACGCAGACTGAACGGCGGGTAGTATAAACTACTTAACGGAAGGATAGCTAATTTAGAGTGCAAATTTAGGCTGCAAAAAAGGGGCTTTCGCCCCTTTTCTGTACAAACTGTGCTTTGCAGCGACGAATTAACGACGCAGGCCTAGACGTTTGATCAGATCTTGGTAACGAGACAGATCTTTGCCTTTCAGGTAGTCCAGCAGCTTACGACGGCTTGAAACCATGCGCAGCAGACCACGACGGCTGTGGTGATCGCCTTTGTGTGCTTGGAAGTGACCTTGCAGGTGGTTGATAGAAGCAGTCAGCAGAGCTACTTGTACTTCTGGTGAACCTGTGTCATTTTCACAACGTGCGTATTCAGCAACGATTGCTGCTTTAGTTTCTGCATTCAGAGACATAATTCTCTCCTAAAGAGTTTGAGGTTTAAGTTTGTGTCAGCCAATCTCTGATTCAGCCGACACGAGAAGCGCGAATTATAGGGAATAATCCTGACTCGCACAAGCGGAATGTCTCGCCATAAAACGAGCCATCCAGCGAGTTTATTCGCCGTAAACGACCAAGCGTTTCGGCGCTACCTTACCGTTATCGTCAATCTCGCCAACGCCAAGGAACAACTTCTGCTCACCGCCAGTAATACGCACCATACCATCGGTTGGCGCACCAAAAACCTGCACCGCTTGCCCATGCTGCACAAGCTGCATCAGCTCTGGGATCACGTTAACTTCAGGTAAGGCTTCCACAGCGGTATCCATCGGCAGTAATAGCGGATCGAGAACTTCAGAAACCGTCTTTTCATCACGATGAGCTTGTTCAACTAATGCATTGAGCTGCTCTAGTGTTACCATTCGTTCATACGGATAGTTAGCAACACCGACACGGCGCAGCATAGTCACATGCGCGCCGCAACCCAGCATTTCACCCAGATCATCGACAATGGTACGGATGTAAGTGCCTTTTGAGCAGTGCACTTCCATCTCCACTTCATCACCTTCAAAGCGATGCAGTTCAATCTCATACACGGTAATTTTGCGCGCTTCACGAGGCACTTCAATCCCCTGTCGAGCGTATTCGTAGAGAGGACGACCTTGGTATTTCAACGCTGAGAACATGGACGGAACTTGATCCGTTTCACCACGAAACTTATCAATACACGCGATCAGAGTGTCGCGCTCCACGTTGACAGGGCGCGTTTGTACCACTTGCCCATCAGAGTCTGACGTATCGGTACGTTCGCCTAATTTTGCGATCACGCGATAACGTTTATCGGAATCAAGCAGAAATTGGGAGAATTTGGTCGCTTCACCTAGACAGATCGGCAGCATGCCCGTTGCCAGAGGATCTAGCGCTCCGGTGTGGCCTGCTTTTTCAGCGCCGTAAAGGCGTTTTACTTTTTGCAAAGCGTCGTTGGAAGAAATGCCCGTCGGTTTATCCAACAGAATCACACCGTGAATAATCCGACCTTTACGTCGACGAGCCATTACGCTTCGTCCTCATCGCGGCCAGCTTCATGCTTGCGGCGCTTGTCGCTGTTGATAACTTCGGTCACAAGGTTAGACATACGCATACCTTCTACCAAAGTGTTGTCGTAGTAGAAGCGAATTTCTGGCGTCAAACGCAAGCGAATTTGCTTGCCTAGCATCATGCGGATGTGCACTTCGTGCTCACGCAAAGCAGCCAAGCAAGATTCTGGTGTTTGCTCACCGATGCACAGGAAAGTCACGAACACTTTGGCGTAAGCCAGATCGCGCGACACTTCTACATCAGAAATGGTCACCATACCCAGACGAGAATCACGCACTTCACGTTGCAGGATCATCGCCAGTTCTTTTTGTAATTGCTGTGCCACACGCTGTGTGCGGCTAAATTCTTTCGGCATATCGTTTCTCACTGATAGAAAGAATGGGGGGATGGTCTTGGCCAGCCCCCCATGGTGTATTCAACAACCTACATTGCCTTGATTAATGCAACAGTAGTTGATTAGTCGATGGTACGTTGGATTTCGATCGTTTCGAATACTTCGATCTGGTCGCCGACGCGAACATCGTTGTAGTTCTTAACACCGATACCACACTCGTAACCATTCTTAACTTCTGCAACGTCATCTTTAAAGCGACGCAGAGATTCCAGTTCACCTTCGTAAATTACTACGTTATCACGCAGTACGCGGATAGGAGCATTACGTTTGATGACACCTTCAGTAACCATACAGCCTGCAATCGCGCCCAGTTTTGGTGACTTAAATACGTCACGAACTTCCGCCAGACCGATGATCTCTTGCTTGAACTCAGGAGAAAGCATACCGCTCATCGCCTGTTTCACTTCGTCGATCAATTGGTAAATGATTGAGTAGTAACGCAGATCGATGCTTTCAGCTTCAATCGTACGGCGAGCTGATGCATCAGCACGTACGTTAAAGCCGACAACGATAGCGTTAGAAGCAGCAGCCAGCACCACATCAGTTTCAGTGATACCACCTACACCAGACCCCACGATGTTCACTTTCACTTCTTCTGTAGAAAGTTTACGCAGAGAATCAGCAATCGCTTCTACAGAACCTTGTACGTCAGCTTTCAGTACAATGTTCAGCTCAGCCACATCGCCAGCAGTCATATTAGAGAACATGTTCTCCAGTTTAGACTTCTGTTGACGAGCCAGTTTCACTTCACGGAACTTACCAGCACGGTAGTTGGCCACTTCACGCGCTTTACGCTCATCACGTACTACGGTTGCTTCATCACCAGCGGCAGGAACACCTGACAGACCTAGGATTTCAACAGGGATTGATGGGCCAGCTTCTTCAACTTCGTTACCGACTTCATCACGCATTGCACGAACGCGGCCATATTCTTGACCACACAGAACAATGTCACCCTTACGCAGAGTACCTGATTGAACCAGAACCGTTGCTACAGGGCCACGGCCTTTATCCAGACGAGATTCGATCACCACGCCTGAAGCCATGCCTTGTTTGACTGCTTTCAGTTCAAGAACTTCAGCTTGCAGCAGGATAGCTTCTAGAAGACCTTCAATGTTCGTACCTTGTTTCGCAGAGATGTGAACGAACATGTTCTCACCGCCCCACTCTTCAGGCATAACGTTGTACTGCGCCAGTTCGTTTTTCACGTTATCTGGGTTCGCAGTGTCTTTATCGATCTTGTTCACGGCAACGATCAGTGGAACACCAGCCGCTTTCGCGTGTTGGATTGCTTCCACGGTTTGTGGCATTACGCCATCGTCCGCTGCAACAACCAGTACCACGATATCCGTTGCTTGCGCACCACGAGCACGCATTGCAGTAAACGCCGCGTGTCCTGGAGTATCTAGGAAGGTAATCATACCATTTGGTGTTTCAACGTGGTAAGCACCGATGTGCTGAGTAATACCACCCGCTTCACCAGACGCAACGTGTGTACGACGAATGTAGTCCAGTGTTGACGTTTTACCGTGGTCAACGTGACCCATGATGGTCACAACTGGCGCACGAGAAACTTCGTCGAACTTGTCATCACGATCCGACAGAATCGCTTCTTCCAATTCGTTTTCTTTACGCAGTACCACTTTGTGACCCATTTCTTCTGCTACGAGTTGAGCAGTTTCTTGATCGATCACTTGGTTAATGGTCGCCATTGCGCCCATTTTCATCATCACTTTGATCACTTCTGTTGCTTTCACTGCCATTTTTTGTGCCAGTTCAGAAACAATGATCGTTTCACCTATCACAACATCCGCTTTCGCTACAACAGCCGTTTTATCAAAACCATGCTGCATTGAGGTTGGTTTATTGATACGGCCTTTACGACCCGCTTTGCCACCACGAGGGCGAGCGTCACGTTCTTGGTTGTCATCGCGAGAAGACATCTTTCTCTTATTCGCTTTTGTGGAGCGACGACGAGCACCTTCTTCGTGAAGATCTGCCTCGTCTTCGGCTTCGCGTGCATATTGCGAAGTCGTTACATGGTAATCAGTGTTTTCTTGCATATCACCTACAGTCTCTTTTTCAGCAGACCAACGCTCACCATTTTTTTCAGCCAATTCGCGTACTTTTTCAAGTTGACGGCGACTTTCCTCTTCGGCCTTACGTCTTGCTTCTTCTTCCTGGCGACGTTTTAGCGCCTCGGCTTCTTTGCGCGCTGCTTCTTGCTTCAATTTTTCTTCGTCAGAACGTGGTTGAGTTGTGGCTTGCGCTTCGCGCTTCGCTTTTTCTTCTGCAACACGTTTTGCCTCTGCTTCACGTTTTACTGCTTCTTCTGCTTCACGTTTGGCTTTTTCCTCTGCCGCACGCTTAGCCGCTTCTTCAGCTTCACGTTGTGCTTGCTCTTCCGCCGCACGCATTGCGGCTTCTTCCGCTTCGCGTGCCGCATCATCGTCAACAGAACTGCGCTTAACATACGTACGTTTTTTGCGCACTTCAATCTGAACATTCTTACTTTTGCCGCCACCTGCGTTAACGCTCAGTGTACTGCGGGTTTTACGCTGGAGTGTCAGACGCGTTGGCTCAGAGCCTGTCGCATCGCCGTGCTCTTTACGCAAATGAGCCAGCAGTTTTTGCTTCTCATCTTCAGATACATGATCTGCAACAGCCTTGTTCATTCCTGCATCAGCAAGTTGCTCTAATAAGCGGTCTACTGGTGTACCAATTTCTTCACTCAGTGCTTTAACGGTAATTTGTGTCATGCCGCTTCCTCCCCTTGCTGAAATTATGCGTCTTCACCAAACCAACAAATGTTACGAGCAGCCATAATTAGCTCACCCGCACGCTGTTCGGTCAGACCTTCAATGCCTTCTAAATCATCCACACCTTGGTCAGCCAGATCTTCCAGTGTCGCAACACCTTTCGCTGCCAGTTTGAATGCCATTTCGCGTTCTAGTCCTGCCAGTGCAAGCAGATCTTCTGCTGGTTCAAGACCTTCGAACGACTCTTCTTTTGCGAGAGCAATCGTAGTTAATGCTTCTTTCGCGCGGCTACGTAGTTCTTCCGCGAGATCTTCATCCATACCATCAACATCAAGTAGCTCATTCATTGGTACGTAAGCGATCTCTTCTAGTGTAGAGAAACCTTCTTCAACCAGAAGCTCTGCAAAGTCTTGCTCAATATCGAGGTACTTCATGAAGTTCTCAATAGATGCCATTGACTCTTCTTGGTGCTTCTTCTGCAGATCCGCTACTGTCATCACGTTCAGTTCCCAACCAGTCAGTTGAGAAGCGAGACGTACGTTTTGACCGTTACGACCGATCGCTTGTGCGAGATTATCCGCTTCAACTGCGATATCCATTGAGTGCGCATCTTCATCAACGATGATTGAAGCGACATCAGCCGGAGCCATTGCGTTGATCACAAATTGCGCCGGGTTATCGTCCCACAGCACGATATCGATACGCTCACCGCCCAGTTCACCAGAAACCGCTTGTACACGTGCACCACGCATACCAACACACGCACCCACAGGGTCAATACGCTTGTCGTTAGTTTTCACTGCGATCTTGGCACGAGAGCCTGGATCACGTGCTGCCGCTTTCAATTCAATCAGCTCTTCACCGATTTCAGGAACTTCAACACGGAACAATTCCGCCAACATTTCTGGTTTAGAACGAGTGATGAACAGTTGGAAACCACGGGCTTCTGGAGCCACTTTGAACAGTAGACCACGTACTCGATCGCCTGGACGGAAGTTTTCACGTGGCAGTTGATCTTCACGCAGGATAACCGCTTCGGCGTTGTTACCCAGATCCAGAATCACTGTCTCACGGTTTACTTTCTTCACTACACCAGTAACCAACTCACCTTCATTATCGATGAATTGTTCAACGATCTGCGCACGCTCAGCTTCACGTACTTTTTGTACGATAACTTGCTTAGCCGTTTGAGTGGTAATACGGTCGAAGGTTACAGACTCGATCTGATCTTCAATGTAGTCACCCATTTGCACTGATTCATCATCAAAGCTTGCTGCTTCAAATGAGATCTCTTTGGTTGGATTCTCAACATTCTCAACCACTAACCAGCGACGGAAAGTTTCAAATGCGCCAGTTTTACGATCGATCGCAACGCGAACATCGATCTCAATTTCATATTTCTTTTTAGTTGAAGTCGCTAACGCAGTTTCCAGCGCTTCAAAAATACGCTCACGAGGTACCGCTTTCTCGTTAGAAACCGCCTCAACTACCGCTAAAATTTCTTTACTCATTGTTCTAGCCTCAAAGACTTAAAATTTAGGGATCAGGTTAGCTTTTGAAATGTTGCTCAGAGCAAAATGTTCTTCTTGCCCATCCACCATCACAGCAACAGTTTCACCCTCAATAGATTGAATGATACCTTTCCACTTGCGACGATTAGCAACAGCCATCTTCAAAACGATGCTGACCTCGTGACCAATAAACTGCTCGTAATGTGCTGCTTTAAAGAGTGGTCTTTCCAGACCAGGAGAAGACACTTCAAGGTTATAAACGACCGAAATAGGGTCTTCAACATCCAAAACTGCACTCACTTGGCGACTTACTTCTGCACAGTCTTCCACAGTGATACCGTTTTCGTGATCAATAAAGATACGTAGTGTGGAATGTTGCCCTGCACGGACGAACTCTAATCCAACCAACTCGTAACCTGCAGCAACCACCGGAGCTTCAAGCATTTCAGTAAGTTGTCTTTCTAAACCAGTCATCTAAACCACTCCAGAAACAAAAAAAGGGCTTAGAGCCCAATTTAAATACCAAGCAAATATCTAAAAACCTTAAAAAAGGAAATTTAGATAATAAAAAACCCCGATTAAGTCGGGGTTTTTTATTGCTGGACCCTGATAAATTGAGAATCGCTTCTCAACTGCAGTGAGGTTAACACTGCCAAACTTGCCTCTCTAAACATCAAGAGAGATTGGTTGCGGGGGCCGGATTTGAACCAACGACCTTCGGGTTATGAGCCCGACGAGCTACCAAGCTGCTCCACCCCGCGTCCGACTTGTGAGCATTATACGCTCAACAAGGTGATTTACAAGTTTGTAAACATGGTGCCGAGAGAGGGACTCGAACCCTCACACCTAAGGCGCTAGCACCTCATGCTAGTGTGTCTACCAATTTCACCATCTCGGCATATTTTTAGTTATCTTGAGATAACTTAGTGAGGAATTTCGTCACTGTTTTTAGCTGGAGTTTCACTCACTGTGTCATCAGCTTGCTGAATCACTTGACCTTGTGAAGGATCAACCCATTGTGATTCAGTTTTGTGAGTGGACATATTGCCAAGCACAAGACTGATAACAAAGAAAATCGTTGCAAAAACTGCAGTCATTCGGGTTAAGAAATTACCTGAGCCACCAGCACCAAACACAGTGTTTGACGCGCCAGCACCGAATGAGGCTCCCATGTCTGCGCCTTTACCTTGTTGAATCAACACTAGGCCAATGATAGCAACCGCTGCCAACAGGTAAATCACAAGTAGAACTGTAAACATTACTTCCACCTATGTTCATATTTGTTGAGCTAGCGCCGTTCGTATCATTTGACTCGAACAAGGCCAGCGACCTTTCTCTCCGAAAGCGGACGCAATACTAACGAATGGTTCCGAGGCTGACAAGAGGTATTTTCTAAAAAAAATCACTTTCCGATTTAATCGCTCAAAAAACTCGCACAACAACGGTTTTTCAAGTATTTCTACAATTCCTAGCGCGAAATCAATCAACTAGGAATCGTAGAAATCAACAGGCAGCTAGCAGTTATCTTTCACTGCTTGAGCAATTTTCAGTGCAGACTGCTTAACAAGTGCATCATCTTCACCTTCTACCATCACACGGATCAGTGGTTCTGTACCCGACTTACGCAGTAATACACGGCCTTTGGTGCCCAATTCAGCTTCAACTTCAGATACAGCAGCTTTAACGCTTCAGCTTCGAGTGGATTGCTATCGCCTGCAAAACGCACATTCTCCAGAACTTGTGGATAAAGTGTCATACCTTTGGTCAATTCGTGAAGAGTCATCTCACTACCCACCACAGAAGCTAGTACTTGCAAGCCAGCAACAATCGCATCACCTGTAGTCACTTTATCAAGCAAAATCACATGACCTGAGTTTTCAGCACCAATCTTCCAGCCTTTCTCAAGTAACTTTTCCATCACGTAGCGATCGCCTACCGCTGCACGAGCAAAGGGAATGCCAAGCTGTTTTAGGCCATTTTCCATACCAAGGTTGGTCATCAATGTACCCACAACCCCACCTTTGAGCTCACCACGACGCAGTGCATCGCGAGCAATGATGTAGGCAATTTGGTCACCATCCACTTTATTACCTAAATGGTCAACCATGATGATACGGTCGCCATCACCATCAAACGCAAGACCAAGATGTGCTTTTTCTTCAACAACGCGTTTTTGCAGCGCACGAACGTCCGTTGCACCAACTTGATCATTGATGTTTAGACCATTTGGTTCAACACCCATGGCAATCACATCTGCACCTAATTCACGAAATACATTAGGCGCAATGTGGTAAGTCGCACCGTGCGCACAGTCAACAACCAATTTCAAACCGGATAGACTGAGTTTTGATGGGAACGTACTTTTACAGAATTCGATATAGCGCCCAGCGGCATCGACCATACGTGAAGCTTTACCTAATTCAGCAGACTCAACGCATTCGATCTCTTTATCCAGCTCCGCTTCAATCGCCAATTCAATTTCATCAGGCAGTTTTGTACCTTCATAAGAGAAGAATTTGATGCCGTTGTCGTAGTATGGGTTGTGCGATGCAGAAATAACGATACCCGCTTCAGCACGGAAAGTTTGTGTTAGGTAAGCCACAGCTGGTGTTGGCATAGGGCCCGTAAAGGTAGCTTTGAGCCCTGCTGCTGCAAGCCCAGCTTCTAACGCTGACTCCAGCATATAACCAGAGATACGAGTATCTTTGCCTATTATGACTTTTTTAGTGCCTTGTTTTGCCAAAACACGTCCAGCCGCCCAGCCAAGCTTAAGTACAAAATCAGGAGTAATTGGGTACTGGCCAACTTTGCCGCGCACCCCATCAGTGCCAAAGTAACGTCTTTTATCAGACATTTGTGTTTCCTTTACATTATTGTTTTTACAAATTGCTATATGTCATTTGCACCATTTTGAGTGCATCTATCGTCTGTTCCACATCGTGAACACGAATAATTTGTGCACCTTTGGTCGCGGCTATGGTGGCACAAGCCACACTGCCAGCAACACATTCGGCAGGCTGTTTATTCAGTGTTTTAAAAATCATAGACTTACGTGACACACCAGCTAAAACTGGCAATCCAAAACGATGAAACTGTTCTAAATGTGCGAGCAAATGATAATTGTGTTGAATCGATTTTCCAAAGCCAAAACCGGGATCCAAGATAATATTCTCACGCTTAATACCCGCCGCTTCACATACTGCAATTCGTTCGGCTAAGAATTGGCAAACCTCTTCGATAACATTGTCATACTGAGGCGACGCTTGCATGGTGCGTGGCTGTCCTTGCATGTGCATAATACAGACTGGAACTTGAGCTTGAGCCGCCACTTCTATGGCTCCCGGCTCTTGCAATGCACGCACATCATTAATGATATCGGCCCCTGCAGCAATGGCTTGGCGCATCACTTCGGCTTTACTGGTATCAATGGAGATCCATACCTGTGAGTTCTGCTCGCGAATGGCCTGAATGAGCGGAATAACCCGCTGTAATTCCTCCTCTAATGTCACCTCTGGTGCACCTGGTCGGGTCGATTCACCACCGATATCAATAATCGCAACACCAGCCGCGATCATTTCTTGTGCTCTAGATAATGCTTTATCTAAATGGATATAACTACCGCCATCAGAAAACGAGTCAGGGGTAGTATTCAAAATTCCCATAACGACTGGAGAGTGCAGCTCAAGCTGCTTATTGGCGTAACTGATTTTCATCGTTCTAAAAATTCGCTCCCTTGCAAACACAAAACCCCGAACGAGTCGGGGTTTAGGGTTAAAAGTGAAGTTATTCAGTATCTTTTTTGTCGCTTGATGTCGTCGCATCTGATGAGGAGACATCAGAAGTAGCTTCGACCTTAACTTCCGGCTCTGCTTTTACTTCCGGTTCAGGTTGAGATTTTGCTTGATCACCCCAACCAGCTGGTTCGCGAATTACCGCTTTGCGAGCCATTAGATCGTCAATTTGACCAGCATCGATCGTTTCATACTTCATCAATGCATCTTTCATAGCATGCATAATGTCCATGTTATCAACGATGATTTGACGTGCACGTTCGTAGTTACGATCAATGATTTTGCGAACTTCATCATCAATCAATTTCGCAGTGTCATCAGACATGTGTTTAGTCTGTGTCACACTACGTCCAAGGAACACTTCACCTTCGTCTTCAGCATACAACATTGGCCCAAGTTTTTCAGAGAAACCCCATTGAGTCACCATCTTACGTGCGATTTCTGTAGCACGTTCAATATCGTTTGATGCACCTGTTGAAACTTTCTCTTTGCCGTAAATCAGCTCTTCAGCAAGACGACCACCATACAAACTGGAGATCATAGATTCCAGATGTTGTTTCGACATACTAACGCGATCTTGCTCAGGCAAATACATGGTAACACCCAGTGCACGACCACGAGGGATGATAGAAACCTTGTACACAGGATCATGCTCAGGCACTAAACGCCCCACAACCGCATGACCAGCTTCATGATAAGCAGTCGATTCTTTAATCTCTTCAGACATCACCATAGAGCGACGCTCTGCACCCATCATGATTTTGTCTTTTGCCAGTTCAAACTCAACCATAGAAACGTTGCGTTTGTTACCTCGAGCGGCAAACAGGGCGGCTTCGTTAACTAGGTTAGCAAGGTCTGCACCAGAGAAACCTGGTGTACCACGTGCAATCAGTGACGGTTCTACATCATTCGCTAGAGGTACTTTGCGCATGTGAACTTTAAGAATCTGCTCACGACCACGTACATCTGGCAAACCAACCACAACTTGGCGGTCAAAACGGCCCGGGCGCAGTAAAGCAGGGTCAAGAACATCAGGACGGTTGGTCGCTGCAATCACAATGATGCCTTCGTTGCCTTCAAAACCATCCATTTCAACCAGCATTTGGTTTAGCGTTTGTTCACGTTCATCATGACCGCCACCAACACCAGCTCCACGTTGGCGACCTACTGCGTCAATTTCATCGATGAAAATGATACAAGGTGAGGCTTTCTTTGCTTGTTCAAACATGTCACGCACACGAGATGCACCGACACCTACAAACATTTCCACGAAATCAGAACCTGAAATAGTGAAGAAAGGAACTTTGGCTTCACCAGCAATCGCTTTAGCCAACAGAGTTTTACCTGTACCAGGAGGACCAACCATTAGAACACCAGTTGGGATCTTACCGCCGAGTTTTTGGAAACGGCTAGGATCACGTAGGTAATCCACCAGTTCTTTCACATCTTCTTTAGCTTCGTCACAACCAGCGACATCATTGAAAGTGGTTTTGATCTGCTCTTCGCTCATCATACGCGCTTTGCTTTTACCAAATGACATGGCACCTTTGCCGCCGCCACCTTGCATCTGACGCATGAAGAAAATCCAAACCCCAATCAACAGAATCATTGGGAACCAAGAGATGAAAATAGTACCAAGCAAGCTTTGCTCTTCTGGAGGCGTACCTTGCACTTTGACATCTTGGTTAATCAAGTCATCGAGGAGCTTTTGATCATAAACCGGCATGTAGGTTACATAACGGCTGCTCCCTCCACGACGCATGAAAGTAATTTCACCGTTGTTGAATTGGGCTTCCTGAATCTGGCCTTGACCAACTTCTTTTACAAATGTGGTGTAATCGACTGATCTGCCGCTGTTTTCACCAGGGCCGAAACTCTGGAAAACAGACATTAAAACGACAGCAATCACAAGCCACAGGATTAAATTTTTTGCCATGTCACTCAAGGTGTAAGCCTCGCGATAACTAATTGTAATTAAAAGGTAGGGTACTACAGTTTGTAGCTAGCGGCTATAGGGTCTACTTGACCACCAAATGGTGAAATAGTTAACCTTTGTAACCAGTCGCTACGATAAAAACTTCTCGTGAACGTGATCTTGATGAGTCCGGTTTACGAATCTTAACCACTTTAAACAGGTCTCTGACCGCTTTGACATAATCATCAAAGCCTTCGCCTTGAAACACTTTCACCACAAAACTACCATTCGGAGCCAGAACTTGTCGACACATATCCAGTGCCAATTCGACAAGATACATAGCTCGTGGTTGATCAACCGATAGGTTACCTGCCATATTCGGTGCCATATCAGACATCACCACATCCACCATTTCCGGTTGGATGCGATCCAATAATGCATTGAGTACCGCTTCTTCGCGAAAGTCACCTTGCAAAAAAGAAACACCTGCAATTGATTCCATAGGCAAAAGGTCACAAGCGATCACGCGTCCACCCTCACCCACAACTTTCGCTGCAAACTGTGACCATCCACCCGGTGCTGCACCAAGGTCGACCACGGTCATACCTGGTTTGAGAAGTTTGTCTTTATTTTGGATCTCTTCTATTTTGAAGATAGCACGAGAACGGAAGCCTTTCTTCCTAGCTTCGTTAGCATATTTGTCGTCAAAATGCTCTTTTAACCAGCGAGTTGAACTCGCCGAGTGTTTCTGTTTACTCATTTTGTTCCTAACTAAGTCACCGCTATCCAAGAAAGTCTGGTAGAAAATATAGTCTTCTAGAATAGATGGCGTTAAAATGACGGTTTTCAACCCTAATATTAAATAAATTTGGCCGCGTAATGAACCTAAGCAACAAACAAAAGCAGCATCTGAAAGGCTTGGCACACAACTTAAAACCTGTTGTGTTAATGGGCGCAAACGGATTAACAGAAGCTGTGCTGGCGGAAATCGAAATTGCGCTTGATCACCACGAACTGATTAAAGTTAAAGTCGTTTCGGAAGATCGTGAAACTAAGCAATTGATCGTTGACGCAATTGTTCGCGAAACTGGTGCTGAAAAAGTACAGGTAATTGGTAAAGTTCTTGTACTTTATCGCCAGTCTCAGCAACGCAAAATCGAATTGCCACGCAAATAGTCAGCCAATAGATGAACAAAAAAGGTCGCATCTGCGACCTTTTTTAATTTTCGAATGACTAGGTTTATAGGTACTCAACACGGTCAATTTCGAAAACTTTATCACCGCCAGGCGTTGCAATTGCAACTTCATCGCCTTCAAACTTACCAATCAAGCCTCTTGCGATTGGTGAGTTAACTGAAATACGACCAGATTTGATATCAGCTTCATCGTCACCCACGATCTGATACGTTTTCTCTTCATCCGTATTCACATCGATAACAGTGACAGTAGATCCAAAGATCACTTTGCCTGAATTATCCATGCCAGTGACATCGATCACTTGAGCTACTGACAGCTTATATTCGATATCACGAATTTGTGCTTCACAAATACCCTGCTCTTCACGTGCAGCGTGGTACTCCGCATTTTCTTTCAGATCGCCAAGCTCGCGAGCTTCGGCAATCGCTTCAGTAATTTTTGGTCTGAGTTTTAAGAGTCTATCGAGTTCTTCACGCAGTAGTTTTTCACCACGCACTGTCATTGGAACTTTTTCCATCATCTACCTCTGCGCCAAAGTCTTTCTTTGGACAATAAAAAATTACCCAACATCCTAAACCGGGTCGGGTCTGTGTTGAACCATTTGGATTAATCAAAGTGTAAACAAAGTTAAGAGCTAAATCATCCAAATTCAAGATTTGCGAGATGAATTTACTCGAAATCCTATTTGCGCTTTTTATATGTGATCTTAAGCACAATTAAAAAGGGGGAAATTTACTCAATCACAGTAAAAAAAAATAAAAAAAATGACTTTCACCCTTAAAAAAAACAACTGAAACCACCAACGCAAAACCATTTAAAATCAATGAGTTGATAATTTTTTACCAACAATAAAACAGTGTTCATAAGTCAGATTTATATCATTTTACTAACTGATAGCGGAACTTTGGGAGTACAAAAATACCCACGAAACTGGCAAAACGATCAAGTTCCTTATGTTTGTCAAATTTTGACATATTTATGACATATGAAACTTGATTTATAGCCAACTTCGATAGACGATACGTGCGTCGCAAAATCAAGCAAATCAAATTTATGGACAATAAATTAGGACTTAATAAGATGAACAAGACTCTGATTGCTCTTGCTGTATCAGCTGCTGCAGTGGCTACTGGTGCTTACGCTGAAGGCATTAACCAAAGTGGTGATAAAGCGGGTTCAACCGTTTACAGCGCGCAAGGAACTTCTCTGGAGATCGGTGGCCGTGCAGAAGCGCGCCTATCTATGAAAGATGGTAAAGCGGAAGACAAATCTCGTGTACGTCTGAACTTCTTGGGTAAAGCTGAAATCAACGACAACCTGTACGGTGTGGGTTTCTATGAAGGCGAATTCACTACTGCTGACAACGGCAGCACTGATAACAAAGGTAGCCTAGAAAACCGTTACACCTACGCTGGTATCGGCGGTACTTTTGGTGAAGTGACTTACGGTAAAAACGACGGCGCACTGGGCGTAATCACTGACTTCACTGATATCATGTCTTACCACGGTAACTCAGCAGCAGACAAAATCGCTGTTGCAGACCGCGTAGACAACATGTTGGCATATAAAGGTCAATTTGCTGACCTAGGCGTGAAAGCAAGCTACCGTTTTGCTGATCGTACAGAAAATACTGCTGCCGACAAATACGAAGACAACGGTCAAGACGGTTACTCACTGTCTGCTATCTACGCATTCGGTGACACTGGCTTCAACGTAGGTGCTGGTTATGCAGATCAAGATGAGCAAAACGAATACATGCTAGCTGCTTCTTACCGTATGGAAAACCTGTACTTCGCAGGTCTATTCACTGACGGTGAAAAAGCTGCAACTAACGGTGATTACACTGGTTACGAGCTGGCTGCTGCATACAAACTAGGCCAAGCTGCGTTCACTACAACTTACAACAACGCAGAAACTAACAGCGAAACTTCAGCAAATAACTTTGCTATCGACGCGACTTACTACTTCAAGCCTAACTTCCGTACTTACATCTCTTACAACTTCAACATGATTGATTCTGGCGATGTGTTGGGTAAAGTTGGTGGTAACGGTGTAGCAACTAAGATCGACGCTGAAGACGAACTGGCTATCGGTCTACGTTACGACTTCTAATTGTTGACTTAACGTCACACGCCAAACGCCTGCTAACTAGCAGGCGTTTTTCTATCTGGCTATACTTCAGCAACGTTCTCTCTGGAAGTTTTTGGCAATGTCTTTACCAATCAAGCCTCGTTGGCTCTTACTCTTTTTCGGCTTACTTTGCGTTTCCTCTGTTTATGCTGAAAGTCTAGTCAATTCGGCCATCAACAAGCTCCCAGCAGGATCTCGTTATGCATTAATGGTAGAAGATACTGTTTCAAAGGAAACAACACTCGAACTCAATACACATCTTTATTACCCCCCTGCAAGCACACAAAAAATTTTGACCGCACTCGCTGCAAAATTAGAGCTGGGCGATGAATTCCGCTTTCGTACCGATTTAGTCCGTTCAGGACAAGATTGGGCAATTGAATTTTCTGGAGACCCCACGCTGACTACCGCCCATCTAACGGCATTATTAAAAGAGCTTAAATCACAAGCTGGTGGAAAAATTAATGGTGACTTATGGCTGGATAACAGCATTTTTAGCGGTTATGAGCGTGCCGTTGGTTGGCCTTGGGATATTTTAGGCGTCTGTTACAGCGCACCAGCGAGTGCTATTAACCTTGACGGAAATTGCATTCAAGCTTCGATTTATACTGAGAAACAGGGTAAAACGCGTGTCTATGTTCCTGAGCAATACCCTGTTCATGTTCAATCTCAAGCCATTAGTGTCAGTAAAAGCGAACAAGAAAGCCTACTGTGTGATTTAGAACTCACGACGAGCTCTGAGAACCACTATAAATTAGATGGCTGTTTAGCTGTGCGTGACAAGCCTTTACCCCTCAAATTTGCTGTTCAAGATACTGGGCTTTATGCTCAACGTATCGTCTATCGCCTACTCGCCCAGCTTAATATTGAACTCAAAGGTGAAGTTAGAGTTGGCAAAGCGAATTTTAAGCAAGTACAGAAAATCGCTTATCATCAGTCAGAGCCATTACCCGTTCTGCTCAAAACCATGCTGCAGGAATCGGATAACCTGATTGCGGACACCTTGACCAAAACCTTAGGTCATCATTTTTATCTGCAACCTGGTAGTTTCTCCAATGGTACGCAAGCGATTAAGCAAATCTTTTATTCCAGAACGGGGATTTCGTTAGAGGATACTCAGCTAGCTGATGGCTCTGGCCTTTCGCGTAATAACCGAATGCGCCCACAAGTAATGCTCGATACATTGCGCTATCTGTATCAACATGACGCAAAACTAGGTTTGATTGATCTGCTGCCTTCGTCTGGTGAATCCGGCACACTACAATACCGACGTAGTATGCGAGCACCACAAATCAGTGGGCAAATAAAAGCCAAAAGTGGTTCCCTCTATGGTACCTATAACATGGCAGGGTTTGTTGTTGATGAAAACAATCACCCGACAACGCTATTTGTACAGTTTGTGACCGACTATTTTCCACCTAAGCCCAACCCTGAAGTTGCTGTAGAGTCGCCTATCATTCAATTTGAAACTCAGCTTTACCAACAGTTGATTGAACTGAATCGATTGGCCTCTCAACCCAATTAGCCCAAGGGTTTCAATGAGTAGCTCATCGTAGACTATGAATATTTAACGCTAATAAAAAAGCGCCTTTCGGCGCTTTTTTATTATATAGAATCGAGTGAAAACGTTACTTGATTGTCACACGAGCAAACTTACGTTTGCCAACTTGATAAACAGCGGTACCGCAAGCTGGTACCAGTTTTGCGTCTTCTAACTTTTCACCATCAAGTTTAACTGCGCCTTGCTTGATCATACGCAGCGCATCAGAGGTTGAGGCGACAAGGCTTGCATCTTTGAGCAGATTCGAGATAGCAATACCTGAGTCGAATTCAAATTCTGGCATTTCCTCTGGCATCGCACCTTTCTGGAAACGGTTGATGAACTCTTGCTCTGCAGCATCCGCATCGGCTTCAGTATGGAAACGAGCAATAATCTCTTTCGCCAGTAAGATCTTGATGTCACGAGGGTTAGTTCCATTCGCCACATCTGCTTTGAACTGAGCAATTTCCTCTAACGGACGGAAAGAGAGCAGCTCGTAGTAGCTCCACATCAGATCATCAGAGATCGACATGATTTTGCCAAACATTTCACTTGGAGCTTCGCTCACACCGATATAGTTGTGCGCCGATTTGGACATCTTCTTCTCGCCATCCAGTCCCACCAGCAGCGGCATCATCAATACCACTTGTGGTTTTTGACCGTTGGCTTTTTGCAATTCACGTCCCATTAGCAAGTTAAACTTCTGATCAGTACCGCCTAGCTCCACATCGGTTTCCATTGCGACTGAATCGTAGCCTTGTAGCAGAGGATACATAAATTCATGAATCGCAATTGGCTGACCATTGTTATAACGCTTTTTAAAATCGTCACGCTCTAACATACGAGCCACTGTTTGGTTTGAAGCCAGACGGATCATGCCTTCTGCACCAAGTTGTGATAACCACTCAGAGTTAAATTGAATCTTGGTTTTCGCGGGATCAAGAATCTTGAACACTTGCTGCTTATAGGTCTCTGCATTACGCAGTACATCTTCGCGAGTCAGTGGTGGGCGAGTGGTGTTTTTGCCTGTTGGATCACCGACCATTCCAGTAAAGTCACCAATCAGAAATGTCACGTCATGACCTAAATCCTGGAAAGTACGAAGCTTATTGAGGATTACTGTGTGGCCTAAATGGATATCCGGAGCCGTTGGATCTGCACCCAACTTAATTCTCAACGGACGATTTTCTTTGAGCTTAGCGATTAACTCTTCTTCTGGAATCAGCTCTTCAACACCACGTTTAATCTCAGCTAAAGCGGCTTCAATACTCGCCATTCTTGTTCACTCCCACAGATTTGGCAAAAATATGATAGTGGGACATATTACTTGAATAGCGATGCATTTTGAAACCAGTTAGACTATTCCACAGCGATTTTGTTAGTAATTAAATGAATTTGAACTGAATATGCTTTCACTTTTCACTCGTCTCCCTTGGCTGCACCGCGTGTTAATCACCGCTTTTAGCGCCATTATTGTTTTTGCCGTTTTTTTTCTTCCCAATGCCGAAAGTTTACGCAACCCCAACTCCCAATTAGAAATCGGCCGTCATTACCCTATCACTCTAGATAACGAGCTTTTTTCCACTAATGATGACCCACAAGCACCAACCGCTTTGTTACGCTGGGAAACATATCAAGTACGGAATGGTGAAAGTGCTGCGGTGCTGTTTCAGCGAGCAGGTCTCTCTTCTCGAGTTCTTTATGAGTTGACCTCAAGTAACAGTGACATCAACAGCCAGTTATCCAAATTGATGCCGAAAGACGAGTTGAAATTTGGTTTTGATGAAAACAATCAGTTAGTTCAGCTTAAGCGTACCATTAGCCCCTACGAAACCTTTGTTGTTACTCGTTCTGATTCCGGTTTTACTTCCGAGTTTGATAAGAAAGAAGTTTTCTATCAATTCAATTACGCAGAAGCAAAAATCACCTCCAGCTTCTGGAATGCCGGGATGGCGGCGGGTCTGAGTGCAAACCAAATTATGGAATTGGCGGGTTTATTTGGTTGGGATATCGACTTTGCACTCGATATTCGTGAAGGCGATCAGTTCAAATTGCTTTACCAAGAAAAAATCGTGGAAGGCACTGTGATTGGCCGAGGTAATATTATTGCTGCAACCTTTACCAACCAAGGCTCCACTTTTACCGCAATTTTAGATGACAACACTGGTAACTATTACGATGAAAATGGCAGAGCGATGAAAAAAGCCTTTTTGCGCTCACCACTCGATTTCCGTCGCGTTTCATCTAACTTTAATCCTCGCCGCTTGCACCCTGTTACCGGGCAGGTTAAAGCACACCGAGGTACCGATTATGTTGCCCCTGTTGGCACTCCTATTTGGGCAGCAGGTGACGGTGTAGTTGAGAAATCAAGCTACAACCAATTCAACGGTAATTACGTCTATATTCGCCACAGTAATACTTACATTACCAAGTACCTACACTTACAGCGCCGATTGGTAAAAACAGGACAGCGAGTGAAGCAAGGACAGAGCATTGGTACATTAGGGGGGACAGGACGTGTTACTGGGCCACATTTGCACTACGAGTTTTTGGTGAACGGTGTACACAAAAACCCTCGTACTGTTGAGTTGCCACAAGCACAATCACTGAGTGGTAAAGCAAAAGAAACCTTTATTGCTAACGCCAAACAACGAATGGCCAAACTGGAGCGTTACAGTCAGTTGCTTTACGCTAATCAGTAAGATCTCTGTTTCTCTCATGATAAAGGCCAGCATTCAATGCTGGCCTTTATTGTAGATATTGAGTTGGATTTCTCGAAAAAACTAATCGCTAACTTTTACCTCTTCACGCTTTAACGCTTTCTGACGCCCTAACATCAACAAACAAGGCGTCAACACAAGAGTGAGCACAGTAGCGAAGGCCAGCCCTCCCGCAACGGCAGTAGCAAGCTGTGACCACCATTGTGTACTCGGAGCACCAAACTCTATTTTCTGGTTGATGATGTCGATATTCATCTCAAGCACCATAGGCATCAAACCCAAAATAGTGGTGACGGTTGTCAGTAGTACTGGACGCAGACGTTGAACCCCAGTCCGTAATATCGCTTCTTCACGGCTCAAACCACGCTTTAGTAATTGGTTATAGGTATCAATCAACACGATGTTGTTATTGACCACAATGCCTGCCAACGCAATAACCCCAATCCCTGACATGATGATCCCAAACGGCTTTTGGAATATCAGTAGTCCAGCAAACACTCCCACAGTCGAGAAAATTACCGCAGTGAGAATTAAGAAAGCTTGGTAGAAGCTGTTAAATTGAGTGATCAATATGATCGCCATCGCTGCCAGCGCAACCATAAAGGCTTTTTCTAGAAACGCGGCTGAGTGCTCTTGCTCTTCATTTTGACCGCGAATTCGAAACTCCACACCACTAGGCAAATTTAACTCTCGCAACGCTTGTTCAATGGCAGGCAACTCCAGTGCTAAATTGTAACCTTCTTTAAGATCAGCCATCACACTGATCACTCTTCGCCCATCAACACGATGAATCGTATCTTGCTTCGGCTCTGGAGTGATTTGAGCAAAATTGGTGAGTGGTACTAAACCTTGCGCTGTTTTCACTCGCAACTGGTCAAAACGTCCGATATCCCGATACTCACTTGGATAACGCACTAAAATATCCACTTCTTCATCGCTATCATCGGGAAGATAATCGCCAATTTTGAGGCCATTCGTTACGAATTGAACGGTATTGCCGACCAAAGTGGCATCTGCCGCAAAGCGCGAAGCATCATCACGTCGAATATCGATTTTCCAATCAATACCCGGCTTGCTGCCTTTATCACTCAAATTGGTCAATGCTGGATTGGCCTCAGCCCACGCTCTGACCTGTTTCGTGGCTTTATCCAAGGCTCCTGGTAATCGAGCGGAAAGCTCAATCTCGAGATCGTGTTCAACCGGAGGTCCCGCATCAGGAACTTATATTCGATTTCGACACCAGGAAAAGTGTCAGTAACCTGTTTAAGTTCTTCAATGATGGTTTTTACCGTGCGACGATACTGCCAATCAACCGGAGTGATCTGCACTCACCCCGATCTCATCATCCCCACCCGTACGGGTATAAACGCTTTCAAATTCACTGTGCCCAAGCATCACTTGCTCAATATCCCGCATGATTCGATCTTTTTCATCTAGCGACAAGTCGCCATACGAGCGTACTTTGACGGAGAAAAACGGAGGATCAACTTCCGGGAAGAATTCAGCGCCTAAACCTGCTTTCGCGTAAGTAAAAGCTATCGCTGCCGACATCAATAATGCAGCACATAAAATCTTGATGGGATGGCGTATCGCAATCGCCAAGGTGAGGTAGTAGGCCTTAGTGATACCTGTCGCTTGCGAAAAATCCCCGTTATGCAGGGCAACCATTCGAGTTTGATTGGTTTGGGTTACTTTTTGTGGGCGACCAAACAAACTGCCTAAGACCGGGACAAACAACAATGCCATCACTAGAGAAGCAGTGAGGGTCGCCATCAAAGTCAGTGGCAGGTATTTCATAAACTCGCCAGTCACATCTGGCCAAAACAATAACGGAGCAAACGCGGCTAACGTAGTAGCGGTTGATGCGGTGATCGGCCATGCCATGCGTTTTGCGGCATCACGATAAGCTTCACTGCGATGCACACCTTCTTGCATTCGCCGATCAGCAAATTCAGTCACTACGATGGCACCATCCACCAACATGCCGACGGCCATGATCAGAGCAAACAGCACAACAATATTTACTGTCAGGCCAAATACAGCCAAAACCAATAAGCCAGTCAAAAATGAGCCGGGAATGGAAACTCCAACCAGCAGTGAAGTGCGTCCACCTAAGATAGCGATAATCACAATCACCACGAGGATAATTGCGGAAAGTATGTTGTTTTGCAGATCGTTGAGCATGAGTTTGACATCTTCTGACTCATCCCAAATCGTTTTTACCAGCAGGTTATTCGGCCAACCTTCACGAGCTTGTGCTTCCGTTAAAACCGCCTTAACCAGCTCTACGGTTTCAATAATGTTCTCACCTGAGCGCTTTTTAATATCGAGCACAATCGCAGGTTTGCCATCCAAGCGGGCGTAACTTTCTGGATCCCTGAAGGATTGACGAACAGTTGCCACATCACCAAACGTGATCACTTGCTTGCCATCAACCTTAATTGGCAGCTCCAACACATCTTTCAAGGAATCAAAAACCGAAGGCACTTTAACGGAAAAACGGCCATATCCCGTATCAACAAAACCTGCCGCAACCACTCGGTTATTGAGAGCAATCAGGTTATAGATGTCACTTTGATCAAGCCCGTAGCTTTCCATCAATAATGGATCCACCACAATTTCGACTATCTCGTCGCGATCACCCGCGATATCCACTTCTAGGATCTGACGATAACTCTCCAACTTGTCACGTAGCTGGCGTGCAATTTGAACCGTTGTTCGTTCCGGAACCGTACCGTAAAGCACGACAGATAAAACAGGCTGCTCAGCCGCTAATGTTACTTCGTTAACAATGGGCTCATCACTGTCTGTAGGCAATTTCGGTTTTGCGAGATCGACGGCATCACGCACATCCGCCATAGCTTTAGCCAAATCGACACCGACATTGAACTCCAAAACGACAGAGGCATGACCTTCAGAAGCCGTCGCCGTCATCTCTTTCACCCTTCGATAGAGCGCATTTCTTGCTCCAAAGGGCGAACAATCAACCGCTCAGCATCTCCGGGAGAAATACCTTGATGGCTAACAGAAACATAAATGATTGGAATCGTAACATCGGGACTCGATTCTTTCGGAATCGTCAGATAGGTAGCTACCCCAGCCACCAGAATAAACACCAATAAGGTCAACATGGTGCGCGTACGAGACAGCGCCGCATCAATCACAGTAAACATGGTGCGACTCCTAGTTTTTTGTCAGTTTGGTCGGTAGTACAGTATCACCATCGCGTACAAAACCTTGTCCACGAGTAATAATGTCTACTT
This sequence comes from Vibrio mimicus CAIM 602, assembly GCF_000338875.1. Classification (GTDB taxonomy): domain Bacteria; phylum Pseudomonadota; class Gammaproteobacteria; order Enterobacterales; family Vibrionaceae; genus Vibrio; species Vibrio mimicus. Next base: position 168,124 of record NZ_AOMO01000066.1, on the reverse strand, counting down.
GCTCGCCAAGCCCGGTTAACCAAACCCCATCTTGTTCTGCTTTAACCAGTTGAATGGGAACAAACCGTACTCGATCACCCTGCAAGGTTTTGACACCAAGATTGCCTACTTCATCAAGAGCTAGCATCGCAGGAGTAATTTTGATGGCCGCTTGAGTCATTAAACTAAGTTCTACCTCGGCACTAACGCCAGCAGGAATGGCTTGCTGCGGGTTATCCACTTCCACTTCAATCGCAAAAGTATTTGTGGCTGGAGAAGAAAGCCTTGAGATATAACGCACTTTGCCTTGTGTATCGCTTCCATCAATAAAACGAATTCGTGCCGATTGCCCCAGTTGGACGTGTTGGATATGTCGCTCACTCACATCCGCTTCGATCACCAATTTATGCAAATCGATGATGGAAGCCACAGGATCACCAATACCCACAAAATCGCCCTTCTCAATAGGCAATGTCTCGACTAACCCATCAAACGGGGCGCGCACTTGGGTATTGGCTAATAAGCGTTGAACTGTACTCAGCGACGATTGAGCATCGGTCAGTGCAGCGGCCGCATTGGTAAACGCCACTTCGCCTTGTAAGCCTTTATTTTTCAGCGCACTGGCAGCATTAAATTCTTGCTGACGAACCTTCAGTTGGGCTTTAGCTCGCTCTAATTGAGCATCCAGATCGCCTTTATCAATCAAAGCAATGATCTGATCTTTATTGACTGCTTGGCCTTTAACGATCTTGATATCGATAATTCGACCCGCAATTTCTGCACCAATTTTGGCTTGACGATCCGGTGCCGTTCGCCCGTACAGCTCAATAACTTTATCGGTTTGAGATGCAGTAAAAGTCTGATACCCCACTTTAGCCAGTGGTACCTGTATTTCTGCTGCGGTTTGAGTTTCTTGTGCATGGGGACGGCCTAAACCAAGCCATATCACCAACACAATAATAAAGAAGAGAGAAATCAACCAAGGTTGATGGAAAACATAATCGCGAACTTGACGTGCAGATGTTTTTACCGGAAACATAAACATTCCTTATTGTAATAACTACGCAACATCCTAATACGTAGTATTGGCCAATCGAGTTCCTCGACTGGCCTTATTCTTCCCGATGTATATCAGGATTAGACGCTAAATGATGCGCCGCAACCACAAGTCGTCGTTGCATTTGGGTTATTAACAAAGAATCTTGAACCTTCAAGACCTTCTGTATAGTCGACCACACCACCAATCAAGTATTGCAAACTCATCGGGTCAACAACCAGAACTACCCCACTATTTTCAATTTTGGTATCGCCTTCATTGACTGTTTCATCAAAGGTAAAACCGTATTGAAAACCGCTACAACCACCACCGGTAATGTAAACACGCAGCATTAAAGATGGATTTTCTTCTTCAGCGATCAACGCTTTAACGCGCTTTGCTGCTGCATCAGAAAAGGATAATGGAACATTAACTTCGCTCACGATGACCTCTCTCATTCGTGGAAAATGCAGCGACATTCATCAGAGTGATGCGCTACACATCTAATAGTGATAATGGCAGCGATTATCTAATACCTGAGTTGGCCGTTCAAGTATTAGCCTTAATACGAACGATTTTGCCGGATAAATTCGCTTTCTTTCTCGATATTTTTGGGTTGCGGGCAGGGAAAATCGATCAAAATGTAGCGAAAACATTTCACCCTATGGAGCATAGGCGTACAATGCGCCCCAAAATTGGTCCGATTCATCATAAGAGGAAACTAGCATGACCAAATCAGCCGAGTTGTATCAAAAGGCGCAAACCACCATTCCTGGTGGTGTGAACTCCCCTGTTCGTGCATTTAACGGGGTTGGTGGTTCACCGATTTTCATTGATCGTGCCGATGGTGCGCTGATTTTTGATGCCGATGGTAAAGCGTACATTGATTATGTAGGGTCATGGGGACCAATGATTCTTGGCCATAACCATGCGGTAATCCGTGAGGCTGTCATTCAAGCTGCACAACGTGGTCTAAGTTTCGGTGCACCTACTGAAATGGAAATCACCATGGCCGAATTGGTTTCTGAGCTAGTTCCGTCAATGGAACAACTGCGCATGGTGAACTCAGGTACTGAAGCGACCATGAGTGCAATCCGCCTAGCTCGTGGTTACACAGGCCGCGATAAAATCATCAAATTTGAAGGCTGTTACCATGGTCACGCTGACAGCTTGCTAGTTAAAGCTGGCTCTGGCGCTCTAACGCTTGGCCAACCAAGCTCACCTGGTGTACCAGCAGATTTTGCTAAACATACCTTAACTGCACGTTTTAACGATTTAGACTCAGTACGCGAGCTATTTGCCGCTAATAAAGGCGAAATCGCGTGTATTATCGTTGAACCTGTAGCGGGCAACATGAACTGTATCCCACCAGTAGAAGGCTTCCACGAAGGGCTGCGCGAAATCTGTGACCAAGAAGGCGCACTGCTGATTTTTGATGAAGTGATGACAGGTTTCCGTGTTGCTCTAGGCGGCGCTCAAGCACACTACAACATTAAGCCTGACTTAACTACGCTAGGTAAAGTGATTGGTGGCGGTATGCCAGTGGGTGCTTTCGGTGGCCGTCGTGAAATCATGCAATACATCGCACCTACGGGTCCTGTTTACCAAGCAGGTACTTTGTCTGGTAACCCAATTGCTATGGCGGCAGGTTATGCGTGCTTGAACTTGCTACGTCAAGAAGGCAACGAAAAACGCTTAGCAGCGAAAACCAAACAGTTGGCTGATGGTTTCAAATCACTCGCTGATCAACACGGCATCCCACTGCTTGTACACCAAGTGGGTGGCATGTTCGGCTTCTTCTTTACTGAGCAAGAGCGCGTTACCTGCTATGAAGATGTTGCACGTTGCGATGTTGAACGTTTCAAGCGTTTCTTCCATTTGATGCTACAGCACGGTGTTTACTTAGCACCATCCGCATTTGAAGCGAGCTTTACTTCTCTAGCCCACGGCTCAAAAGAGATTGAAGCCACGCTGGAAGCCGCTGACCGTAGCTTTGCAATTTTGGCAGCCGAAGCAAAAGCTTAGTTTTGACCAAACGCTTAATGATAGAGGCAGCACACGCTGCCTTTTTTATTGCCAGTAATAAATAGTCACTAGCACTAAAACTACAATCACTAACGAAAACCATGGGATCGGCTTACGTTTAGCTTTCTTGTCGCAGCATTCATTTTTATCACAGCAACCCATATCGACCTCCGCATTGCTAAGCGACTGAATTGGCGTCATTATAACTCTACAATTTCCTTCAGGTGGACAACTCCCGTGTCAGAAAAAATCAAATTAGCCTCCAGTCATCGCGTGTTAGTCGTGGCCTTGCTGGCTTCTGCACTCGCTTGTTATTGGTTAGTCGAGCCTTATATCAACTCGATTGTGATGGCTTTCATCATTTCTTTATTGATGTTCCCGATCCACGAGTGGTTTGAAAAAAAACTCCCTTCACACGATAACTTCGCCGCCTTTTTATCCTGTGTAGTGCTCACCGTCATCATAGTAATCCCGTTACTATTTATCTTCGGCGCTATTGTTCAGCAAGGTTCGAAGTTCTCTCAAAACCTATATGCTTGGGTGACACACGGTGGAATTCAAGAGTTGTTTAGCCACCCTTGGATCGTAAAAGGGCTCAGTTTAGCTAACCACTATCTGCCATTTGAAGAAATTAGCCCACAACAGATCGCGCAGCGCATCGGCCAGTTTGCTACCACTTTCGGCAGTAATTTAGTCAGTATTAGCGCAAAAATTCTCGGCGATGCGACCAGTTTTGTGATGAATTTTTTCCTGATGCTGTTTGTGCTGTTCTTCTTACTGCGTGATCACGACAAGATCATCAGTGCTATCCGCCATATTTTGCCCCTATCGCGCAGCCAAGAAGACCGTTTGCTCAGTGAAATTGAAAACGTCTCTAAATCAGCGGTCATGGGTTCGTTCTTAACTGCGATAGCTCAAGGCTTAGCGGGTGGGATTGGTATGTGGTTAGCCGGATTCCCTGGGCTATTTTGGGGAACCATGATGGGATTTGCTTCATTCATCCCAGTTGTTGGTACTGCTTTGATTTGGATTCCAGCAACGCTCTATCTGTTTTTAACTGGCGAAACCACATGGGCCATCTTCCTCGCCATCTGGAGCATTGCGGTGGTGGGGTCGATTGATAACCTGCTGCGCCCATTTTTGATGCAAGGCAGTGCAGGCATGAACACGCTGATGATTTTCTTCTCACTACTTGGTGGTATTCAGTTGTTTGGCTTGATTGGCTTAATTTACGGCCCGCTGATTTTTGCTATCACAATGGTGCTCTTTAATATCTACGAAGAAGAGTTTCGTGGATTTTTAGACCAACAAGATAAAAGCTGAAGATCAGTAAAAGGCTTCATTCAAGGGGCAGAGTGTGCGAAAATCTGCCCCCTTTTCTTGAGTAGAGCGCGCCATGCAACACTATACCGCCCCGACTGAAATCGCCCTTCGCCAACTCGACTATTTTGCTGATAAGCATGTTTTGGTTGCGGGCGAAGCAGAAGATCGTTTTCCGGTCGAACTCCGTCAACATTGCGCCTCTGTTTCCGTGTTTACCACTCACTACGGCTACTATTCTCAGCTCAAACAATATTCTGAGATTAACTGTTACTTCGGCGAACAACTCGCTGATGAAATCAACGCTGATTTGATCCTGCTCTACTGGCCAAAAGCCAAACAAGAAGCGGAATACCTGCTCGCCATGCTGCTTGCAAAGCTCGGTACAGGGACAGAAATTGTTGTCGTTGGCGAAAATCGCTCTGGCGTAAAAAGCATTGAAAAGATGTTCGCACCTTATGGGCCAATCCACAAATATGACTCAGCGCGCCGCTGCTCATTCTATTGGGGACAATGTGTTAACTCGCCTGCGGCTTTTGATATTGAGCAATGGTTTAAGTCCTATTCAGTAAGCTATCAAGGCCATGATCTCACCATTCGTAGTTTACCCGGCGTCTTTAGCCACGGTGAATTTGACCTAGGTAGTCGGCTGCTACTTGATACTTTGCCTACGCTCAGTGGCAAAGTCATCGATATCGGCTGTGGTGCAGGTGTACTTGGCTGTGTCATGGCGAAACTCAATCCTAATATTGAATTAGAGATGACTGACATCAGCGCACTGGCGATCCGTTCTAGCCAAGAAACCTTACTCGCTAACCAGTTGCGTGGCACGGTTTACCCATCGGATATGTTTTCAGACACCAAGCACAAGTACGACTATATTGTTACCAATCCACCATTCCACTCAGGATTGGATACCAGCTACAGCGCCACAGAACGCTTATTGGAAGAATCCGTTAATCACCTCACCCAAATTGGCTCCATCTGGGTGGTAGCGAATAGCTTTTTGAAATATCCGCCCATCATTGAGCAAGCGTTTGGCCACTGCGATATTGCAGCGAAAACCAGTAAATTCGCTATCTATCACGCAAAAAAATAACTCATTACATTTTGCCGCTTTTAACGTAAATCATCGCTGAAAGCGGCATTCTCCTCGCGTTTTTTGCGTCTATGCCCACGCTTTAGCTTGGACTTACTTGTCAAAGTAAAAAAACTCGTTAATTTCGTTACTTTAGGTTTTTCTTGTCAATCACCCACTCATGCTTGGCGATCGCCACAGAGTTTCACCAAAAGTAATGCCTTAATTATGTTTAGGTTCTATCGAAAACAAAAATTCAAGCGCCTGCAAAATACGCTAATGGCGGCATTTCTGGCACTCAGTATTATTCCATTAACCATCACAGCGCTGTTTTTCCTCCATTCACACAGTAAAGATTTGGAAGAGCAAAGCACCTCTTACCTTGTCTCAGTGCGTGATACCAAACAGCAGCAAGTGATCGATTATATGATGGCCAAAGAGTCGGAAGTGATGGGTTTTGTCCGTTCCGAACTCGCTTATGCCAGTGGTGGTCGCTTTTATGGCTTAGTAAACGCCTTCCAGCGCTTAGATGTCAGCATTGAAGCGGCACGCGAGCATGCCCAACAGCGCTATATACCGGGCTCAGGTGATCAAATAAAAACCTCAGTACTGCCGCAATCAAGTAGCTATGTGGGCAGTGAACGCTATCGGCTCCTGCACAAACGTTATCATTGGGCTTATTTAGAACTGCTGAAACGTTCGGACTTTGACGACATATTGCTGGTAGACATTGAAGGCAACGTTGTTTACTCCATCTATAAATATGACAACTTCGGAACCAACTTATTAACGGGAAAATATAAAGATTCCAGTCTGGGGAGTACCTTTAAACGCCTCGAGCAAACCGTTAATGAACAGCGCAAGACTAACGAAGATTTCACACCTGTGGTTATCTCTGACTTTGTGCAAGAAGATGGAAAACAATACGCTTGGCTCGGTGCACCCATCATTCAACAAGGGTATTTGCACAGTTACGCTATGTTCCGCCTGCCAAGTAATGCGATCACTAAGCTGATCGCGGATGGCAGTAGCAATCCATCGATGCAAACCATTTTGGTTGGCCAAGATCATCGTTCAAGAACCTTAACTTCCGCTGAAGTTGCAGTTGAAAAAAGCAAAGAAGTGGTCGATTTAGCCTTATCTGGAAAACGTTCTGTCGGCACTTACACCAATACCGATGATGAAGAGATCATTGCTGCGTACGCCCCAATTAATCTGAAAAGTATTCATTGGGCGTTAGTAGTAGAATTACCAGAAAAAGAGGCCTTTGCTCGCGTACGTCAGTTAGAAAAGCTCTTTGTTTTCGCGATGCTTACGGCGATTGTCTTAGTGGTCATTGCTTCCCATTACCTATCCAACTTCATTACTTCCCCACTGTTGAAACTAACTTGGGCAGCAGAACGAGTCTCGGCAGGCGATCTTGATGAAGCTATGATCAATACCGAGCGTAAAGATGAAATTGGCCGATTAGCGGTCAGTTTTGAACGTATGCAGCGCTCCATACGCGAAAAAATATCGCTGATCAAATCGCAAAACAAAGAGCTAGAAAACAATCTCCTGATCATTCGTAAACAAAACGATGAATTGCAGCTCGCGAACAAACTCAAAGATGAATTCCTCGCGACAACATCGCACGAGTTACGCACTCCCCTGCATGGTATGATCGGGATTGCTGAAGCGTTAGTCTCTGGTGCCAATGGCCCATTGACCGCCGCTCATAAGTATCAGCTCGACATCATCATCAGTAGTGGACAACGCTTAGCCACCTTGGTTGATGACCTGCTGGACTACCACAAAATGCGCTATGGTGCGTTGGATATCCAAAAAGGTGCCGTCGATTTATCGAGTGCAACCCGTTTAGTGCTTGAGCTTTCAAATCATTTGCTTGGCAAGAAAACGCTGCGCATCATTAATCAAGTCTCAGAGCAACCTGTCTGGGTATCGGCCGATCCACAACGCTTAGAACAAGTTCTGTATAACCTGATCGGTAACGCGATCAAGTACACCTCCGAAGGTAAGATTGTTATCTCAGCAACCTATATTGACGATAAAGTCAGGGTACAAGTCGTGGATACAGGACAAGGTATTCCTGCTGAGCAGCTTGAACAGATCTTTGAACCTTTAATCCAAGCAGGGCGCGATGCCAGCCGCTATCGTCAAGGTGCGGGACTCGGGCTCTCCATTAGTCGTCAGTTAATTGAGCTAATGAACGGCACTCTTTATGTGAGTAGCCAGCCTATGGTTGGTACGACATTCAGCTTTACTCTGCCGCTGGCCACACAAGAGGAAATTGACCAAGCTCGTTTGACTGAGTTACCTCATTTCCAAGCACCGGAAATTTTAGATACCGAGCTGCCAGAGCAAAGTACACTGCCTGAAAATGAGCATGGCCCACTTCTGCTTGTCGCCGATGATGAGCCAGTAAACCTCAGAGTCTTGGACAGTTTTTTACGTCTCGAAGGTTATCGCGTTCATACTGCTCAAGATGGCCATGAAGTGCTTGAAGCCATTCAGCGTGAGAAACCGGAGCTCTTGTTACTGGACATAATGATGCCGGGCATGAGTGGCTATCAAGTCTGTGAAAAACTAAGACAGACTTACGATCATGCAGAACTCCCTATCATCATGTTGACCGCTCTTAACCAATCTGATGACCGAGTACGTGGATTTGAAGCTGGGGCGAATGACTATTTGTCCAAGCCTTTTAATAAGCAGGAATTGGCTGCGCGTATCGTTGCCCACCTCACTGCCAGCAAAGCTGAACTACGGCGCATTGAAAATGCTCAGCTCCAAAAAGAGCTGAAGCATCGTGCCATGGTAGAGGCCAGCTTACTCGAAACGCAAGGACGCTTGTTAGAGCAATTAGAATCGGCACCAGAAGCGATTCTATGCGTCAAAGAAGGCAACAAAGTACGCTTTGCTAACGAAGCAGCCGCCCGTTTATTTAGACGCACACCAGAACAGCTCAAACGCTCGAATGCTGAAGAGTTGATTGCACCTAAATACCTGAATATTGAGCAAGAACATTACTGTGGCAACATCGACGTTTACGTGGATGATGTACGACAGCATCTGTCGGCAGATGTACTGCGTTTACCGGAAGGCTCTGGATTACAGGCCATGTACATTTTCAATGTGGGTGGCAGCATTAACGCAGCGCGCATTTTCAATCTTGAAACCGCTGTAGAGGCGCTCTCTAGTTACGCTTTCGAGGGTGACAAAGATAAACTGCAGAAGCTCAAAGAACTCGGTGGCGAGTTTACTCGCATAGCTGATAAAGCATCAGGAGAATATCAATCCAAACAAGATTTGATGCGTGCTGTATTGGTGGAAGCCATGACCAGCGCCCTCAATTATTGGGAAAATGTTTCAGGGCAAAGCAAGTTCACGTTTGCAGAACAAAGTGGCCTGTGGCGCGTTTATTTAGACCGTAGCACCTTACAAACTCGCACCTTAGACAAGTATTTACGGATTGAGACACTGCCTAAAACACCGCGCTGGAGAACGGTTCTAAACTCGCTTGATTACATTCTTGAGCACTGTAAAGAGCCAGGACCAGATCGTACTCATATCGAAATGCAACGCGATAAACTGCAAAAGCTACTGACCAGTGAGTGAATCTACTCTGAATAGCTAAACCCACCATCAGGTGGGTTTTTTATTGGCTTAAAAACCCATTTATATCTCTTTCTGCTCTTCGATTTATCTCAGTCTTATCTCATCACTCAAACTTGATTTACGTAATTAAAAAAGCGCAAATTCTATACCTGCGTTAACCCATAAAAAGAGGCAGAAAGCGGTCATAAAATGCTAAATCGCCTCTAACCGTTGAGCATTTGTTTCAGATTGCGAAGGGGGTCACAACAATTCGCCAGATTTAATTTAATCGATTAAATTAACGTAAAATCAGGCTAGTGAGCGAGATCTCGTTAATATAAAAACCCTATAAAAACGTTACCAATAAAGGATTTTAAAGTTAGTAAACACTAACAAACAGCGATCGAATAGCGGACTTTTGCGAGTTACATCACTTCGCCTTTTTTGTACAAAAATCACACATTAAAAGCCATTTTGACGTTAATGACGTGAGGGTTAAGCGTTTTGACGTTTTTAACGGGAATTGGAATTGATAAATTTCTTGGCAAGGTGTTTTCTTACTCCTGCCAAAGGCCTACAGGCCACTCATTTATCCCCTCCCTCCGACGGGTGAAAAACTATGAGGTAGGCCTTGGAGAGTGTTTATCAATTGATGACATTCCATCCATTAGTGAAATGAAAGCAACTAGTAAGGAACAGCTATGCTTGCCAATATTAAAAAGACAGCACTAGCCGCAGCAGTAATCGCAGCAGCAACAAGTGTTTCAGCTCCAGCGTTTGCACGTAGTGAGCTCACAATCGTGCCAGACTTCTACCCTACAATGGTACGTAACTTTAACCCGTACCTAGCAACTAACCTGCGTACAACCACTGACTTTATCTACGAACCTCTGGTTGTATTCAATGAAATGAAAGGTAACACGCCTGTATTCCGTCTGGCTGAAAGCTACAAAATGGCTGACGACCTGATGAGCGTAACTTTCGATATCCGCAAAGGCGTTAAGTGGTCTGATGGTGAAGCATTTACAGCTGACGACGTGGTTTACTCTTTCGATCTGCTGAAAGCGAAACCTGAACTTGACCAACGTGGTATCAACAAGTGGGTAACTAGCGTTGAGAAAGTAGACGAGTACAAAGTTCGTTTCCGTTTATCTGAAGCAAACTCTAACGTACCTTATGAAATTTCTCTGATTCCAATCGTTGCTGAGCACGTATGGAAAGAAGTAAAAGATCCAACAACTTTCACTAACGAAAACCCAGTAGGTACTGGTCCTTTTACAGTGATCGATACTTTCACCCCACAACTGTACATCCAGTGTCGTAACCCGAACTACTGGGATGCAGCAAACCTAGAAGTTGACTGTCTGCGTGTTCCACAAATCGCAAACAACGACCAACTATTGGGCAAAATCGTTAACTCTGAACTCGACTGGACTTCTTCATTCGTTCCAGATATCGACCGCACTTACGCAGCAGCGAACCCTAACCACCACTACTGGTACCCAGCAGCTGGTACTCAAGCGTTCGTAGTAAACTTCAAGAACCCAGATGCAGCGAAAAAAGAAGCATTGGATAACGTTGAATTCCGTCGTGCATTCTCTATGGCTCTAGATCGTCAAACCATCATTGACATCGCATTCTACGGTAGCGGTACAGTGAACGACTTCGCATCAGGTCTAGGCTACGCATTCGAAGCATGGTCTGATGAAGCGACACACAAAAAGTACAAAGGCTTCAACACGTATGACGTTGAAGGTTCTAAGAAACTATTGGCTAAAGCTGGCTTCAAAGATGTTAACGGTGACGGTTTCGTAGAAACTCCATCAGGAAAAACATTTGAACTGCTGATCCAATCACCAAACGGCTGGACTGACTTCAACAATACAGTTCAACTTGCAGTTGAGCAGCTACAAGAAGTAGGTATCAAAGCTCGTGCACGTACTCCAGAGTTCGCGGTTTATAACCAAGCTATGCTGGAAGGTACTTACGATGTTGCGTACACCAACTACTTCCACGGTGCTGACCCATACACTTACTGGAACAGTGGCTACAACTCAGCACTGCAATCTGGTGACGGTATGCCACGCTTCGCGATGCACTTCTTCAAGGATCAAAAGCTAGATGGCCTGCTGGACAGCTTCTACAAAACAGCAGACAAAAACGAGCAGCTAGCGATCGCTCACGGTATTCAGAAGATCATTGCTGAAAACCAAGTGACTATCCCTGTTATGTCTGGTGCATGGATGTATCAGTACAACACCACTCGCTTTACTGGCTGGTGGAATGAAGAAAATCCACAGGGCCGTCCAAGCGTTTGGGCTGGTATCCCAGAGCGTCTACTACACGTACTGGATCTGAAACCAGTTAAGTAATACACGTTCATTTCTTGCGGCGCACGCTGTGCGCCGCCTATCTAAATCCCCTCATGTTGTTAAGCAAACATATGGCGCTCGTCGTCAGGGGATTTCTCGCTCTCAAATTCGCTAGGGGCGAGACCTGAAACCAGAGACAGGACAAAACTGGGTGAGTAAGGTGTAAGTTATGGGTTACTTTTTAAGACGTTTGTCGTTCTATTTTGCCGCGTTGCTGGTCGCAGCAACATTAAACTTTATTATTCCGCGTGCCATGCCTGGTGATCCAGTCACCATGATGTTTGCTAACGCAACAGCACAAGTTACTCCAGAGCGTATCGAAGCAATGAAACAGCTTCTCGGCTTTGTGGATGGACCTTGGTATGTTCAGTATGTGACATACATAAAAAGCATCCTGACTTGGGAACTCGGCACTTCAATCAAATTTTATCCTTTAAGTGTGAATGAACTGCTTGGCGGCGCTTTCGGTTGGTCGCTGTTCCTTGCGGGTACAGCGGTTATTATCTCGTTCTCTATCGGTTCTGTGCTCGGTATTTTTGCAGCATGGAAACGTGGCAGCCGTTACGACACCTTTATCACACCGGGTATGCTAGTGATTCAAGCGGTACCTCAAGTGGTTATCGCTATGCTAGCCATGTTCACCTTTGCTATCGGTCTACGTTGGTTCCCTACCGGCTATGCTTACACCGCGGGCACAATCCCAGATTGGACAAGTTGGGAATTTATTCGCGACGTTGGTTACCACGCAGTGCTCCCACTGTTCTGTGCTTCGATTGTTCAAATCGGTGGTTTCTTGGTCAACATGCGTAACAACATGATTAACCTGCTCGCTGAAGACTACATCACCATGGCGAAAGGCAAAGGCTTGAGTGAAAACCGTGTGGTCTTTAACTACGCTGCACGTAACGCCTTACTTCCTAGTGTAACGGCACTTTCTATGTCACTGGGTATGGCTATTGGCGGTCAGTTGATTATTGAAATCATCTTCAACTACCCAGGTTTAGGCACTGTGTTATTTAACGCTATCACAGCGCGTGACTACCAAGTTCTGCAAGGCCAGCTCCTAATCATGACTCTGTTCATGCTGTTCTTTAACCTGCTGGCGGACATGTTATACGTTGTTCTAGACCCTCGCTTACGCAAGGGAGGTAAATAATCATGAAAGCACTTTGGAAACTCTTACGCGGCAACCGCATGGCCATGCTCGGCGTAACTATCTTAGCCATGTTCTTTTTTGTCGCGATAGCAGCACCACTTCTTACCTCTCATGCACCAGATAAGCGCACGGGTAATCCACATGAATACCCAGCTTTTGTGGTTAAAGCAGCGAAAGCGAGTCCTGACGGTTGGGTTGCAGAGAATTTAGCCACAGATCGCCGTACTTTAGCTCTCTCTAAAAAGGCTGACCACGTTCTAGGTACAACCCGTATGGGTCGTGATGTTTGGTCACAAGTTGTCTACGGTGCTCGTGTATCACTAGCAGTAGGCTTCGGTGCAGGTATTACCGTTTGTTTCTTGGCGACTGTTATTGGTGTTTCTGCTGGTTACTTTGGCGGTCGAATTGATGACTTCCTGACTGCCGCAATGAACATCATGCTGGTTATTCCTCAATATCCACTGTTGTTCGTGTTAGCCGCCTTTATCGGCGAAGCGGGGCCTTTGACCATAGCCTTGATTATCGGCTGTACCTCCTGGGCTTGGGGCGCGCGGGTTGTTCGCTCGCAAACCATGGCACTGCGTGAGAAAGAGTTCGTTAAAGCCGCTGAAGTACTAGGTGAATCTTCATGGCGCATCATCTTCGTTGAAATTCTGCCAAACCTAATTTCAATTGTGGGTGCAAGTTTTATCGGTTCAGTTATGTACGCCATCATGATGGAAGCCACTATTTCCTTCTTGGGACTGGGCGATCCAAACACCATCAGTTGGGGCATCATGCTGTACAACGTACAAACTTCATCTTCTATGCTGATCGGCGCTTGGTGGGAACTGCTGGCACCTTGTATTTCTTTGACTCTCCTAGTAACGGGCCTTGCTCTACTGAACTTTGCCGTTGATGAAATTGCCAACCCACAATTGCGTTCACACAAAGGTATGAAGCGCTGGAAAAACCTTGCCAAGCAAGACCAAAAAGCGCGTGAGCCAAACTTACCACCACAAAATGCACTTTGGAGCGGAGATAAATAATCATGACTGCACCATTAATCTCAATCCGCAACTTATGCGTGGACTACATTACCGATGCCGGTGATGTCCGTGCCTGTAACAATGTGAGCTTTGATTTAGCCCCAGGTGAAGTATTCGGTCTGGCTGGTGAATCTGGTTGTGGTAAATCAACCGTTGCCTTCTCCTTGATGCGTCTTCATAAGCCGCCCGCGTTCATCACTGGTGGTGAGGTAATCTTCAATGGTGAAGATATCCTGAAATACAGCGACGAACGTATGCAGTCCTTCCGCTGGAAAGAAATGTCGATGGTGTTCCAAAGTGCGATGAACGCATTGAACCCTGTTCTAACCATGGAAGAGCAATTTTGCGATGTGATCATGCGCCACACCAATATGACGCGTGAGCAAGCAAAACGTCGTGCTGAAGGGCTGCTAGAAATCGTTGATATTCACCCAAGCCGACTGAACGATTACCCACACCAGTTCTCTGGTGGTATGCGTCAACGCTTGGTGATTGCGATTGCACTCGCGCTCAATCCAAAAATGATCATTATGGATGAACCGACTACCGCTCTGGATGTTGTGGTACAGCGTGAAATTCTTCAAAAGATTTACGCGCTAAAAGAAGAGTTTGGTTTCTCTATTCTGTTCATTACTCATGACTTGTCACTGATGGTCGAGTTCTCTGACCGTATCGGCATCATGTACTCCGGTGAATTGATTGAAGTTGCACCTTCAAAACAGATTCTGGAAAGCCCTTACCATCCTTACACCAAAGGATTGGGTAGCTCTTTCCCACCACTAACCGGGCCAAAAACTAAGCTCACAGGGATCCCAGGAAACCCGCTCAACCTGCTGGAAATTCCACAAGGTTGCCGTTTCCAAGCTCGCTGCGACCGAGTTCATGAAGCTTGCACTAAGGTACCGACCGTACTGCGCCAAATCGAGCATGGCCGTTTTTCTAACTGCCATCTCTACGGGCAACCTAGCGCCACAATAAAACGCTAAGGCGCATGGCAAAGCAGTAGCAAAGAATTTCTGGAGACAATTATGAGCAAACCACTTGGCGAATTACTGGTTGAGGGAAAAAATCTGGTTAAGGATTTTGCAATCAACAGTAACGCACTCAAACAACCAATGATGCGTGCGATTAATGACGTGTCATTCAAAATGTACAAAAGCCGCGGTTTATCTGTGGTGGGTGAGTCTGGCTCAGGCAAATCCACCACCGCCAAGATGATCGCCAAAATGTACGCCCCAACCTCAGGCGTGATCGAGTACAAAGGTCGTGATATCCAAGAGATCACCTCACGTGATGACCTGATGCACTACCGAGAAGGCGTACAGATGGTATGGCAAGACCCGTTTGGTTCTCTCAACCCAACCCATACCATTTTCCACCATATTGCTCGCCCACTGTTGATCCACAAAAAGGTCACTCCGGGCAATAAGAAAGAGCTGGAAGAGCGTGTTTACGAACTGCTTGAGCAAGTAGGCTTGATCCCCCCCAAAGCCACTGCTGCTAAGTACCCACATCAGCTCTCTGGTGGTCAGCGCCAACGCGTTAACTTGGCACGTAACATTGCAGTAGGTGCAGAGGTTGTTCTGGCTGACGAACCCACTTCAATGCTGGACGTGTCGATCCGTGCTGGCGTACTCAACCTAATGGAAGAGATGAAGTTTGAGCGTCAAATGTCACTGCTGTACATCACGCACGATATCGCGACCGCTCGCTACATCGCTGAAGACCTAGCAGTTATGTACGTGGGACACATGGTGGAATGGGGCGATACCGACGAGATCATTCACGATCCACAGCACCCATACACCAAGCTGTTGGTATCTGCGGTACCGGATCCTAAAAAATCGATCCATGAAAAATTAGAAGGCAACAAAGGGGAAATCCCGTTGTGGACGCCTGATTCTGTGGGTTGTCCATTTGCAGGTCGCTGCTTGCACGCAACAGCGAAGTGCCGTGAAGCGCTGCCACAAGTGACTCAGCTTTCCGACAATCACTTTGTTCGTTGTTATCTGTTTGAAAAATAAAACCCAAGCAGCTCCCTGCCCTGCAGGGAGCTAACTCAATCCCTATTGCGGAGAGAATGAATGCAGTTACTGACCAACCACATTGGCTATGAAATCCAAGGACCAAAACAAGCAATTTTGCTCTGTGGGCAAGCACAATTAATGGATGATTGTGTACTTTTGGTTTGCGCTCGTAGTCACCAAACTGTCGCCACACTCCCTATTGAGTGGCACGGCAGCGTGGACAACTGGCATCAAGGGCAGTTTCATCGTATTGATTTTTCCAAATTTACAACTCCGGGCGACTATTATCTGCGTCTGGAGCACACTCAATCTGCTACTTTTTCCATTGCGCAAGGCGTATTAATGCAACGCACATTTTCTGATGTGCTGCACTACTTCAAGTCACAGCGCTGCTCTGGGCAGTTTGATCAACAAGATAAGCAAGTACCACTGCTGGGCACATCAACCACTGCCGATGTGCACGGCGGTTGGTACGACGCTTCAGGTGACGTTAGTAAATATCTCAGTCACCTTTCTTACGCTAACTATTTGAACCCACAACAAACACCTATGGTGGTCTGGAACATGCTCAAAGGGTTAGCGGTTTTACAACATCACTCGGGTTTTGCGCCTTTTTCCCGCACTCGCCTCAAGGATGAAGCGTTGTTTGGTGCTGATTTTCTTCGTCGTATGCAAAACTCCGAGGGATTTTTTTATATGACCGTCTTTGACAAATGGAGCAAAGACACCAAGCAACGGGAGATTTGCGCCTACGCGACCCAAAAGGGACATAAATCAGCAAATTATCAAGCTGGTTTTCGTCAAGGTGGCGGCATGGCGATCGCGGCACTTGCCGCAGCAGCACGTTTAGATACTCACGGGGAATTTACCCAATCTGAGTATTTGCAAGCGGCCGAAAAAGGCTACTGGCACCTCAAAGAATACAACACTCAATATCTTGATGATGGTGTAGAAAACATCATTGATGAATATTGCGCGCTCGTGGCCAGTTGCGAACTTTATCGCAGCACTGAAAATGCACAATATCTTACTCAAGCACGTGAATGGTCGGAGCGTTTATCTCGCCGCCAACAAAGCGATGAGCAAGTGGCTCACTACTGGTCTGCCACCAACGAAGGTGAGCGTCCTTACTACCATGCTGCGGAAGCTGGCTTGCCCACTATCGCACTCTGTGAATATCTCAATATCGAAACCGATACCGCGTATTACGCCAAGTTACAAAGAGTGGTCGAGCAAGCCTGTCAATTTGAGTTAAAGATTACTCAGCAAGTGACCAATCCATTTGGCTACCCACGCCAATATGTCAAAGGAGTGGAAAGCGTAAAACGTACCAGCTTCTTTATCGCACAAGACAACGAAAGTGGTTACTGGTGGCAAGGTGAAAATGCTCGCTTAGCTTCACTCGCCAGTATGGCTTATCTCGCTCAACCTCATTTGAGCACCGAGACAGCCGAACAGCTACAACATTGGGCACAAAATGCTCTGAACTGGATTGTCGGACTCAACCCTTACGACATGTGTATGTTAGATGGCCATGGCCATAACAACCCAGACTACCTCCCTCATTTGGGCTTTTTCAATGCCAAAGGCGGTGTTTGTAACGGCATAACCGCAGGATTTGATGATGCCCATGACATCGCTTTTAACCCTGATGGGCAAAAAGATGACATGTTGCAAAACTG
Organism: Vibrio mimicus CAIM 602; assembly: GCF_000338875.1. Taxonomy (GTDB): domain Bacteria; phylum Pseudomonadota; class Gammaproteobacteria; order Enterobacterales; family Vibrionaceae; genus Vibrio; species Vibrio mimicus. The sequence goes on along the minus strand of NZ_AOMO01000066.1, from coordinate 150,824 downwards.
GCGCTGGGGTGAGCAATGGATCCCTCATGGTGCTTGGTATCTGTTGGCAATCATCAGCCAATTTGATCACTTTACCGCACACGGGGAGGAAAACTAATGGATTACTACGTAGGTATTGATGGGGGCGGCACTTCTTGCCGTGCACGCATTCGTAATTCCCAAGGCGAATGGATTGGTGAAGCCAAAAGTGGCAGCGCCAACATTATGCTTGGCGTTGACGTTGCACTGAAATCGGTGATTGATGCCATCACTCAAGCAGCTCAGCAAGGCGGGCTAACCCAAAACGATTTTGCCCACATGCATGTAGGGCTTGCGTTAGCGGGAGCGGAGCAAAAAGAGGCGTGGCACGCTTTTATGCAACAGCCTCATCCTTTCGCATCAATAACGCTCAACACTGATGCTTATGGCGCTTGCCTTGGCGCACACCTTGGTGAAGACGGTGCGATCATGATCGCTGGAACGGGTTCTTGCGGCATTTTACTCAAAGCAGGAAAACAGCACGTCGTCGGCGGCCGTGAATTTCCCATCTCTGATCAAGGTAGCGGCGCGGTGATGGGCTTACGCCTTATTCAACAAGTGTTGCTCGCTCAAGATGGTATTCGTGCTCATACCCCACTGTGTGAGGTAGTAATGAGCCATTTTAAACACGACATTGATGCAATTGTCTCTTGGTCTAAAACTGCCCTACCTCGAGATTATGGTCAGTTTTCACCCCAGATTTTTAGCCATGCGTACTCAGGTGACGTATTAGCTATCGAACTACTTAAGCAAACAGCAGCAGATATCGAGATGTTCCTCATCGCTTTGCATCATAAAGGCGCAGAACGAATTTGCTTGATGGGCAGTATTGCTGAACGTATCCATGATTGGCTGTCACCTCCAGTGCAGAAATGGGTCGTCAAACCTCAATCAGATGCTATCGAAGGGGCATTAATGTTTGCCGGTAAATCCGAGCACAACCTGTATTAAGGATGATTTATGAGTTATCGAATTGAATTTGCGGTGCTCTCGGAACAAAAACCGGATTGCCGTTTTGGCTTAACATTACACAACTTGAGTGACCAAGATCTGCAAGACTGGTCGCTGTCTTTTGTTATCGATCGCTACATTCAACCAACGAGTGTGACCAATGGTCAGTTAACTCAAGTGGGCAGCTTATGTGCGATTGTTCCGACTGAAAAAGTGTTACCCGCTAATGGTCACTTTTATTGTGAATTCATCATCAAAACTGCGCCTTATCATTTCTATACCGATGGTGTAAAACACGCCTTCGTTCAGCTCAATGACAAACAACCAGTTGAACGTTTCAATGTGGTCGTCAATCCTGTTGTTCTGGCTTCGCCATTTCGTGAGCGTAGCCAGATCCCTGCTGTGGAAGCAGCTGAGCTGTGCGTGATCCCTAAACCAAATTCGCTACAACGTTTTAGCGGCGAGTTTGTAGTGAGCAATGCAAGCCAGATTTCTTTGCAATCCGACTTAGCGGAGCGAGCTGCACACTGGCTAGATCAAGAATTGCATACCTTGCATGGCTTCACTCTCAATGCCGTTGGTCATAGCGATATTGTTTATCGCAGCAACCCAACTCTGGATGAGGGGCATTACCAGCTCAACATTGATGCCAAAGGGATCAAAATTGAAGCAGGCAGCCACAGCGGCTTTATGCATGCCAGTGCCACGTTGTTACAGCTGGCACAATCACAAAAAGGCACATTGAGCTTCCCATTGGTAAAAATTGCCGATGCTCCACGCTTTAAGTATCGCGGCATGATGCTCGACTGCGCACGCCACTTTCACTCTCTTGAGCAAGTCAAACGTGTGATCAACCAATTGGCGCACTATAAGTTCAACGTGTTCCACTGGCACCTCACGGATGATGAGGGCTGGCGTATTGAGATCAAGCGCCTACCGCAGCTAACCGACATTGGCGCGTGGCGCGGTATGGATGAAGTTCTCGAACCTCAATACAGCTTACTGACTGAACGTCATGGCGGTTTCTATACCCAAGATGAGATCCGTTCGGTGATTAAATACGCCAGTGATCGTGGCATCACCGTCATCCCAGAAATTGACGTTCCGGGACACAGCCGCGCAGCTATTAAAGCGCTGCCTGAATGGTTAGTGGACGAAGAAGATCGCTCGCAGTACCGCAGCATTCAGTACTACAACGATAACGTACTCTCCCCTGCTTTACCGGGCACTTACCAATTCCTTGATATCGTATTGGAAGAGGTTGCAGAACTGTTCCCAAGCCAATTTATCCATATTGGTGCCGATGAAGTTCCGAGCGGTGTTTGGGTAGACAGCCCGAAATGCCAAGCCTTAATGCAAGAGAATGGCTATACCGATCCGAAAGAGCTGCAAGGCCATTTGCTGCGCTACGCAGAGAAAAAACTCAAGAGCTTAGGTAAGCGCATGGTGGGCTGGGAAGAAGCACATCACGGCGACAAAGTGAGTAAAGACACTGTCATTTACTCTTGGTTGTCGGAAAAAGCGGCGCTGGAGTGTGCCAAACAAGGCTTTGATGTGGTCTTGCAGCCGGGGCAATTTACCTACCTCGATATCGTTCAAGACTACGCACCGGAAGAGCCGGGAGTGGATTGGGCGGGCGTCACACCGCTAGAACGAGCCTACGGTTATGAACCGTTAGCAGATGTTCCCGCTGACGACCCACTGCGCAAGCGCATTTTAGGTGTTCAGTGTGCATTGTGGTGTGAACTGATCAATAACCCAGAACGCATGGAATACATGCTCTACCCACGCTTAACCGCGTTAGCGGAAGGTGGTTGGACAAAGAAATCCCAGCGTAACTGGTTGGACTATTTGGCACGTTTGAAAGGGCACTTGTCACTGCTGGATAAGCAGAACATCCCTTATCGCGCACCTTGGAAATAACAATCCGTAGAAATAACAACGACAGCGCGAGAGCTCTCGCGCAAGTTTTCACTAGCATAGGTTTTAGCTGCCAGCAGGCAGCTGGTTTAAAAGGAAAGCACAATGAAATACGGCTATTTCGATAATGATAATCGCGAATACGTCATCACTCGTCCTGACGTACCCGCACCTTGGACTAACTATCTCGGTACTGAAAAGTTCTGTACTGTGATTTCTCACAACGCAGGTGGTTACTCGTTCTACCACTCACCAGAGTACAACCGCGTCACCAAGTTCCGTCCAAACTTTACCCAAGATCGTCCAGGGCACTACGTTTACCTGCGCGATGATGCGACTGGTGATTTCTGGTCTATCTCTTGGCAACCTGTTGCGAAAAGCCTTGAACAAGCGAAATACGAAGTTCGCCACGGTTTGTCTTACTCAAAATTTAAGTGTGAGTACAACGGCATTCACGCTACCAAAACGCTATTTGTTCCTAAGGGTGAAGATGCAGAAGTTTGGGATGTAGTGATCGAAAACACCTCCAACGAAGTGCGTACTATCAGTGCGTTCAACTACGTTGAGTTTTCTTTCAGCCACATCAAGTCAGACAACCAAAACCATCAGATGTCGCTCTACTCAGCAGGTACTGCGTTCAAAGATGGCGTTATTGAGTATGACCTGTACTACAACACAGACGATTTCTTAGGCTTCTACTACCTGACCGCGACCTTCGATGCAGACAGCTACGACGGCCAACGTGACCAATTCCTTGGCATGTACCGTGATGAAGCAAACCCAATCGCAGTGGCGCAAGGTAAGTGCTCTAACAGCGCGCAAACCTGTTACAACCACTGTGGTGCACTGCATAAGCAATTCGTTCTGCAACCGGGCGAAAAAGTTCGCTTCGCAGTTATCTTAGGTGTAGGTAAAGGCAACGGCGCAAAACTGCGTGAAAAATACCAAGATCTGAGCGAAGTAGATGCAGCCTTTGCAGGTATCAAAGCACATTGGGATGAGCGTTGTGCGAAGTTCCAAGTGAAATCGCCAAACGAAGGTCTGAACACCATGATCAACGCTTGGACTCTGTACCAAGCGGAAACTTGTGTGGTTTGGTCTCGTTTCGCTTCTTTCATTGAAGTCGGCGGCCGTACAGGTCTGGGCTATCGTGATACTGCGCAAGACGCGATCTCGGTACCGCACACTAACCCAGCAATGACTCGTAAGCGTCTGGTTGACCTACTGCGTGGTCAAGTGAAAGCAGGTTACGGTCTGCACCTGTTTGATCCTGACTGGTTCGATCCAGAAAAAGCGGATGTTAAACCGTCTAAATCACCAACAGTAGTACCAACACCATCGGATGAAGACAAGATCCACGGCATTAAAGATACCTGTTCTGACGATCACCTGTGGATTGTGCCAACCATCCTTAGCTATGTGAAAGAGACCGGTGACTTCGCCTTTATCGACGAAGTGATCCCTTATGCGGATGGCGGCAACGCAACTGTGTACGAGCACATGATGGCAGCGTTGGATTTCTCTGCAGAATACGTGGGTCAAACCGGTATCTGTAAAGGTCTGCGTGCAGACTGGAACGACTGTTTGAACCTCGGTGGCGGCGAGTCATCTATGGTGTCTTTCCTACACTTCTGGGCGTTGGAATCTTTCCTTGAGCTGTCACGCTACCGCAATGATGAAGCGGCAACAGACAAGTACCAAGCTATGGCTGATGGCGTACGCGAAGCGTGTGAAACTCACTTGTGGGATGAACAAGGCGAATGGTACATCCGTGGCCTGACCAAAAATGGCGACAAGATCGGTACCTTCGATCAAGTTGAAGGCAAAGTTCACTTAGAGTCTAACTCACTGGCCGTTCTGTCAGGCACTGTAAGCCATGAGCGCGGCATCAAAGCAATGGATGCGGTCTACAAATACCTGTTCTCCAAATACGGCCTACACCTGAACGCTCCATCATTTGCGACTCCAAATGATGATATTGGCTTCGTGACACGCGTTTACCAAGGCGTGAAAGAAAACGGTGCGATCTTCTCGCATCCAAACCCATGGGCATGGGTAGCGGAAGCGAAACTGGGCCGTGGTGATCGTGCGATGGAATTGTATGACGCACTCAACCCATACAACCAAAACGACATCATCGAAACCCGTATTGCTGAACCTTACTCTTACGTACAGTTCATCATGGGTCGTGACCACCAAGATCACGGCCGAGCTAACCACCCATGGTTAACCGGTACTTCTGGCTGGGCATATCACGCTACTACCAACTATATCTTGGGTATCAAAGCAGGCTTCGATGCACTAGAGATCGATCCTTGTATCCCAACTTCATGGCCGGGTTTTGAAGTCACTCGTGAGTGGCGTGACGCGACTTACCAGATCAAAGTTGAAAACCCACAAGGCGTTTCAAAAGGCGTGAAATCCATCACCCTGAATGGCCAAGCGATTGAAGGCGCAGTCCCGGTTCAAGCAGCAGGCAGCGTCAACCAAGTGGTTGTTGTACTGGGTTAACCCATTTTCGGGCACTCACTGAGTGCCCGTTTTCTAATACCTAAGCGTTTTATATGCCCAAACCACTTGTCGTTACAGGTAGGCGGCAAATGAATGAATCCCTATGAGCATAGATAAACTATGTGATTGGGGTGAATGAATGCAGCCAACACCCCTGCAACGTCAAGTGGGAAAGGATAGGGGGAGAAAATGATTAAATTTGGTACTGGCGGCTGGCGTGCTTTTATTGGTGAAGAGTTCACTAAAGATAACGTACGTTTGGTTGCTCAAGCCTTAGCAAACATCATCAATCATGAACAAGCCGCCGCAAAAGGCTTCGTGATTGGTTATGACCGCCGCTTTCTATCTGACAAAGCAGGTTGCTGGTTTGCCGAAGTTTTAGCAGCGAATGGCGTTGTGGTGAGCTTTATCGACAAGTTTGTGCCAACACCTGTGGTGATGTTTAAAGCTAAAGAGATGGATTGTGCTTACTCAGCTTGTATTACCGCTTCGCACAACCCGGCCGACTACAACGGTATTAAAGTGTTTATCCGTGGCGGTCGTGACGCTGATGAAGTGATCACTCAGAAGATCGAGCAGCAAATCGCCACACTGACCACGCAAGACGTGAAATCGATCGATTTCGATCAAGCCGTCAATGACAAACTGATCAAGATCATCAACCCGATGAACGAGTTTGTCGATAGCATCATCAACTTCATCGATATTGAAGCGATCAAGAAAGCCAATCTGCGTGTGTTGATCGACCCTATGTTCGGGGTAGCGAAAAACGCACTGCAAACGGTACTGATCAATGGCCGCTGCGACGTGGACGTGATCAACGATGGCAAAAACCCTGACTTCGGTGGTTTGATGCCTTCGCCTAGCGCTGCTACCTTGTATCGCTTGAAGCATCTCGTTAAACACGAAGGTTATGACATCGGTATCGGTACCGATGGCGATGCTGACCGCCTTGGCATCATTGATGAAAAAGGTAACTTTATTCATCCTAACGAGGTGCTGATCCTGCTTTACTACTACCTACTGGAGTACAAAGGCTGGAAAGGTTCTGTGGTACGTAACATCGCAACCACTCACTTGTTGGATAAGATCGCAACCGATCATGGTGAGCAATGCTTTGAAGTGCCTGTGGGCTTCAAACACATCTCTTCACAAATGGAAGCTGACGATTCTCTGATTGGTGGTGAAAGCTCTGGTGGTTTGACGATTCGTGGTCACATCAAGGGTAAAGATGGCGTGTTCGCCTCTAGCCTATTGGTGGAAATGATCAGCGTGACTGGCAAGAAACTCTCTGAGCTATTAACCGAGATCTATGATCGTTACGGTTATGCCTACACTGCGGAAGGTGATTGCAAATTTAAACCGGCCCAACGAGATGAGATCTACAACAAAGTCTACATTGAGAAAAAACTGCCTGAGTTTGAATTCGAGATCGAAAAAGTCAGCTATGAAGATGGCGCTAAGGTCTACTTCAAGAACGGGGGCTGGGTGATTGCCCGCTTCTCCGGTACTGAGCCTCTATTACGTATTTTTGCCGAAATGGCCGACAAAGATACTGCGGAGCGTGTTCTTCAACAGATGAAAGCCTTCTTGGCGTTGTAATCATCCCCTGAGGTTAAGTCCCCTCAGCGGAGAAGAACATTTGCCCGACGCTCGACGTCGGGCTTTTTTATTGCGGGTAAAATGTGCTTGGAATGAAAAAGCTCAGCGGCGAGATCGATTAGGCGAAAGCCAATACCCCTTGCGTATCAATATTGACTGACACCGCCTGCCCTAACTCCAGCGGTTGTGAAGAGGTAGCGATAAGCTGAGTACCATAAGCATCAATAAGATAACGGCAATGGTCACCCATAAACTGCTGCTCAGTCACCGTCACACTGCTGTCTTCTTCTGCACGGATCTGCACCTGCTGCGGACGCAGCAATAACTTACAATTCCCTTCTAAAGCAATAGGTTGGCGAGCAATAGCTTCCACAACCCCAAGGGCGGTTTGGTATTGGGTTTCGCTGATACGCGTGGCATTCAAATAACTGCCACCGCCCAGAAAATCGGCCACGAACTGACTCGACGGTTGGTAGTAAAGCTCTGCTGCAGTTCCGTACTGTTCAATCACACCACGATTCATCACCGCCATTTTATCGGCGAAGGCAAACGCTTCTTCTCGTGAGTGAGTGACGAAAATCGCCGTCACGCCCTGTTGTTTAAAGATCTTACGAATCTCAATGATTAGCTCATGGCGTACTTGCGTGTCGATATTCGAAAACGGCTCATCAAGCAGCAGCAGATCTGGCTTATAAGCTAAGGCACGTGCGATGGCAACGCGTTGCTGCTGACCACCCGAGAGTTGATGCGGATAACGCTCTGCAAAAGCATCAAGATGAACCAAAGAGAGCATCTCGGTAATCTTGGCCTGTTTTTGTGCTGCGGGCATCGCATCCAGACCGAAGCCGACATTCTGCGCTACGGTTAAATGGGGAAACAGAGCATAGTCTTGGAAAATCATCCCAATGTTACGCTGCTCAGGCGGCAGCCAGCGTTCACCATCATCTAATGTCACACAGTTGAGACTAAGTTGCCCTGAAGCTAAAGGTAGCAGACCGGCAATCGCTTTAAGCAAGGTGGTTTTACCACAACCGCTGGCACCCAACAGACAGACGATTTCGCCCGGATTGACTTGCAGTGACAACGATTTCAATACGGTTTGTGAATCGTATTGGCAAGTAAGATTTTCAATCAGCAGTGCGCAGCTCATCAGTGCTTTTGCTCCAAAGAACGGTTAACGATAACAAGTGGGATAAGCCCAACCAACACGAGTAAAATGGCAGGCAATGCAGCCAATTCTAAACGCTCATCTGAAGCGTAGTTATAGACGTAAGTGGCGAGCGTTTCAAAGTTAAATGGACGCAATAAAATCGCCGCGTTTAACTCCTTCATCGATTCAATAAACACCAACAATCCTGCAATTAACGCACCACGGCGGATCAGCGGCAGGTGTACGCGCTTAAGCATTTGGTTGGCATGACATCCCATGGTACGCGCAGCCATATCCAACGAAGGTGAAACTTTACTTAAGCTACTTTCAATACTGCCAATCGCCACCGCTGAGAAACGTACCACGAGCGCAAACACAATCGCGAACACACTTCCGGAGAAGATTAACCCCGGGCGTCCCCATTCCATCATTTTAGCTATGTCGTTGACCAGATGATCCAGTGCCAACACAGGTACCAAAATACCAATAGCCAGCACCGTTCCTGGCACCGCATAACCCATGGAAGAAAGGCGCATCAGCGCAACACTGGTACGATTGTTTTGTAGACGGGCATAGAAATTGGCGATCAAAGCCACCAGCACAGCAATGACAGCCGCACTGATCGAGACCGTAAAACTATTCAGCGCGTACTCTCTAAACTGCGCTGTCCAGCTTTGTGCAAAGTAAGTCCATGCGTAACTGATTAATTGCAACAGTGGCAAAATGAACGCCACCGCCACCAATCCCCAACACCAGACTAAAGCTGCCCATAGGCGCCAACCTTTTAAGGTATAACGGTACTCTTCATGGCTATTAAAATGGTTTTGGTAGAGTTTTTGCCGACGTCGGCTATAGCGTTCGCTACTGAGCAGCAATAGCACAATCACCAACATAATCGCTGAGATTTTCGCAGCCGCATTGAGGTTTGAATAGCCGAGCCAAGTGTCGTAAACCGCTGTGGTTAAGGTATTGACCGAAAACAGGCTTACGGTGCCGAAATCTCCAATCGTTTCCATTGCCACCAAAGACAAGCCAACCGCAATCGCAGGGCGCGCTAATGGCAAAGAGATGCGCCAAAAGCTCTGCCACGGTGTGCATCTCAGCAAACGAGCAGATTGAAGCAAAGTGACGTTCTGTTCCATAAAGGCCGCACGGCACAGTAGATACACGTAGGGATAAAGCACCAGAGCAAGTACGACACTGGCACCGCCTAAACTTCGAATGTCCGGAAACCAGTAGCGGCCCGCTTGCCAGCCCGTCCAATCACGCAAAGCGATTTGAATGGGGCCTGCGAAATCAAACCAATGAGTAAACAGATAACCAATAATATAGGCTGGCATCGCTAATGGCAGGACGAGCGCCCACTGCAACCAACGCTCACCGGGTAATTTGCACATCGCAATCAGCCAAGCTGAAGGCACACCAAACAGCAAAGCCAATAGTAGTACGGAAACCGTCAATACTAAGGTATTGAAAATATAGGTGGGCATCACAGTCGCCAGCAGATGAGCAAAAACCTCATCACTGTTGCCGAATGCGGTGTAGAAGATCGCTAAGATCGGTAAAACCAGCAGAGTGGTTAACACAACGCTGCTGGTTTTCCATGCAAAATATTTTTCTTTCATCGCCTAACAGTACAAGGCTTGAACAACGCTCAAAGCGCTGCATCCCTCAAATAAAATAGGGGTACGTTATACCCCTGATTTTACTTACAGGTCAAATTTGACTTCATCGATCAACTTGATCGCTGCGGCATTATTATCTGCAATTTTTTCTAGTGGCAGACTATCGGCTTTAAACGCGCCCCAAGACTCCACGAGAGCTGAACGTTTCACACCCTCTTTAACTGGGTATTCGTAGTTCACTTCTGCATACATTTGTTGTGCGGTTGCGCCAGTCAAAAACTCCATCAGCTTAACCGCGTTGTCACGGTTTGGTGAGTATTTCGCCATTGCCATACCACTCACGTTCACATGAGTGCCTTGCGCATTTTGACCTGGGAAGTTGATGTATACAGCTTCAGCCCAAGATTTTTGTTTCTCGTCATTCACCATTGCACCTAGGTAGTAGCTGTTACCTAGCGACACATCACACAGGCCTTCTTTGATCGCGCGAACTTGGTCACGGTCATTGCCTTGTGGTTTACGAGCCAGATTCGCTTTTACGCCTTCCAGCCAAGTTTTTGCTTCGGCTTCACCGTGGTTAGCGATGATAGAAGCCACAAGCGCGATGTTGTACGGGTGCTTACCGCTACGAGTACAAATTTTGCCTTTGAACTCTGGCTTAGCGAGATCCATATAATCGAAATCATCACCCAGCTTACCTACGCGGTCGCGTGAAGAATACACACTACGAGTACGTTGCGTCAGTGCAAACCACTCATCACCACTGTCACGGTATTGAGCAGGAATGTTCTCTTCAATCACTTTGCTATCCAGTGGCTGAGTCAGGCCTTTTTCGGTCAGTTCAAACAAACGGCTGAATTCAGCAGTTAAGATCACATCGGCTGGGCTGTATTCGCCCTCTTGCGCGAGTTTCTCTGCAATCCCTTCTTTAGCAAATTTCACGTTAACTTTGATGCCAGTTTCTTTGGTGAACTCTTGGAACATAGGTTCAATCAAAAATGGTTGGCGGTAAGAGTAGACATTCACTTCTTCAGCGGCCATTGCAGAAGGAGCGAGTACACCACAAGCAATCGCAGACAGCGTGAGCAGCTTTTTCATCCTAAAATCCTTTATAACTACTAATGATAACGTTTATCAGTTTCACTACATTATAAGAATGATTATTAAGAAAACAATCAGAAGAGATAAAAAAACCTGCCCATGGGGCAGGTCCACAATAAAAATCCGTAGCTAAATGTTACTTAACGGTAACGAATTCAGGGTAAGCACCGACACCACAATCGTGCATGTCCATCCCTTCCATCTCTTCTTCTTCAGAGACACGAATCCCCATAGTCGCTTGGAGTACACCCCAAACCAGCAGGCTTGCACCAAACACCCATGCAAAGATCACCGCAGCTCCCAGCAATTGCGCACCAAAGGTTGCGTCGGCATTGCTGAGTGGCACAACCATCAGACCGAAGAAACCACACACACCATGTACTGAGATTGCCCCTACAGGATCATCAATTCTCAGTTTATCGAGAGCGATGATGCTAAACACTACCAGTGCCCCCGCAACCACACCAATCGCCACCGCGTAAAGTGGTGAAGGCGATAGAGGATCCGCGGTAATCGCCACCAAACCGGCTAATGCACCATTGAGTACCATGGTGAGATCCGCTTTACCCCAAGTGGTTTTACACACTAGTAGCGCAGCGATAGCCCCCGCAGCCGCAGCTGCATTGGTATTGAGGAAAATCTTGCCCACTGAAGTGGCATTTTCAAAATCCGATACCATCAGTTGTGATCCGCCGTTAAAACCAAACCAGCCGAACCACAAGATAAAAGTACCTAAGGTTGCTAATGGCATGTTTGAACCTGGGATTGGGTAAATTTCGCCGTTTTTGCCGTATTTACCTTTGCGAGCCCCCAACAGCAGCACGCCCGCTAACGCTGCAGAAGCTCCTGCTAAGTGTACGATGCCTGAGCCAGCAAAATCGCTAAAGCCTGCCGCAGAAAGGAAACCACCACCCCAAGTCCAATAGCCTTCCATTGGGTAGATGAAAGCGGTCAAGATGGCAGAGAAAATCAAGAAGGCCCAGAGTTTCATGCGCTCAGCCACCGCACCAGAAACTACCGACATCGCCGTTGCAACAAACACAACTTGGAAGAAGAAATCTGATTCCAGAGAGTGATCGGCACCATCCGCTTGTGAGCCAATCAGCGCACCAAGTGAAGGCAACCAGCCACCTTCAGTGTTATCGACATACATGATGTTGTAGCCAACGATTAAATAAGTGGTACAAGCAATCGCGTACAGAACAAAGTTTTTCGTCAAAATTTCTGTGGTGTTCTTTGAGCGAACCAAACCCGCTTCCAGCATGGCAAACCCTGCTGCCATCCACATGACTAGAGCTCCTGAAATCAGGAAGAAAAAGGTGTCGAGTGCGTAACGCAGCTCGGTAACAGTGACTGATAGTTCCATAATCAACTCTCCCATCCTTAAATTTAAAGGGCTTCTGAATCCATTTCGCCAGTACGGATACGCACCGCTTGGCTAAGGTCATAGACAAAGATTTTGCCGTCACCAATTTTTCCGGTGTGTGCGGCCTTGATGATCGCTTCCACCACACGATCCACATTGTCGCTTTGCGTAGCGATTTCAATTTTTACTTTGGGTAGAAAGTCGACTTGGTATTCCGCGCCGCGGTATAGCTCAGTGTGTCCTTTCTGACGCCCGAAGCCCTTCACCTCAGAAACCGTCATTCCCTCGATACCTACATCCGCAAGCGCTTCACGAACATCATCCAACTTGAATGGTTTAATTATTGCGTTAATCAGTTTCATCTCTTCCTCTCTGAAGCAGTCGTCCATTTACTCTTCACTATCCAAGGTATGTGCCAACTTATTAACGCTATGATTTAAAATGAAAAAGCAGTGTCTGGTTTAATAAAAAACAAAAGGCCGCACCTCTTCGGTGCAGCCTTTTCCCAACAATAACGCACAAATTTTAACAACAATGCCTATTGCACTGATTATTTCCCTTGTACAAAGTTTTGCCACTGAGTCAGCAAAGCAATGAAATCTTCTCGCCCACAGGCAGCAACACTTTCACTGTCATACAGAAAGAAATCACTCTCTAACTCATGTTCGGCGTCATACGCCAGCGCATTATCTTGCACTTGGACTTCATCACCTTGCACCATGAGAGAGATTTCACGACCAGTCCATAGAAACTCTTGTGCTGGCGATTTTACCGCTTGCTCGATAAGCGCTAAAACTTGATTGATTTTAGCCTGATCTTGGCCAATCTCTTCTTGTAGCCAGCGTCCGACGATCTGATGCTCCATGCTGCATTTGACCGAATGTTCACCCAACAGGGTATTTTTAATAAATTCAAACTCCATGGTTATATCTCCATAGATGATCAATATGGCGAGTATATCTCAAACTGCTTCGCGATACTTAGACAAGTGATATCCCCTTTCATTTCCCCATGAAATAGAATTACCTACCACTATTTGATAAAAAATAGCGGCGACGCACTAAAAGTGAGCATAAAAAATAAAGCCGCGACAAGCGCGGCTTTATTAGATAAACAAATGACTTTGCTTATGCAGGTTCTTGGAAGATCACTGAATCTGCTTTGCTGGTGTATTGACCCATACGATGGAAGTTGAGGTAGCGGTAAGTATCTGCTGCCGCAGCATCAATCTGCTTCGCATATTCCATATACTCAGCCACGCTTGGGATGCGGCCCAGAATCGCCCCAACTGCCGCTAATTCAGCAGAAGAAAGGTAAACGTTAGCACCAGTACCCAAACGGTTCGGGAAGTTACGCGTTGAAGTTGACATCACCGTCGCTTTGTCAGCTACGCGCGCTTGGTTACCCATACACAGTGAACATCCCGGAGTTTCAATACGCACCCCTGCGCGACCAAAAATACCGTAGTAGCCTTCTTCAGTTAGTTGGTCACGATCCATCTTGGTTGGCGGAGCCACCCACAGGCGCGTGTTCAACTGGCCGTTGAATTTATCAAGCAGTTTACCGGCTGCACGGAAGTGACCAATGTTGGTCATACAAGATCCAATGAAGACTTCATTGATCGTTTCACCCGCGCACTCAGAGAGCAGACGTGCATCATCCGGATCGTTTGGTGCACACAATATAGGCTCTTTGATGTCTGCAAGATCAATTTCAATCACATGCGCGTATTCCGCATCTTTGTCCGCTTCCATCAATGCTGGCGTTGCCAGCCAAGCTTCCATCGCCTTGATACGACGCTCAATAGTACGGCGATCGCCATAACCTTCAGCAATCATCCACTTCAGCATCACGATGTTCGAGTTGAGATACTCTTCAATCGACGCTTGTGAAAGCTTCACGGTACAACCTGCCGCAGAACGTTCTGCAGAAGCATCTGAAAGTTCGAATGCTTGCTCAACCGTCAGGTGTTCAACCCCTTCTATCTCCAGAATACGACCAGAGAACTCGTTGATCTTGCCGGCTTTTTCTACCGTGAGCAGACCTTGTTTGATGCCGTAGTAAGGGATGGCATGCACCAGATCACGCAGAGTGATTCCCGGCTGCATTTTGCCTTTGAAGCGAACCAGAATAGATTCCGGCATATCCAGTGGCATCACGCCAGTCGCTGCCGCAAACGCCACCAGACCAGAACCCGCAGGGAAAGAAATACCCAATGGGAAACGAGTATGCGAGTCACCACCAGTACCAACAGTATCAGGGAGCAGCATGCGGTTTAGCCATGAGTGGATAACACCATCACCCGGACGCAGCGATACACCACCGCGGTTCATGATGAAATCAGGCAGGGTGTGGTGAGTTTGTACGTCAACCGGTTTTGGATAAGCAGATGTGTGACAGAAAGACTGCATCACTAAGTCAGCAGAGAAGCCAAGACACGCCAAATCTTTCAGTTCATCACGCGTCATTGGGCCAGTGGTATCTTGCGAACCCACAGTGGTCATTTTAGGTTCACAGTAAGTGCCCGGACGAATGCCTTGCACGCCACACGCTTTACCCACCATCTTTTGCGCAAGCGTGTAGCCTTTACCGTTATCCGCAACTGCAACTGGGCGACGGAATTCTTTTGAGGCTTCCAAACCTAACGCGTGACGCGCTTTATCGGTTAAACCGCGTCCAACGATCAGTGGAATACGGCCACCTGCACGTACTTCATCGTACAGCACATCAGTTTTCAGTTTGAAAGTCGCAAGTACTTCACCAGTCTCGTGGTTACACACTTTGCCTTCAAATGGGTAAACGTCGATCACATCGCCCATATTGAGCTTGGAAACATCCACTTCGATTGGCAGCGCACCAGCATCTTCCATCGTATTGAAGAAGATCGGGGCAATTTTACCGCCCAGAACATAACCACCTGTGCGTTTATTTGGCACGTTAGGAATGTCATCACCCATAAACCACAGCACTGAGTTAGTTGCCGATTTACGTGATGAACCAGTACCCACAACGTCACCCACATAAACCAGTTGGTGACCTTTGGTTTTGAGTGCTTCGATCTGTTTGATCGGGCCAACTTTGCCCGGTACATCCGGTTCAATGCCATCACGAGCGTTTTTGAGCATGGCTAACGCATGCACAGGAATATCAGGACGTGACCATGCATCAGGAGCAGGAGAAAGATCGTCCGTGTTAGTCTCACCTGTCACTTTAAACACAGTTAAGGTTACTTTCTCAGCCAGTGCTGGCTTAGACAAGAACCATTCTGCATCAGCCCAAGATTGCAGCACTTGCTTGGCGAATGAGTTACCCGCTTTGGCTTTCTCTTCTACATCGTAGAAGTTATCAAACATCAATAGCGTATGAGACAGCGCTTTCGCAGCGATTGGTGCCAACGCGCTATCGTCAAGCAAATCAATCAAAGGTTCGATGTTGTAACCGCCTTGCATCGTACCCAGCAGCTCAGCCGCTTTCTCACGACTCACCAAAGGAGAAGCAACTTGTCCTTTGGTTACGGCAGTCAAGAAACCCGCTTTCACATAAGCCGCTTCATCGACACCTGGAGGAATTCGATTTTCAAGTAGGTCAAGAATAAAAGCTTCTTCACCTTGTGGGGGATTTTTCAGAAGTTCTACAAGTCCTGCGACTTGCTCTGCATCTAGGGGTTTAGGTACAACTCCTTCAGCGGCACGCTCTGCGACGTGTTTACGGTAGGCTTCAAGCACGACTTTTTCCTCTCATTGCGGTTCACTCAGTTGATTATAAAAATACGAGCGAACATCCTTGGAAACTTGGCTCTCCCTAGCCCTTGTTTTCACTCAAATTGACTGAGAAACAGCGCCATAGAGGCCAAACTGTGGGCGTCAGAATAGCAAGTTTAACGATAAATTAAAATCTCATCATTTTGACCAACATAGCAACTTGAGACTAAAGTTTTAGCTTTCTCACTGAGTGAAAAGCAATCAGCCCTCCACTCATCTCAAAGTGTGGCTATTTAAATGTGGTACCAATAATGAAGTAGATAGAATCGTAATTTTGTTCGGTACGCCCATAACCAAACATGATTGGCCCAATTGGAGAATTCACCCCAGCAAAGATTGAGCCTGCACCATAGAGCGGTGCGTCTTGTAAGCGGATATCTGGATCGGACCACACACCACCATACTCAATGGATGCCCCTAGATAAACGGGAGAAGTGAACATCCCAAAGTCATTGTCAAACCAACGGTAGCGATAAACGAGATTACCGTAGACCTTGTTCTGACCAATCAGACTATTGCGGGGAATTCCCGATAAATTGAGAAAACCACCGATACTTTTCGGATCAATTGGGGTTGATGAGTGCTTACTTTTTACAACACCCATATCAAGATTTGCGACTAAAGTATGGCGCGAAATGGTGTGTGCTGCGATTAATTTTCCAGAAAATTCAGACACCGTATCTGAGCTGTTGGTTTCATCCGATACAGGATTACTGCCATCAAAACTATCTTTGGAAAGCAGATATTCCAGATCGAAATAAACCCCCTGCTGTGGCAGGCTAAAATCATCCAAAGTGTCATGGCGGTAATCGACAAACACTCCGCGACGTTCAAAAGAAAAATCGCCAAACACAGGTAAGGAAGAGGCTTCTCCATTACCATTGCTGTAACGAGCACCGAGTTTTACTTCTCGCCATAACTCGACCTGATACCCCAATGCCACTTCAGCAATCCATTCCGAATAAGTTATTGGCAAGTAATTTTCAGCTGCGCTCAACGAAGTATCATCAAATCCGCTCAAAGGAGCATTGCGAGTTTCGTTGCTGTAAAGAATCGATGCAGTAGTAAATGTTTTCTGTCCCGAGAGAAAAGGAGAATACAGCTCTGCTTCTATTAGTTTATCCGTACCCATTTCCATATTGAGCGCTAACTCAGCACCGTGGGCGTTAATGTCGGTAAAGTTAGTTGAAACCCCTAAGGCATACTGACTATCGGTTGTGAAATCATCTTCAAGAAAGAAACGAAAGTTAACGTAGTTGGGTCCCCATGATTTCTCACGAACATCAAGTACCAACTGATTGGTATTCTCTTGTTGCTCATATTGATAACGAACCAATTCAAAACGATCTAATGCATATAAATTCTCAACACTTTCTTCGATCTCTTCAGATTTGAGTTTTTGGCCTGAATCTAGATTGAGTTGATTCATTAACAGTCGATCGCTGTAGTGGGTGTGATTACGAAGCACGATCTCGTCAACATTAACATCATCGCCATAGCGCAATGTTTTACGTCGTTCTTCTTTCTCATCAATGTAGTTTTGGTACTGGGCTGAACTCAGTGCGATTTTCTTAAAAAATGCCTGATTGTCCATCGCGACTTGATAGCCCATCGCAAAGGCATCGGGCATTTTGTTAAATTCCGTGGTCTCCATTTTACCCACTTGTGGACGCAGAAGTAGATCACGTTCGGTTAAGTTATCACTTTGCGTTTCCGTACTGCGGCGCACCAAATAGTTGGAGAGCTGATCGGCAACCGTGAGCAAGTTAGTAAAATCTTCTTGGGTTTTGTAGTCGGTACTGATGTCGACTGCGATGATGATATCCGCGCCCATCGCACGTGCAACATCCACAGGCATATTGTTGGTAACACCACCATCCACCAGCCACAAACCGTCAATCTCATAAGGAGGTAATGCACCAGGAACTGACATACTGGCCATCATGGCATCAACTAGAAAGCCTTTATCTAACACGACTTCTTGCAGATGAATGATGTCTGTCGCCACCGCACGGTATGGAATCACCAGTTGGTCAAAGGAGTCAAAAGCCGGAAGGTTTCCTGTGGTTTCACGCAACATGCGCAGCATGTTTTGCCCTTGCACTACGCCTTTGGGTGCGCGAACTTCTCCCCAATGCAAACCAAGGTCAGTGGTAATTTGGTAGCGATCTTCATACTCTTTATCACGCACGCGACGTTGGCTGCGATCAACGCGATCACGATACCCACGGTTCCAATCCACGCTATAGATCAGCGCTTCGATTTCTTCCGCGCTCATCCCGCTCGCGTACAAACCGCCCACATAAGCGCCCATGCTGGTTCCGGTGATGATATCCACTGGGACATGCATTTCTTCCATAGCCCGCAGCACCCCCATATGCGCTGCGCCTTTGGCTCCGCCTCCAGCAAGGACTAACGCGATTTTAGGTCGCTTAACGGCCTGAGCATTAGCTTCTAGTGCCAACGCCAATGGGGTAAACAACACCCCTACCATTACGCTGAATGATACTGCCCACTTCATCACGTTAGTTATCCTCGAAATCCTTAAGAATCAAACCACTATAAACACCTATATTAAGCCGAACAACTTGAAGTTTTCGCCAACTCACCAGCAAATGATAAATTTGTTTGGAGCGGTTTTTCACCAAGCTGCAAGCTGAAAAGGCCTACCATTGAAAGAGTTTTTTAAGCCACTCCGTTGGGCGGTTTTCACACTGCTGTTTTAACTGCTGCTGGGTATCCCAGATTGGCAGTTTAAAGGTGTTGTCACAATCGAGCTTTAAGCCGCCTTGGGTCTGTTTGGCAAACCCGAAGGTAGTGATCCCTTCCGGCCACGGCAACTGTAATCGCTCTGGGATACGGTATTTCAAATACTGTGCATATACGCGCAACGCACCACTTGCTCCTGTGAGCTTGGTCGGTTGGTTGTCATCACGGCCAAGCCAAATGGTCGTTACTTCCCGGCCGTCTATCCCAACAAACCAACTATCACGGTTATCATTGGTGGTTCCGGTTTTACCCGCCAATGCCGCGCTACTGAATTGTGCATTGAGATAACGTCCCGTTCCTTCTTGTACGCCTTGTTTCATCGCATAAGTCGTCAACCAAGCAGCCTGTTGATCCACGGCTTGCGAAACTTTCGGCAGTGATTCATACAGCACATTACCTTCAATATCGAGCACGGAACGCAACGCCGAAAGAGGTGCTTTTTTACCGGAGTTAGTCAGCGTTTGATACATCTGTGCCACTTGATAAGGCGTGAGTGAAAACGAACCAAGCAACATGGATGGCACAGGGCGAACCTCATCACGGTTAACCCCTAGTTTACCTAGCGTCGCCGAAACTTGATCAATCCCTAATTGCATACCCAATCTCACCGTAGGCACATTGAGTGATTGTGCTAGAGCCAGATAGAGCGGCACTTCACCACGGTATTTACGATCGTAGTTTCTCGGTGTCCATGCTGAACCTTCACTGCCTTTTAAGGTGATCGGTTTATCTTCCAGCGTAGTGGCTAAATTGTACTGGTCAGGATGCGTTAACGCAGTGAGGTACACCGCAGGCTTCACCAGAGAACCGATCTGCCGACTCGCATTCAATACTCGGTTAAAGCCGTCGTAACCCGTGCGTTTACCACCCACCATAGCGCGAATTTCACCACTATGCCGATCAACAGCGATCGCCGCAGCTTCCAGATCCTTACCTGCAGTTTTGGCCAGTTGTGGGATCTGATCATGAATCGCTTTTTCTAACTTGGCCTGTGATACAGGATCCAGCGAGGTAAACACACGCAGACCAGAATCGGCTTTAAATTTGTCGCCCAACTTCTCTTTAAGCTCGATCGACACTTGTTGGAAATATGCTGGCTGGCGGCCTGAGATTTGCGCCGTTTTCTGTACATCCAGTGGACGAGTGACCGCTTGTTGATACTCTTTTGCAGTCAGAATATCGTGTTCCATCATCAGCTTGAGCACTAAATCGCGGCGTTCACGCGCCCGTTCCGCAAAGCGCATTGGATTGTAATAAGAAGGCCCTTTGACCATGCCCACCAACAACGCTAATTGATCAATGCGCAACTCTTGCAAGGGCTGGCCAAAATAAAGTCGCGATGCCAAGCCAAAGCCATGTACGGCATCTGCCCCACTTTGCCCTAAATAGACTTCATTGAGATAGGCTTCAAGAATACGATCTTTGCTGTAGCGATAATCAATGATCAACGCCATATACGCTTCACGCAACTTACGCCACAAAGTACGGTCACTCGAGAGGAAAATATTTTTGGCAAGCTGCTGAGTGAGTGTACTGCCACCTTGTACCGTGCGACCCGCTTTGAGGTTCACCACCATGGCACGGCCAATCGCCGTTGGAGAAACACCATCGTGTTGATAGAAATCGCGATCTTCAGTCACGAGCAAAGCATCCACCAGCACTTCAGGGAACTGCTCACGGCGTAAGAAAAGTCGCTGTTCTGGCGAATCTTTTTCCAGCATCCCCATTAGCTTAGGCTCTAAACGCAGATAACCCAGTTCGCGTTTTTGCTCTAACGATTCAATTTTACTCAAACCATTGCTATCAAAAGTGAGCATGACGCGACGATCCGGCTCAGGGCCATCCGCAAATTCAAAAGGACGACGGATCAGCTCAATACGCGTTGAAGAAGAAGAGTATTCACCGGGAAAACGTGGCTGCGCTACTTTACGGTAGTTAAGAACATCCAGCTCATTACGCAGTTCTTGCAAGCTCAAACCACTGCCCGGCTCAAGCGTCAAAATTCGTGCATACACCACGGTCGGCAAATCAAACAGTTGCCCTTCAAAGCGCTGCTTAATCATTGAATCAAGATAAATGCCGATAAATACCAGCACGGCTGTGACTGCGAGCGCCACTTTCCAAGCCAAACTCCAAATCCTTTTTAGCCAAATTCGCGGCTTTGAGGAGGAAATGGCGTTACCACTGCGCGCTTTGCGACTGCGCGGCTTATTACTGCTGCTTTTTCTTGTCATGCGTTAAATTGTCGTTTGGTTTTACTGGTTGCCACATGGTTGGCAGGATCATCCGGCCACACATGTTTTGGGTAGCGGCCTTTCATCTCTTTTTGAACTTCTTTATAAGCGCCCGCCCAGAAACTGGCGAGATCGCGTGTCACTTGCAAAGGGCGTTGTGCTGGAGAAAGCAATTCCATCACCACTGCACGAGTACCTTTGGCGACTCTAGGAGAGGTTTGCTCACCAAACACTTCCTGCATGCGCACTGACAACGTTGGCTCCATCCCCGACTGATAACGGATTTTTTTGTGATTCCCCGTTGGCAACAAATGATGCGTCGGCAGCCACTCGTCAAGCTGCTGACTGAGCGACCACCCAAGATAATGCTTGAGTGCTTCCAATACGGAGACATTCTGCAAACCTTTTACTGAGGTCACGCCCGCTAAATAAGGCTCTAACCACAGTTCTAAGTGCTTCAGCAGTGCGTCATCATCCAACGCTGGCCACGCTTCTTCCGGTAGCCATTCGGCTGCACAACGCGCACGGGCTAGCCATTCGATCGCTTCTTCGCGCCACTGTAACACTGTTAAGCCTTTGCGCCGTACATAGCTCAGCAAAGCTTGTGTCATTTTTTGTTTATCTGGCTCAGGCAATCTTTCACGACGCACCACCAATTGATCAATGCGCCACTGCGCTTCAGCACTCAATCTGCCTGCTTTTTCATCCCAATCCACTTGCTCAACGCGGCTGATGAGTTGCGGCAATAAGCGTTCAAGCGCGTTGATGTCTAGCTCAAGCGCACTGAAAACTTGACTAGCTTGGGCTTGGCCACGCATCAAATCCAAGGCGACCAGATATTCCGCCGCTGACAAACGCTCTTCCACTGCTAGCCAAGCACCATGACCATTGGCCAGCAAAAACTGCCCCATTTGTTGGCCGCGCTGCTGAGCAATTCGATCTGGAAATGCCAAACACGCCACTAACGGAAGCCATACCGAATCGACCGCGGATAATGAAAATGCGGTATCCAACTTATGCGCCAAAACCTGTGCGCGCTGTATCAGCAGTTTTTGTTTCGGATGGCGGCCTTGCTGCCAGCGGTGCAAGCTGTGCTGCACATCAACAACCTGTCGTTCAGGCTCTTCCAATAACACCGCCAAAGCCAATGCGCTTTGAAGTGCGGATTCACCCAAATGATCCGCATTGAGCAGCATAGCGGCAATACGCGGCTCAACACCGAGTCGGTGTGCTTCTTTGCCCGACGCAGTCAATTGCGCGCGTTCATCCAAAAGGCCAAGACGTTGCAACAGTTGCTGTGCCTGCGCAAAAGCGCTGCTCGGCGGCAAATTCAACCACGCTAAGTCCGCGGGTTGCGCGCCCCATTGCGCAAGCTCTAACGCCAGCGGCGCTAAATCGCTGTGTAAAATTTCAGGCTCTGGCACCCAAGGTTGCTGTTTGAGCTGCACTTCGCTGTACAAACGCACGCAAATACCTGGTTCTAAACGCCCTGCACGCCCTGCCCGTTGCTCGGCAGAAGACTGCGCAATGCGCACTTGTTCAAGACGAGTAATGCCCGTTTTAAGATCAAAACGCGCACTACGTTCGAGTCCACTATCAAGCACTATTCGAATGCCTTCGATAGTGAGCGAGGTTTCGGCAATATTAGTCGCCAATACCACTTTGCGCCGCCCCGGCGCAGTTGGTGCAATCGCACGCTGCTGCGCGGCGAACTCCATCTGTCCATACAGTGGGCAGATTTCAATCTCGTTGGCCAAATCGCTCAGTTGTTCAGTTAACTGGTTAATGCTCGCCGCACCCGGCAAAAACGCCAGCAGTGAGCCAGTTTCATGTTGCAACAGATGGCGAATTTGTCGTTGCATCGCCGGAACCAAAGGCTCATCGACGCGTAGAGGTTGATAGCGGATATCAATCGGAAAACCGCGCCCTTGTGATTCGACATAATCAGCCTGTGGCAATAGGTTTTGCAGAGCTTGTTGCTCTAGCGTTGCCGACATCACCACGATTTTTAAATCTTCACGCAGTGCGGATTGCACTTCGAGCGCTAATGCCAAAGCCGTATCCGCGTGAATGCTGCGCTCATGAAACTCATCGAAAATCAGCACATCGACCCCGTTCAGTTCAGGGTCGTTTTGTAGCATGCGGGTCATAATGCCTTCGGTGACAATCTCCAACTGCGTTGCACGGCTAACTCGGTTTTCACCACGCACCCGATAACCCACTCGCTGCCCCACCTCTTCACCTAATTGCTGCGCCAAATAACGGGCAATGTTGCGCGCAGCCAAACGCCTTGGCTCCAGCATGATGATTTTGCCGTTGAACAATCCCGCTTGCAGCAACTGCAACGGAAAGTAGGTAGACTTACCAGCACCCGGCGCGGCTTTAAGGATAAGTTGCGGAGATTGAGCAATACCAGCCAACAGCTTAGGCATCACCTCAATAATGGGCAGTTGTGACAAGGGCGGTTCCTGTATGATTAAATGGCCGCGCCATTGTACATAAAAAAAGAGAAGAATAGAGACATGCACTTTTCCCCGTCACTGCAAAAAGGAACCCTGCTCAAACGTTACAAACGCTTTTTGGCCGACGTGGCACTAGATGATGGTTCGGTGATCACCATGCACTGTGCAAATACCGGAGCAATGACCGGATGTGCCGAACCGGGCAGTACCGTTTGGTTCTCTACATCTGATAATCCCAAACGTAAATACGCCCACAGTTGGGAGCTAACGGAGACAAAAGAGGGTCACTGGATTTGCGTGAACACCGCACGTGCCAACACGTTAGTCGTGGAAGCCATCTTGGCAGGGCGTATTCCCCAGTTGCAGGGTTATGATGAGCTCAGCACAGAAGTGAAGTACGGCCATGAAAATAGCCGTATCGACATCTTGCTAAAGTCAGATTCTCAACCAAACTGCTTTATAGAAGTGAAAAGCGTCACTCTTTTGGATGAGATTCAAGGCGATAAAGGACAAGGTTACTTCCCTGATGCAGTCACAACACGCGGGCAAAAACATCTGCGTGAGCTGGCAGAAATGGCCAAAGATGGAAGCAGGTCGGTACTTTTGTTTGCTGTTTTGCATTCGGGGATTGAAAAAGTCTCTCCCGCTCTCCATATAGACGCGAACTATTCACAGTTGCTAAAAGCGGCACAGGAAGCAGGGGTGGAAGTGTTGTGCTACAAGGCATCACTTTCCGAGCACGAAATTCAAATAGTATCTGAGGTCAAATTTGCCCATCAAGTGCCAAAAAATTGATGGTGTCTTCACATTGACGATAACTTTACGTTGGATTGTTTGCCTCCCCCACTTCTTTTTGCTATAGATACCCGCCTTAAATTTAACTGCTCTCGCAGTTGACTAGGGTTAGTAGGAGATCTGTATGACAGAGTCTAAAAAGAAAACGCTAGGCATCCTAGCCATTGCTGGTGTTGAGCCATATCAGGAAAAGCCGGGTGAAGAGTATATGTCACCTGCGCAAATCACACATTTTACAAAAATTTTGGAAGCGTGGCGCAACCAACTGAGAGAAGAAGTGGACCGTACCGTTCACCACATGCAGGATGAAGCAGCCAACTTCCCAGACCCTGTTGACCGTGCTTCTCAAGAAGAAGAGTTCAGCTTAGAACTGCGTAACCGTGACCGTGAGCGCCGACTGATCAAGAAAATCGAAAAGACTCTCGACAAGATTAAAGAAGAGGATTTCGGTTTCTGTGAATCATGTGGTGTGGAAATCGGAATTCGCCGTCTAGAAGCGCGCCCAACTGCTGATCTGTGTATCGATTGCAAAACACTCGCTGAAATCAAAGAAAAGCAAATGCTTGGCTAAGATGAAATAGCAAGGAAAAGGGAGCACAGGCTCCCTTTTCTTGTTTCTTTGCATTTGAAAGGTAAATCGCCCTATGAATTATATTGGTCGTTTCGCCCCTTCTCCTTCCGGCCCCTTACATTTTGGTTCGTTGATTGCTGCCTTGGGGAGCTATTTCCAAGCCAAAGCCAATCAAGGAAAGTGGTTGGTACGCATTGAAGATCTTGACCCGCCCCGCGAAATGCCGGGAGCCGCAGCACACATTCTACGTACACTAGAAACGTATGACCTACACTGGGATGACTCAGTGGTTTACCAAAGCCAACGTCACGCCTTGTACCAAGACCAAATCAATGAATGGCTCGCCACAGGACAAGCCTACTACTGCCAGTGCACCCGAAAAGAAATCAAAGCCATGGGTGGGTTTTATAACGGCCACTGCAAAAGCCATCCGCCAGCTCAGCATCAAGACTGCTCGATTCGGCTGCGTATGGATAACCCGGTACAAAATTTCATTGATTTGAAACACGGCTCAATCACCATACCAAAGGCATTAGCAGAAGAGGATTTCATCATCAAACGTCGTGATGGGTTGTTTGCTTATAACCTCGCGGTGGTGCTTGATGATATTGACCAAGGTGTTACCCAAGTGGTGCGCGGTGCGGATCTGATTGAACCCACCGGACGGCAAATCAGCCTGTATCACACTTTAAAACAAAAGCCGGTCAGCTACTTACATTTGCCTTTGGCGATGGATGGTAACGGGAATAAACTCTCGAAACAGAATCACGCTCCGGCGATTGAGCCATCAGATCCTAGACAGACGATTTTGCATGCCATGCAGTTTTTAGGCTTTGCATTACCCGCGGATTTTTCCGATGCGGATACCGAGCAAATGCTGGCTTGGGGATGCCAAAATTGGCAGGTGAGCCAACTACCGGAAGCGATCGAGATCACACCAAGATTCTCAAATGGTCCTGCTTAAGCTATTATTAGCGCCAAATTCCGTCCGTTTGAGCGTCAAATTAAGCAGCGTAGCGCTTACAGCGGCAACAGCAATCATTGTCAGAAGCACATGAATAATAACGATTTTGAACCGAGCAACACTCGCACATATCCAGACTTAGCTTTGACTATTATTCCGCGTCAGGAACACCCTATCTCGCGTCAGCAGATCAGCGAAAATGCACTGAAAGTGCTCTATCGCTTGCATGGCGCAGGGTTTGAAGCCTTCCTCGTCGGTGGTGGTGTGCGTGACTTACTCCTTGGCGGCAAGCCAAAAGACTTTGATGTGGCCACCAACGCTACACCAGAGCAGCTGCGCCAACTGTTTCGTAACTGTCGTCTGATTGGTCGCCGTTTTCGTCTAGCACACATTATGTTTGGACGCGACATCGTCGAAGTCGCCACTTTCCGTGGCCATCATCAAGAGACGAGCCAAAGCCAAAATATTGCTGCGCAATCGGAAGCTGGCATGCTGCTACGCGACAACGTATACGGCACGATTGATGAAGATGCCGAGCGCCGCGACTTCACCATCAATGCGATGTATTACAACATTGCGGACTACAGCATTCACGACTATGCCGGTGGCATGGAAGATCTTGAAGATCGCCTAGTGCGTCTGATTGGCGATCCGGAAACACGTTATCGCGAGGATCCGGTGCGTATGCTGCGTGCGGTGCGTTTTGCGGTCAAACTCGATTTTGATATTGAGGAAGACACGGCCGAGCCGATTGAGCACCTTGCGCCGCTGCTGCGTGATATTCCCGCTGCTCGTCTTTATGAAGAGTCGCTCAAAATGCTGCAAGCGGGTCATGGTTTAGAAACCTACCACTTGATGCGTCAATACAATCTGTTCCAGCAGCTTTTCCCAACCATTGCAGAACATTTCACCGCTGATCACAGCTCACAAACCGAGCAGATGTTGGATTTAGTGCTGGATGCAACCGATATTCGTGTCGAAGAAGATTTACGTATCAACCCGGCCTTTATGTTTGCAGCCATGCTGTGGTATCCGATGATCAGTCTGGCCGACCAACTGATGGAGTCACTCAGCCTCCACGAATTTGATGCCATGACGGAAGCCAGTAACCGCATCTTAGATGAAGTAGTCAAACGCATTGCGATCCCGCGTCGTCACACCACGACCATTCGTGATATTTGGCAGTTACAACAACGCTTACCACGTCGCAGTGGCAAACGTGCCTTCCGTTTGTTGGAACTGAGCAAGTTCCGCGCAGGCTTTGATTTCCTCGAAATGCGTGGCGAAATTGAAGGTGGAGAAACCAAGCAATTAGCTGAATGGTGGGCCACTTTCCAAAACGCGGGGCGCAATATGCGTCAGGCGATGGTCGGTGACATGGGGAACGCTACTGGCACGGGTAAACCTAGCTCACGCCGTCGTAAACCATCACGTAATAAGCATAAGAGTAAATCGAGCGAATGATGCTTGCCTACATTGCGATTGGCAGTAACTTGGGCGACCCTGTCGCTCAAGCCCAACAAGCCATACAACAGCTTACTCAATTACCGAAGTCGCGCCTTATCGCGGCTTCATCGCTCTATAGCAGCACACCAATGGGACCGCAAAATCAGCCGGATTACATTAATGCGGTAGCGGCCATTGAAACCGAATTAACGCCACTGGAACTGCTCGATTGCACACAACGCATTGAACTGGAACAGGGGCGTGTCCGTAAAGACGAACGATGGGGACCGAGAACACTCGATCTCGATATTGTGCTTTACGGCAATGAGGTGATAGAGACCGAGCGTCTCACCATTCCTCACTATGGAATGAAAGTACGTGAATTCGTACTGTATCCGCTCGCGGAAATCGCACCAAATTTAACTCTCCCTGACGGGACTGAAATCCAAGCGCTATTGCAACAAGTACCGCTCAATGGCTCAGCATTTGGCATTCGCCAACGTCGAGTAAGGACTAACAATGAAAAAAATTACCATAAACGACCTGATGAAATGGAAGCAGGAAGGTCGCAAATTTGCTACATCAACCGCTTATGATGCGAGTTTTGCTCAGTTATTTGAGAGCCAAGAAATGCCGGTCCTGTTGGTCGGTGATTCACTTGGCATGGTGTTACAAGGAGAAGCCGACACCTTACCCGTGACGGTGGATGAGATTGCCTACCACACCCGTTGTGTACGTAAAGGCAGCCCAAATTGTTTGCTCATGGCGGATATGCCTTTCATGAGCTACGCCACGCCAGAACAAGCGTGTGAAAACGCTGCCAAACTGGTTCGCGCCGGTGCGAACATGGTGAAAATTGAAGGTGGCGATTGGTTAGTCGACACCGTAAAAATGTTGACTGAACGTGCAGTGCCAGTGTGTGCTCACCTCGGTTTAACGCCGCAGTCGGTCAATATTTTTGGTGGCTACAAAGTACAAGGCCGCGAGCAAGATAAAGCGGATCGCATGGTACGTGATGCGTTAGCTCTGCAAGAAGCGGGAGCACAAATTGTCCTGCTGGAATGCGTTCCTGCCGAATTGGCAAACCGCATCACTCAACTTCTTGATGTCCCTGTGATTGGTATTGGTGCTGGCAACGGCACAGATGGTCAAATCCTCGTAATGCACGATATGTTTGGAATTTCGGCGAACTACATGCCAAAATTCTCGAAAAATTTCTTGGCTGAGACGGGCGACATTCGCCAAGCCGTTGCCAAGTATATCGAAGATGTCGAGAGTGGCGCTTTCCCAGATCTCGCTCATACCATTGCCTAAGGAGTCATTCATGCAAGTTTTTGCTGACATTGCCGTTCTTCGCGAGCAAATCAAACAGATCAAGCGTGAGGGCCGCCGAGTCGCTTTTGTGCCGACCATGGGTAATTTACATGAAGGCCATTTAACTCTGGTTCGTAAAGCTCGTGAACTTGCCGATGTGGTAGTCGTGAGTATTTTCGTCAACCCGATGCAATTTGACCGCGCGGAAGATTTGAAAAACTACCCACGCACCCTAGAAGACGATTTGAGTAAACTCAATGGTGAAGGGGTTGATCTCGTATTAACGCCGACCCCGGAAACCATGTACCCACAAGGTTTGGATAAACAAACCTTTGTTGAAGTACCGGGACTTTCCTTCATGCTGGAAGGCGCTTCTCGCCCAGGTCATTTCCGTGGTGTAGCAACGATCGTCACTAAGCTGTTTAACATTGTGCAGCCAGATGTGGCCTGCTTTGGCGAAAAAGATTTCCAACAATTGGCGGTGATCCGTCAAATGGTGGAAGATCTGTGCATGGATATCGAAATTGTCGGCGTTGCTACCGTTCGTGAATTGGATGGTCTTGCAATGAGTTCACGTAATAATTTACTGACGCTCGATGAGCGCCAACGCGCACCAGTATTGGCTCGCACCATGCGCTGGATTAACAGTGCGATCCGTGGTGGTCGTGATGATTATCCATCGATCATTGAAGATGCCGTGGATCAGCTGCGCGCAGCCGATCTGGAACCAGATGAAATCTTTATCCGTGATGCACGTACTCTATTGCCAATCAGCAGTGAAAGTAAGCAAGCGGTAATTCTGATGTCAGCCTTCTTAGGTAAGGTACGCTTGATTGATAACCAAGTCCTCGACTTACAATCAGAAAGCAAATCTGGCAACGAAGAAGAATAATTTCTCTCTCTTCTGGATCAAAAAAGGTCAACCTCGGTTGACCTTTTTTATATCTATTGACTCAACTAGCTGCGTAGCCCTTTGCCTTTGGTCACCAAATAATGCGCCACACAGTACAGCGCCACCACAAAGGCCATTAACACTGTAAACGAAGTCGTGATATCCACATCCGACACACCTAGAAAACCGTAGCGGAAGGCATTGACCATGTAGACGATGGGATTGATCTTCGAGACACCCTGCCAAAATTCAGGCAGCAAACTTATCGAATAGAATACTCCACCGAGGTAAGTCAGCGGCGTGAGGACAAAGGTCGGGACAATCGAGATGTCATCGAAAGTTTTGGCAAACACCGCGTTAATCAAGCCGCCGAGTGAAAAGACCACGGAAGTTAAAAATACGGTCGCGATAATGATGCCCCAATGATCAACATTGAGATCGACAAACAGCAGCGAAACCGCCGTTACCATAGCCCCAACTAGTAAGCCACGCGCCACACCACCCATTACGTAGCCAGCAATGATCACATAGTTTGGCACTGGAGCGACCAACAGTTCTTCAATGTTCTTTTGAAATTTAGAGCTAAAGAAAGACGAAGCCACATTGGAATAGGAGTTGGTGATTACCGACATCATGATGAGGCCGGGCACTATGTATTCCATGTAACTGAAACCGTTCATTTCACCGATTCGAGAGCCGATCAAGTTACCAAAAATGATGAAGTAAAGCGTCATAGTGATGGCTGGTGGAACCAAAGTTTGCACCCAAATACGGGTAAAACGATTAATTTCTTTACCCAGCAGACTGCAAAATGCCGTCCAATAAATTTGATACATGCTGATTAACCTCGCTTACCACTATTCACTATGCTGACAAACAGCTCTTCCAAACGATTTACTTTATTGCGCATAGAAAGCACCTTCACCCCTTGCTCGGTGAGTTGAGTAAACACATGGTTGATCCCTTGGCTTTTTTCTAATTCGATCTCCAGCGAACCTTCCACCATCTGCTGTTTCACCACATCTTGCAGTGGAGCAATAGTTTCGGTGCCATCGACATCCAAAACGAAGGTTTCAACATGCAGCTTACCAAGCAGAGATTTCATGGTGGTGTTTTCTATCAGCTCGCCGCGTTGAATGATGCCAATGTGGCGACAGAGCATTTCCGCTTCTTCGAGATAGTGGGTGGTGAGAATAATCGTCACCCCTTGTGCGTTAATCTGCTTGAGGAACTCCCACATCGAACGGCGCAATTCAATATCAACTCCCGCCGTCGGTTCATCAAGGATTAGCAATTGCGGTTCATGCATTAAAGCGCGCGCAATCATCAAACGGCGTTTCATACCACCGGAGAGGTTTCTTGCTCGTTCGCTGCGTTTTTCCCACAAATCGAGTTGAGTCAGGTATTTTTTCGCACGCTCTTTGGCTAACACTTTAGGCACACCGTAGTAACCCGCTTGCTGAAGTACGATCTGCTCGACCGTTTCAAACGGGTTAAAGTTAAACTCTTGCGGCACTAAGCCGAGCTGCTGTTTGGCGAGTTCAAGCTGTGAATCGAGATCGTAACCAAACACGGTCACCTTGCCGGATGTTTTGTTGACCAGTGATGAAATGATACCAATCGTGGTCGATTTACCTGCCCCGTTTGGCCCCAGCAAAGCGTAAAAATCGCCTTTTTTGACTTGCAGACTAATACCTTTGAGCGCTTCAAAGCCACCTGCGTAAGTTTTTTTAAGTTGTTCTATTTCCAGTGCGTACATGGCAGAAACCTTGTTATCAATAACAACCACGATGTTGCGCTTTTATGGCGCTTTTTCAACCCCTTATTAGCTAAGGGCAATCATTAATACAGAAATAGCTAATATAGTTTTCCATTTCATGATTTTTACACATAAAAATGCCGCATCACTGCGGCACTTTACTTGGCGATTTATAGGCAATTTCTATTTTTCACTCACTAGCCGTGACCTGTTTTACCGCCGCATTCAGCGCTTCATAGCGGAAAGTGAACATGTTCTGATCCGGAACCAAATCAATGACATGAAACTTTTCTAATTCAGAGCGCGTTTTCTCATTAGGGCAGAGTAAATAGACTTCACAATTCGCTTCCTGTGCATCACGAATGGCGTTTTCTAACGCTAAGCCTACTGTCACATCAATCATAGGTACATCGGTTAAATCGAGGATCATCGCCTGATACTTATCTACACTGCTGTGTTGACGCGTAATGGCTTTCGAAACACTGAAAATCATCGGTCCCGACAGGTAGAAAAACAGCACCTTACCATTAGCTTTATCAAGCAGCTTGCGCTCACTTTCATTCAACGGCACATCATCGTCATCCGCATCACTGATCGCCTTCACTTGACGAGCTTGCTCTCGGCTTAAACGTTCAATCACCAAAATATTGGAGATAAATACTCCCAGCCCCACAGCCACAATCAAATCAACAAACACGGTCAACAGCATCACACCGTACATGATGGCCATGCCTTGTATGCTGATTTTGTGAGCACGTTGGATAAACGCCCAGTCGAGAATGTTCACCCCGACATACACTGCGATGCCAGCCAACACCGCCATTGGGATAGGCTCGGTTAAACCGCCAGCAACCAAAACCACCAGTGCTAATACTAAGGCTCGTGTCACTCCAGAGAGTGGTGAGCGCGCACCAACCTGAATGTTAGTCACTGTGCCCATAGTTGCCCCTGCACCGGGTAAAGCGCCAAAAAGCCCAGCCAGCATGTTGGCAATTCCCTGCCCTTGCAGTTCGCGATCGGAATCATGCTCTTTACGAGTTAACGAATCGCCGATTACCGCGGTTAACAGCGTATCAATACAGCCCAAAGTACCCAGCACCAAGGCATCAATCACCATAGTGACGAAAATTTCACTGTTAAACGTGGGAACCACTATACTTGGCAGGCCAGCAGGAATCTCACCAATACGACGAATATCGTCAGTATCAAAGAAAATGACTGAAAACAGCGTTACCGCCACCAATGCCACCAACTGTGCTGGCACTTGCTTGCGATATTTTTGTGGTAAAAAAAACAAAATTGCCAGTGTCAGTAGCCCCAAGAACAGCTCACTGAATTTTAGGTTGGCGAGCAACTCCGGCAGTGCTGATAAAGTACCCAGCACACCACCACCGGGAGAGGGATGACCAAGCAGTGGAGAAAGTTGCAGAATAATCAGTATCACCCCAATACCAGACATAAAGCCTGATACCACACTGTAAGGCATGAGCGTGATGTATTTTCCGAGTTTGAGCGTACCGAGCAGAATCTGAAACGCCCCCGCCATCATGACAACTGTAAACGCAATGGCCGCACCAGATTCAGGATAACGTGACACCATAGTGGTCAGTATCGCCGTCATAATCACTGTCATTGGTCCAGTAGGCTCTGAAATCAGCGTTGAAGAGCCACCAAACAAGGCCGCAAATAAACCAACAAGTATCGCGCCCCATAAGCCAGCTTCGGCTCCCGCACCAGAAGCCACACCAAATGCCAACGCCAATGGCAGTGAGATAATCGCTGTGGTTACCCCACCAAACAGGTCACCACGTAAATTAAGATCCGCAAATCGAGCCTGAAACACGCACAGTTCCTCAAGGTGTCATCAAATGCTCCATAGTTTATGATGAATGTTGTAAAAACACGTCAGATGAGTTGATCAGAAAGTAAATTAGATGAGCTTGAATTTGTAACATTGTGTATATTGTTGGCAATTAATTAAGGGAAGTAAGATGCCAGAAATTAAACAACTTTTTGAGAACAACTCAAAATGGTCTGAGTCGATCAAAGCAGAGAGTCCGGAGTACTTTGCCAAACTAGCTAAAGGGCAAAATCCGGATTTTTTATGGATTGGATGTGCTGACAGTCGAGTCCCTGCGGAGCGACTAACTGGCCTCTATTCCGGCGAACTGTTTGTTCACCGGAATGTGGCCAATCAGGTGATCCATACCGACCTCAACTGTTTATCAGTTGTTCAGTACGCGGTTGATGTGCTGCAAGTCAAACACATTATTGTCTGTGGTCATTATGGATGTGGTGGCGTTACCGCAGCGATCGATAATCCACAGTTAGGCTTGATCAATAACTGGTTGCTGCATATTCGTGATTACTATCTCAAGCATCGCGACTACTTGGAGCAAATGCCTGCTGAAGATCGCTCCGACAAACTGGCCGAAATCAACGTTGCCGAGCAAGTGTACAACTTAGCGAATTCGACGGTACTACAAAACGCATGGGAGCGTGGACAGTCCGTTGAAGTACACGGTTTCGTGTATGGTATTGGTGATGGCCGATTGGAATACCTCGGTGTACGCTGCGCTTCACGAAGTGCCGTTGAAGATAACTACCACAAAGCGTTAGAGATGATTCTCAATCCAGAACATCGCTTACTGTGTCGATAATTTCTTGCCACATCTAAGCCGCCAAATAATAACGCCCACTAATTCAGTGGGCGTTTTAATAGATGATTCGGATGTCAGCCGTAACTCTAGAACTTACTCACCAAGAGGCACGACTTTACCAATATAAGGTAAGTGGCGATATTTCTGCGCGTAGTCGATACCCACACCAACCACAAACTCATCAGGAATTTCAAAACCAACCCAATTCACCTCAACTTCAACTTCACGGCGAGTCGGCTTATCAAGCAAAGTACAGATACGAATTGATTTAGGTTCGCGCAGGGCCAAAATCTCTTTTACTTTATTGAGGGTGTTGCCCGTATCAATAATGTCTTCAACCAGCAACACATCTTTACCTTTGATGTCATCGTCCAGATCTTTCAGGATGCGCACATCGCGTGAGCTTTCCATACTGTTTCCATAACTAGAAGCAGTCATAAAATCGACTTGATGAGTCAGATGGATTTGACGAGCGAGATCAGCCATAAAAACGAAAGAGCCACGCAACAATCCAACCAGAACTAAATCATCACTACCTTGATAATGTTCGGTGATCTGTTGACCTAATTCGCGAATTCGCTTGGCGACTTCCTGCTCAGAAATCATGACTTCAACTGTGTGTTTCATACCATTCTCGTTGTGTTGGGCGATTTCAGCATCGCTGACTTTGGTGGCGCGTATAGTACCACCTCACTCAGACCCTGTTAATCGTTTCCCTGCGCAACCAAGCTCTGTTATGAGCTCACTCAATAAAAAGATTTGAAACGACAAATAATTAACATAATTGCACAATTTTCACCCAACAAAGATTGACCTCACTCATATGCACCATTACACTCATAGGGCTTTAAAGAGCAAATAACAAAATAATCATTAGAGCAAAATGCTCAAACAACTCAAATTGGCAAGGATATTTACCTATGGACGCATCAATCGAAAAACGCCCTCGGACTCGGCTATCTCCACAAAAACGTAAACTACAACTGATGGAAATCGCATTAGAAGTGTTTGCAACTCGCGGCATTGGCCGCGGCGGTCATGCCGACATCGCTGAAATTGCGCAAGTTTCAGTAGCGACAGTATTTAACTACTTCCCAACTCGTGAAGATCTGGTCGACGACGTACTGAACTTTGTGGTTCGTCAGTATTCCAACTTCCTCACTGATCACATCGATCTAGATTTAGAAGCTAAAAGCAACCTACAAACACTGTGCAAAGAAATGGTGAAACTCGCCATGACTGACTGCCATTGGCTAAAAGTATGGTTTGAATGGAGTGCTTCGACTCGTGATGAAGTTTGGCCGTTGTTTGTTTCGACCAACCGCACCAACCAGTTACTGATCAAAAACATGTTCATCAAAGCGATGGAGCGTGGTGAATTGTGTGAGAAACACGATGTAGACAATATGGCGAGCCTGTTCCACGGCATCTTCTACTCTATCTTCCTACAAGTAAATCGCTTGGGCGAACAGGAAGCAGTGTATAAGTTAGTCGATAGCTATCTCAACATGCTGTGTATCTACAAGAACTAGTTTCTAAGACATTTTTAAGGGCGCATTAAGCGCCCTTTTTATTTCCATACTCAAAGAAACTGCACTCAAATTACGTGGTGTTGCAGCCCACACCGCAGCAGCTTCAGTCGGTAGGTTATTCGCCTAAGTTTTCTAATCCCCACTTATACAAAGCGTTCTTCTTCAATTGATGAATTTCAGCAACAAGAGCAGCTGCTTTTTTCAATGGTAGTTCTTTAGTCAAAATCGCTAAGGTACGCAAAGCATCATCCGGCAGTTCTTGCTCACCTGCATCACGATAACCATGCACTAGCAGCACCATTTCACCTTTCTTACGGTTATCGTCTTCAGCGATCCATTCAATCAACTCAGCCAAAGGCATGCCTTGAATCGTTTCGAAAGTCTTGGTCAATTCACGTGCCAAAACCACCTCACGTTCTGCACCCAGTACTTCAAGCATATCTTGCAGTGACTCGCAGATTCGATGTGGTGATTCATAAAAAATACACGTGCGCGCTACTTTCGCTATTTCTAAGAACTTATCTTTACGTGCTTTGCTTTTAGCCGGCAAAAAGCCTTCAAAACTAAAGCAATCAGAAGGCAGACCCGATGCACTGAGTGCCGTGATTACTGCACATGGTCCAGGAAGTGGCACAACTTTAACGCCCGCTTGACGACATTGTGTAACCAGATGGTAACCTGGGTCGCTAATCAGCGGCGTTCCTGCGTCAGACACAAGCGCAATCGATAGCCCTGACAAAAGTTTATCAACCAATACCTGCGCTTTTTGTTGCTCATTGTGATCATGCAAAGCAAAGGTTTTGGTGGTGATATTAAAATGGGCTAATAACTTGCCCGTATGACGTGTATCTTCGGCCGCAATCATATCGACACTGGCTAACACGTCTAATGCTCGTTGCGTGATGTCTCCCAGATTACCAATTGGGGTTGGGACAATATAAAGAGTTGGAGCACCATTTGGTGCAGTTTTATTATCTGTCATTTGTTTACCATCACATCAACGATTAATATAGAGACAATTTTACACGGACTAACGAAAGAACTCATGGCTATGAACCACCATCAGCGACGCAGTGTACCACGCTTACTCACTCCGATTGCATTATCAATCGTGTTATCGGCCTGTTCGACCCAACCTTCTTCTCCGGATATGGTCGATATTACCGCTCAGCCGCTGCTCACAGCGCAAACTTACTTGATGCGTGCCGACGCAAGCCAAGGCACTCAGCAAAATGATTGGTTGATCATGGCTCTGAAAGCGGCCATTGAAGAAAACAATCCAGATCAAGCTCAACTCCTGATCATGCGCCTTGCCAAGCAGCCACTAACACCGACTCAACAGGCACAGTGGCAACTCTTGCGCGCTCAATTGCTGGTTAATGCAGAGCAGTATCAAGAAGCACTCGATCAACTTAGTTTCCAAGCCAACTGGTCATTGCCACAGGTTCAATGGCAACAATATCACCAGTTACGCGCCGACATTTTTACCGCGCTTGATCGCTCTTTCGATTCAACCCGAGAGCTGATTGCACTGTATGACATGACTTCCACTAAAGAGCAGGAAGCTTTGGCAGATCAGATCTGGCTAATCTGAATCACTATTCAGCCAGTAAAATTATCAAGCTGTCTGCTGAACCCGATGAAGTACAACTGGATGGTTGGTTACAGCTTGCGATCTACATGAAAACACTAGGTAGCGATCTGCCACAGTTGAAAAACACCCTAGAAAAATGGTTGGCTGAAAATCCTCAGCATCCTGCTGCCATTTATACCCCGAAAGCCATCTCAGATATTCTGGCTTTAGAAATTGTAAAACCGACCAACACTGCCTTGTTATTGCCGTTAACGGGTAAATTTGCGAAACAAGCACAATTTATTCGTGATGGATTTGTGTTTGCGATGATGAACGATGCAGATCGTCAACCAGAAGCAACGCTGACTATCATTGATACCAATGCAGAAACGCTTGAATCTGTTGATGCTATCCTGACCAACAAGCAAATCGATTTTGTCGTAGGACCACTCATCAAAGGCAACATCGAAAAATTGCAGCAGTTCCAACAAAGTCGTGGGCAAACGCTCCCAACATTGGCACTCAACATCCCAGATCAAATTGATACGGCAGCTGGCACTTGTTATCTCGCTTTATCACCAGAACAAGAAGTCGCTCAAGCAGCAAAACATTTGTTCAGCCAAGGCTACCGTTATCCACTAATCCTTGCACCGCAAAACAGCTATGGTGAGCGTGTGGTTGAAGCGTTTAATGAAGAATGGCGTCGCTTTAGCAAGAATAAAGTTGCGGTAAATTTGTTTGGTGACAAACGCCAATTACAACGCAACATCAACTCTATTTTCGGCTTGCAAGATAGCCAGCAAAACATCGCGCAGATGGAATCACTGGTAGGTATGGGGTTAGAAAGCCAGCCACGTAGTCGCCGTGATATTGATGCGGTTTATATTGTTGCTAACAGTTCCGAACTGACTCTGATCAAACCTTTTATCGAAGTGGCTATTAATCCAGATACCCGTCCACCTAAGCTGTTTTCTAACTCCAACAGTAACACTGGTGGCCGTCAGTACGAAGATTTGTCTGGCGTAACTTACAGTGATATTCCTCTGCTTGTTCACCCAACACCAAGCATCAAACAGCAAATGGCTCAAATCTGGCCCGAAAGCTCAAATGCAGAACGCCGTTTACAAGCTCTTGGTATGGATGCTTATCAGTTGATGGTTGAACTTCCACAAATGAAAATCGTCGAAGGTTATACGATTGACGGTCAAACTGGTGTGTTAAGCATTGATGACCAATGTGTGGTTCAACGTGAAATCAGTTGGGCGGAGCATGGTGTTCGCTAACTCTCGACATCAAGGCAATCACTATGAACAAATGGCGGCGGATTATCTTTGCCGCCAAGGGCTTTCACTCGTTACTCAAAATGTAAACTATCGCCTTGGCGAATTAGATTTAGTCATGCGCGATGGTTCAACACTAGTATTTGTAGAAGTACGATACCGAGCCAGTACAAGCTATGGTCATGCAGCAGAAACTGTGACCCCAAGTAAACGAGCTCGCTTGATCAAAGCAGCAAATTGTTGGATGCTCGCCAACAAGATTAATAGTCACAGTGCGGATTTTCGCTTTGATGTAGTTGCCATACACCAGCAAGGGCAGCATATCGAATGGTTAAAAAACGCTATTACTGAAGGATAAACGATGCTCGATAGCATTAAAGACAGTTTTACCGAAAGCATTCAAATTCAGATCGCCGCTGCCGAAGCACTACCAGATGCTATTATGCACGCAGCACAAGCAATGGTCGCTAGCCTGCTCAACGGCCACAAAATTCTCTGCTGTGGTAATGGTGGGTCATCAGTCAATGCGCAACAATTTGTGTCTTGCCTTCTTAACCGCTTTGAAACTGAACGTCCAAGCCTACCCGGTATGGCTCTCACTGCAGACAACACCACTCTAACCGCTGTCGCTAACGACTACCACTATCAGGAGATTTTCTCCAAGCAGGTACGAGCATTTGGGCAACCTGGAGATATCTTGCTGGCTATATCCACCAGCGGCAACAGCAAAAATATTATTAAAGCGATGGAAGCTGCCGTAACCCGTGATATGACAATCATTGCACTGACAGGCAAAGATGGTGGTGAGATGGCAGGTTTGCTTGGCGAAAATGATGTGGAAATTCGCATTCCATCACACCGCACAGCTCGCATTCATGAAGTTCACATGGTGACACTGCACTGCCTGTGTGATTTGATTGACCAAGTGTTATTCCCAGCCCATGAAGAGTGATCATGAAAAGTATTAGACTTCTTATCCTTTCTGGCTTGCTAGTCACCTTGAGTGGATGTGCAGGACTTTTTATCGCTGGTGCAGCAACGACTGCCAATATTGTCATCGATCCGCGCAGTACCCAAGAAATCTGGCAAGATAATAATGTGGAATTGGAAGTGGCGGGTCTTGCCAATAAAGAGCCCTACCGCAAAGATACCCGTATTTCTGCAGTTTCTTATCGAGGAACGGTCGTCTTACTGGGTCAATCACGTAACGAAGCGATTTTAGAACAGTTCATCTCCCAAGCTCGCCAACTAAAAGGTGTGAAAGAGCTGCATAACCAAGTACAGATCAAAGCACCGCTTTCTGTGGGAGAAATCAGCAATGACAGTTGGATCACAACTAAAGTGAAATCCGCATTACTGACGAAGTCGGAACTTAATGGGATAA
Organism: Vibrio mimicus CAIM 602; assembly: GCF_000338875.1. GTDB lineage: Bacteria > Pseudomonadota > Gammaproteobacteria > Enterobacterales > Vibrionaceae > Vibrio > Vibrio mimicus. Next base: position 111,184 of record NZ_AOMO01000066.1, on the reverse strand, counting down.
AAATTAAGGTTGTAACAGAAGATCGTGTTGTCTACTTGTTTGGCTATGTTTCAGCAGAGCACGCGGATATCGCAATTGATGTAGCAAGAAACATCATTGGGGTAAAACAAGTAGTAAAAGCCTTTGAGTACGCTCAATAACTTGTTCATTAACATATTATGAAAAAGGCAGCGATGAACGCTGCCTTTTTTGCATTATAAAAACGTGCTTACTTAACTACTCGCAAACTTGGTCTACCTTTCGGGCGAGACGCTGGTGCTTCCTCATCAGAATGCTCATCATCTGAACCATTCTCCAGCTCAACTAGAGGTTCCTCTAAATCTAATTCTTCAGAAAACTCCATCGTATCAAGATAAGCTGGCTCTGGTTCAAACATGGTGCCTGCACCGTTTTCACGGGCATAAATCGCCTGAACAGCATAAATCGGCACAATAACCAAATGAGGGCGACCACCAAAACGAGCATTGAAAGTGACTTCTTCATTGCCCAGTTCTAAGTGCCCAACCGCACGCGGTGCCACATTAAGAATGATTTGACCATCTTGAACGTATTCAAGCGGTACTTTCACTCCTGGCAGCGTTGCATCAACCACTAGGTGTGGTGTAAGTTCGTTTTCCAACAGCCAATCATAAAATGCACGTAGCAAATAAGGTCGGCGTGGTGTCATTTGACCAATATCCATTCCGGCATCCATTAACGAGCCAGACGCATCTCGCGTTCTGCTTCTGTAAGAGAAGCAAGGAATGAATCACGTTCAAATACACGGTTCATATACACTTTTAGCTCTTTAGATCCTGGACCAATTAAATCAATACCAAGAACTGGTAAACGCCACAGTAATGGTGCTAAATAGCAGTCGATCAAGCTGAACTCTTCACTCATAAAGTATTCAAACTCAGCAAAAACAGGACCAAGAGTCAGCAAGTCATTACGCAGTTTATTACGCGCATTTTCAGCAACTTCAGGTGAGCCATTAACCACTTTTTCCGCCAATGAATACCAGTTTCTTTCGATACGGTAGATCATCAAACGGCTATTACCACGCGCAACTGGGTAAACTGGCATCAGTGGCGGATGAGGGAAACGCTCGTCCAAGTATTCCATGATGATCTTTGAGTCATACAGAGCAAGCTCACGATCAACCAATGTAGGAACCGTTTTATAAGGATTCAGCTCAATCAGTTCCGCTGGAAGGTTGTTTTCATCAACCAACTCTACTTCAAAACTGACGCCTTTTTCAGCTAGCACAATGCGAACCTGATGGCTATACATGTCAGATGCACTTGAAAACAGAGTCATCACAGAACGTTTGTTGGCAGCTACAGCCATGGAGCCCTCCAGTACATATACGGGTACAAAAAATCAATGGAGGCTAAAGCCTCCACTGATGAGTTAACAATCGGGAATTAGCGCAGCATAATAGCACAATTAGTGCACATCACGCCAATACTCTTTCTTAAGCGCTACTACCACAATAGTGAAAATGACTAGGAAGGCCATGGTCCACCAGCCTAAGCTTTGACGCTCAAGCTTCATCGGCTCACCTGAATATTCAAGAAAGTTAACCAAGTCACGTACGGCTTGATTGTACTCACCTTCACTCAATTCACCGTTACCACGCGACTTAACGCCAACAACATGTTGAACCTCAACACCATCGATAACTTTAGTTTCATAGATAGGTTCTGGTGTACCTTGAAGCTCTTCCAATACATGTGGCATACCAACACTTGGGAACACAATGTTGTTCACACCGAATGGACGTGATGGATCTGTGTAGAAAGAACGCAAATAGGTGTATAACCAGTCCGTTCCACGTACACGAGCCACCAGAGTTAAATCTGGCGGTGGAGCCCCAAACCATTTCGCAGATGATTTATCCGGAATCGCATTCTCCATCAATTCACCAACTTTGGTTTCAGGATTGAAAATCAGGTTTTCCTTCATCAGGTCAACTGGAATACCGAGATCGTTAGCCACTCGTTCATAGCGTTGATACTGCGTAGAATGACAGCCAAAGCAGTAGTTCATGAATAACTTAGCACCATTTTGCAGTGATGCTTGATCCGTTAAATCGTTATTCGCTTTATCTAAATGCACATTAGCACCAGCCGCCATAGCCAGTGATGGCAGCATAGCAAACAAAACTACAATCCATTTTTTCATTTGTATGTCACCCTTGTTGGTAATGGCTTGGTCGCTTCATTTTTGCTGTAGATGAAAAGCAGCACAAAGAACATGAAGTAACCCAAACTAAAGATTCGAGCCAGTAAGGTATATGTTGATGTTGCTGGTAAAGCACCCAGTACACCTAATGCAATGAAACAAACGGTAAATTGTGCAATGTTAATGAGATGCAACTTACTACGATAACGATAAGAACGTACTTTACAACGATCTAACCAAGGCAATAGGAACAGAACGACAATTGACGCCCCCATCGCAATAACACCTAGTAACTTATCTGGAACCGCACGCAAGATCGCGTAAAACGGTGTGAAATACCAAACAGGAGCAATATGAGCAGGTGTTTTCAGTGGGTTAGCAGCTTCAAAGTTGGGCGGCTCAAGGAAATATCCACCCATTTCTGGATTGAAGAACAATACATAACAGAATAAGAACAAGAAGCCCGCCACACCCACTAAGTCTTTAACCGTTCCATAAGGATGGAATGGGATAGAGTCGATAATGTCGTATTTTTTGGTGTAGTAACCATGAAACTTGAACTGAGTCTCATAGCCTTCACCCATAGACCCTTTCGGTAGTTTAGTATCAATACCGTCTGGGTTGTTTGAGCCAACTTCATGCAGTGCCAAAACATGCAATACAATCAGCAGCAATAACACAATTGGCAATGCAATTACGTGCAACGCAAAGAAACGGTTCAATGTTGCGCCAGAAATAACGTAGTCACCACGAATCCATAGAGTTAAATCATCGCCGATAACAGGAATTGCACCGAACAGCGAAATGATTACCTGTGCACCCCAGTAAGACATTTGTCCCCAAGGTAGCAAGTACCCCATAAAAGCTTCAGCCATCAGCACGAGGAAAATCAACATACCGAAAAGCCACAGCAACTCACGAGGTTTCTGATATGAGCCGTAAATCAAACCACGGAACATGTGTAGGTAAACCACCACGAAAAATGCAGATGCACCGGTTGAGTGCATATAACGCAGCAACCAACCATACTCAACATCACGCATGATGTATTCAATAGAGGCAAATGCGCCTTCACCAGAAGGAACGTAGTTCATCGTTAGCCAAATACCGGTCAGGATTTGGTTAACCAGCACCAACATAGCAAGTGAGCCAAACAGATACCAAAAGTTAAAATTCTTTGGCATCGGATACTCAGAAAGGTGCTTTTTATACGCATTCATTGCAGGTAGGCGTTTTTCTACCCAGTCAAGTAGAGCTTGCATTATGCCTCCCCTGTCTCATCGAGACCGATGACAATTTTGGTATCAGTGAGATACATATGTTTCGGAATTACCAAGTTAAGTGGAGCTGGAACGCCTTGGAATACACGGCCAGCCATATCAAACTTAGAACCATGACATGGACAGAAGAAGCCGGATTTCACCCCTTGAACTTGCTCACTGAAAGAGTCAGGAAGATAAGTTGGAGAGCACCCAAGGTGAGTACAGATACCGACGGCAATAAAATATTCAGGCTTAATAGAACGATAGCCATTTTGTGCATAGTTAGGCTGTTGTTCTTCATCAGAGTTTGGATCACGAAGTTGGTTATCATGCTCCTTAAGACCATCCACTACTGATTGTGCTCGGCGTACAACCCATACAGCTTGCCTCGCCATTCAACACGAACCATTTGCCCCTCTTCGAGTTTGCTGACATCAACCTCGACGGGGGCTCCAGCAGCTTTCGCTTTAGCACTAGGATTCCATGATTTAATAAAAGGTACAGCGACCGCGACAGCTCCTAAACCACCCACAACTGCAGTTGTGGCAGTAAGAAATCGTCTGCGACCTTGATTTAGAGGCGCATTACTCATCCAGACATTCTCCCATTTGCTCCTTATGGATCCTGCATATTCCGTTTAAAGAGCAAGGCTAACAAACACGAGTTTATTTTGTATTTATTTGATAGCAAATGATAAATAAAACCCTACTTTTTGACAAGATAAAGCTACCTTTCTGTAACATTTGTCAATTCAAATCGCTCGCGACATCACAAAAGGAACAAGTTATTTATGGCGTATAGAAAGGATAATGGTACGGGGGTTTGTTTCTTGATTTTAGAATGTAAAAAACCCGGCTGAAAAGCCGGGTTTTTGAACCACATCCAGTAACACTGGAGCGCATTTTTCCAAAAAGGAAAATTAACGCTTAGAGAACTGTGGACGACGACGTGCTTTACGTAGACCCACTTTCTTACGTTCAACGCGACGAGCGTCACGAGTAACGTAGCCAGCAGCACGTAGAACAGGACGTAGAGACTCATCGTATTCCATCAGAGCGCGAGTGATACCGTGACGGATAGCACCTGCTTGACCAGAAATACCACCACCTTTAACAGTGATGTACAGATCCAGTTTTTCTACCATGTCAACCAGTTCTAGAGGTTGTTTAACAACCATACAAGAAGTTGGACGACCGAAGTACTCTTCAAGGCTACGCTTGTTGATTACGATGTTGCCGCTGCCTGGTTTAATAAAAACACGAGCAGCTGAGCTTTTGCGACGGCCAGTGCCGTAGTATTGATTCTCTGCCATTTCCGAAATCCCCGATTAGATGTCCAGTACTTTTGGTTGTTGAGCAGCATGGTTGTGCTCAGCGCCAGCGTAAACTTTTAGCTTACGGTACATAGCACGGCCTAGAGGACCTTTTGGCAACATACCTTTAACCGCTAACTCAAGTACCATTTCTGGCTTACGCTCAATCAGCTTCTCGAAGCTGAATGACTTCAGGCCACCTGGGAACTCAGAGTGACGGTGGTACATTTTGTTCTTAGCCTTGTTACCTGTAACAGTAACTTTCTCCGCGTTAACAACGATGATGTAATCACCAGTGTCAACGTGTGGAGTGTATTCAGCTTTGTGTTTGCCACGTAGGCGAGATGCAATTTCACTTGCTAGACGGCCAAGAGTTTTACCTTCAGCGTCTACAACGTACCAGTCGCGTTTTACAGTTTCTGGTTTAGCAACGAAAGTTTTCATGCTAATAATAACCCGTTAATTTAAATTTACACTTCAAGGAGCTTTCGCTCCCACTGTCTAAGAGCCCAGTCATCACCCCTTCGAGTGGGTGGCACTCTCGGTCACAAAGGACCTGCAGTAACGGTGGGTCGCAGGATTATAGAGAAGGGCGCAGAAAAAATCACCTTTTTTTGAAGAAAAAGATAAAAAAATCCCACCTCTTGTTGATACCTTGTTTGCACCGTTAAGCTAAATGTTGTTTCGCCAAATATTCATGGCTTTGCATCTCAACAAGTCTTGATTGGCAACGTTTAAACTCGAACTCTAGCAAACCCTGCAAATATAACTCTGCCATGCTGACTTCGGCTGAAATAATTAATTTTACATGCCGCTCATAAAATTCATCTACCAACGCGATGAACCGCCTTGCTGCATCATCGTTACTTTTATCCATCTGTTTCACATCAGCTAAAAGCACTGTGTGATAAATCTTCGACAATTCAATGTAGTCATTCTGGCTACGGGCCGTTTGGCATAGCTGAGCAAAGGTCGCATACAACACACCATCACAGGCGGCGTTCACGGGCACAAGACGATGATTTACTTCTATTTGGTTCTCAGGCTGTTGATCCGAGCTGATCAACTGTTGGAAATAACGCTGGAGATTTTCAGTCGCTTGTGCATCAAGAGGGTAATGATAGATTTCGGCTTGCTGCAATGTCCGTAAGCGGTAATCAACCCCGCTATCGACATTCAATACGTGGCAGTGGGTTTCCACCAAGGCAATCGCGGGTAAAAAGCGAGCTCGCTGTAACCCATTACGGTACAGATCTTTGGGGGGAATATTGGAGGTCGCAACCAACACTACGCCTCGTCTAAATAGAGCTTCAAACAAAGTCCCTAAGATCATCGCATCCGTAATATCCGAAACAAAGAACTCATCAAAGCAGATAATATTGGCTTCGGCACAGAAGCGATCAGCAACGATTTCCAAGGGATCACTTACATCAGATAACGTGCGTAACTCATCATGAACTCGATACATGAAACGATGAAAATGAACCCGCAGCTTTTTCTCAGTCGGTAATGCTTCAAAAAAAGTGTCCATCAGGTAGGTTTTTCCTCGCCCAACCCCCCCCCACCATATAGAGCCCTTTGGGAGGCTGAGAAACGTGTGTTTTCTTACCCAATAATTTCTGCCACACAGAAGGTCGTACCACTGGCTGGTTTAGATACTCTATCCACTGGTGGTACAGATTATCCAATGCCTCTACGGCACGCGCCTGTGCTTCATCGCTATAAAAATCAGTGCGTTGTAAATCTTTTTCGTATCGCTGCTTCGGTGTCATACTGGTCTACTACAGTTACAATGAGAGCCATAAACGCAAAATCACGTGTATGCATTTTGCTTTATCCAACCTGACTCTCATAGTAACATGTCCCCCGTACATGTGTAACCGATGGGTAAAAAACATGTTAAATAACAACAATAAGGAGCTGTTATGCCTTGGATCTATGCCATTGCTGGATTGCTAGTGGGGATTGTTGTCGGGATGCTGATTGCTCGTTTGACTACCCCTCAATACAAGACACAGAAGAATCTGCAGAAAGAACTCGAAAGCGCCAAATTTACCCTAGAGCAACAGCGTCAAGAACTGTCTGACCACTTTGCCCAGACAGCCGAAATGCTCGATACCCTAGGAAAAGATTACACCAAACTCTATCAACACATGGCTAAAACGGCCACCGATCTAATTCCTAACCTACCTGAGCAAGATAACCCGTTTATCAGCAAAATTGCTCAGCAAAAAGAGGAAGAAAACAAACCGGAAGAGATGCTAGAACAGCCACCTAAAGATTATGCTACCGGAGCTACCGGGCTTTTACGTGGTGAAGAAAAAGCTATCATCCGATCTGCTGATTTGGTTAATGCCAAAGCCAGCTAATTAATTTGCACCGTAATGCGGTGAACTTTGCAAAGGTTTTTGAGTCATAACTCGCAGACTGTCAGTTGAAGTTTTTTTAAATGGACATATGTTCTACTTCAACCAGACGTTAATTTGTTGAGGAGTTTATGATGAAAAAACCTTTGCTTGTTTTAACTGCTCTGTCACTAAGTTTGAGCTCTATTCTCGCGCCTTTACCTGCAACCGCAGCCATCCCACTCTCCGTGAATGGAGAACAAGTTCCAAGCCTTGCACCTATGCTCGAAAAAGTAACCCCATCGGTTGTGAGCATTGCTGTTGAAGGTACACAGGTTTCAAGGCAACGCCTTCCAGACCAGTTTCGTTTTTTCTTCGGCCCTGATTTTCCAACCGAACAAATCCAAGAGCGCCCTTTCAGAGGACTTGGATCTGGGGTGATTATTAATGCAGATAAAGGTTATGTTGTTACTAACTACCATGTGATTAATGGTGCAGAAAAAATTCGCGTCAAGCTGCACGATGGGAGAGAGATTGATGCCGAGCTCGTCGGTGGGGATGAGATGTCTGATGTGGCGTTGTTAAAACTCAACAAAGCAAAAAACCTCACAGAAATTAAAATTGCTGATTCTGACACTTTGCGTGTCGGTGACTTTGCGGTTGCAATCGGTAACCCATTTGGTTTGGGGCAAACCGTCACTTCCGGGATCGTCTCCGCATTGGGGCGCAGTGGACTTAACATCGAAAACTTCGAAAACTTCATTCAAACCGACGCTGCAATCAATAGCGGCAACTCAGGTGGCGCATTAGTCAATCTGAATGGCGAATTAATTGGTATCAACACTGCGATTCTAGGCCCTAATGGCGGCAACGTCGGGATTGGTTTTGCAATCCCCTCCAATATGATGAAAAACCTTGCTGACCAGATTCTGGAATTTGGCGAAGTAAAACGCGGAATGCTTGGAGTCCAAGGAGGAGAGATCACTTCTGAGCTTGCCGATGCTCTGGGTTACGAATCTTCCAAAGGGGCTTTTGTCAGCCAAGTGGTTCCAGATAGTGCTGCGGATAAAGCAGGCATCAAAGCGGGTGATATCATCACCTCACTCAATGGAAAAAAAGTGGATACGTTTGCTGAGCTGCGTGCAAAAGTCGCCACACTCGGAGCGGGCAAAACTATCACGCTTGGCGTGCTTCGTGATGGGCAAAACAAGAATTTTGATGTCACTCTTGGCGAACAGCAAAATGCAAAAACCAAAGCCGAATCCCTACATCAAGGTCTTAGTGGTGCAGAGTTGAGCAACACGACTGACAGTGATCGTATTCAAGGGGTTAAGGTAACAGAGGTACAAAAAGGCTCGGCTGCTGAATCTTACCAACTGCAGAAAGACGACATCATCATTGGTGTTAACCGCAAACGCGTGAAAAACCTTGCTGAACTTCGCGCGATTATGGAAAAAACACCTAATATTTTGGCATTAAACATCCAACGCGGTGATCGCACGATTTATCTTGTCGTTCGTTAATCACTTATCCAGTGTTGCTGCCTATTTGGCAGCAACACTCATTCCATCAGTCACAATCAAACCGCGTAAATTCAACTAATCTCTCAAAAAGTTATAAATAACACCTGAGATGCCACTTTGGCTAAATACCGTTCCGGTGTTATTCTCTCCCACTCGAAGTGAGGAATTAATTCAATATTGAGTTGGGGAAAGTATGCTGAAATTTTGGGTTCGCTCAATCAGCCTCGGGCTGTTAGCCGCGGTTGTTATCATTCTGCTGACTCCCTCACTACGCGCAAAATTACTTCCAGTTGCCGATTCTCAACCCAATAATATCGGTGCATTGCAGATATCATTTAATGAAGCGGTGCGTAGAGCTGCACCTGCGGTTGTTAATATTTACAACCGTAAATACAGCGAGAATGATCGTCGGAAACTGTCTGTTCAAGGCTTAGGCTCAGGCGTTATTGTCAGTGAAAAAGGGTATATCATCACTAACTACCACGTGGTTGCCCAAGCCGATCAAATTGTAGTTGCTCTGCAAGATGGGCGGGCAGCGGCGGCTCAATTAGTGGGGAAAGATCGACGTACTGATATTGCAATATTAAGAGTAGAAGGCACCGGCTTACCCATCATTCCACTCAATCCTGATTACCACCCTAAGGTCGGCGATGTGGTATTGGCCATCGGCAATCCATATAACTTAGGACAAACCACCACTTTCGGCATTATTTCGGCGACAGGTCGCTCATCGATCAGTGCAGACGGTCGTCAAGCCTTCATTCAAACCGATGCGGCGATCAATGACGGTAATTCTGGTGGTGCCTTGGTTAACACTCAAGGTGAACTCGTCGGTATCAATACCGCTTCTTTCCAGCAAGCCACCGATCTCGAAACCTATGGTATTTCATTTGCTATTCCGTATTCACTCGCCAGTAAAATTATGGCCAAAATCATCGCAGATGGACGCGTGATTCGCGGCTATATCGGTGTTGATGGCCAAGATATTAATTCTATGACCTCACGCCTACTGGGTAACGAGCATGTTGGAGGGATCATTGTTTTAGGTGTTGACCCAAATGGTCCCGCGGCACGAGCGGGCTTCCTAGAACAAGATATTTTGCTGAAAATTGATGGCAAGAAAGTGAATGGCCGCCAAAATGTGACCGATACCGTCACTGACCTACGCCCCGGCACCGTGGTCGATTTCACCTTACTGCGTAAAGGCGAAGAGATTGTTCTACCAGTAACCATCGGGGAAGATAGTCGCGAGTAACTGTGTAGCATTTGCTATAACGCGGTTTATAGCGATGAAAGAATACAAAAAATGGACACAAAAAAGCGGAGCCCTTGGGCTCCGCTTTTTACTACGAGAACGAGAGTTCTAGCATTACTTCTTAGCCAGCTTCTCTTTGATACGAGCAGCTTTACCAGATAGGTCACGCAGGTAGTACAGTTTGGCACGACGTACTGCACCGCGACGCTTAACTTCGATGCTATCAACTACTGGAGAGTGAGTTTGGAACGTACGCTCAACACCTTCGCCGTTAGAGATTTTACGAACGGTGAATGCTGAGTGCAGACCACGGTTACGGATTGCGATTACGATGCCTTCGAAAGCCTGTAGACGCTCACGGTCACCTTCTTTTACCTTAACTTGAACCACAACAGTGTCGCCTGGTGCAAATTGAGGCAGGTCTTGTTTCATTTGCTCTTGTTCTAGAGCCTTGATGATGTTACTCATTGTCTAAATTCCTAGAATAAACTGATACTAAATTTAATAGGTTACTGATGGTGAGTCTCTTTAATGTACTCGGTCAGTAATTGTTCCTGTTCGTCAGTCAGAGCTAGGTTTTCCAGGAGCTCCGGTCTTCTAAGCCAGGTACGGCCAAGCGACTGCTTGAGTCGCCAACGACGAATGTCCTCATGATTGCCGGATTTCAGTACCGTTGGTACCTCTTTTCCATCCAATACTTCAGGACGCGTGTAGTGCGGACAATCCAACAAACCATTTGCAAAAGAGTCTTCTTCTGCTGACGCGAAATCCCCTAATACTCCCGGAATAAACCGCGAGACAGAATCAATCAGCGTCATGGCTGGGAGTTCCCCACCCGTCATTACGAAATCTCCAATTGACCATTCTTCGTCAACCTCAGATTCAATAATGCGCTCATCTACCCCTTCATAGCGGCCACAAATCAGAATCAGATTCTGGTTTTGGGCTAGCTCTTCCACACCTTGTTGGTCGAGTTTTCGACCTTGCGGAGAGAGGTAAATCACTTTCGTCTTTCCCGGTGACGCTTGTTTCGCAGCATGGATGGCATCGCGCAAAGGTTGCACCATCATCAACATGCCGGGACCGCCACCGTAGGGTTTATCATCAACAGTGCGACGTTTGTCATGAGCGAAATCACGTGGATTCCATGCTTCAACTGACAACAACCCTTTTTTAACCGCCTGACCTGTTACTCCAAAATCGGTAACGCTGCGGAACATTTCAGGAAATAGGCTAACTATGCCAACCCACATGTTTCCTCGCTTATTCGATTTTAAGAGTTAAAACGCAGGATCCCAGTCAACTTCGATCCGTTGAGCTTGGCGATCAACAACTTTGATCACTTGCTCTTCAAGAAACGGAATTAACCGTTCCTTTTGGCCGAAAGCATCTTTCAGATTCGCTTTCACCACGAGAACATCGTTGGAGCCAGTTTCCATCATGTCGGTTACAACGCCAAGGTCGTAGCCGCTAGTGGTCACCACTTGCATACCAAACAATTCACGCCAGTAGAATTCATCTTCTGACAATTCTGGTAGTGATTCGGGGTCAATGGCAATTTCAAAGTTAGTCAGCAGGTGTGCATCTTCACGAACGTCAAGCCCTTGAAGTTTCACTACCCAACCTTTGTTGTGGCGTTTCCAGCCTTCTACTTTGTATTCCACCCACTCACCCTTTTGTTCAATGAACCAAGGGCTGTAATCAAAAATACTTTCTGGATTGTCTGTGTAGGAAAAAACTTTAAGCCAGCCACGAATGCCGTAAGAAGAACCTAATTTTCCCACAACCAATTTTTCGTTTTGCTTGCTCATCGTTTCTTTACCTTTCATCGACATAAACTAGTTACTACTTAACAGTAATAATTAAGCCGCTTTTTGAGCGGTTTTAACTAGCTGTGCTACGCGATCAGACAGAGATGCGCCTTGTGAAACCCAATGGTTCACGCGATCTAGGTCCAGACGCAGGCCTTCTTCTTGACCAGTAGCTGTAGGGTTAAAGAAACCTACTTTCTCGATGAAACGGCCAGTTGCTGAGTTGCGGCTGTCAGCTACAACGATTTGATAGAATGGACGCTTTTTCGCGCCGTGACGTGCCAAACGAATGGTTACCATGTCGTCCTCTTTGCTTTTCAAAAATAAAATTAACCCCGAAAACTACCTTGCAAAAATTATTTCGCAAAAACAGTTTGGGGTCTCGTGCCAAAATAAAGCCCCGGAATTTTACTCTTATTCCGAGGCTTTGCAAGGGGTTTAGCTACTTTTTCACCAGCAAAAAGCGCTAGAAATTACCGTGATTCAGCTAACAGATTGAAAAGTTAACTTATCATTAAGATGTTCAAGTGTTCGCCCGTTAGCGGCCAAAGAAACCACCGCCAAAACCACCACGGCCACCGCCACCCATTAGGCCTTGCATATTACGCATCATACCTTTCATGCCACCCTGTTGCATTTTCTTCATCATCTTCTGCATTTGGGTAAATTGTTTCAGCAGGCGGTTTACATCCTGCACTTGGGTGCCGGAACCTGCGGCAATACGCTTTTTACGAGAGCCTTTAATGAGATCAGGGTTTTGACGCTCTTTCATGGTCATAGAGTTGATGATGGCTTCCATTTGTTTGAAGACACGATCATCGACTTTATCTTTCATATCAGCTGGTAGCTGAGACATACCGGGCAGTTTGTCGAGCATACCCATCATGCCACCCATGTTTTTCATCTGACCTAACTGCTCACGAAAATCTTCTAAATCAAAGCCTTTCTTCTCTTTGAATTTTTTCGCCAGTTTCTCTGCTTTCTCTTGATCGACGTTACGCTGTAAATCTTCGATCAGCGACAGTACATCACCCATTCCGAGAATACGTGAAGCAATACGATCAGGATGGAACGGTTCTAAAGCATCGGTTTTCTCACCAACACCAAGAAATTTGATCGGTTTGCCAGTGATATGACGAACGGACAGTGCCGCACCACCACGCGCATCACCATCCACTTTCGTCAGAATGACACCCGTTAGTGGCAGTGCATCACCAAACGCTTTCGCCGTATTGGCTGCATCTTGGCCAGTCATTGCATCAACAACAAACAGGGTTTCGACCGGAGTGATCGCTTTATGCAGCGCCTGAATTTCGGCCATCATCTGTTCATCGATCGCCAAACGACCTGCAGTATCGACAATCAGTACGTCGTAGAATTTCTTCTTGGCGTGATCAATCGCTGCATTAGCGATATCAATAGGCTTTTGGTCAGGTGTTGATGGAAAGAAATCGACGCCTAAATCATTAGCCAACGTTTCCAACTGCTTGATCGCCGCCGGACGGTAAACGTCCGCAGAAACCACCAGCACTTTTTTCTTATCACGCTCTTTTAAGAGCTTAGAGAGTTTACCAACCGAAGTGGTTTTACCCGCACCTTGCAAACCTGCCATCAAAATAACAGCGGGTGGCTGCGCAGCCAGATTCAGCGCTTCGTTGGATTCGCCCATCACGGCTTCTAGTTGCTGACGGACAATTTTAATGAACTCTTGCCCCGGAGTCAGAGATTTAGAAACTTCAACACCAACGGCACCTTCTTTAACGCGATTCACAAAATCACGTACTACAGGCAGGGCAACATCCGCCTCTAACAGCGCCATGCGCACTTCGCGCAGGGTATCTTTAATGTTGTCTTCAGTAAGACGACCTTTGCCGCTGATATTCTTCAGCGTTTTGGACAATCGATCGGTTAAATTCTCAAACATCTTTTTTCTCTTCGCTAAGCGGCGATAAATTGGCGTGAGTATACCTTAGACAAACGGACAGGCATACCCGTTGCTCATTGCTGGCATTCACGAAAGTCGAAATGAAACGCTTTTTGTATTCCTAGCTCTCAAAAACGGAGTCGATCCAAAGTAGCCCATTAATCGAGAGCAAGGTATAATTCGCCCACTTAACCCTTATCTATGTGGCAGGTATGGACAACTTAATCGCGATTGCCGCGGCGATGTTATATCTCTTGTCGATTGCGACTATCGTACCCGGGCTTGTCAATCAAACCGGGATCCGAGCAAAAACTGTGTTTATCAGTGCTGCGATAGCGCTGCTTTTTCATGGTTGGCTACTGAGTGATTTGATTCTGCACAGTGGCGGACAGAATCTGAGCATCCTTAATGTGGCTTCTCTGATCAGTTTCATCATCTCTTTCGTGATGAGCTTGTCCATGTTCAAAACTCGGTTATGGTTCCTGTTACCTGTTGCCTACAGCTTTTCCGCGATCAACCTTTCTGCGGCCACTTTTCTACCGGGCACCTTCATTACCCACTTAGAGAATGACCCTAAGCTGCTCTTGCATATTTCTTTAGCACTATTCTCTTACTCTACCTTGAGCATCGGTGCCTTGTATGCGCTTCAATTGGCTTGGCTCGACTATAAGCTAAAGAGCAAAAAAGTCTTTTCAATCAATCCTAACTTGCCACCACTTTTGATGGTTGAACGTCAGCTATTCAAGATTATTTTGATTGGAAACTTACTGCTCACAGGCACATTAGTCAGCGGTTTTGTCTTTGTTCAAGATATGTTTGCCCAAGGCAAAGCACACAAAGCTATCCTCTCCTTTGTGGCTTGGATCGTGTATTCCATTTTACTTTGGGGTCACTACCATAAAGGTTGGCGTGGCAAAAAAGTGACTTGGTTTGCTGTCGCCGGTGCCACTTTACTTACCTTGGCTTACTTCGGTAGCCGCTTTGTTCGAGAAATCATTCTGCGTTGAGCCAGATTCACAGAGCCGTCATTTGACACTGTGGATCAGTTCGGCCTTTAATTAGAAAACTGTCATAAGGAAAATTCGCGTTTTGGACGACATATCAACGGGTATCTTATTTGCGCTACTCGCGTGTCTCATTGTTATTTCTGCCTATTTCTCCGGTTCTGAAACCGGCATGATGGCTCTTAACCGTTACCGCTTAAAGCATTTAGCCAACAGTGGCCATAAAGGTGCAAAACGAGTTGAGAAGCTACTGGATCGTCCAGATCGTTTGATTGGCTTAATCCTGATTGGTAACAACCTCGTCAACATCCTTGCTTCCGCTATTGCGACCATTATTGGGATGCGTTTGTATGGTGATCTAGGGGTCGCCATCGCAACAGGTGCGTTAACTCTTGTCATTTTGGTCTTTGCAGAAGTGACACCCAAAACTTTGGCCGCACTTTATCCAGAGCGAGTTTCATACGCGAGCAGCATTCTCCTGACCATTTTAATGAAAGTGCTCTCGCCTTTAGTTTTGTTCGTCAATTTCATCACTAATGGTTTGATCCGCATACTTGGTATTTCACCCAAGCATGGCAAAGGTGACCATTTAAGTTCAGAAGAGTTGCGTACTGTGGTGAATGAGGCTGGCGGCCTTATCCCTCGCCGTCACCAAGATATGCTGCTGTCGATCCTCGATCTTGAGCATGTCACGGTGAACGACATCATGATCCCACGTAATGAGATCACCGGGATCAACATCAACGATGATTGGAAATCTATCACTCGTCAGTTAGCTCACTCACCGCACGGACGTGTGGTGTTGTACCGTGACAAAATCGATGAAGTGGTGGGGATCCTGCGTTTGCGTGAAGCTTCGCGCTTTATGCTTGAGAAGAACGACTTTAATAAAGAAATGCTGCTGCGTGCTGCAGATGAGATCTACTTTATCCCTGAAGGTACTCCACTCAACGTTCAGCTTCTTAAATTCCAACGTAATAAGGAACGAATTGGTTTGATCGTAGATGAGTATGGCGAAATCATCGGTCTAACTACGTTGGAAGATATATTGGAAGAGATTGTCGGTGAATTTACGACTTCCATGTCACCGAGCTTGGCCGACGAAATAACTCCACAAAGTGATGGTAGCTTCTTGATTGAAGGAAGTGCCAATATTCGTGATATCAACAAGAGCCTGAAATGGAAATTGCCCACCGATGGTCCTAGAACACTGAACGGTTTAATCTTGGAGCACCTTGAAGAGATCCCGGCCAGCCACCTGAGCGTGAAAGTAGCACAGCACAAGATGGAGATCTTAGAGCTGGAAGAAAACCGAATTAAGTTGGTGAAGGTTTACCCCAAAAAAGTAAAACTTGTTTGATTTAACTGCCGGCCAATTTTCCGAGAGTGATGAAAAACAAAGGCCCGAACTTCTGTTCGGGCCTTTTAGTTGTTTATCATCGAGATTTGCGAATATGAACTTAGTGAACCTTGAGCTCATTCAGCATTGACTCAGGCAGTGCCAAGTCGTCATTACGGTTAACTGAAATACCTGCCGCAATCACTTTCTGCGCAATCGCTTTGGCTTCTTCCAGAGAATGCATCGCTGCTGTACCGCACTGGTATTCGTTTAGCTCTGGGATCTTATCTTGGCTTTCCACTTTCAACACATCTTGCATTGCCGCTAACCAAGCTTGTGCCACTTGCTGCTCAGTTGGAGCACCGATCAAACTCATATAGAAGCCAGTACGGCAGCCCATAGGAGAAATATCGATGATCTCAACTTGGCTTCCATTAAGGTGAGCACGCATAAAACCCGCGTACAGATGCTCCAGAGTGTGAATACCGCGCTCAGACAAAATATCTTTGTTTGGCAGAGTAAAACGCAAATCAAATACCGTAATGGTATCGCCTTTTGGGGTTTGCATGGTCTTCGCAACACGCACTGCAGGCGCATTCATACGAGTATGATCGACGGTGAAGCTGTCTAATAATGGCATTTCCTTTCTCCCTTTCTGGCTCGTCTTAATACGTGCCACTTGATGACTTAACGTTAAACCGTCGCCTGTAAGTACGCAAAATACTGCGTTAAGTAAGCATCAAAGCTGAGCGTTTCTTGCGCTTCAATCTGTGCTTGAGCTTCTATCGAGCGACGGACTTCCTGTTCCATTTCTTCTTGTGAATAAAATTGGTATTGATGCTGTAAATTGGCGGCTCGATACTCGTTGCCCAGTGCACAACCCGTTTTACCTAAGCCACCGTGCTGTTTAATTTCAGCAAGGATTTGAGCTGATAAGGTCAGTTCAGGATTGTCAATCCAGCTTTCCAGCTTTTCACACACTTCTTGGTATGCCCTGCTGCCTTGTGTTTCATCCATAATTTCAGCAATCATACGCAAGTCCGCAAATACGCGTTTCGCCCATGCTTGCAAAGTCAGCACTTCGCCATGACAACCAATTTGCAGCTCTAAGCCAGGCTTGCGACCTTCCAGCACAACTTTGCGCCAGTTGTCACGCCAACATCCCAGTTCACAGCTATCCATAGGGTCAGAATCCGACAATGCCGTCCAAGCCAAGAACAGATCTAGGAAACGCACCTGATCTTCGGTAATACCGATTGGGCTAAACGGGTTCACATCAAGTGAGCGAACTTCAATATACTCAACCCCAGCACGAGCCAAAGCTTGCGAAGGGCGTTCGCCACTTTGTGTCACGCGTTTCGGACGGATCGGCGCATAAAGTTCGTTTTCAATCTGCAGCACATTGCTGTTGAGCTGACGATATTCACCATCAACTTTCACTCCGAGTTTGGCGAACTCTTTCGATGGTGTACGAATCGCTTCATTCAACCCTTGCAGGTATTGCTCAATGCTGTTGAAACCAATTTGCAGCACACTTTGCGCACTGTTGGTATAACCCAAATCACTTAAACGCAGTGAAGTTGCGTAAGGCAGGTAAAGTGTTTTACCAATCGACTCAAAAGGCAGGTCGGTTTTACGACCCTGCAAGAAGGAAGAACACAGTGCTGGTGAAGCGCCAAATAGATATGGGATCAACCAACCAAAGCGGTAGTAGTTACGAATCACCCCAAAATAAGCAGCAGATTTGCTTACTTGGCGTGCTTGCTGCTCTTGCTCACCATACAGTGCATCCCAAAAGCTATCAGGGAATGAAAAGTTAAAATGCACTCCAGAGATGATCTGCATCAGGCTGCCGTAGCGACGTTTAAGGCCTTCACGATACAAGGTTTTCATTTTCCCAGTATTCGATGAGCCGTATTGCGCCAGCTCTATGCCCTCTTCACTACCCACGTAGCAAGGCATAGATAGTGGCCATAATTTTTCATCACCAAGCTTGGTCTGTGCGAAATGATGAATATCCGACATCTGTGCGATGAGCGTATCCACATCGTGGGAAACTGGGGTAATGAATTCGAGCAAGGACTCCGCAAAATCAGTCGTGATCAAACGGTGGGTTAATGCCGCTCCCAGTTCTTTCGGGTGTGGCGTCTGCGTGAGCGCGCCTTCCGGCGTGTAACGCAGAGATTCGCGCTCCAATCCACGGCTAAAGTTTTGAAATACTTCTGGTTTATCTGCAACTGTTTTTAGTCGCTCGGCAAATTTACTCAAAATACGCTTCGCTTATGTCGGTGGTTATAATCGAATGCCGCCTCTTAAGCTGATAGCCTAAGCAGCATAGCGAGTTTGGGGCGTAAAACGCCCCATTAATAAATGTGTACTCTAGCGGATGATTTCAAGCTCTTCTAGCGCGATGCCTAACTTTTCCAACTGTGGTTTAAGTTGTTTAGCATCACCAACAACAATGATTTGATAATCATCTGGATTGAACCATTTGGCAGCTAATTTGTTAAGTGTTGCGCGATCGACACTTTTCACTATCTCATTACGCTGCTGTAAATAGTCACGATCTAAGCTGTAAGTCAGAATACTTGAAACAAGCTGAGCTTTCTGCGCTGGTGTTTCGTACATCAGCGCATCTTGTTGACCGACTGCGAGACGTAAAAATTTCATCTCTTCATCGGTAATGCCAGCTTGGCTGAAATGACGCATCTCTTTGATCATTTCTTGAATCGCTTCGATGGTCACATCCGCACGCACTGGCGCATTAAAGACAATCGCACCAATTTCACGGTTGCTAGCAAAATAGCTCCCTGCGCCATAGGTGTAGCCTTTCTCCTCACGCAAATTTTGGTTAATCCGACTGTTGAAGTTTCCTGCCAAATTAAAGTTCGCTAGCTGAGTCAAATAAAGCTCACCTGTTGCATCAAATGGAAGTCCTTTTCGCACCATACGCACTATGCTTTGTGGTGCTCCTGGCTTATCCACCAAATAGATTTTTTGTTTCGTTAAATTGGGCACAACTTGAGGGTTTATCAACGGAGCAGCTTCACCTTTCCAATCGGCAATAAACTGCAATTGCTGGCGAATTTCTCGCGCACTGATATCACCCACAACAGCAATTTGCGCTCCGTGCGGCGTGTAATGTTGACGATAGAACTGCTTTACATCTTTGAGAGTTAATGAAGAGACGGAAGCTTGAGTGCCATCACCGGAGCGAGCAAATAAGCTCTCTCCCCACAAAACTTGTCGAGTTGCTTGCGACGCTAACCAACTGGGTTGCTGATGTTGATACACCAAGCCTTGCAACATTTGCTGCTGTAAACGAGAAAAATCTTTTTTACTGAATGCCGGAGTTAAAAGCACCTCTTGCACGACTTTTAGCGTTTCCGGTAAGTTTTTCTTCAAGCTCGATACAACTATGCTGGTCGAATAAGACCCCGCTGCCACTTGAATACTCGAGCCTAACTTATCTAACTGAGCTTGAATTTCTTCTGCACTGCGGCTTTGGCTACCTTCTTGCAACAGGCTAGCGGTTAAATTCGCGAGTCCCTCTTTCCCTACCGTGACTTGGCGTTCACCCGCAGGCAATTCGATTTCAAGCAGTACGGTCGGGGTTTCACTGGTCTGGGTACCCAGCAACTGAGCACCATTATCAAAATAGACATCGTACAGTTTAGGGGAACGAGCCTGAACAGCTTCGGCCACTTGTGGCATTTGTGAACGATCAAAATTATCTTTCACTTCCCGATAGGCCAACTGTTCATCACCAATTTTTTGGTACTCTGGCAACTGGCGTTCAGGCGTGGTGAACGTTGCTGGACGAACGGCAAAATCGGTTTTGCCTTTAGCAACCACACTTAAAGTGACTTTCGGCTGATTATCAAGATAACGCGTAAACACCTGCTGCACCGACTGTGGCGTCACTGCACGGATTTTTTCTAACTGACTTTCAATACGATCGGGGTTATCAAAGAAAGTTTGATTGGCGGCCAATTGAGTAACCTTGCCTTTCACACTTTCTAATGCAAATACTGCATTGGCTTCTTCTGAACCAGTGATTTGTTCTAAGCGTTGTGCTGAAACGCCTTGCTGCTTAAATTTCTCCAGCACTTGCATTGTCTCTTGGTAGAGAGGTGCTAACTTTCCTTCCGAACCAGAGGGTGCCATGGCATAAACATAAAACGTACAGGCAAGCTCCGCGCAATCTTGGAATGCGCCAGCATCGACTGCCTTTTGTGTTTTGACTAACTCTTGGTACAAGAAGCTGTTATTGCCGCTGCCCAATACGCTTGCCAGAGCATCAAGCGCCACTTCATCATCCGAGCCTAAATACTGAGTCGGCCATCCGATCAGCAGCATCGGCTGCTGCACACGATCTTCTAAGGTGATATAGCGATCTTCCGTCAAACGCGCAGGCTGTTTAGGTGCATCGACAACTTCTGGGCCTTTGGGAATCGAACCGAAGTATTTTTGTACCCAAGTTAAAGTCTGCTGAACATCTAGATCACCACCTATGGTTAACACCGCATTGTTCGGGCCATACCAGCGTAAGAAAAAGGCTTTCAGATCATTCACATCTACACGATCTAAATCACTGACATAGCCAATAGTTTGCCAAGAATAAGGATGGCCTTCAGGATAAAGCGCCTCACCCATTTTCTCCCACATCAAACCATAAGGACGATTATCGTAATTCTGAGCTCGCTCATTTTTTACTGTGTCGCGTTGGATCTCAAATTTACGCTGCGATACGGCATCGAGCAAAAAGCCCATCCGATCCGATTCTAGCCATAACATTTTTTCCAATTGGTTGGCTGGAACCGTTTCAAAATAATTGGTGCGATCGCGGTTCGTGGTTCCATTCAATGAACCTCCTGCTTCAGTAATCAAACGGAAATGTTGCTGATCACCGACATGTTTAGATCCTTGAAACATCATGTGCTCAAAGAAATGCGCAAAACCTGATTTACCAATCTCTTCACGAGCGGAACCGACATGATAAGTCACATCGAGATGTACAAGAGGATCTGACTTGTCAGGTGAAAGGATCACTGTCAGGCCATTATCGAGGCGATATTTGGAATAAGGAATCATCACCTTGCCCGGCACTGCAGGCACTTCTTCAACTAAGGTGACGCCTTTCGGCAGAGAAGAAAACAGAGGTAGCGATGAGTCAGAAGCACTGCATCCGACCAATAACCACAGAGAAAATCCATACAACCCGATTTTTCTCATTACATCTCCTTAAAACAAACCGTAATAGAGTGCGGCGAGCAATGTATAGCGCAGCGCCTTACCAACTAAAATCATTAAAAATGCAGGAAACGCCTTCAAACGTAGCCAACCTGCCGCTAAACAGAGCGGATCGCCAATAATGGGCAACCAGCTGCCTAGCAGCGCCCAATAACCATAACGCTGCAACCAGAGTCTGGCTTTATGACCTTGTTTTTGCGTATGAGTTCGATGTGGAAGCCATAAACCTAACCAATAATTGGTCATGCCACCTAAAGTATTACCTGCCGTTGAAACCGTGACTATCCACCAAACGGGGTGCTGAGCAAGGGATAAACTGGCCAGCAATGCCGCTTCAGACCCACCAGGCAGTAAAGTGGCACTGAGAAAGCCACTCCAAAACAACAAAGTGAGTGGCGATTCGGCTAATAGAGAGGTCAGTGGTTGGAAAAAATCATTGAACCACTCTAGCATTTCATATCAAGAAGCAACTTGCCCCGCGTGTGCCCAGATTCAATTTGTTGATGTGCCAATATCACTTCTGTCATCGGGTAGATCTGCTGGATCTCTAATTTCAGCAAACCTACGCTAACCATGTAGAGCATGGTATCGAGCTGCTCTGGATTTGGGTCAACTAACATGCCTGTTGCATCAAATCCCAGTAACTTCGCTTTTTCACAGATCAACTCGGCAGTTAAAGTAGGTACGGTAATGACTCGAGCATTGTCTTTTAGGCATTTGAGTGCGTCTAATGCGGCATCTCCACCAACCAAATCAATCAGCACATCCACCTCTTCCAGACGCTGTGATACGGGAGCAAACTGGTAGTTAATCGCATGAGCGCCTAAGGTCGCAAGATAATCTAAGTTTGCTTCACTACAGGTGGTAAACACTTCCGCTTTGGCAGCAAGCGCGATTTGTACCGCGATATGACCCACACCACCTGCTCCTGCCAATATCAATACTCGCTCACCTTCCTGAACTTGCGCTTTACTTAGTGCTTGTGCCGCGGTTTGTCCCGCCAAGGGTAAAGCTGCGGCAGCTTCTAAAGTCACCGCATCAGGCACTAAACTCAGTTCTTGTTCTGGTACACAAACATATTGACTATAACCACCACCACGCAGTGGAAAACCAATAAACCCGGCTACGTTATCACGCTCTTTGAGGCGAGTAACGCCCTCCCCCAAAGCAACAACTCGTCCGGAGATATCGTAACCCGGCGTCCACGGCAACTTGTCTTTGTTTTGTGCTGCCGCCCAGCCTAAACCGGCTCGGGTTTTCACATCGATAGGGTTCACACCAGCGAAAGCGACTTTCACGACTACCTCACCCGGTTTTGGCGTTGGGATTGGTGAAGTTTGTATAGCCAACACCTCCGGTGTACCAAATTGGGTAATGACGATTTGTTTGTTTTCCATTTCCACTATCCCTATCGCGCGAATAAAAAAGGGATGCCGAAGCATCCCTTTGAATATATACCAATTTCTTTTAACTCGTTAACTTTGCGTTGCTATTTTGAGCAGAGATTAACCAACTAAGGCCAACAACACGCCCGCAGCAACGGCTGAACCTAAAACGCCAGCAACGTTTGGTCCCATTGCATGCATCAGCAAAAAGTTCTGTGGATTCGCTTCTAAGCCAACTTTGTTCACCACACGAGCCGCCATAGGTACTGCAGAAACCCCAGCAGCACCAATCAATGGGTTGATGTCTTCTTTAGAAAACTTATTGAGAATTTTAGCCATGATAACGCCGCCAGCAGTACCAATACTGAAAGCCGCTGCGCCTAACGCCAAAATACCCAAGGTTTCCAAGTTGAGGAATGTATCGGCCTGCAATTTTGAACCGACACCCAACCCAAGAAAGATGGTCACAATGTTGATCAGCTCGTTTTGTGCGGTTTTTGACAAACGATCCACCACTCCCGCTTCACGCATCAAATTCCCCAAACAGAACATTCCCACCAAAGGTGTTGCTGCTGGCAAAAACAGAATAGTCATCAATAACACTACGAGAGGAAAAACGATCTTCTCCGTTTTTCCAACATGACGTAGTTGAGCCATTTTGATTTTGCGCTCTTCCGGAGTGGTTAACGCTTTCATGATTGGCGGCTGAATAATCGGCACTAGCGCCATATAGCTATATGCGGCTACTGCAATTGCACCCAGTAGATCTGGAGACAACTGGCTGGCAAGGAAAATTGCCGTTGGGCCATCCGCACCACCAATAATCGCAATGGATGATGCATCGGCCATGGAAAACTCCATACCCGGTACAAAGTTCAGCAAAATCGCACCAAATAAAGTGGCGAAAATACCTAGCTGTGCAGCCGCTCCCAACCATAAGGTTTTCGGGTTAGCAATCAATGCGCCAAAGTCAGTCATTGCTCCCACGCCCATAAAAATCAGCAGTGGGAAAACACCCGACTCAATACCTATGTGGTACACGTAATACAGCAAACCGCCTGGTTCGGTAAAACCTGCATTGGGGATATTCGCCAATACAGCACCGAAACCAATCGGCAATAGAAGCAGAGGTTCAAAGCCTTTACGAATAGCCAAAAACAGCAGCAAACAGCCCACCAAGATCATAATGATCTGTCCAAGCTCAAAGTTGGCAATACCCGTTTCCGACCATAAGGTGATCAATCCGTCCATGATTTTCCCTTACGCCAAGCTTAACAGTGATGCGCCAACTCGAACGCTGTCACCTTCTTTCACATGCAATTCATGGACAACCCCGCCACGAGCGGCACGGATTTCTGTTTCCATTTTCATCGCTTCCAAAACGATCAGCACATCCCCTTCTGCAACTTCAGTGCCTTGCTCAACTTCAATTTTGAAAATGGTGCCCGCTAATGGCGCAGCAACCGCTTCTGCTGATTGAGAATTTGTAGCTGCGACAGCTTGAGGGGCAGCTTTTTGTGCTGCTGGCACAACGGATGTCAGTTGACCTTGTGGACCAACTTCAACGTCATAAACAACGCCATCCACTTTCACACTGTAAGTCTCAATACCTGCTGCTGTTTGGGCTGCAACTGGAACAGGTGCAGCAACAGGTGCCGGTTCTTTACCTGGAGCAGGCTCAAACGCATCTGGGTTATGGCGATTTTTCAGAAATTTCAGCCCAACTTGTGGGAACAGTGCATAAGTCAGTACATCATCCACTTGCTCATCCGCTAATGCGATGTTTTCTGACTTCGCTTTTTCGATCAATTCTTTGGTCAAATGATCAAGTTCAGCTTGCAGTAGATCGGCAGGACGGCAAGTAATGGCTTGCGAACCATCTAAAACACGACCTTGTAACTGTGCATTTACGCTAGCTGGCGTGGCGCCATATTCACCTTTCAGCACTCCGGCCGTTTCTTTGGTGATGCTCTTATAACGCTCACCAGTTAAAACGTTAATGACCGCCTGAGTACCAACAATCTGGGAGGTCGGTGTGACTAATGGGATATAACCAAGATCCTGACGAACACGTGGGATCTCTTCCAACACTTCATCAATTCGATGTGCTGCGCCTTGCTCTTTCAACTGACTTTCCATATTTGTCAGCATCCCACCAGGCACTTGCGCGATCAGGATCCGCGAATCAACACCTTTCAATTGACCTTCAAACTTCGCGTATTTCTTGCGTACTTCACGGAAGTACGCCGCAATAGGCTCTAACTGTTCAAGTTTAAGCTGAGTATCACGAGGCGTGCCTTGCAACATTGCAACCACAGTTTCCGTTGGCGTATGGCCATACGTTTGACTCATCGACGAAATCGCCGTATCGAGGATATCAATACCCGCTTCAACCGCTTTAACTGCTGTTGCCGTAGAGAGTCCAGTTGTCGCATGGCAATGCAAAGCTAGAGGCACGGCACAAGATTGCTTGATGCGTGTGATTAACTCTTCTGCTTCGTACGGTTTTAGTAGCCCAGACATGTCCTTGATACACAAGGAGTGGCAGCCAAGATCTTCCAAGCGTTTCGCCAAATCTACCCATGTTTGAGTATTGTGAACCGGGCTCGTGGTGTATGAGAGGGTACCTTGCGCATGCGCGCCAACATCAATCGTTGCTTTAACGGCTTTTTCAAAATTGCGTACATCGTTCATCGCATCAAAGATGCGGAATACATCCATACCATTGGCATGGGCACGCTCAACAAACTTTTCTACTACGTCATCAGCATAATGGCGATAACCTAGCAAGTTTTGCCCGCGCAGTAACATCTGCATCGGGGTATTCGGCATAGCCTTTTTCAAAGCGCGTAGGCGTTCCCACGGATCTTCGCCAAGGAAACGAATACAAGCATCAAATGTTGCTCCGCCCCAAGTTTCCAAAGACCAGTAACCAACCTTATCCAATTCAGCGGCAATCGGCAGCATATCTTCAATACGCATACGCGTAGCAAAGAGTGATTGATGGGCGTCACGAAGGACCACATCTGTGATTGCTAGTGGTTTAGACATGCTCATTAACTCCTTTTAATCCTTGTAATCCAGACTTACTGTTTCACTGTCGCTGTACGGTACTGATGCACCGCTGCAGAAATGGCCGCCACGACTTGTGGGCTCACTGAATCAGTTGCTGGTTGAACTTTTTGACTTTTCTTGGGCGTTGCAGCCGCCTCAGGTACCTCTTGAGGTATCACACGGGACATTAGCCGAACGAGATAAACGAGAAGAGTAAGAAATAGGAATACCACAGCCATTCCGGTGACCATCAGAGTGGCGGCATCCATAAGTAGACTTCCAATATGTGTCATGTTGCTTCCTTTGCGTGTCATCCTGACATTCTTCATGCGACGCACAATTTTTGTTCGTCTCACAGAAGAACAGGGATTATCTCGACTGAACAATAATTGTCAATTTGGTTACAAGCACTCTTTTAGGTCGAACACAAACTGGAACAATAAACCACCAGTTCCAATTACCTCAAAAGCTCAAGAACAACAAAAAGAGGCTACTTTTTCATCCATTTCAATTAAGTTACTGCGAAAAAAGAGTAAAAATTGCGAGGAGGTTAATATAGCGGCAAATATTCTTAGAAAAACAACAAGTTGTAAATCAAGAGTGAATATTATGATCGAGAGATGTAAAAAGGCCCTGCATTCTCATGCAGGGCTTAAAAATATGGCGCGCTCGAGAGGATTCGAACCTCTGACCGCCTGGTTCGTAGCCAGGTACTCTATCCAGCTGAGCTACGAGCGCGCAATTTTTTAATGATTCGATACCGAAATATTCAGTATCAGGGTATTACCCTTCTCTCTTGACGAGATAAGAGTGGCGCGTCCGAGAGGATTCGAACCTCTGACCGCCTGGTTCGTAGCCAGGTACTCTATCCAGCTGAGCTACGGACGCGCAGGCTTTGATTGCTTTCACAATCAACTCCCGAAACTTCAGGAGTTTTAAATAATGGCGCGCTCGAGAGGA
Organism: Vibrio mimicus CAIM 602; assembly: GCF_000338875.1. GTDB lineage: Bacteria > Pseudomonadota > Gammaproteobacteria > Enterobacterales > Vibrionaceae > Vibrio > Vibrio mimicus. The sequence goes on along the minus strand of NZ_AOMO01000066.1, from coordinate 84,591 downwards.
TTCGAACCTCTGACCGCCTGGTTCGTAGCCAGGTACTCTATCCAGCTGAGCTACGAGCGCGCAGGTTGTGAACTATATCACAATTAATTTCTTCTAGAACAAAAAAATTGACCATAGGCCAATAAATGGCGGTGAGGGAGGGATTCGAACCCTCGATACGGCTATAAACCGTATACTCCCTTAGCAGGGGAGCGCCTTCAGCCTCTCGGCCACCTCACCACTTACATATTCCAGAAGAATATGGCGCGTCCGAGAGGATTCGAACCTCTGACCGCCTGGTTCGTAGCCAGGTACTCTATCCAGCTGAGCTACGGACGCGCTGTGGCTTATCGAAATAAGCATTGCAAGAAATGGCGGTGAAGGAGGGATTCGAACCCTCGATACGGCTATAAACCGTATACTCCTTAGCAGGGGAGCGCCTTCAGCCTCTCGGCCACCTCACCGTCTTGCGGAGGCACATATTACGATTTACCAAAAATATGTCAAACACTTTCTTGGAGAAAACTCGGCAAAACAACTCAACCGTTGGCAAATTGACCAAAGCGATGAGAATTTGCACTTTCTAAATAAAAACACGGGGATAAACAAAAAGGTCGGCCTTAACAGCCGACCTTTCTTCGATAATTAGTAGTTGCCAGATGCAACGCCACCATTACCTTTCTCAGCTTGAATGCGCATGTAGATTTCTTCACGGTGCACAGACACTTCTTTCGGTGCATTTACACCGATACGGACTTGGTTACCTTTTACGCCCAATACTGTCACGGTCACTTCATCACCGATCATCAGGGTTTCGCCAACGCGGCGAGTCAAAATAAGCATTCTTAGCTCCTTGAGTAATCTCTGTATTTTCTTGCAACCACACTATTATCCATCAAAAGTTATGACATCGTAAACTCTCAATGGTGCCCGTTTAACCTAAAAAGGTTTGTTTTACACCAAACTCTTGAGGGATTTCCGATGCCACATAGGTGTCGTGCAAAATATTAGCAGCACGATCCACATTTGCAGGATCCAACATTAGCATAGATGATTGTTCCGAGGCCGAGACATAACGCACACCGATGCCATGTTCAGCTAAGGTTGTGCGAGCATGAGTCACGAGTGCTCCAGCTTGTAAACCGACCTTAGTGATCAGGCTTATTGATTCTGAGCCACGGATTTTATCGGCGCAGACCAATTGTAGCTTGGCATAAGCATCTCGCTTAATGACCAGTGCACTATTTTCAGGCTCTTCCAGTGTAGTGCAGACTTCAACACCGAGCATTTGACACTGCTTGATAATGCCAAGCAAAGATTCGCTTGCTACCGCAACCAGAGTCATGTCTCTTTGAATTGCGATACCGCATACAGCGTGCGTACTTGTATCGCCCTTAATCAAGCTACCTTGATTCTTTTCAAAGGTTGAGAGTACACGTAATGGCACTGCGTTTTTCCAAGCATATTGTACGCAAGGCAAGTGCAGCACTTTTGCCCCTTTACGCGCCATCTCTTCCATGGATGGGAAGTCAATCACATCCAATTTTCGAGCAGTTGGCACAACGCGTGGGTCACAAGTATATACACCATCGACATCCGTAAATATTTGGCATTCGTCGGCATTCAAGGCTCCAGCCAATGCCACAGCACTGGTATCTGAACCACCACGGCCTAAAGTAGTGATATCCCCATTTTCATTGATCCCTTGAAAACCAGCGACTATCACAATGAAATCTTGTTCTAGTAGCTCAGTAATCGTTCGAGTATCAATATGCTTAATCGTCGCGTCATTGTGTTGATTATCCGTCACAATGTTCGCTTGAGCTCCGGTTAGTGAGCGGGCTGCATAGCCCATTTTGTGCAGTGTCATTGCCACTAAGGCCATAGACACTTGCTCACCAGCAGAGAGCAAAACATCAAGTTCTCTAGCGTTTGGCACGCTATCTACTTGTTGAGCTAAACCCACCAGTCGATTGGTTTCCCCTGCCATGGCAGAGACCACTACGACAACTTGATTGCCATCATTTTTCGCCTTAATGATGTGTTCGGCTACGGTTTGCATTCTTTCAATTGAACCCACCGAAGTTCCGCCGAACTTTTGCACGATAAGGGGCTTTTTCACCAGTATTCACCTTCCCAAGACCAAAGTCTTATTGGGATCAAAACCATCTGACTAATTTGTCGGACAACATTTGATCGTTACTAAAACAAAACCAAGCGGCTAATTGGCTTAGTCTATATTTGCGCCAATTAAACCACTTGGTTGACTAGATAAAGTTACGCTCAATCAACAAATATTGATTGAGCGTAAACTATTTATCGCTGTTATAGACGCTCGGTAATCCAAGCGTCAACTGACTCTAAGGCAGACGGCAGAGCGTGAGCGTCTGTCCCTCCTGCTTGAGCCATATCAGGGCGACCACCGCCCTTGCCACCGACTTGTAGAGCGACCATATTCACCAACTCACCGGCTTTCACTTTGTTGGTTAAATCACTAGTCACACCAGCAATTAGACCAACTTTACCTTCTGCAACATTACCCAGCATGATAATGCCACTGCCTAGCTGATTTTTAAGATCGTCAACCATACCGCGCAGTGCTTTATTATCAGCGCCATTCAGTTCCGCAACCAACACATTCACACCAGAAATTTGCTTAACTTGATTGATAAGACCAGCACTCTCTTTGGCGGCCAGTTTATCTTTCAGTTGCTGAATTTCTTTCTCTAGCAATTTGGCTTTAGCGGCCATCTCAACAACTTTGGCGTCATGCTGTGCTTGCTGTGCTTCGATATAATCAAGCGCACCTTCACCAGTCACCGCTTCAATACGGCGAATACCTGCTGCGATACCACCTTCAGAGGTGATTTTGAACAGGCCAATATCACCTGTGTTGCTCGCATGAATACCACCACACAGTTCAGTTGAGAAATTCCCCATCGAGAGCACACGAACTTGGTCGTCATATTTCTCACCAAACAGAGCCATCGCACCTTTCGCTTTCGCTTCATCAATATTCATGATGTTGGTTTCGATACTGTGGTTACGACGAATTTCTTGGTTCACTAAACGCTCAACTTCTTTGATCTCTGCAGCGGTCATCGCTTCCAGATGTGAGAAGTCAAAACGCAGTGTTTCAGCACGAACCAGAGAGCCTTTCTGTGCAACATGTTCACCCAACACTTTACGGAGTGCTGCATGCAACAAGTGAGTGGCTGAGTGGTTGAGTGAAATCGCGGCACGGCGCTGTTCATCAACAATCGCGTCAACTTGATCGCCTTTCGCTAACACGCCTTGTGCTAAAACGCCGTGATGAGCAATCGCGTTACCCAACTTGTGAGTATCTTCCACATGGAAAACACCCGCTTCAGTCTTCAAAACGCCAGTATCACCACATTGACCGCCTGATTCAGCATAGAATGGGGTATTGTCCAATACGATGATCGCTTTATCACCCGCTGAAAGTGCAGAAACTTCCGCGCCTTCAACAAAGATCTCACGCACCACACTTTGGCCACGGCTAGCAGTGTAACCACAGAATTCAGTATTGGTTGCTGACTTGATCAGTGAGTTATAGTCAGTACCAAACTGGCCTGCTTCACGAGCACGTTGGCGCTGCTCTTCCATCGCTTGTTCGAAGCCAGTTTCATCAATGCTAAAGCCACGCTCACGCGCTACATCATTGGTTAAATCTGCTGGGAAGCCGTAGGTGTCGTACAGTTTAAAGACGGTTTCGCCATCTAGCATTTGACCTGACAATTGATCCAGAGCTTCATTCAGAATGCTCATACCGCGATCAAGAGTACGACCAAAGTTCTCTTCTTCGATACGTAGTACTTTTTCAACCAGTGCTTGCTGTTTCTTCAGCTCAACACCAGCAGTGCCCATCACTTCCGCCAATGGACCTACCAATTTGTGGAAGAAAGCACCCTGTGCGCCCAGCTTGTTACCATGACGGACAGCACGACGGATGATGCGGCGTAGTACATAACCACGACCTTCGTTAGAAGGCATCACACCATCAACGATCAAAAATGCGCAAGAGCGAATGTGGTCAGCCACAACACGCAGTGATTGATTGGTCAAATATTGGTAACCAATCGCGTCAGCTGCCGCTTTGATCAGAGTTTGGAATACATCGATTTCGTAGTTTGAATGCACACCCTGCATGATCGCAGAGATACGCTCAATACCCATACCCGTATCTACAGACGGCTTAGGTAACGGCTCCATCGTGCCATCAGCATGACGGTTGAATTGCATGAAAACGTTGTTCCAAATTTCGATGAAACGATCGCCATCCTCTTCAGGTGAACCCGGAGGTCCGCCCCAAATGTGGTCGCCGTGGTCATAGAAGATTTCGGTACATGGGCCGCAAGGACCAGTGTCACCCATCTGCCAGAAGTTGTCAGAGTCGAACTTCTTGCCACCTTTTTTATCACCAATACGAATAATGCGATCCGCAGGAATGCCGACTTTTTTATTCCAAATATCAAATGCTTCATCATCGGTTTCATAAACCGTCACAAGCAAGCGCTCTTTCGGCAGTTGCAGTACGCCAGTCAGAAACTCCCATGCATACTGGATCGCATCTTCTTTGAAATAGTCACCGAAGCTGAAGTTACCCAGCATTTCGAAGAAAGTGTGGTGACGCGCGGTGAAACCGACGTTTTCCAGGTCGTTGTGCTTACCGCCAGCGCGGACACAACGTTGAGCCGTCGTCGCACGAGTGTAGGCGCGCTTTTCCAAGCCCAAGAAACAGTCTTTAAATTGGTTCATCCCTGCGTTGGTAAACAGCAGGGTCGGATCGTTAGCAGGCACCAGAGAAGAACTTTCTACAATTTGGTGACCTTTGCTTTCAAAGAATGAGAGGAACGCGCGGCGCACCTCATCCGTGCTCATAAACATGCAGCTCTTCCTGAAATACTCAAGTTAGAATTTTGCGCTATTGTAAAGCAAGGATAAGAGTTCGCCTAGTTTCTTCTCTTCCGCAAACTGAATGTGTGTCGAGCGACAGCTCAACTAAGATGCATAAAATCTAGATCGGGATTAACAAGGGGAATGTGGAGGGGTGAAAGCGATTACTCATCGCTCTCACTGGCTTGAAGTGCATATCGTATTTGGTCAAAGTTGAAACCACGGTACTGCAAGTAACGTACTTGCTTGGCGTATTGTGAGCGTTCAAGGCTGATGCCGCTTTTAAATTTCTTGTGTACCACTTCTTTAGCTAGCTCAAACCAATCTATTGTTTGTTCCGCAAGCACTTGCTCAATCACGTCTTCAGCGACTCGCTTCTCTTTGAGTTGCTGGCGCAAGCGCTGCTCACCGTAACCTTTGTGAACCATTTGCCGAGCCTGACTTGCTGCGTAACGAACATCGCTCAAATATCCCAGTTCTAAGCAGTATTTCACTACCTCATCAATCACTTCAGCTTGGTGGCCTTTGAGCGCTAATTTTTGTTGCAACTCATACTCGCTATGATCACGACGACTAAGTAGTTGCAAGGCACTTTGTCGACAAGCTGCTAAATCCAAATTCAACACTCTCTCCTATTTATCGAGATTTCGGCCTTTGGGAGTCACTCGACTTGTTGCCAAAAAGAAGCCCTGCATTGCAGGGCTTCATTAAAATCGATATTTAGACGCTGAAACTCTCTGAGTTCAGCCAGTCGATTAAAACTCTTCTGGTACTGCGCCAAATTCTACATCATCAGCGGCAGAAGAAGTTTCACCAGTCAGTTGCATGTTCTCTGGGTTAAGCAGCATTTCACGCAGTTTTTTATCTAGCGTTTTAGCAATTTCTGTATTTTCTTTCAGATACTTGCATGCATTCGCTTTGCCTTGGCCGATTTTATCACCGTTGTAGCTGTACCAAGCGCCTGACTTTTCAACCATTTTGTGTTTCACACCAAGATCGATCAACTCACCTTCGCGGTTGAAACCTTGGCCGTACATAATTTGAGTGTTGGCTTCTTTAAACGGTGCAGCAATCTTGTTCTTCACTACTTTGATGCGGGTTTCGTTACCCACGACTTCTTCGCCTTCTTTGATTGCGCCAGTACGACGAATATCAAGACGAACAGAAGCATAGAATTTCAGTGCGTTACCACCCGTTGTGGTTTCAGGGTTACCAAACATCACACCAATCTTCATACGAATTTGGTTGATGAAGATACACATACAGTTGGATTGCTTCAGGTTACCCGTCAGTTTACGCATCGCTTGCGACAACATACGCGCTTGCAGACCCATGTGGCTGTCGCCCATTTCGCCTTCAATTTCTGCTTTTGGTGTCAAAGCCGCAACAGAGTCGACAACAATCACATCTACCGCACCAGAGCGAGCCAGTGCATCACAAATTTCTAGTGCTTGTTCGCCGGTATCTGGCTGAGAAACCAGTAGCTCATCGATATTAACACCCAGTTTCTTGGCATAAACCGGATCCAGCGCGTGCTCAGCATCGATAAAGGCACAGGTTTTACCTTCACGCTGCGCAGCGGCAATCAGCTCAAGAGTTAACGTTGTTTTACCTGAAGATTCTGGGCCGAAGATCTCAACGATACGTCCCATTGGCAGGCCACCCGCTCCCAAAGCGATATCAAGAGATAGAGAACCGGTCGAAATGGTTTCTACGTCCATGGCACGGTTGTCGCCTAGGCGCATGATGGAACCTTTACCAAATTGCTTTTCAATTTGACCGAGGGCGGCCGCTAGTGCCTTCTGTTTGTTCTCGTCCATTACTCTCTCCGGATAGTCACTCTCAGGTGATAGGTAATTGTGTCGAAATCGGGTCGACGCTGATTTGTCATATTGGGGCTCATTATACTGTTGATTTGTACAGTGTCCACCCCTGTATAGAAAAAAGTTTGTATCAGTTAACGTTTTGAACGTCACGCAAAGTGAGGTGCTGGATTAGGTTTTGCAACACATGTTCGATGGCTTGCTGACGAACTTTGTCTCGCTCTCCTGCAAAATGACATGTTTCAACTTTTAACCAACCTTGCACACTGGCAAAACCAAAACAGACCGTACCGACAGGCTTCTCTGCGCTGCCGCCACCCGGGCCTGCAATGCCGCTGATTGCAACAGACAGTGTTGCGCGTGAATGCAATAGTGCCCCCAGCAGCCATCTCTTCGACTGTCGGTTCGGACACAGCACCAAACTTTTCTAATGTCGCTTGCCGAACACCGAGCATCTCTTGCTTCGCTTCATTACTGTAAGTCACGAAACTGCGATCAAACCATGCTGAACTTCCCGCAATCTCAGTCACCAGATAAGCCACACCACCACCAGTACAAGATTCGGCAGTAGTCAGGATCTGTTGTTCCTTGGCCAATAAAAGCCCCAACTGTTGACTCATGGAGTGCAGTGTATTCATGCGCTAGCCTCTCATTTGTATTGCATTTTGCTCGCTAAAACTGCTGGCTAAACTACCGAATTAGGCTGTAATTGCAATCACCCCAAACAGAAAAAGTGCCCTTTGGCACTCTTTCTCAATCAAATTTCAAACATCAAACTGCCCGGCGCCAAGAATGGCCAGCGCAGTACGCTTGGGCTTTTTTGCCCTTCACTAGCAAAAAAATATCCGACTTGAGGTGTCGCAAAGACTTGATCGCCACGGTTCAAACGTCTTTCGCTTAGGGAGCGATGGGAGAGTTTAGCTTCCCACAGCTCTTCACTTTGCCAGCCAACGGGCGCTAACTCAACGCGTACTTCAGCCCCAACCGGGTTAATTGAGACTACTTCAAACGGTAAAGAAGCTTGGCTGTTCTCTTTATCAGAAAGCGCCAACTCATGCTACGCACATAGAGCAAACCGCTTTGACGCGTAGCTTCACTTTCTGGCGGCTGAATAAAAGCAGAACCATTGACCCACTGGCCATTTTGCCACTCGCCCGCAAACTGATTGACGTTACCGAAGAAATCAAACACAAAGCGGCTATTGGGCTGAGCGTAAAGCTCAACGGGCGAATCGATCTGCTCAATTCGTCCATTACTCATCACTACCACGCGATCCGACAATTCCAACGCTTCATCCTGATCGTGAGTCACAAATACGCTGGTAAAGCCCAACTCGTCATGCAGACTACGTAACCAACGACGCAGCTCTTTACGCACTTTGGCATCCAGAGCCCCAAACGGTTCATCCAACAGCAATACTTCCGGTTGAGTTGCCAGCGCACGGGCTAGAGCAATACGCTGTTTTTGACCACCAGAAAGCTGCTCGGGATAACGATGCGCTAAATGACCAAGCTGTACGATTTCAAGCAGTTGCTTTACTCGTCGTTGAATTTCCGCTGAATTAGGGCGCTGAGCGCGATCCATCACTTGCAAGCCAAACGCCACGTTATCCGCCACCGTCATATGGCGAAACAGCGCATAGTTTTGAAACACAAAGCCGACTCGGCGATCGCGCACATGCACATTGGTCACATCACGATCACGGAAATGGATTGTGCCGGAATCCGCACCTTCCAACCCCGCAATAATACGCAGCAAAGTGGTTTTTCCTGAGCCAGATGGCCCCAACAAACCAATCATTTCGCCATCTTCAATTTTGAGAGAAAGCGGGGCGAGCGCCTGAAATTGGCCGAAATGTTTAGAGATATTATCTAGACGAATGCTCATAAGGTTCCCTGCTCATTATGCTCGACCGCCTGAAGACGTTCTTGACGCCACTCGACCAAAGCTTTCAGTAATAGTGTTAATAGTGCGATAAATGCCAGTAGCGAAGCGCTAGCAAAGGCAGCTTGCGACTGATAATCCTCGTACAAGAGCTGTACATGCAAAGGTAAGGTATTGGTTTCACCACGAATGTTGCCTGAAACAACCGCTACCGCACCAAACTCCCCCACTGCACGGGCATTGGTGAGGATCACGCCATAAATCAGCGCCCATTTAATATTGGGCAGTGTGACACGACGAAACAACTGCCACCATGATGCACCTAAAATCACTGCGGCTTCTTCATCCGAACGTCCTTGCTGCTGCATCAATGGAATCAACTCACGCGCCACAAACGGACACGTCACAAAGACTGTAACCAGTACAATTCCCGGCCAAGCAAACATGATTTGCAGATCGCGTTCATACAACCATTCACCCAACCAACCACTAGTCCCGTAGAGCAGCAGGTAAAGTAGACCCGCAACGACCGGAGAAACGGCAAACGGAATATCAATCAAGGTGATCAAAAATTTGCGGCCTACAAATTCAAAACGAGTGACCAACCATGACAAAAGAACACCAAACACTAGATTGATTGGCACAGTCAGTAGAGCCACCACCAGCGTTAACCCAATCGCGTGGCGCGTATCGGGGTCATTAAAGTAACTAAAATAAGCGCTGATACCATTGGCAAACGCTTGTTGGAAAATACTCAGCAGTGGAATAAGCAGCAGTACTGCCACCAACAACAGAGCCAATGAGATCAAACTCCATTTCACCCACGGCTTTTCACCTACGCGTAAAGGCTGAGAATGCGCCATAAACTGATTCCTTATCGTCCGTGAATGCGACGCAGATAAGCGCCTTGCCAAAGGTTAATCATCAGCAGTAACAAGAGTGAGGTCAGCAGCACAACAGAAGCAATCGCACTCGCGGCTGGGAAATCAAACTCTTGCAGACGAACAAAGATCATCAGTGAAGTAATTTCACTGATATAAGGCATGTTGCCTGCGATGAAGATCACCGCACCGAATTCACCTAAACTGCGAGTAAATGACAACGCAGTTCCTACCAATAACGCAGGCTTTAATGAGGGTAAAATCACCCTCCAAAACACGGCGGCATCGGAAGCGCCCAAGGTCATGCCTGCTTCTTCTTCCTCACGGGAAATCTCTTCCAAAACAGGTTGAACAGTTCGAACGACAAACGGAATGCTGGTAAAAGCCATCGCGACAATAATACCCAGTGGCGTATAAGCGACCTTGATTCCTAACTCAGCGAGTACGCTACCAATCCAGCCATTGCTAGAGTACAGCGTTGCCAAGGTAATCCCTGCAACTGCAGTAGGTAGAGCAAAAGGAAGATCGACTAAAGCATCCAGAATACGCTTACCAGGAAAGCTATAACGCACCAATACCCACGCAAGCAACAAACCAAATAAGCCATTAAACAGTGAAGCCACTAAAGCCGAGCCAACAGTCACTTTGTAACTCGCCACCACGCGAGGATCAGCAATCACTTGCCAATATTCGCTAAAGGTCATGTTACTGGTTTGCATGATGAGTCCGGTTGCTGGCAACAACAGAATTAGGCTGACAAACAGCAAAGAGACACCCAAACTCAAAGCGAAGCCGGGTAAAACCCGTTGCTGGCGCGGGCGAGAGTGTGCAAGCGTTTGACCCATAAAACCTCTTTCGATACATCAAAGAAAAGCAAAGGTTGTCCATCCATTGGACAACCTAGAGAAGATTAGCGGCGTTGCAGTTGATCCAGCTTAGCGCCATTGGCGAACTGAGTTTTCATCGCTTGATCCCAATCACCGATGATCTGTTCAACGGTCAACAACTCAACAGTCGGGAATTGATCTGCAAACTCTGCCTGTACTTTGGCATCGTGAATACGGTAGTTAAACTTCGCCAATAGACGCTGTGCCGGCTCACTATACAGGTAAGAAACATACTCGTTTGCCACTTCAGTCGTACCATTACGTTTGGCGTTTTTCTCAACCACAGCCACAGGAAACTCAGCCAAGATCGAGGTTTTTGGTACCACAACTTGGTAGTCATCCACACCATATTGTTGACGAATGTTATTCACTTCAGATTCAAACGTGATCAGCACATCGCCAATACCACGCTCAACGAATGAAGTGGTTGCACCACGGCCGCCAGTATCAAATACCGCGACGTTAGCCAGAAACTTTTTCAAAAACTCATCTTGCTGAGCTTGGTTATCTTTACCAAAAGATTTTTGAGCATAGCCGAGCGCTGCAAGGTAGGTATAACGAGCATTACCTGAGGTTTTCGGGTTTGGGAACACACTTTTCACATCATCACGCACCAGATCATTCCAATCTTGGATGTTCTTTGGGTTCCCCTTACGCACTAAAAATGCCGTGGTTGAGTAGTAAGGTGAACTGGCGTTAGGCAGCAAGGTTTGCCAGTTTTCTGGGAGCAACTTGCCTTTGTCGTGCAAAATTTGCACATCCGTTACTTGGTTAAACGTCACCACATCAGCCGCTAAGCCTTGCAGAATAGAACGAGCCTGAGCCGATGAGCCAGCATGCGATTGCTTAATTTCGACCGTCTTCCCTGTTTTTTGTTGCCAATGTTCTGCAAACACTGGGTTATAAGCCGCAAACAACTCACGAGCGATGTCATAAGATGAATTAAGAATGGTTTGATCAGCGGCTGAAGCTTGGAATGAGCCTGCCAGCAACAAAGCGGTTAAGGTCGATTTAATTCGGTTCATGTTGATCTACTCCAAAATCATTAGTGCCAATACGGCTTCCTTTTGACGCTAGATTATGAGGAATTTCGTTTATAAAAAAGAACATTAATAGAACGTTTTGGAATAATTTCTAGCAATAAATTGTATGCCTCCGATTGAGTCATTCTTATACTGCTGGCATAGAAAAGATGAGCCTGACCCAAATTTGCTTAAAGCTCACGCAATCAACCTTCAAACAAGCGTCACCGCCTGTTTGGCTACCTGTTTAAATGACCCTGTTGAAATTACGTAGAAGGATCGCCTCGTGTCTGATTTTCCAACCCTTGAAGATTATGTCGGCCAAACACCACTAGTACGCTTGCAGCGTTTAAACACTGGAAGTTCCACTGTATTGGTCAAGCTGGAAGGAAATAACCCAGCAGGTTCAGTCAAAGATCGTCCCGCCCTAAATATGATTGTGCAGGCTGAAGCACGTGGCACTTTGCAGCCCGGAGATACCATCATCGAAGCAACCAGTGGCAATACTGGCATAGCATTGGCCATGGCTGCCGCCATCAAAGGCTACAAGATGATTCTGATCATGCCCGATAACGCAACCCAAGAGCGCAAAGATTCGATGCAAGCGTATGGTGCTGAGCTTATCTTGGTCAGCAAAGAACAAGGGATGGAAGGTGCACGCGATTTAGCGTTACAGATGCAACAAGAAGGTAAAGGCAAGGTATTGGATCAGTTCAACAATTTGGATAATCCAGACGCGCACTTTCGCTCGACAGGGCCGGAAATTTGGCAGCAAAGCCAAGGCAAGATCACTCATTTTGTCTCTAGTATGGGCACCACTGGAACCATCATGGGCGTATCTCGCTACCTGAAGCAGCAAAACCCACACATCCAAATCATAGGTTTACAACCCGCGGAAGGCAGTGCAATACCCGGCATTCGACGTTGGCCACAAGCCTATTTGCCAGGGATTTTTGAAGCCGCTCGTGTCGATCAGGTACTCGATATCACTCAGCTCGATGCAGAACAGACCGCTCGCGCCTTAGCCAAAGAAGAAGGCATTTGCGCAGGCGTCAGCTCTGGCGGTGCCGTATTTGCTGCCTTACAAATTGCACAGCAGAATCCGGGGTCGATCGTAGTGGCCATTATTTGCGATCGCGGCGATCGTTATCTCTCCTCGGGATTATTTTCCTAATCTCCCTGAACAACAAAGGCGAGCGAAGTAAATGCCGCCTTGGTATCGATATCACGTTCTTCATTTAGCTTAGGTACAGATCACTTGCCGCCTTAACTCGGTGGCAAGTAAGGTCATCTCTTCTTCCTTACTAGGGAACACCTTTTTCACACTTCAAATTGAGCAGAAAGTTAAACCGAACAGGAATTAACAGCTCAATTGCCCCGTCCTAGTCAGGTTTGCTATTCTCTGTAACCGTTTTTAAGTGACCCATGCAGCGCTTTACTCGCCTTGTAACTCGATAAAGCAACCCGCAGATGATGATAACCAGCGATATAACACTATGATGAATTCGAACGCTTCACCAAGCGAGTCTCTTTCGCACCACACCCCGATGATGCAGCAATATTTAAGACTCAAAGCGGAAAACCCAGACATTCTGCTGTTTTATCGCATGGGTGACTTTTACGAACTGTTTTATGACGATGCAAAACGCGCGTCTGAACTGCTGGATATTTCCTTAACCAAGCGCGGCGCTTCAGCGGGTGAACCCATCCCGATGGCGGGTGTGCCATTTCATGCGGTAGAAGGTTACTTAGCAAAATTGGTACAAATGGGCGAATCGGTCGCGATTTGCGAACAGATCGGCGATCCAGCCACCAGCAAAGGTCCGGTTGAGCGTAAAGTGGTACGCATTGTCACACCAGGCACTGTCACCGATGAAGCCCTGCTCTCAGAGCGGGTCGATAACCTGATCGCCGCGATTTATCATCACAATGGCCGCTTTGGTTATGCGACCATGGATATCACCTCCGGCCGTTTCCAGCTCAGTGAACCGCAAACCGAAGAAGAGATGGCCGCCGAACTGCAACGCACTTCGCCTCGTGAACTCTTGTTCCCTGAAGATTTCGCACCTGTGCATCTAATGGCGAATCGCCAAGGCAACCGCCGTCGTCCAATTTGGGAATTTGAATTAGCTACCGCGAAACAGCAGCTCAATCAACAATTTGGTACTCGTGATTTAGTCGGCTTTGGCGTTGAGCAAGCACAATTAGGCTTATGCTCGGCAGGCTGTTTGATCCAATACGTCAAAGATACTCAGCGCACGGCTCTACCGCATATCCGCTCACTGACTTGGGATCGCCAAGATCAATCGGTGATTTTGGATGCTGCTACGCGTCGCAATCTTGAGCTCACTTATAACTTAGCTGGTGGAACGGATAACACGCTCGCTGATGTACTTGATCATTGTGCAACGCCAATGGGCAGCCGCATGCTCAAACGTTGGATCCACCAACCCATGCGCGATACTGCGACACTCAATCAGCGCTTAGATGCAATTGGCGAGCTGAAAGAAGCCGCTTTGTACGCCGAGCTGCATCCCGTGCTCAAACAAATTGGCGATATTGAACGTATTCTCGCCCGTTTAGCCCTGCGCTCGGCTCGTCCGCGAGATTTAGCACGCCTACGCCACGCCATGCAGCAGTTGCCAGAACTGCATAGTTTGTTGACTGAGCTTGAGCAGCCTCGCCTCACCCAACTGCGCACTCATGCTCAACCTATGGATGAGCTGTGCGATTTATTAGAGCGCGCGATTAAAGAAAACCCACCTGTCGTAATTCGTGATGGTGGTGTAATTGCCGATGGTTATAGTGCGGAACTTGATGAATGGCGCGATTTAGCCAATGGTGCGACCGAGTTTCTTGAGCGCTTGGAAGCCGAAGAGCGCGATCGCCACGGGATCGACACCCTAAAAGTTGGCTATAACAATGTGCATGGCTTCTACATTCAGGTTAGCCGTGGTCAAAGCCACTTAGTGCCGCCACATTATGTGCGTCGGCAAACCTTAAAGAATGCCGAACGTTACATCATCGAAGAACTCAAACAGCATGAGGATAAAGTACTCAACTCTAAATCTCGTGCTTTAGCGGTGGAAAAACAGTTATGGGAAGAGTTGTTCGATTTGCTGTTGCCTCATCTTGAGCAATTACAACAACTGGCCGCTTCCATTGCCCAATTGGATGTACTGCAAAACCTCGCGGAACGCGCGGAAAACTTGGAATACTGCCGCCCCACTTTGGTGAAAGAGGCTGGAATCCGTATTCTTGGCGGGCGTCACCCAGTGGTTGAGCAAGTGATGAATGAACCATTTATCGCCAACCCGATTGAGCTTAATCCACAGCGACGCATGCTGATCATCACTGGCCCCAACATGGGCGGTAAATCGACTTACATGCGTCAAACTGCGTTGATTGCACTCATGGCGCATATCGGCAGCTATGTACCTGCAGAATCCGCGCAAATTGGTCCTTTGGATCGCATTTTTACCCGTATCGGTGCTTCGGATGATCTCGCCTCTGGTCGCTCAACCTTCATGGTGGAAATGACGGAAACCGCCAACATACTGCACAACGCCACCAGTCACAGTTTGGTGTTAATGGATGAGATCGGCCGAGGAACCAGTACCTATGATGGCCTGTCACTGGCTTGGGCTAGTGCGGAATGGTTAGCTCGTGAAATTGGTGCACTCACCCTATTCGCGACTCACTACTTTGAGCTGACAGAATTGCCTAACAGCTTGCCACATTTAGCGAATGTTCACCTTGATGCGGCGGAACATGGCGACAGCATCGCCTTTATGCACGCGGTGCAAGAAGGTGCAGCCAGCAAATCATTCGGTTTGGCGGTAGCTGGGCTAGCGGGTGTACCAAAACCTGTGATCAAAAATGCGCGAGCCAAACTTCAGCAACTTGAGCTGCTAAGCTCACAACCTGCCGAGACTCGTAAACCAAGCCGAGTGGATATTGCCAACCAACTGAGCTTAATTCCGGAACCAAGTGTTGTTGAACAAGCATTAGCAGAACTGGATCCAGATGAACTCACGCCACGTCAGGCACTCGATGCGCTGTATCGCTTGAAAAAAATGCTTTGATCCTGCTTTTCTCTGCACCAGAAAAACTAAAGGCACTCTTAGGAGTGCCTTTATGTTCAAATAAGGAATAAAAAGGGTTAGTTGACGTCGTATTCGACGTTAAACAGTGCTTCCATATTCAAACCTTGTTTCACCAAGATCTCACGCAGACGTCGTAATCCTTCTACCTGAATTTGGCGTACACGCTCACGAGTCAGATTGATCTCACGTCCCACTTCTTCCAAAGTGGATGGCTCATAACCCAACAGACCAAAACGACGAGCAAGGACTTCTTTCTGTTTTGGATTGAGTTCATCAAGCCAGTTGAGCAGAGATTCACGAATGTCATCATCTTGAGTCGAAAACTCAGGATCCGCATTATTGGAGTCCGGCAAGATATCCAGCAGTGCTTTATCACCATCGCCACCAATCGGTGTATCAACAGAGCTGATACGTTCGTTGAGACGCAGCATCTTCGTTACATCATCAACCGGTTTATCGAGCTCAAGCGCGATTTCTTCTGGCGTAGGTTCGTGGTCAAGACGTTGTGACAATTCACGCGCAGTGCGCAGATAAATGTTCAGCTCTTTGACAACATGTATCGGTAGACGGATGGTGCGCGTTTGATTCATCAGCGCACGTTCGATGGTTTGACGGATCCACCATGTCGCGTAAGTTGAAAAACGGAAACCGCGTTCTGGGTCGAATTTTTCAACCGCACGAATTAAACCCAGGTTACCTTCTTCAATCAGATCGAGCAGTGCTAATCCACGGTTACTGTAACGACGTGAAATTTTAACGACTAAACGCAAGTTACTTTCAATCATGCGTTTACGTGCAGCTTCATCGCCACGTAAAGCACGACGAGCATAAAGCACTTCTTCTTCGGCAGTCAGTAGAGGTGAGAAACCAATTTCACTGAGATACATTTGTGTGGCATCGAGACTTTTCGCAGAAGCATCAAACTCTTCGCGAACTTCATCACTTGCCCCTTCAGCGGTCACTAATTCTTCATCACTCGAGAGCTCATCATCCGCTTCTAGCACTTCCAGTGCTTCATCTTCAAAATCGAACTCTTCTACTTTGGTTACGGTATTGCTGACACTCATAGCGGCCTCCCCCTGGCAACTTTGCGAGTCATTGCGAGATACAACCTTTGCAGTATGACCTAAGCAATATGAGTTAAGGTAAGTAGCGTTTTGGATTCACTGACTTTCCTTGATAACGGATCTCAAAGTGCAAGCGTACACTATTGGTTCCAGAGCTTCCCATGGTGGCGATTTTCTGGCCTGCTTGCACTGTTTGTCCTTCCTTTGCTAGCAGCTGATCATTGTGGGCATAGGCACTTAGATAGTGCTCATTATGTTTTATGATTATTAGGTTGCCATAACCACGTAATGCATTGCCCGAATACACTACGGTTCCTTCTGCAGTAGCAACGACAGCCTGACCACGTTGACCAGCGATGTCTATCCCTTTGTTGCCTTGATCACCCGTAGAAAAATTCTTTATGACTCTACCCTTTGTCGGCCATAGCCACTTCGCTATCTTCTCATTCGAAGGTTTAGCATTTGCTACATTAACATTAACATTTTGTTTACCGACAGGTTCAACATACTCCTTTGTTTTTGTTTGATCAACCGCCTTAACTGGATCTTTTTTAGTCATATTTTGACTATTGTTTGAGCCTTTTTGTGCATTTTTGGCATTAGAGCTTTTACTCACAGACTGAGCTGCAGTGGTCGCTGCAGCCGTTTTGCCAGCCGCAGAACCTAGCTTGAAGCCGCAGCCACAGTAGCGGCACCGCCAGTGCCGCCATAGGCTGGTGGAGTATAATTCGGTAACCAGAGTTTGAGTTTTTGCCCAGGATGAATGGTATAAGGTGGAGCGAGATCGTTGTAACTGATCAGATCATTTACATCTCTATCTGTGAGATAAGCGATGAAATAGAGCGTGTCGCCTTTTTTTACTTCGTAGTAACTTCCACGATAACTGCCACGCTCTATCGTGTTGTAATCTTTACCCAATCCGGAAACTGGCGCAGGTGATTGTGCCGCACAGCCAAATAAAAGGCTGCTGAGCAACAAGAGTACCAGACGGAAAGAGTAAGGTGTCATCAGGCTAAATCCCCGGCAACGAGAGGAACAAAGCGAACCGCTTCAACCCGCTCAGAGATAAACTGATCACCTTGGCGCACAATTTTGTAGAGATGCTGCTCATCCTCACCCACAGGGATCACCATGCGACCACCATCTGCAAGCTGTTCCAATAGTCCTTGTGGCACTTTCGCCGCCGCTGCCGTGACCAAAATCGCATCAAATGGGCCGCGGGCAGGCCATCCTTGCCAACCATCACCATGCTTAGTCGATACATTGTAGATGTCGAGCTGCTTGAGGCGTCGCTTCGCATCCCATTGCAGGGTTTTGATCCGCTCTACAGTAAAAACATGGTTTACCAGTTTTGCGAGAACCGCAGTTTGATATCCAGAACCTGTCCCGATTTCCAACACCTTGGTTTCCGGGGTCAAAGCCAGCAACTCTGTCATCTTCGCCACGATGTAAGGCTGCGAAATGGTTTGGCCTTGGCCGATCGGCAACGCATTGTTGTCATAGGCTTGGTGCATCATAGCGGGAGCCACGAAAAATTCGCGTGGCAGTGCATGGATTGCCGTCAACACAGGTTGAGAGGTGATCCCTTGCTCAGTTAAGAATTGAATCAGTCTGTCGGCTTTTGGGTTAGCCATTCACCTTTTCCTTTAACCAGTGATCCATGCTGCGCAGTGACTCATGCGCGGTTAAGTCAACCTGCAGCGGCGTCAGTGACACCAAACCACGTTCGATAGCATGAAAATCGGTTCCCGGACCTGCATCTTGCTCTTTGCCCGGAGGACCAAGCCAATAAATATCATGCCCACGCGGATCTTTCTGCTTTATCATGCTTTCTGCGTGATGACGAGCACCTAAGCGAGTCACTTCAATACCTTGAATTTGCTCTAAAGGCAGATCCGGAATGTTAACGTTGAGTAAGCGATTGGTCGGAATTGGCTTGGCCAAATGTTGCTCTACAAATTGACGAACAAAATGAGCAGCGCTGGCAAAATGAGTCGACCCTGTCAGAGAAAACGCGATCGACTGTACGCCAAGAAAATGCCCTTCCATCGCAGCGGCAACCGTTCCCGAATAAAGCACATCATCACCCAAGTTGGCACCGTGGTTGATCCCACTCAGCACCAAATCAGGTAAATCATCTTTCATTAGTTCGTTCAGTGCGAAATGCACGCAGTCTGTTGGTGTTCCTTGTACCGAGTAGGTATTGGCCGCAATTTGAGACACACGCAATGGGTGCTCCAACGTCAACGAGTTGGAAGCGCCACTGCGGTTACGATCCGGTGCGACGATCACAATCTCCGCCAAATCGCACAGTGCATCTGCCAGAGTATGAATGCCTTGTGCGTAAACCCCATCATCATTACTGAGTAGAATTTTCATCTTAATCTTCACTCTCAGAATCGCGGCTTTCTTGCTCATTCCCTTGCTCGTAATGACGAACGACAGGGATCTCCTCGACCAATTCGCGCACTAGCGAAGTCGCAAAACTGCCTGCATCCAATGAGAAGCGCAGAGTGATTTGATCCTCTTGCACTTGCCAGCTTAAGTTTTGTGCTTTGAGAGCGATCGCACGGCGATCATGGCGCATACGATTACCACGAATCAATGCCATTAAATTTGGCTCGGCATCCAATTCTGCTTGCTCAAGCTGCAAAGCAGCTCCAAGAGTCGGTAGTGCATTATCTCCAGCCAAAGCGGCAGAAATGGACACTTCTCCAGCCAGCAAGCGCTGATCCCAAACCGCTAGATCGCCTTCAACGTTGAACATTTGCTGTTCTGCTAAAGCAATGTCACCCTCAATAAAGCGAGCAAAGCAGCCTTGCTCAATTCGCTTAGAGACAATCTGGTTGAAAATCCATGAACGAGCTGCAGAAAGATACAGACTGCGCTGATTCTGGTTACGTGAACGTACATTATCACGCCCCCAACGACGTGCTTCACTGAGGTTATTGCCATGACGTCCAAAACGTTGGCTACCAAAATAATTGGGAACGCCCAGTTCAGCGACCGTTTCTAAACGGCTTAATACAGCAGGAACATCGGTAACTTCCGATAAGGTGACGATAAACTCATTGCCTTGCAAATCACCCGGGCGCAGCTTTTTATCGTGACGTGTGACATCGAGAATTTCGATGCTGGGGTATTGCGCGAGAAAAGCGGAGAAATCCGGTGTTTCACCATTTGGCAGGTGCACACTCAACCACTGTTCGGTGACTGCGTGTCGATCTTTTAAGCCAGCCCAGCTCACAGCACGTGAAGGCACACCACAAGCTTTGGCTAATTCATTCGCCACAAAGCTGGTGTTCTCCCCTGTCTTACGAATACGCACCATCAAGTGTTCGCCGTGTCCCGTCAAGGAATAGCCCAATACTTCATTCACTTGGAAGTGTTCTGGCAGCGCTTTGAGTTTGGCTTTTGCAGTCGGTTTACCGCACAAATAAGCCAGAGGAGAGAGAATATCAGTCATCTTAATTCCAAAAATTTTTATTGGTTGAGTTAAGCTTTGAGCAAAAGTACAACCGCTTCACAGGCAATACCTTCTTTACGTCCGGTAAAACCTAATTTTTCTGTTGTCGTGGCTTTGACGTTGATGTTGCTCAGATCGGTTTCCAGATCTTCGGCAATCGCTGCACACATAGCCTGAATATAAGGTGCCATTTTCGGCGCTTGCGCAATAATGGTGACGTCAGCATTACCCAGCACATAGCCTTGCTGCTTCACACGACGGTAAACATCTTTGAGTAGCTCGCGGCTGTCTGCCCCTTTCCATTTATCGTCCGTATCTGGAAAATGGCGACCAATATCACCCGCTGCAATTGCACCAAGCAAAGCATCACTTAAGGCATGCAGTGCGACATCACCATCGGAATGTGCAATTAAACCTTGTTCGTAAGGTACCTTCACCCCACCAATAATGATTGGGCCTTCGCCGCCAAAACGGTGCACATCAAAGCCGTGGCCAATTCTGATCATGATTTTTCCTTATTGCGACTTAAATAGAACTCGGCCAACGCGAGATCTTCAGGTTGAGTGATTTTGAGGTTATCAGCGCGACCCGTCACCAAGGCTGGCTTTTCGCCTCGCCATTCAAAAGCTGAAGCTTCATCGGTAATCGTCACCTGATTCTGTAAAGCTTCAAACAAGGCACTACGCAGTGGCGCAGCACGAAACATTTGTGGCGTGAGTGCATGCCACAATGCGGTACGATCGACCGTGTGATCAATCTGCTGTGTACTATCACCTCGCTTCATGGTGTCACGCACTGGGGCTGCGAGAATCGCCCCAACGGGGTGATCTAAAGCCGTCGAGATCAATTGAGTAATATCGGCATTGGTCACACAAGGGCGCGCGGCATCATGCACGAGCACCCATTCGCTAAGCTGATGCTGGCAAATATAGTTGAGCGCAGATAAGACGGAGTCAGCACGCTCTTTTCCACCATCCACACGAATCACTCGTGGATTATGGGCGAGTGATAAGGTTGAAAAGTAAGGATCATCCACACTTAGGGCGACCACGACTTGCTCAATCTGCGGGTGAGCCAAAAGATGCTCGATCGTGTGCTCCAGCACTGTTTTACCCAGCAAGGTTAAATACTGCTTAGGACGATCCGCTTTCATACGACTGCCAACACCAGCAGCTGGCACTATCGCTATCATCTTTTTCATTGGCGCGACTCCTCACCAATAATGCGATAAAAGGTTTCCCCTTCTTTGACCATACCCAGTTCATTACGGGCACGTTCTTCAATCGCATCTAACCCTTGGCGCAGATCGTCTATTTCGGCAAACATTTCTTGGTTACGCAGATGAAGATTGGCATTCACCTGTTGTTGTACCTCAATTTCTGCGTTCACAGCCCGAAAATCCATCACACCGTTTTTACCCCACATCAGGGTGTAAAGCAGCCAGACCAATAATAGGCTCAGGGTCAAAGCAAACACTCGCATAACCTATCCATCTTTCAATCACACCCGGCGTAACGCTATCGTAACGCTGGTTACTCATTTTAATGCTGCCCATTTATACCATAAAGCCCGGAAAATGAGCGCCGCATGGCGTGATTATTGAGTCAATAAAAATGCAAACAGACCTGCACCTAGCAGTAAACGGTAAATCACAAATGGGGTCATGCCCATACGCGAAATCAGCTTCAAGAAGAAGTGAATACAGATATAAGCACTAATAAATGAAGTAATAATTCCTGTCAGCAGGAATCCCATATGAACAGGCTCACCGCTCGTAACCAGTTTAAGGCCAAGATAACTGCCCGCCAAAACAATGATTGGGATCGACATTAAGAACGAAAAACGCGCCGCAGCTTCACGAGTAAAGCCAAGATAAAGCGCCGCCGTAATGGTTGCACCAGAGCGCGATGTACCCGGAATGATCGCCACCGCTTGAGCAAGACCAATAAACAGCGCTTTTTTCCAATCCGCTTGATATTCATCAGCTTTAAGTTCGGAGTTTTTATCGACGTACCACAGCAACAGGCCAAACACGATGGTCGTTGTTGCGATAACCCAAGCACTACGCAAATACAGCTCGACAATGTCTTTCATAAGGAAACCAAATACGCAAGCTGGGATGGTTGCTAATACAATCAACCATGCCAATTTGGCTTCTTTACTACGATCACCTTTGAAAATCGAGGCAAAAAAGGCGCTCAGCAAAGAGACCACTTCTTTACGGAAATAGATAACGACTGCCGCTAAAGTCCCGACATGCACCGCCACATCAAAGGCTAAGCCTTGATCTGCCCAACCTAAAATCGCCGAAGGCAAGATAAGATGAGCTGAGCTAGAAATTGGTAAAAACTCGGTAAAGCCTTGAATTAAAGCCAGAATGAACGACTCAAAATAACTCATGATTGTTTCTTCTCATTAATAGAAAACCAGATGGGTACTGGGGTGAGTGAAGCTAAATCCTGCGCTTGCTGCCAAATCTGTTCAACAGTTCGACCATCGCCAGCAATCACTCGCTGTGGACAGAGCTCGTATAAAGGTTGAATCACAAATGGGTAACGATAGATATCTGGGCGAGGTAACACGGGGGCCCTCTCCGATACACAATCTCCGTACAACACAATATCAAGATCCAGTGTTCGATCTTGATACTTTTGCGCATTTGGCAAACGACCATACTGCAGTTCTATCGCTTTCAAATGTGCAATAAGCTCTGATAGAGATAATTTCGTTTCTATCTCTACCATCAAATTAAAAAAGGGATGACTGGCAAAACCTACTGACGGGCACTCATAAATGGTTGAGATGCGTGAAGTGCTCGCAAGCTGAGTCAGCGCTCGCACTCCAGCTTCAATCGACTGATGGCGATCTTGATTTGATCCCACACCAATATAAGCGGTGATCATCCACGCGCTCGCTCGATGATCACACCCACACCTTTGGCTTGTGGCACCGCACCCGGTTTAGTCAAACGGATACGGATCCAAGGCACAGAGAAACGCGTCATGATCAGTTCTGCGACTTCTTCAGCAACTCGCTCAACCAGCAGAAAACGACCTTGCTCAATATGCTCAATCACCGCTTGGCTGACTTGGGCATAATCCAAAGCATCTACCACGTCATCACTTTTACCCGCAGGACGGTTGTCGTGCGCCATTTCCAAATCCAGCACTAATTTCTGCTTGATCTGCTGTTCCCAGTCGTAGACACCGATCGTGGTGATCACTTCCAACTGCTCAATAAAGACTTTATCCATGCTCAATGACTTCCTACTCACAGGTCGGATACCCAAACCAATGAAAAAATCGTACTATCCACTCAATCGCGATATGATATACCCAAACCTGTTCAAGATGCTAAATCCTAAAAGATTTTTTCTTATTAGGCAGGGAATACAAACACTTATTCGAGATTCCTTTTCGAAACACGCACTTTGAGGCTGTTATGACTCCACTGGCGCTCAGCATGATCATTTTTGCCTATCTACTGGGGTCGATTTCCAGTGCGGTGTTGATCTGTCGTGTACTGCGTCTGCCCGATCCGCGCGATGTAGGATCACAAAACCCCGGTGCAACCAATGTGCTGCGTATTGGCGGGAAAAAAGCGGCAATCTCCGTTTTGTTGTGTGACATGCTCAAAGGCACCATTCCTGTGTGGGGCGGTTACTTTCTCAACATCGAACCTTTCATGCTGGGTTTGGTCGCTATCGCAGCCTGTCTTGGCCATATGTACCCGATTTTCTTTCACTTTAAAGGCGGAAAAGGGGTTGCCACGGCTTTAGGGGCAATCGCTCCGATTGGACTCGATTTAACTGGAATGGTGATGGCGACGTGGTTAGTCGTGGTTGTTCTGTTTCGATACTCTTCGCTCGCTGCATTGGTAACTGTGCTGCTTGCACCTTTCTACACTTGGCTCATTAAGCCACAATACACACTTCCTGTTGCTATGTTGTGCTGCTTAATCGTGCTACGTCACCACCAAAACGTAAAGCGTCTGTTTGCAGGCACTGAGCCAAAGGTGGGTGAGAAAAAAAGCCACCAATCCTAACGCTGATTTCCAAAGTGTAAAAAAGAAAGCCGCATAAGCGTAAATACTCAGCGGCTTTTCAAAAATGGGTTAATTAATACACCATTGCGAAGAATGTACTCAGATGATGCGTGACTTGATCAGCTTGCTCTAGGCTGCTGATATGTCCTGCCCCCTCAATGACTTCGAGTCGACTTCCGCGAATCGCATCTTTCATCAGATAGGATTCCAGCACGGGACGAGGTGTGTCTTCACTACCCACCATGATGAGTACAGGCAAAGTTAAGCTTTCAATCTCATCCATCAAATCACGACGCCCAAAAATCATTCGCCCTAAACGCGCTACTTCAACTGCGCGCTCACCGGATAACTTTTGAAGTGTAGAACGGAACTGCGTAACCACAGGCAACTCATTTTTCAGGGTGCCTGATGCAAAAAACATCGGCACTACAGCATCAACGATTGGCGCAGGTACGGCTTGAAGTTGTGTAATGGCATCTAACATAGAGAAGTACTTTTTATGCGTCACTTCTGGTTCAAGGCCAACAAAGGTATCCATCATCACCAATGATTTAACGCGTTCCGGGGCCAGCACAGCCAGCTCAGCTCCCCACATACCGCCCACAGACAAACCTACGATTGAAAATTGCTCAATCTGTAAATGATCCATCAGTGCCAGAATATGTTGAGCATAATCTTTGAGATTACTCATCGCGGCTGGTGCAGCATCTGAATCACCATGTGCCCAAAAATCCGGCACGATACAGCGATAGTGTTGACTCAATTCAGCAATTTGGGGAGCCCACATCTGGTGATCCCACAAATAACTGTGCCCAAATACCAGCACATCCCCTTCCCCAGCATCAAGGTAAGCCATTTTTTGGCCATCAATAAACAACGAATTCATTTTAGTTATACATCCATCAATAAAACAGATAATGAATCTATCATGAAGAACTCAACTGACAAGTCTGAGCAGAATG
Source organism: Vibrio mimicus CAIM 602 (assembly GCF_000338875.1). Classification (GTDB taxonomy): domain Bacteria; phylum Pseudomonadota; class Gammaproteobacteria; order Enterobacterales; family Vibrionaceae; genus Vibrio; species Vibrio mimicus. The sequence continues at coordinate 59,553 of NZ_AOMO01000066.1, read as the reverse complement.
TAAGTATTAGCTAATTCATTATTTTGTTTAGAAAAAACGGCCGCAAATGCGACCGTTTCAATACAACTTCGTAGTACTTACTTTTGAATGGGGGTTAATTGATCAATCGGCCAACGTGGGCGAGCTTGTAAACCAAGCTCTGATACATCGCCATTCTTCAAACGCTGCATTCCCGCATAAGCGATCATTGCACCGTTATCGGTACAAAACTCAGTGCGTGGATAATAGACTTCGCCGCCGATTTTTTTCGCAAGCTTTTCCAAATCAGCACGCAGCTGCTTATTGGCACTCACACCACCTGCAATCACTACTCGTTTTAAGCCAGTCTCTTCCAACGCACGCTTACACTTAATCACTAACGTGTCACATACCGCTTCTTGGAACGCATAAGCAATATCCGCGCGCGTCTGTTCATCATCACCATTGGCAGCAATCGTGTTAGCAGTAAACGTTTTTAAACCAGAGAAACTCATATCAAGTCCTGGTCTATCAGTCATTGGACGAGGGAATTTAAAGCGCCCAGCGGTTCCTTTTTCCGCCAACTTCGCCAGTAGAGGTCCGCCAGGGTAATCCAGCCCCATCAACTTAGCCGTTTTATCAAAGGCTTCGCCTGCGGCATCATCAATTGACTCACCCAAAATACGGTATTCACCAATGTTTTTTACTTCCACCAGCATGGTGTGGCCACCCGATACCAGTAAAGCGACAAAAGGAAATGGCGGTGGATTATCTTCCAACATAGGGGCAAGCAAATGCCCTTCCATATGATGAACGGGTACTGCTGGTACATTCCATGCGTAAGCTAAACTACGTCCGATCGTTGCTCCAACCAACAAAGCACCAACCAAACCGGGACCTGCGGTAAAAGCAACACCGTCTAAATCCTGTGGCGTCACATTCGCCTCTTCCATCGCCGCCTTGATAAGTGGAATGGTCTTTTTAACATGGTCACGTGATGCCAACTCCGGCACGACACCACCGTAATCGGCGTGAAGTTTTACCTGACTGTAGAGCTTATGAGACAGCAGTCCTTTTTCGTCATCGTAAATCGCTACACCCGTTTCATCACAAGAGGTTTCAATACCAATAATGCGCATAGTTTTCTCAGCACGCTGCCATTAAAAATCAAATATGGCGTCATGTTACCTCGCCTTGGCGCGACAAACAAACCTTGTCCAGAATGTAAGCGACAAAGTGCTTTACAAAGGAAGGACGATCGGATTAAAATTCCGCACCATTTTGATCTGGCTGATTATCGACTTGGCGCACAAGAGTTCTTGCTGCTCGGGTCACCAAAATATCAGCATTAACGAATTAACCCCTGAGGTGAAAGGCATATGCCAGTAGTTAAAGTACGTGAAAACGAACCGTTCGACGTAGCTCTGCGTCGTTTCAAACGCTCTTGCGAAAAAGCAGGTATCCTTTCTGAAGTGCGTCGTCGTGAGCACTACGAAAAGCCAACTACCGTTCGCAAACGCGCTAAAGCAGCTGCTCAAAAGCGTCACGCTAAGAAGCTGGCTCGCGAAAACGCACGTCGCGTTCGTCTGTACTAATAACAATTTCCTAAACTAAGGAATTTGTTATGGCTCTGATTGATAATCTCAAAGAAGAGCAAAAACTAGCGATGAAAGCCAAGGATAAACAACGCCTTGGCGCTATCCGTTTAGTGTTGGCCGCAATTAAACAACGTGAAGTCGATGAGCAGATCACTCTGAGCGATGACGACATTGTTGGCGTGTTAACCAAAATGGTCAAACAACGTCGCGACTCTGTAAGCCAATATGAAGCAGCAGGTCGTCAAGACTTAGCTGATGTGGAAAAAGCAGAAATCACTGTGCTTGAGGAATTTATGCCTCAACCTTTGAGCGATGATGAAGTGAGTGCACTGATTGACAGTGCGATTACGGAATCAGCAGCCTCTGGCATGCAAGACATGAGCAAAGTGATGGCTGTACTCAAACCACATATTCAAGGGCGTGCAGACATGGGTAAAGTAAGCGGTTTGGTCCGCGCTAAACTGGCTTAATCCCAACCCAATTACAACAAGCCGTGCAATCCTTCGGAACGCACGGCTTGTTTGTATTTGACCCTATCGTTTTCGGTGCATGCAAAGATTTATGGCAGGACACATCCCACGTAGTTTTATTGATGATCTCCTCGCTCGACTCGATATTGTCGACGTCATTGACGCACGTGTAAAACTGAAAAAAAAGGGCAAAAACTACGGTGCATGCTGCCCTTTTCATAACGAAAAAACCCCTTCATTCAGTGTCAGTCAGGAAAAACAGTTCTACCATTGCTTTGGCTGTGGTGCGCATGGTAATGCCATTGACTTTGTCATGGAATTCGAGCGAATGGAGTTTCCTGAAGCTATTGAAGAATTGGCTTCAACGATTGGCTTGGAAGTGGTACGAGAAGAGCGAACGCCTTCAAGCCCATTTGCCAAAAATACACCAACGGTAAAAAGCGAAGAGAAACGTAGCCTGTATGATCTCATGGGCAGCATTGCACAGTTTTACCGTCAGCAGCTCAAACAGCCGAATAACCGACATGCTATCGAATATTTGAAAAATCGAGGCTTGTCCGGCGAAATCGTCCAAAAATTTGGTATCGGTTATGTTGCTGATGAATGGGATCTTGTACGTCGCAACTTTGGTCAACAGCGCAACAGTGAAGATATGCTGGTAACAGCAGGTATGCTGATTGAAAGCGATAATGGCCGTCGTTACGACCGTTTCCGCGGCCGAGTGATGTTCCCAATTCGAGATCGTCGTGGCCGAGTCATCGGCTTTGGTGGCCGAATTACAGAACAAGGCACGCCAAAGTACCTTAACTCGCCTGAAACGCCGATTTTCCATAAAGGCAAAGAACTATATGGCCTATATGAAGTCCTACAGGCTTATCGTGAGCCACCACAAATCTTAGTGGTGGAAGGTTATATGGATGTCGTGGCACTAGCTCAATATGGGGTGGATTATTCCGTCGCCTCTCTTGGCACATCCACGACAGGTGATCATCTTCAATTACTGTTTCGTCAAACTAACCAAGTGGTGTGTTGTTACGATGGTGACCGAGCTGGGCGTGATGCAGCATGGCGTGCATTAGAAAATGCACTGAGCTATCTCAAAAGTGGGAATATCTTAAAGTTTCTCTTTTTGCCTGATGGTGAAGATCCCGACAGTTACGTACGTAAATACGGTAAAGCAGATTTTGAACAGCAACTCGCCAACGCGACACCGCTATCACAATATCTGTTTGATAACTTAATTGAGCTGCACCAACTCAACTTGGGTAGCCATGAAGGAAAATCAGCGCTACGCGCACTAGCAACGCCACTGATCGATAAAATCCCGGATCCTTTTTTACAAGAGATCCTCGAAAAATTGCTCGATGAACGTACTGGTTTTGATCACCAATTACGTCGCAAAAAAGCGCGTAATTCAGAAAATCGACCAGCACCACATAAAGCAATAAAACGTACGCCGATGCGTGATGTTATTGCGCTCTTGGTACAAAATCCAAGCTATGCTGAATTGGTACCCGATCTGGCTAGTGTTCGTCATTTGATGATCCCTGGTTTAGATACCTTCAGCGAAGTACTTGAGAAATGTCGTCAATATCCCCATATCACTACGGGTCAATTGCTCGAACATTGGCGAGACTCAAAAAATGAGACACTTCTGTCTCGTCTGGCAAGTTGGGAGATTCCCCTTGTTGAAGACAATCAAGAAGAACTATTTTTAGACTCATTGGACAAAATTCTTGCCCAGTGCGTAGAAAAACAAATTGAAAATTTGCAGGCTAAAGAGCGAAGTGTCGGTTTATCAACCGAAGAGAAAAGGGAGCTACAAGATTTGATTTTAAAAGGCTTGAAAGCGTAACCCTGTTGAGATAGTCAGCAAAGAATAAATTTGTTAGTATACGTGGTTTGCATTGCGCATACTTATTCCTTCACCAGATACGAAGTTGGATACCGTCTATGGATCAAAATCCGCAGTCACAGCTTAAACAACTTGTCCTTCGTGGCAAGGAACAGGGCTATCTGACCTACGCCGAAGTAAATGACCACTTGCCTGCTGAAATCGTTGATTCAGAGCAGGTGGAAGATATTATTCAGATGATCAATGACATGGGTATCAAGGTAGTTGAAACAGCTCCTGATGCCGATGATCTCGCCCTCAGCGATGATACCACCATCACTGACGAAGATGCTGCCGAAGCAGCAGCCGCGGCACTTTCAAGCGTAGAGAGTGAAATTGGCCGCACTACCGACCCTGTTCGCATGTACATGCGTGAAATGGGTACGGTTGAGCTTTTGACACGTGAAGGCGAAATCGATATTGCCAAGCGCATTGAAGATGGTATTAACCAAGTTCAAAGTGCGATTGCTGAGTATCCTGGAACCATCCCATACATTCTTGAACAGTTTGACAAGGTTCAGGCAGAAGAACTACGTCTGACTGACCTGATTTCTGGTTTCGTTGATCCTAACGACATGGAAACCGAAGCGCCAACTGCTACTCACATCGGTTCAGAACTCTCTGAAGCCGATCTCGCTGATGAAGATGACGAGGTCGCGGAGGATGAAGACGAGGATGAAGATGAAGACGGCGACGGTGAAAGCAGCGACAGCGAAGAAGAAGTGGGTATTGACCCTGAGCTCGCTCGTGAGAAATTCAATGAACTGCGCGGCAAGTTCCAAAACCTGCAATTAGCGGTTAATGAATTTGGTCGTGACAGTAACCAAGCATCTGAAGCTTCAAGCCTGGTACTGGATATCTTCCGCGAATTCCGCCTAACACCAAAACAATTTGACCATTTGGTTGAAACTCTGCGTACCTCGATGGATCGTGTTCGTACCCAAGAGCGTTTGGTGATGAAAGCAGTGGTTGAAGTCGCGAAAATGCCAAAGAAATCATTTATTGCTCTGTTTACAGGCAATGAATCGAATGAAGAATGGCTCGATAAAGTGCTCGCTTCTGATAAACCTTATGTACAAAAAGTACGTGAGCAAGAAGACGATATTCGCCGCTCAATCCAAAAACTGCAGATGATCGAACAAGAGACTTCACTGTCTGTTGAGCGTATCAAAGACATCAGCCGTCGTATGTCTATCGGTGAAGCGAAAGCTCGCCGTGCGAAAAAAGAGATGGTAGAAGCGAACTTACGTCTGGTTATTTCGATTGCTAAGAAATACACCAACCGTGGTCTGCAATTCTTGGATCTGATCCAAGAAGGTAACATCGGCCTGATGAAGGCTGTAGACAAGTTTGAATATCGTCGTGGTTATAAGTTCTCAACTTATGCGACTTGGTGGATCCGTCAGGCAATCACCCGCTCAATTGCAGACCAAGCACGTACTATTCGTATTCCAGTGCACATGATCGAAACGATCAACAAACTGAATCGAATCTCGCGCCAAATGCTGCAAGAGATGGGTCGTGAGCCGCTGCCAGAAGAATTGGCAGAGCGCATGCAAATGCCAGAAGACAAGATCCGTAAAGTGCTGAAAATTGCTAAAGAGCCAATCTCCATGGAAACACCAATCGGTGATGATGAAGATTCGCATCTGGGTGATTTTATTGAGGATACGACCCTTGAACTGCCACTGGACTCTGCGACAGCAACCAGCCTTAAAGCGGCTACTCGCGATGTATTAGCGGGTCTAACTCCTCGTGAAGCCAAAGTGCTGCGTATGCGTTTCGGTATTGATATGAATACCGACCATACATTGGAAGAAGTGGGCAAACAGTTTGACGTAACTCGTGAACGTATTCGTCAGATTGAAGCTAAAGCGCTGCGTAAGCTGCGTCATCCAAGCCGCTCAGAAGTTCTGCGCAGTTTCTTGGATGAATAATCACTCTCTGTAATACAGAAAAAGGTGGGCACAGCTCACCTTTTCTTTTTTATACAAGCTAAGTGAATAAATTGTAAGCATTATTAAATCTGCTTTGGCTAGACACACTTACCCTCCTTCCCCTATAATCTGACACCAATTTGGCCCCTTAGCTCAGTGGTTAGAGCAGGCGACTCATAATCGCTTGGTCCCCAGTTCGAACCTGGGAGGGGCCACCAGATTCCGAAAAGCTAGTAAACCTTGTGTTTACTAGCTTTTTTCGTTTATTGCTTCAAGGCAAATTCTCGCTCGAATTCATCAAGCCACCACTTAACCTGCTTTTCTTCCTTGCGATTCATTCGTCACAAAAATATTTCCGCTTTGAGAAAAAGCAACGGGAGCAAAAGCTCCCGTCTATTCCAGATCAGCAAAACAAAGGTGTAATGTCGTTTTCATTAATTGCGTTATACCCGCTTAGATAAACTAGCATTAAAATTCCTTGCCCATCACACTTTGTGTACAAAATGTGAGCAAATGGACTTATTTCTGAAAATACTCAACTGGTTTCATTTTATTTTCACGCTTTTCGGCCACGCAATAAAAACCTCATCATAATGTCGCTATTTTGCAACATGCTCCAACTAGCCTCTTGATAAACCGTCAAACAAGAGGTTGCTATGCTTTCTACTTCACCATTCGTTCTACCCCGAAAAACTCCATTTGGTTTAGGTGAACATTTCGCTGAATGGGCAACCGGATTAAAGCGTCTCAATAGATTCTATGCGCAACGCCCAGCCAATGGGGATACTCGTGAGTTTTTGCGCTTTACTCTCGATGTTCTTGGTATTGACTATCAGATTGTACGTGGGCAGCTCGCCAATATCCCGCAGCAAGGTGCGACTATCGTGGTAGCCAACCATCCTTTGGGATGTGTGGAAGGTGTCATTTTGGCTGAGATGCTACTGTCCGTTCGATCCGATATAAAAATTTTGGCTAATCAGTACTTAAAGCTAGTACCAGAGCTTTCTTCACTCTTTATTGGGGTGGATGTATTCGAAGGTGCTGATGCCGCAAAAGCTAACCTCCATGCTTCACGCCAAGCCCATAAACATTTGGAGCAAGGCGGTTTACTGCTCATGTTCCCAGCGGGTGAGGTTTCTCAATTGGTTGACAGCAAACAAGGCAGATTGGAGGACAAAGAATGGAGTCAATCCGTCAGTCGCTTAGTGAAAAAACACCAAGCTCAGACCGTTCCGGTCTACATTGATGGGCATAACTCCACTCGCTTTTATTTAGCAGGTAAAGTTCATCCTATGCTACGCACTTTAATGCTAGGCCGTGAACTTCTAAACAAACAGCAAACAGAAATTGGCATCGCAATCGGTGAGATGATTTCACACAGTGAAGTGCAGCACCTGTGTGATCAACAGCTAGTGAATTATCTACGGCTTAATACTTACCTTTTACAGTCCTCTCCTGTGCGTAATAAAACCACTAACGATCATTCTTTGCCTCCAGTAGCAGAACGTCTTCCTCTTGAAGATCTGCTTGAGGATATTACGCAGCTTCCTTATGGCGACCACATGCTGCGCCATAACCAATTCGATGTGTACTGCACAACGGCAGATAAGATTCCGTCACTGATGCATGAAATAGGTCGAGTACGAGAGTTGAATTTTCGCGAAGTGGGAGAAGGTACAGGATTCGCACTGGATATCGACCTGTTTGATCGCGATTACTTACATCTGTTTATTTGGGATCGTGAACAGAACCAGCTTGTAGGCGCTTATCGTTTAGGGCTTATAGATCAACTTCTACAAGACAAAGGGATACGTGGTCTCTATTCCAGTACCCTTTTTCATTACGACCAGCGTTTTCTCGACAACATGGGGAATACGATCGAAATCGGGCGCTCGGTCATCGACAGCCAATATCAAAAAAGTATGGCTGCATTACTCCTACTCTGGAAAGGAATTGGCACCTATATTGAACGCCACCCTCAATATACTCATTTGTTTGGTCCCGTCAGTATCAGCAATGATTACAGTGAACAAGCAAGGCGTTTATTAGCTGACACCATGACTCTGCACTACTACGATAGTGAGCAAGCAGAACTCGTGATGGCCACTAACCCATTACCCGCTGGGCAGGGACAGTGGAATGCCAGCCTTTTAACATCACTGGCCGACTTACAACTACTTTCACGAGTGATTGCACGTATTGATGAAGGAAAAGGCGTCCCGGTTTTACTGCGTCAGTACCTAGGACTTAATGGCAAACTGGTGAGCTTTAATGTCGATCCCGCCTTTAATAATGCGCTAGATGGTCTAATTGTTGTTGATCTGCGCAACGTGCCAAGTAAAACACTGGCACGCTATATGGGGCAGAAAGAAGCACAAAACTATCTCGCGATGCACCAATATTTCAGCGACATTTAATCTGTTACGCCAAGATCCTCGATCTTGGCGTGACCCATCAAACAATTCTTTAATCAAAATAAAATTCTAATCTTAAGCAAATAAATCTAACTTTCTTAATTACCCTCTAACACCTTCAACTCTTCGTGCTTATTTTTCAATCAACATTAGTGCATCACTCTAATTGGCATGGCAAGTTACCCCCATTTCATCATTGACTCTTTTTTCAGCAGCTTAGACTCTACAGCTTCGATAACGATAACAACGAGGAAGTTATGTCAATCACAACCTATTTCACGAAAAGTCGCGCAGCGCTAGCTCTGATTCTGAGCGCTCTACTTGGTACTGCGCAGGCTGACGAACAGCCCATTTATAAACTCACTCTAGCCGAAACTTGGGGAGCAAATACCCCTATCCTCGGTGATGCTCCGAAAAACATGGCCAAGTTAGCCGCTGAAATGTCGAATGGCCGCATTCAGATCCGCATCGATTCAGCCAACAAGCACAAGGCACCACTTGGCGTGTTTGATATGGTGAAATCCGGTCAATACGATCTCGGCCACTCCAGCTCTTATTACTGGAAAGGTAAAGTGCCGAATACCCTCTTTTTCTCTTCTATGCCTTTTGGAATGATAGCCACTGAACAGTATGCCTGGTTCTACTATGGCGGTGGGATGCAGTTAATGGAGAAGGTGTATGCTCCACACAATCTGCTCTCTTTCCCCGGTGGCAATTCGGATATTCAGATGGGGGGATGGTTTAAAAAAGAGATCAACAGCGTTGAAGACCTACAGGGTCTAAAAATGCGCATCCCTGGATTTGCGGGTGAAGTGCTAGCGAAGGTGGGCGCTAAACCCACCAACATCGCACCAGGTGAGCTTTACACCTCACTTGAGCGTGGCACGATAGATGCGCTGGAATGGGTTGGCCCTGCCTTTGATCTGCGCATGGGCTTTCATAAAATTGCCCCTTACTACTACACCGCGTGGCATGAGCCGGGCTCCGAAACTCAATTTCTGGTCAATAAAAAGAAATGGGATACGCTACCGAAAGACATTCAAGTGATCTTAGAAACCGCCTTCCGTGTCGCCGCCTTTGATATGTACAACCAAGCCATTGATGCGAACGCCACCAGTTGGGCAGAAATGAAAAGTGAGTACCCTGATATCAAGGTACGTGATTTCCCACCAGCCGTGCTTGCCGCGCTGCGCCAAGCGAATAATGAACTGCTACAAGAGCAAGCAGCGAGTGATCCTTTGGCAAAAGAGATCATCGATTCACAGCAGGCTTACTTAAACAAAGTACGTGATTGGACTCGTATTTCCACACAAGCTTACTTAAATACCAACCCTTAAACTGGACTGGCTAAATAGAAAAAGGGCTGCCCAATGAGCAGCCCTTTTACTTATCAGAAGGTTTATTCCACCGTTACCGCTTTGGCAAGGTTACGAGGTTGGTCTACATCGGTACCTTTGATTAAAGCAACATGGTAAGAGAGCAACTGCATCGGAATGGTGTAATAAATCGGTGCCACAATTTCGCTAACATGCGGCATGGCGATAATTTTCATCGTATCGTCCGCTTCAAAGCCCGCAACCTCATCGGCAAACACATACAGCAAACCACCGCGTGCTCGAACTTCCTCGATATTGGATTTGAGTTTCTCGAGTAGCTCATTGCTCGGAGCCACGACCACTACTGGCATGTCAGCGTCGATCAGAGCCAATGGGCCATGTTTTAACTCACCCGCCGCATAAGCTTCCGCATGGATGTAAGAGATCTCTTTCAGTTTGAGAGAGGCTTCAACAGCAATTGGATAGTATTCGCCACGCCCCAAGAATAGAGTGTGGTGCTTATCTGCAAAGTCTTCAGCCAGCGTTTCGATCTGTTTTTCAAACGACAATGCCGTTTCAATCTGTTTAGGCAGTTGGTGCAATGCCTGTACGATCTCAGTTTCTAACTCACGACCAATGCGTTGCTGTTGCTTGCCTAATGCTGTCACCAGCATCAGTAGCGTCACAAGTTGAGTTGTGAAGGCTTTGGTCGAGGCAACGCCGATTTCCGTCCCTGCACGGGTCATAAAGGCAAAATCTGACTCACGCACCAAAGAGGAACCTGCAACGTTACAAATCGTCATGGCCGCCATATAACCTTTTTCTTTAGCAAGACGCAGCGCTGCTAAAGTATCCGCTGTCTCTCCCGACTGAGATAAGGTGATCAGCAAACTGTTTGGACGGGTTACAAATTTGCGGTAGCGGAATTCAGAAGCTATTTCGACATCGCAGCTCACGCCAGCTAGAGATTCAAACCAATAACGAGCTGTCATGCCTGCATTATAGGAAGTGCCACAAGCCACGATTTGCACATGTTCAACTTTCGCCAGAATCTCAGCGGCATTCACACCAATGCTTTCAACCACCACGCTGTCGTGCGTGATGCGACCTTCCATGGTGTTAATCAGCGCTTTCGGCTGCTCAAAAATCTCTTTTTGCATGTAATGACGATAATGGCCTTTGTCCGCCGCATCGTGCTCTAATTTCGATTCACTGATTTCACGTTGTACGGGATTGCCCAGCAGATCAAACACGCGAACCTCACGACGAGTGATTTCTGCCACATCTCCCTCTTCAAGATACATGAATCGGCGCGTCACATTGAGTAATGCCAACTGATCTGAAGCAAGGAAGTTTTCACCGATCCCAAAGCCAATCACAATCGGGCTTCCTGAACGAGCAACCACTAAGCGAGAAGGATCTTTACGATCCATCACTACCGTGCCATAAGCACCGGTAAGCTGCTTCACTGTTGCTTGCACGGCTTCCAATAGAGAAGATGCATTGCGTAATTCCCATTCCACCAAATGAGCAATCACTTCAGTATCCGTTTGAGATTCAAACACATAACCACGCTCTTGTAGCATTGAACGCAGCATTTCATGGTTTTCAATGATGCCATTATGCACCACAGTAATATCACCAGAGATGTGTGGATGAGCATTGATTTCAGAAGGTTCACCATGTGTTGCCCAGCGAGTATGTGCAATACCCGTTCCACCAACCACTTGCGCAGCTTCAACAGCATCCGCAAGTTCTTGTACTTTACCCAAACGACGTAGACGAGTGAGTTGTTTATCGCTATCTACTACCGCAACGCCTGCTGAGTCGTAGCCACGGTATTCAAGACGTCGTAAACCTTGTACTAAAATTTCAGCAACATCGCGTTGTGCAACCGCACCAACAATTCCACACATATTTAAACTCCATATTTTTATACTGTCGCGCTCTTACTCAACGTGAATAGCGCTGAAGGATTTGTTATTTCACCGTGGCGCGAATAACTCGAACTTGGTGAGATTCAATTTGTTTGGCGAACTCGTCACTCAATTCATGATCTGTGACTAACACATCAATACAGTCCCAACTCAACTCCAAGTTAGGGATCTTGCGCCCGACTTTGTCTGACTCGATCATTACAATCACTTCACGTGATACTTCGGCCATCACCTTGCTCAGCCCAACTAACTCGTTAAACGTAGTGGTTCCGCGTTCGAGGTCGATGCCATCAGCGCCAATAAATAGCTGATCAAAGTCATATGATCGTAGGACAGACTCAGCCACTTTGCCCTGAAACGACTCAGAATGGGTGTCCCACGTTCCACCCGTCATGAGCAGTGTTGGTTCGTTTTCTAATTCATTCAGAGCGTTAGCCACATGCAACGAGTTTGTCATCACGACCAAGCCGCGCTTGTCATTAAGTTGCTGGATTAAAGCGGCTGTTGTACTGCCGCTATCAATCACAATCCGATTATGGTCACGAATCAGTTTTGCTGCGGCCTTAGCCAAAGAAACCTTTCGAACTGAAACCTTTTCACTCATTTCATCGTGCATCACTTCTTTCGGCAGTGCGGTGGCACCACCATAGCGGCGCAAAAGTTGACCATTTTTTTCTAGAGAAGCTAAGTCTTTGCGTATAGTAACTTCTGAGGTTTCAAATTGAGAAGAAAGAGCCTCAACACTCACCTCGCCCTGCTCATTAACTAACTTAACTATAGTGTGTCTTCTCAGTTGTGTATTTCGTTTCGACATTTTTAAATACATTTAAAGTTACGAACCGAAACTAAGTATAGTTAAAACGAAACAAATAAGTCCATTTATTTCGATCCAAAAAATTAATAATTCGCGCTAAAACCTTGTCCTAAGACAATTCTTAGACAGTGATATTGCTATCATTCAGTGGTAGAATTCGCCCTAGAAAAGAAAAAAAATTACAGAATTGAGTAAAAAATACGCCTAGAGCCCCCAGTACATCGGCGCTAAGTAGGGATTTTTCTGAAATTTTTGATCAAACAGTCAGTCATAAAATGACTAAATCTGTTGAAAGACTTTCAGTTTTGGAGTGCTGTAGACTCGTGAGCTAGACTTGGCAATTGACGAAGCAAAGTTGCCACCACCGAGAACACTTCAGAACTTACAACCAACTTCAAAATCATTTTGTTTATCGGAGAAACTCTTCCATGAAAAAGACCAAAATCGTATGTACGATTGGCCCAAAAACTGAGTCTGTAGAGAAGCTAACTGAGCTAGTTAACTCAGGCATGAATGTAATGCGCCTGAACTTCTCTCACGGTGACTACGTTGAGCACGGCACTCGTATCGCTAACTTCCGTAAAGTAATGGAAGTGACCGGTAAACAACTGGCGATTCTGCTGGATACTAAAGGCCCAGAGATCCGTACCATCAAACTGGAAAACGGTGATGATGTTGATTTAGTTGCTGGTCAAGAATTCACTTTCACTACTGACACTGCTGTTGTTGGTAACAAAGATCGCGTAGCTGTAACTTACTCTGGCTTTGCTAAAGATCTGAATGTTGGTAACCGTATTCTGGTTGACGACGGTCTGATCGAGATGGAAGTTGTTGCGACTACTGACACTGAAGTGAAATGTAAAGTACTGAACAACGGTGCACTAGGTGAAAACAAAGGCGTTAACCTGCCAGGCGTTTCTGTAAACCTGCCAGCTCTGTCTGAAAAAGACAAAAACGACCTGAAATTTGGTTGTGAGCAAGGCGTTGATTTCGTTGCAGCTTCTTTCATCCGTAAAGGTTCTGACGTAAAAGAAATTCGTGAAGTTCTGGCATCACACGGTGGCCAAAACATCCAAATCATCTCTAAAATCGAAAACCAAGAAGGCTTGGACAACTTCGATGAGATCCTTGAGCTGTCTGACGGCATCATGGTTGCACGTGGCGACCTAGGTGTTGAAATCCCAGCTGAAGAAGTAATCTTCGCTCAAAAGATGATGATCGAAAAATGTAACCGCGCACGTAAAGTGGTTATCACTGCAACTCAAATGCTCGATTCTATGATCAAGAACCCACGTCCAACTCGTGCTGAAGCGGGTGACGTTGCAAACGCGATCATGGACGGTACTGATGCAGTGATGCTGTCTGGCGAAACTGCAAAAGGTAAATACCCAGTTGAAGCTGTGAAGATCATGGCTCAAATCGCTAACCGTACTGATTCTGTACTGAAAGCTGAACTAGGTTCACGTCTGGATAGCCCACGTCTGCGTATCACTGAAGCGGTATGTAAAGGTGCGGTAGACACTGCTGAGAAGCTGGCTGCGCCACTGATCATCGTTGCAACTGAAGCGGGTAAATCAGCGCGTTCAATCCGTAAATACTTCCCAACTGCAAACATCATTGCGGTAACCACCAACAAGAAAACTGCAGCTCAGCTAGTACTTTCTAAGGGTGTAACGCCAGTTGTGGTTGACGCAATTGACAACACTGACGCTTTCTACCACTTAGGTAAAGAGATTGCTCTGCAATCTGGCCTAGGCAAGAAAGGCGACATCGTAGTGATGGTTTCAGGCGCTCTAGTTGCTTCTGGCACTACCAACACTGCTTCAGTACACGTACTGTAATCAAACACATTCACACCGCTCTATCGGCGGTTGGTTGTGTCGTGATAAACAAACGGAGCCTACATGGCTCCGTTTTTATTACCAACCGAAAAACTCTTTGTGATGAGTATTAAGCAAAAGCACCATAGGTAGAAAATAAAGTGCGCTGAGCTTAATGCCTAATACCAATAAACAGCCAATCGTCAGTCTCACAAGAAGATGATTCAACATACACTGCCTCTCACTTGCTCAGTGTGTTTGATTTCCTATGCCTAGGCATGACAGAAAGTAACAACGACCTTCCTTCAATCAATGAGCATTATTGATGAAAAAGTCAGCAGTTTACTTATTGCTCAGTTTAGCTCAAAATTTCAGCAAAATTAGGCTTTAGTCTAACTGTAATGAAAATATGACATTCATTAAATTAATCTGAAAAGACAATGAGATAAGTCTAGACCCACTGGCTTCATAAGCTGATTAATGAATAAAAGTTGAACGACAACAAGTAAATAGGGCCGACTTTCGTCGACCCTATTTCACTCATACTAACAACATAACTTAAGGATTACGGAGCCAGTTTATACACCACATCCACTCGATCACGGATCACCAGTGAGGATTCTTGATAAGTATCACTCACGTCCATTTTTTCACTGAGATTCGCTGAGCGCATCATGATTGGTTCAACACTTGGCGTGTTGTAATCCACTCGCCAAACCCCTTCTAAACGACGCTCAAAACCTTTAGCCAATGACTGAGCTTTTTGCTTAGCGTCCTCAATCGCCGCCATTCGTGCTTGCTGTTGATACTTCTCTTGATCACGCACTTTCAATTGAATGCTATTGACTTGATTGATGCCTGATTCTAATGCGATATCCAGATATTGATTGAGCTTACTCACCTCTTCCACTCTAACAGTGATAGAGCGAGATGCCTGGTATCCCACAAGTTCAGGTTTACCGTTCGCAGGGTAATGGTATTGAGGGTTAATGTAGAGATTGGAGCTAGAGATATTCTGCTGTGCTACCCCAGTTTTCACCAGTGTTGTAATAAACTCGGTTACCGCTTTATCAACTGCAGCCTTGGCTTGTTCAGCATTCATGGTTGATTCAACAACTTTAACCGAGAATTCAGCCATATCCGGCACAGCCGTGACTTCACCATAGCCTGTAGTCGAAATATGTGGAAAATCCCAGTCCTGAGCAAAGGTAGGGGCAGAGAGAACAGAAAAAAGTAAAACCACAGGTGCTAATAATTTCATCGTTTCGATCCTTATATCATCGCCTGCCAACATCATAAGCCAAGCAATGCATAGATTCAGTCTCCGCGAATAAAAATCACACAACTTTGACTCGGTAAATTATTGGGGCAGTACGCTTTTCGCATAGCCTGTAATCGCTTGGCTTAATTCAAGCAGCACTCCTGTTTCTAACTGCCAGTGATGCCAGAAGATGGGATACGACAACATAAACTCGGGAGTTATATTGATTAACGCTCCGCTTTCCAACTCCTGAATGATCTGTAAACGAGGGATCAAGCAATAAGCAGCACCAGAAACTGCAAGGCGTACAAAGGCTTCAGAACTTCCTACCGTGTGGTTAATCACTTTATCCCGTGGAACAGAAAAATAATCCCATAAGAATTTGTTGTGCAGTTCATCATACTGATCGTAAGACACCGCTGGAGCTTTCATTAAAGAACGCTCATTCACCCCTTTAGCAAAATAACGCTGATAAAATTCCGGGCTGGCAACACACAAATACTCCATCTGTCCCAAGTATTCAGCGCTACACCCCGTAATGGGCTGTGGCTCAAGGCTTATCGCACCAACTACTTCTCCATTTTTCAACTTATCCAGGGTGCGTGATTCACCATAGATAGCCAAATTAAGTTCCACTTGCCGAGTTTTCATTACCGTATTGAGCGCAGGTAAAAGCCAAGTAGCAAGGCTGTCTGCATTGGTAGCGATAGACATAGAAACTGGGCGAACATGCTCTTGGTTGGTCAATTCTGGCACCAACTCCTGCTCAATTAAGCAAACACGCCGATAAAGGCCGAGCAGCTTTTTTCCTACCAATGTCGGTCTTGGTGGCTGCTCTCGAATCAACACCGGTTGAGCCAAATATTTTTCCAGCTGCTTAATACGTTGTGATACTGCAGATTGAGAGATGAACAATTGTTCAGCAGCCCGTTCAAAACTGCCTTTATTCACCACACTGTCCAGCGCCTCAATCCAACGATAATCTAGACCACGCATGCGTTTCTTCACTCATTTATTAGTCTCTTTAATATGATATTAAAATCATTAATTATACTTATCCAGCTCGAATACTTATCTTGCTCAGCTTATCACTCCAATCAAGCTGTCTGAGGTAAACAAATGAACTGGTGGATTCTGCTGCAGGGATTCAGCTTAGGTGCAACCATGATTATTCCCATCGGTGCTCAAAATGCTTATGTACTTAACCAAGGGATTAAACGCCACCATCACCTAACTACGGCCGCCACCTGTGGCGTTCTCGATATGTTTTTCATCACTCTCGGTATCTTTGGCGGTGGTGCGCTCATCTCTCAAAATACGAGCTTATTGATTGGTGTAACCTTGGGCGGAATTCTATTTCTGTGTGCTTATGGCTTTCTTTCACTACGTGCAGCACTCAAACCCGCACAGGCATCGGAGTCAGTATCCAATCCCGTTTCAGCAGGACGTAAAGCGGTCATCTTTGGTGCTTTTGCTGTCACCGTGTTTAACCCCCACTTGTATTTAGACACAGTGGTGATTCTTGGCTCAATCGGTGGGCAGTTTCAAGGTGATGAGCGAATTGCCTTTGCGATAGGGACAATCCTCGCTTCTTTCGTTTGGTTTTTTACCCTATCACTCGGCGCGGCCAAACTCAGTACAACACTTTCTAAGCCACGCGTCAGACAAGTGATTGATATGGCAGTTGCCGCTATGATGTTCATTATTGCTTTTGCATTAACGAAAAATTTATACCTCACCCATTGGGCGGCCTAATCTAGCAAACAGACGCAAACAAATAGTGCACAGTGGAATAAAGAAAAGGCGGAGTAAATACTCCGCCTTTTTTATATTGCACAACAATTAGTTGATTTTGTTGAGATGCACATCCATTTGTGGGAATGGAATTTCGATACCGTTGGCATCCAGAGCTTCTTTGATTGCTTGCATCGAATCAAAGTAAACAGCCCAGTAGTCCGAAGTTTTACACCATGGACGTACTACAAAGTTGATTGATGAATCCGCCAAAGTCAAAACACCGATAGTCATATCAGGATCTTTTAGGATACGAGGATCTTTTTCGAGTGTCTCACGCAGAACACGCTTAGTTTTCTGCAGATCAGACTTGTATGACACCCCAATCACCATATCAACACGACGAGTTTCATGGCGTGAGTAGTTAGTGATTGCACTGCCAATTACTGCCGAGTTTGGTACGACTACCATTTTGTTATCTGGGCTTTTCAACACTGTTTGGAAAATCTGAATGGCATCCACTGAACCCGCAACACCGCCGATTTCAACATAGTCACCAGATTTGAAAGGACGAAACGCTACGATCAGCACACCCGCTGCGAAGTTAGAGAGTGAACCTTGCAGAGCCAGACCAACTGCCAGACCAGCCGCACCAATCACCGCAACAACCGAAGCGGTTTGTACGCCGATACGGCTCAGAGCAGCAATCAATACAATGATAAACAGCGTGTAGCGAACAAGACCGTGGATGAACTCCACAACAGCCTTATCCATCTCTTTCTTTTTCAATACATTAGCAACGCTGCCAGCCACTGCTTTAACAATAAGGTTACCGACAAACAGGATCAAAATGGCGGAAATAATATTCACACCGTACTGAATCAAAAGATCCGAATTGTTAGTTAACCAAGTGTTCACCTGATTAAAACTCTCAACGATAGGTGCTTCAACACCAATCGATTCACCAGCCATAGTGTTTTCCTCTCAGAATGGATAAAAAATTAGCGGAAATGATGAAAACCTCACAAATGGTTTGCACAAATAAGCCGCCAAGAGTCAGAATTTTGGCACGATAACGCAAACTCAACATTTATCAAAGTCAGAGTTTGGTAAAGAACAACAAACAAAAGGTTACGCTGAATCTGCTACGTTCCAGTTACAGGTTAAACAATATTTTACAACTAAGCTACCAATCAAAATGAGGCAGCACAAAAAAAGAAACCCGCTCAAGAGCGGGTTTCTTCATAGTTCATGCTTTAACGCGAATTACAGTACGTCGATTGCATTCAGGTCAGCAAACGCTTTTTCTAAGCGAGTAACCATTGCTGCTTGGCCTGCACGCAGCCATACACGTGGATCATAGTACTTCTTGTTAGGCGCATCTTCACCCGTTGGGTTACCGATTTGACCTTGCAGGTAGTCATGGTTTTTCGCTTCGTATTGACGAATACCATCCCATGTTGCCCACTGAGTATCAGTATCGATGTTCATTTTGATCACGCCGTAAGAGATAGACTCACGGATTTCTTCCAGAGAAGAACCTGAACCACCGTGGAATACGAAGTTCAGAGAGTTTTCTGGCAGACCAAATTTCTCAGAAACGTATTTTTGAGAATCACGCAGGATAGTTGGAGTCAGAACAACGTTACCTGGCTTGTAAACACCGTGTACGTTACCGAAAGATGCCGCGATAGTGAAACGGTGGCTGATTGCGTTCAGTTTCTCGTATGCGTATGCAACATCTTCTGGAGAAGTGTACAGCTCAGAAGAATCCATGTCAGAGTTATCAACACCGTCTTCTTCACCACCAGTACAACCCAGTTCGATCTCCAGAGTCATGTTCATTTTCGCCATGCGCTCTAGGTATTTTGCAGAGATCTCGATGTTCTCTTCCAGAGACTCTTCAGACAGGTCGATCATGTGAGAAGAGAACAGAGGCTTACCAGTTTCAGCAAAGTGTTTTTCACCTGCATCTAGTAGACCGTCGATCCAAGGCAGTAGGTTTTTCGCTGCGTGGTCAGTGTGCAGAATTACTGGTACACCGTAAGCTTCAGCGACAGTGTGAACGTATTTAGCACCTGCGATCGCGCCCAGAATTTGAGCTTGTTGACCTTCAAGTTTCAGACCTTTACCAGCAAAGAATGCTGCGCCACCGTTAGAGAACTGAACGATAACAGGCGCTTTCACTTTTGCTGCTGCTTCTAGAACGCCGTTTACAGAGTCAGTACCTACACAGTTTACTGCTGGAAGTGCAAAGCCATTTTGTTTTGCTACTTCAAAAACTTTCTGTACGTCATCACCAGAGATAACACCAGGTTTTACAAAATCAAAGATCTTAGACATGGATGGAATCCTATTTTCTGTCGTTTTAAAAATAAAAACGGTAAGTTTCAATTCTTGCAAACGTTTGCTCACCAATCGCGGCATTCTACCAAAGAAATACTCGCAGTGCAGCAAACAAGAAAGCGGGAGTTTTCCCCCGCTTTCATTCGATTATTACGCTTTAGCGCGTGCTTCCAGCATTTCTACTGCAGGCAGTTTTTTACCTTCAACGAACTCAAGGAACGCACCGCCGCCAGTAGAGATGTAAGAAACCTCAGCTTTGATACCGAACTTGTCGATCGCCGCTAGGGTGTCACCACCGCCCGCAACAGAGAAGCCTTCTGATTTCGCGATTGCTTCTGCAATACCACGAGTACCTGCTTCAAAGTTCTTGAACTCGAATACACCTACAGGGCCGTTCCACAGGATAGTTTTCGCGTTTTTCAGGATCTCAGCCAGTTCAGCCGTTGAGTTTGGACCCAAGTCGAAAATCATATCGTCGTCTTGAACTTCAGAAACGTGTTTGATTTCAGCTTCTGCGTTCTCATCGAATGCTTTTGCACACGCAACGTCGGTCGCAACTGGAATTGCACACTCTTCCATCAGTTTTTTCGCAGTATCCACTAGGTCTGCTTCGTACAGAGACTTACCTACATTATGGCCTGCTGCTGCGATGAAGGTGTTCGCGATACCACCGCCAACAACCAGTTGGTCAGCGATTTTTGACAGTGACTCAAGCACAGTCAGTTTAGTAGAAACTTTTGAACCACCAACGATAGCGACCATTGGACGAGCTGGCTTGTCCATCGCTTTGCCTAGTGCTTCCAGTTCGTCTGCCAACAGAGGGCCTGCACAAGCGATAGGAGCAAACATACCTACGCCGTGAGTAGAAGCTTGTGCACGGTGAGCTGTACCAAACGCATCCATTACAAACACGTCACACAGTGCTGCGTATTTCTTAGACAGAGCTTCTTCGTTTTTCTTTTCGCCTTTGTTGAAACGAACGTTTTCCAGAACAACCAATTCACCTGCGTTCAGTTCAACACCATCGATGTAGTCTTTAACTAGGCGAACTTCGCAGTCTAGTGCATCGTTCAGGTAGTTAACCACTGGTAGTAGAGAGAACTCCTCAGCATACTCACCTTCAGTTGGGCGACCCAGGTGAGAAGTGACCATTACTTTAGCGCCCGCTTCCAAGCAGTGCTTGATTGTTGGTAGAGACGCAAGGATACGTGCATCAGAAGTCACTTTGCCGTCTTTTACTGGTACGTTCAGGTCAGCACGGATAAATACGCGTTTACCTGCAAGATCCAGGTCAATCATCTTGATTACAGACATGATTTGTCCTCTCAAACTATTTAAAGAAATGAAAATTCTGCAACTCGGCGACCCTGCCGAGTCGGTAAATTCTTAGCTGTTTACCGATATGGGGATGCGTTCCTCGGGTTTCAATGTACAAACCTGATTTGAAGTGCATGCTTGGCCGTTACTGCGTGGCCTGCATTGCCAAAGCGGTATCTAACATCCGGTTGGCAAAGCCCCATTCGTTATCACACCATACGAGCATTTTCACTAACTGCCCGTTACTGACTCTCGTTTGTGTTCCATCCACAATCGCACTGTGTGGATCGTGGTTAAAATCGATGGAAACCAAAGGCGCTTCAGTATAGTCAACAATGCCACGTAATGTACACTGAGATGCGTTCACAATGGTTTGATTTACGTCATTAACTTTCACATTTGATTTAATTGTGACACTTAAATCCATCGCAGTCACATTTACTGTGGGTACGCGCACCGAAATCGCTTCAAATTTGTTAGAAAATTTCGGAAATATTCTTTCTATACCTTTGTGCAGCTTAGTATCCACAGGAATGATGGATTGGCTCGCAGCACGGGTACGGCGCAAGTCAGTATGGTATGCATCAATCACTTGTTGATCGTTCATCGAAGAATGGATAGTGGTGATGGTGCCAGAATCAATTCCAAATGCGTCATCCAACACTTTGATAATCGGCACAATGCAGTTGGTTGTGCAGGATCCGTTAGAAACGATTTTATGCTCAGCCGTTAAGGTTTCATGGTTAACACCATAGATGATGGTGTTATCGAGATCACTGGCTCCCGGATGTGAAAACAACACTAACCTGGCTCCAGCATCAATATGCTTTTGACCATCTTCCTGACAACCAAATACGCCAGTACAGTCGAGTACCAAATCAACGCCTAAATCGCGCCAAGGCAAGAGTGGAATTTCAGAAAGGTGCAGAATGCGGATCGGATCATACTCACCATTTTGGTGATGAACGTAGATATGTTGCTGGTCATGGGTAATTTTTTTGCCGAAGCGGCCGTGGCTCGTATCGTACTGAAGGAGATGCGCCATCGCATCCGGTTTGGCAAGTTCATTAACCGCAACGACTTGAATGCGATCACTTTTACCACTTTCATACACGGCGCGTAACACGTTACGCCCAATGCGCCCAAAACCGTTAATTGCTACCCTCAGCATCTTGTACCGCCTATCGCTATCAGATTGGCTGGCAATAGTAACCGATAGTCCTCTGTTTGGCACGGCGATCCTGTGCAATAAATGATTCAATCACAGAATCACCGTCTAAGGCAGAGGATTGAGAAAACACCCAATCCTCTGGGAGCGATGCTCCATCTATTAAAACGCAATATCCAAACCTAGCCAGTAACGACGGCCATCTTCCACATAACCATATTCTGCATAGTTCACGTCCTGATCAAACAGGTTGTACACCGCTGCTTTAATGGTCGCGGTATCAGTTAAAGCGTAAGTAATACCAGTATCGATAAAGGTGTAGCTTGGCGCGATGAAATCATTATTCGACGCACCACCTTCAGGCTGCATCTCCTTGCCACGATAGTTGAGGTTTGCCCAACTGTTTAGGCGATCTGTGGTTTGCCAGCTCAAGTTGGCATTGAACAGATGCTTAGGTAACTGCAGTAGCGGACGGCCAGCAAAATTCCCGGTTTTCTGCTCCGAGTGGGTGTAAGTGTAGCTAGATGACAACTCAATGGTTTCCGTAATTGGCAAGCTTAAGGTTGCCTCTGCACCATAGGTTTCGGCTTCATCAATATTCACACGATAAGTAGGATCCGCGCCCCATTGGTTTGGCCCATCGGTACAGATATTGGCAGGGCAAGTGACGCGAGTGATCTTATCTTTAAAATTATTATGGAAAGCGGTCAACGATACCGCGAGACCCGTGCCAGCGCTGTACACCAAGCTCAACTCTTTATTAACGGAAGT
The DNA here is from genome assembly GCF_000338875.1 of Vibrio mimicus CAIM 602. Taxonomy (GTDB): domain Bacteria; phylum Pseudomonadota; class Gammaproteobacteria; order Enterobacterales; family Vibrionaceae; genus Vibrio; species Vibrio mimicus. The sequence goes on along the minus strand of NZ_AOMO01000066.1, from coordinate 36,798 downwards.
TTCAGGCTTGAGATTAGGGTTGCCGTAAATATTACCGCCGCCACTGACTTGCCCCCAATCCGGCGTCACCTCGCGCAACTGTGGCGCGCGGAAGCCAGTTGAGACACCACCTTTCACTGTCCATGCTGAATCAAGATTCCACACCCCATAAACACGTGGGCTGAAATGACTACCGTAGTTTTTGTCATGATCCAGACGGCCACCAAAGGTCAGACGAAATTGCTCGACGAGTGCCCATTCATCTTCAATAAATCCCGCCCATTGGCTGTTCGAAATATGCGTACGAGCCGAAATTTTGTTGGAGGTTTTATCCTCTAAACTCTCGTATTTCCCTTCTAAACCGAAACTCAGCATATGATCGCCGATAGGAGTCACTAAAGTGGATTTGAACACCGTATTATCAATGCTCATTTCACGAGACTGATTGGTGTTTTCTTCGTATTGCAGATAGGTATCGGATTGCCCAACACTCTGCCAATCCCCTTGGTGAGAAACGGCAATATGGTTGCGGCGGTACTGGTTATCGGTGTTGCTGCACGTACCACGACATCCGCTCGATTGCGCCGACTTGCCAACGTTATTTTGGCGATCTTGCGCCGAAACACCAGCCTCAAGCTGCAACTGGTGCTCAGGATTGAGCTGATAGTTGAGCTTTGAGGTCAAACTGCGTAGAGACTTATCGCCATAACCACGCTCAATTTCATCTTCATCACGTTGCGTTGCTTGTCCATAAACTTGCAGCGATAGAGCATCACTTAAAGGGCCTGTCACAAAAAAGTTAGCACTCTGCTCATCGCCAGAGGCGCGATTCTCTTGCGCCACAGTGGACAGCTGAACATTCCCCGACCACTGCTGCTGATCTTTACGGGTGATGATGTTAATTACCCCACCAATCGCATCAGAGCCGTACAGCGTAGACATCGGGCCGCGGATCACTTCAATGCGCTCAATCGCTTGCAGAGGCGGCAACCAACCTTGTTCAATACCCGGCCCATCACTGTTTGGACGAGTCTGACGCGAGGTTTGACGTTTACCATCCACCAAAATCAAAGTGTAGCTTGAGCCCATACCACGAATGCTGATATCGGTTTTATCACCGCCGCCCGTTACGGTCACGCCCGGAACGCCTTTTAGTGCATCAGTCACATCACGGTAATAGCGTGATTCCAGATCTTCTCTTGAAATCACACTGATACTCGCAGGAGCATTTTGAATGGCTTGCGCGTATCCAGCCGCGGTTACCACCATGGTTTCATCCGCTTTTGCCGCATCTTGAGCATAAGCGTTAGCTGAAATTATTAAGCCAAGTGTCACGGATAAACTGACAGGGGATGGATTGAATCTGGACATTTACCACTCCTTTAAATGATAATTATTCTTAATCTCATGGCGGATTATTCATAAATCCGCTCCCGGAGATAGATCGACAGATGGAATAGTGCGGTCCAAATATGGAACGTCCGTTGTAATTATTCTTTAAGAGTCAAATAGCTATGCAAGATCTCAGCTCCGTAAAAGCCTTCCATGCGCTTTGCCAACATAAGAGCCTGACTGCCGCCGCCAAGGCGCTTGAGCAGCCTAAATCGACTTTGAGCCGCCGTTTAGCGCAGCTTGAGGAGGATTTAGGACAAAGCTTGTTGATGCGTCAGGGCAACCGCTTAACACTCACCAAAGCAGGTGAAGTGTTTGCTGTTTACTCAGAGCAGTTACTTGAACTGGCGCATAAAAGTCAGGAAGCGTTGCAGGAATTGAATAATCAGGTCACTGGTGAACTCACGTTGGTCGTGCACCCCAATTTGATCCGCGGCTGGCTCAGCCAAGTGTTGGATGAGTTTATGCAGCAGCATTCGACATTGAAGATCCGTTTACTTAGCCAATTTCAGCATGGTGATGCGGTATTTGAGCCAGATTTGATCATCTGGATTGATAACACAGCTCCTATGGGCTATCGCAAAGAACGACTCGGCCATTGGCGATACGCAGCCTACGCCTCTCCCAAATACTTGACACATCGGGATAAACCCAACCACCCTCGAGAGCTTATCCATCACCCGTGGATTGATTTTATTGCGTTTCGACAAGCCGCTGTTGCATTGCATCATCCACAACTCGGCAGCTATGAATTACCTGCGCTGGAGAGCCGTTTACAAAGCGATAATCTTGCGATGCAAGCCGATGCAATTGCCAAAGGTCGCGGTATTGGTTTGCTCCCGACTTGGTTTGCCAATGGGTTTGAACGAGCCCACCCGGGGAGTGTGATTTCTTGCGTTGATGGGTGGCAATCTCAACCCACAGAAATTAACTGCTTTTATCCACTCGGTCGACACCCACTTCGGCTTCGCCTATTTATTGATGCACTACGCCAAGCAAGGCCTGATGAGTGGCAATAAAAAATCCCGCCGAAGCGGGATTTTAGTTATCAATCATTTCTTTGCTTCACAAAGAATGGCGTTCAATTACGCCAGCAGTTCTTTGGCTTGTTTCACCACATTTTCAGTAGTGAAACCAAACAGTTTGAACAGTTCACCGGCTGGCGCTGATTCACCAAAGCTAGTCATGCCGATGATGCGACCACCAAAGCCAACATACTTGTACCAGAAGTCGGCAATACCGGCTTCAATCGCGATACGCTTGGTCACTGCCGCTGGCAGAACTGCTTCACGGTAGGCTGCATCTTGCTTATCAAACGCATCGGTGGATGGCATAGACACCACGCGCACCGCTTTACCTTCGGCGCTCAGTTGCTCGTAAGCCGCAACCGCGAGTTCCACTTCAGAGCCTGTGGCAATCAGAATTAGTTCAGGTTGGCCTACACAATCTTTCAGGATATAGCCACCTTTGGCGATGTTCGCGACTTGCTCAGCGCTGCGTGGTTGCTGTGCGAGGTTTTGACGCGAGAAAATCAGCGCAGATGGCGCATCTTTACGCTCAATCGCCAGTTTCCACGCCACTGCCGATTCTACTTGGTCACACGGACGCCATGTGCTCATGTTTGGCGTCATACGCAGGGAAGCGATTTGCTCAACCGGTTGGTGGGTTGGACCATCTTCACCCAGACCAATCGAGTCGTGCGTGTAAACTTGGATGTTTTGCACTTTCATCAGTGCCGCCATACGCATGGCGTTACGGGCGTATTCCATAAACATCAGGAAGGTCGCGCCGTAAGGGACGAAACCGCCGTGCAGCGCGATACCATTGATGATGGCCGTCATACCAAACTCACGTACACCGTAGTGGATGTAGTTACCAGAGAAGTCGTTTGTTTCCAAAGACTTCGAGCCAGACCACATGGTGAGGTTAGAAGGTGCTAGGTCAGCTGAGCCGCCCATAAATTCTGGCAGCAGTTTGCCGAACGCTTCCAACGCGTTTTGTGATGCTTTACGCGAAGCGATGTTGGCAGGGTTGGCTTGCAGGTTGGCGATAATCTCGCTGGTGGCCGCTTCCCAATTGGCTGGCAGTTCACCGGCTACGCGGCGTTTGTATTCAGCGGCTTCGGCTGGGTAAGCTTTCGCGTAAGCGGCGAATTTCTCATCCCAAGCGGCTTCTTTGCTTGCGCCTGCTGCTTTGGCATCCCACGCTGCGTAGATGTCAGCCGGGATTTCAAAAGGAGCGTATTCCCAACCTAGGAATTCACGCGCGGCTTTGATTTCATCGTTGCCCAGTGGTGCGCCGTGACAGTCGTGTGAACCTGCTTTATTTGGTGAGCCGAAACCGATGATGGTTTTAGCACAAATCAGCGTTGGGCGAGAAGTTTCTGCTTTCGCCGCTTCAATCGCTGCGTTAATCGCGTCCGCATCGTGACCATCAACTGCTGGGATTACGTGCCAGCCGTAAGCTTCAAAGCGTTTTGGTGTGTCGTCTGAGAACCAGCCTTCAACGTGACCGTCGATAGAGATACCGTTGTCATCCCAGAACGCAATCAGTTTGCCAAGGCCAAGAGTGCCAGCTAGTGAACACGCTTCGTGCGAAATGCCTTCCATCAAACAGCCGTCACCCATGAATACATAAGTGAAGTGGTCAACGATGTCATGACCCGGTTTGTTGAACTGCGCTGCCAGTGCTTTCTCAGCAATCGCCATACCTACGGCATTAGTGATGCCTTGACCCAGTGGGCCAGTAGTGGTTTCGATGCCCGGTGCGTAACCGTACTCTGGGTGACCCGGTGTTTTGGAGTGCAGTTGACGGAAGTTTTTCAAATCGTCAATCGACAGCTCATAACCGCTCAGGTGCAGCAGCGAGTAAATCAGCATTGAGCCGTGGCCGTTAGACAGTACGAAACGGTCGCGGTCAGCCCAATTGGGGTTTTGTGGGTTGTGGTTCAAGTGTGAACGCCACAGCACTTCGGCGATATCCGCCATGCCCATTGGGGCTCCCGGGTGACCAGAGTTAGCTTTTTGAACGCCGTCCATGCTCAGGGCACGGATAGCATTGGCAAGTTGTTTGCGAGAAGACATGTCGGCTCCTAAATTGGAAATAAGCGATATGAATGGATGCGAAAAATAAGTGGCGGCTATTGTCGCAAAGCCCCTTTGCTGCTGCAAACGATTTACTGGTGCTTTGCTCCAATTTGGTCACACTTTTCAGCACATTCTCGCTTTGTAGTGGCAAAGCTGACTTTTTTAAGCAAACGTTTGGTTGTAAGCGAAACAGAAAAAGAGCTTGTAATTTGAGCATTCGGCACTAAAATAGCCGTCTAGATGTAGAAACGCCTACAAAATGTACGAAATTGATCGGTAGCGCCACTTCATGCCGTTACCGAATAACCACAAATATTGGAGCTATCATGGCGATTAAGCACCTGTTTACTTCAGAATCCGTATCAGAAGGCCATCCAGATAAAATTGCAGACCAGATCTCTGATGCAGTGTTGGACGCAATTCTTGAGCAAGATCCTAAAGCTCGCGTTGCTTGCGAAACTTACGTAAAAACTGGCATGGTGATGGTGGGTGGTGAAATCACTACTTCCGCTTGGGTTGATATCGAAGAGTTAACTCGTCAGACCGTTCGTGAAATTGGTTACGTGCACTCAGACATGGGCTTTGATGCCAACTCTTGTGCGGTACTGAACACCATCGGTAAGCAATCGCCAGACATCAACCAAGGTGTTGATAAAGCCGATCCTAAAGAGCAAGGCGCGGGCGACCAAGGCATCATGTTTGGTTATGCAACTAACGAAACTGAAGTGCTGATGCCAGCACCAATCACCTACGCACACCGTCTGATGCAGCGCCAAGCAGAAGTTCGTAAAAACGGCACGCTGCCATGGTTGCGTCCAGATGCAAAATCTCAGGTGACCTTCCAGTACGACCAAGGCAAGATCGTGGGTATTGATGCAGTGGTTCTGTCTACTCAACACTGTGACTCCATCTCAACGCCTGACCTGCGTGAAGCGGTAATGGAAGAGATCATCAAGCCTGTTCTGCCAGCAGAATGGTTGAGCAAAGAGACCAAATACTTCATCAACCCAACGGGTCGTTTCGTGATCGGTGGTCCTATGGGTGACTGTGGTCTGACGGGTCGTAAGATCATCGTTGATACCTACGGCGGCGCAGCTCGTCACGGTGGCGGTGCATTCTCTGGTAAAGATCCATCCAAGGTTGACCGTTCAGCGGCTTACGCAGCGCGTTACGTTGCGAAAAACATCGTTGCTGCTGGTATGGCTGATCGTTGTGAAATCCAACTGTCTTACGCCATCGGTGTTGCTGATCCAACGTCGATCATGGTGGAAACTTTCGGTACTGAAAAAGTATCACAAGAGATCATCATCGAAGCCGTTCGTCAGTTCTTCGACCTGCGTCCATACGGTCTGCAAGAGATGCTGAACCTACTGCAACCTATCTACAAGAAAACCGCAGCTTACGGTCACTTCGGCCGTGAAGAATTCCCTTGGGAAGCGACAGACAAAGCCGCGCTACTGCGTGACTTCGCTGGTCTAAAGTAAGCATTATTTCAAGTAATCGCTGACAAGCAGTGATGATTGCAATACAGTTCAAGGCTCTTTCTAATGAAAGGGCCTTTTTTATGACGTTGCAATAAAAGTGAGTACTCGTAATGGTTCGTTTTGATCTGCACTGCCAAGCTGAGCAGAGAGTCAAACAGTGTATCGCCACCGCCAGCGAGACTTTGCAACGCCCTTTTAAACTACCTAAGCTCAACTACCGTTTACGCGGGCGCGCCGCGGGTAAAGCCTATTTACAGCTGTGGGAAATTCGTCTTAATCCGGTGCTGTTTGCCGAAAACGTCGATGACTTCCTCCAGCAAGTGATCCCACACGAAATCGCTCATCTCATTACTTATCAGCTTTATGGACGAGTACGTCCACACGGTGCCGAATGGCAACAAGTGATGAAACAGGTGTTTCAACTCGAACCCAAAACCACCCACACGTTTTCTGTTGCCTCTGTGCAAGGTAAAACCTTCCATTACCGCTGTGCATGCCGCGAATATCCGCTCACCATTCGTCGTCACAATAAAGTGCTGCGCGGTGAAGCCACGTATCGCTGCCAAAGCTGCCAACAAAACTTGATCTACCAATCCTAACCTTTAATTGGCTGAGGCCACCTCTATAGGCTTTGCCTTGCTCTCGCTAAAAACTAACAAAAGCATCAACGACAAAGGTAATTTATGAGTGTTAGACTGATAAAAAACCCACTTATCTACGTCTATCATGCTGATTATCCGTTTAATAACCGCTTTTATGGCGAGCTTGCCTCTTCTCACCTTTGCCGCCCCCATGTCTTTTAGTCATGCGAAAAATGAAGCGGTGAAGATTTATCGTGATCATCCGGTCTCTTTTTACTGTGGCTGCGACATTCGCTGGCAAGGCAAAAAAGGCATCCCGGATCTGGAGAGTTGCGGCTATCAAGTACGTAAAAATGAGAATCGTGCTTCGCGTATTGAATGGGAACATGTAGTCCCAGCTTGGCAATTTGGTCATCAGCTTCAATGCTGGCAACAAGGTGGCCGCAAAAACTGCACACGTACTAGCCCTGAGTTCAATCAGATGGAAGCGGATCTGCACAACCTTACTCCGGCGATTGGCGAAGTGAATAGCGATCGTTCCAACTTCAATTTCAGTCAGTGGAATGGCGTCGATGGCGTCACCTACGGCCAATGCGAAATGCAAGTGAACTTCAAAGAGCGCAAAGCCATGCCGCCAGAGCGTGCACGCGGGGCGATTGCTCGCACTTATCTGTATATGAGTGAGCAGTACGGTTTGCGACTTTCCAAAGCGCAAAACCAATTAATGCAGGCATGGAACAATCAGTATCCGGTCAGCGAATGGGAATGTGTGCGTGACCAACGGATTGAAAAAGTGCAAGGCAACTCGAACCGCTTTGTGCGTGAACAATGCCCGAACTGATTGGCAGAATCTCACCCTGCCCCCTTGTATTTTGCCCAACTTGCATCCATGTTAGAGGCCAGATATGCCTCTTCCAACTGAAGTTGCCGCTTTACGTTGGAAGAAGGTAACCTCGTTTAATGATTAGGAATTATCCGCATGCGCATCCCACGAATTTATCATCCAGAACCGATCCACCAGCTTGGCACCGTAGCCTGAGTGAAGATGCCGCAGGGCATATCGGTCGCGTATTGCGTATGCAAGCTGGACAAGAAGTGCTGCTGTTCGATGGCTTTGGGGCTGAATTCCCAGCCGTGATCAGTGAAGTCGGCAAAAAACAGGTGTTGGTCAATATCACCGAACGCGTGGAGAACAGCATTGAATCGCCCCTCGATCTACATCTTGGTCAAGTGATTTCACGCGGCGATAAGATGGAGTTCACCATCCAAAAATCGGTGGAATTGGGTGTCACTACCATCACGCCTCTGCTTTCTGAGCGTTGTGGCGTGAAACTAGATGAAAAACGCTTCGAGAAGAAGATCCAGCAGTGGCAGAAAATTGCGATCAGCGCTTGTGAGCAGTGTGGCCGTAATACCGTACCGGAAATCCGCCCAATTATGGATCTCGAAGCTTGGTGTTCAGAGCCAACCGAGGCACTAAAACTCAATTTGCACCCACGCGCTAAATACTCGATCAATACCTTACCCACCCCAGTGAGCAAAGTTCGTTTGCTGATTGGTCCTGAAGGCGGCTTGTCAGCGGAAGAAATTGATATGACACGCCGTTACCAGTTTGAAGAAACCTTATTAGGCCCACGAGTACTGCGCACAGAAACGGCGGCACTCACGGCGATAACTGCACTACAAGTTCGTTTCGGCGATCTTGGCTAAATGGAGATAAACCATGATTAAACTCGGTATTGTGATGGATCCCATCGCTTCCATTAACATCAAAAAAGATTCCAGCTTTGCCATGATGCTTGAAGCGCAGCGTCGCGGTTATGAAATCCATTATATGGAAATGAATGATCTACACTTAGATCAAGGTGTGGCACTGGCCGATACTAAAGTTGTCGAGCTGAAAGAAGATCCAAACGGTTGGTATCAATTCAAATCCGAGCAAACTATCGCCCTTTCTGAATTGGATGCGATTTTAATGCGTAAGGATCCTCCTTTCGACACTGAATACATCTACGCAACCTACATTTTGGAACGTGCGGAAGATGAAGGCGTGTTAGTGGTGAACAAACCACAAAGCCTGCGCGATTGTAATGAAAAACTGTTCACTGCTTGGTTCCCTGAGCTTACGCCCATCACTATGGTGACGCGCAAAGCCGAGAAAATTAAAGCCTTCCGTGAACAGCATGGGGATGTAATTCTAAAACCCCTCGATGGTATGGGCGGTGCTTCGATTTTCCGCGTTAAAGAGGGCGATCCTAACCTCTCAGTGATCATCGAAACCTTAACCAACCACGGCCAGAATTACTGCATGGCGCAGACGTTTGTGCCAGATATCAGCAACGGTGACAAACGCATTTTGGTAGTTGATGGTGAACCTATGCCTTACTGCTTGGCGCGTATTCCAGCCAAAGGTGAAACCCGCGGTAACTTGGCTGCCGGCGGTCGTGGTGAGCCTCGCCCACTGAGTGAAACCGATAAGAAAATTGCCCTAGCGGTTGCACCGACCCTAAAAGAGAAAGGGCTATTGTTTGTAGGCTTGGATGTCATTGGCGATAAACTGACCGAAATTAACGTCACCAGCCCGACCTGTATTCGAGAGATTGAAGCTGCGTACGATATTTCAATCACAGGCAAGTTGATGGATGCCATCGAGCGTCGCCTTAAAGCGGCAGCAATGTGAGCAGCCACAGCAGTGAAATAGAGGTTGGACACAGTATGAATCTTACCAATCATTTTCTGGTTGCCATGCCGAGCATGAAGGATCCTTACTTCAAGCGCAGCGTGATTTATATCTGCGAGCACAACCAAGATGGCGCAATGGGGTTAATGATCAATGCGCCGATCGATATTACGGTCGGCGGCATGCTCAAGCAGGTTGATATCGAACCGGCTTACCCACAGTCTCACCAAGAGAGTCTGAAAAAGCCGGTGTTTAATGGTGGTCCGGTATCGGAAGATCGTGGGTTTATTCTGCATCGTCCGCGCGATCACTACGAATCGAGCATGAACATGACCGATGACATCGCCGTCACAACCTCGAAGGATATTCTCACTGTACTCGGTACCGAGGCGGAGCCTGAAGGCTACATTGTCGCGCTCGGCTATTCCGGTTGGTCTGCTGGCCAGTTAGAGGTGGAACTCACCGAAAACTCGTGGCTAACCATAGAAGCGGATCCTGAGCTGATTTTTAACACGCCCGTGCATGAGAAATGGCAAAAGGCGATCCAAAAACTCGGCATCTCTCCTGCGCAGCTTTCCAGCGACGCCGGACACGCCTAACCAAATCAAAGGCTGCTATCACGCAGCCTCATTTTTACTGTCATTTTTTATTGAAAGAGAAACACCATGTCACGTACCGTTATGGCCTTTGATTACGGCACCAAAAGCATTGGCAGTGCAATCGGCCAAGAGATCACTGGCACGGCTTCACCGCTGAAAGCGTTTAAAGCCAATGATGGCATCCCCAATTGGGATGAAATTGAAAAGCAAATCAAAGAGTGGCAACCAAATTTATTGATTGTTGGCCTACCAACCGATCTGCACGGCAAAGATCTGGAAACCATCACCCCACGCGCGAAGAAATTTGCCCAGCGTTTGCATGGCCGTTTTGGTTTGCCTGTGAAACTGCATGATGAGCGCCTTTCCACCACCGAAGCGCGCGCAGAACTTTTCGCCATGGGCGGTTACAAAGCACTGAGCAAAGGCAATGTTGACTGCCAATCGGCGGTGATCATTCTGGAAAGTTGGTTTGAAAGTCAGTGGGGCTAACCCCACTGCTTTTTTCTTGGCCGAGAAGAACCGCTGTGATTACTCAGTTAAGCCTTCCAATTTGATCAAAGCAAACTGCTTCTTACCGCGTTGCAGCACGTAGTAGCGATCAAACAGCGCAAAGCCGGATAAGACGCCTTCTTGCTGTACTCGCTCACCATTGACACGAATCGCCCCATTCTCCAACCACTCACGTGCTTGGCGCTTGGAGCTGGCTAAACCTGAGGTGAGCAGCAAATCGAGTAAGGTGTCGGTGCGTGATGCCGCCACACAAGGCAAACCATCCAGTTCCAACTGACGCAACTCACTTAAGCTGAGATAGCTTAAGTCGCCGCTAAACAGCGCTTGAGTAATACGCTGCGCCGCAGCGAGTCCCTCTTCACCATGCACAAAACGGGTCACCTGTTCCGCCAAAATCTGCTGCGCTTGTGGTTTGCCTTCACGTAACGCATCAGCTTGGCGGATTTCCTCAATCTCAGCCGTGCTTAAAAAGGTGTAATACGCCAAGAAGCGGTACACATCCGCATCATCACTGTTTAACCAAAACTGGTAGAAGCGATACGGCGAGGTTTTGCTGCTCTCTAACCACACGGCGCCACTTTCAGTTTTACCAAATTTAGTGCCATCGGATTTGGTTATGAGCGGCAGAGTTAAACCACCGACTTCAGTACCATTGAGACGGCGGGTCAAATCAATCCCGCTGACAATATTGCCCCACTGATCATTGCCACCAATTTGCAGCGCGCAACCAAACTCACGATTGAGATGCGCAAAGTCATAGGATTGCAGTAAAGAGTAACTGAACTCGGTAAAGGAGATACCTTGATCCGGACGCGCTAAACGCTGTTTCACCGACTCACGATTGATCATGGTGTTGACTGAAAAGTGTTTACCCACATCGCGGAAAAAATCGATCAGATTGATCCTGCCGATCCAATCAGCATTATTAACAGTAATGAGCAATGTTGGGTTCTCGCTCTGCGAGGCCATCAATTGCGTGATTTGCTGACTTAAGTCACTCACCCATTGCTGCACGGTTTGCGCACTATTGAGCACCCGCTCGTTAGCTTTAAAGCTTGGATCGCCAATCATGCCTGTGGCGCCACCGATGAGGGCAATAGCTTGGTGTCCGGCGTTTTGAAAACGCTTAAGCATCAGCAGTGGAACCAGATGACCTATGTGTAAACTGCCTGCGGTGGGATCAAAACCGCAATACAGCACTTGCGGCGTAGCAAAGCGCTCAACCAGCGCTTCCAGAGGTGTGCTTTGCGCGATCAAACCGCGCTGCTGTAAATCATCAAAAAGTTGCTGTGAATTCATTCTGCCTCCCAAAAGTCTTGCCAAGCAGAGTAACCAACTTTAAACATCGGGAGCGATGTCCCTAAAGGGACAATCTTAGTGATTGACGACCGAGGGAAGAAAGACATCCTAGCCCGCTGCAGCGCCGATCAGATGATTGAGAAACAGTTGAAACAGCTCACTCAACGAGCTGACATGCAATTGGGCATAGATGCGTTTACGATGATTTTTGACTGTGCCGTGGCTGATTGCCAACGCATCGGCAATCTCTTGCGAGTCTAAACCTTGAATGAGCAATGCGGTGATCTCCTGCTCACGCGGGCTTAAACGCTGCGCGCCAAAACTCTGGATCGCCTGCTCAACCCAAATCCGTAACTCTTGGCTTTGCTGCGCACTTTCAGCTAACCGCAGTGGCTGCTGCTGCCAATGCTGCTGGCATAACGCTTCCAGCACCGTAAACCGCTGTTGCAACGCGGCAATCTGTTCGCGTGGAAAAGAGCGCGGCTTAAAGCAGCCGAGATACACCACAATCGAACGATCTCCATCCAGATTGACCACCAAACTCACTTCATCTTGCCAGCCGGTTTGCGCATAAAACTGGTGTTGATAGGCTTTTTGCTGTGGACTGAGCGGCATTAAATCGGAGAGATGAAACACACCTGAGCGTGCATTTTGTTCGAGTGCGATATAGAAAGGATCATCAAGATAGGCGTGAGTCAGATAACGCTGAAACAGCAGCTCACGCTGGGTCGAGAGCGAGTCATACAGATAAATCGGATGTTTTTTAGGGCGATAACCCAAGATCACCGCACAATCAAAATCATCAATACAACGCAACACAGCCACGAGGCGAGACGTAAATTGCGGCGTCTTTAACGCCGCAATCGCGTCACCTAATGCGAGATATTCTTGAGTCGTGATCTGCATGCGCACTCCACCTATTCAGCCGAGAAAGTGGCAGTATGCACAATCCAGACTCGAAGCTCTATCCCAAACTCGCTTGAGTTGCAGGGAGTGAAAGCAAAGCGCACAAAGCAACCAACCGCTACTCCATATCGATCTTCACATTCTGCAAAGATCCGCTGCCGTAGTTATCACCACGCTTGGTTTTGAGCATCAAACGCAGATCGTTGGCCGAATCCGCACTGTGCAGGGCATCTTGCTCGCTGATTTTGTCGTCCACCACCAGTTGGTACAAGGCTTGGTCGAAGGTCTGCATGCCTACTTCTTTGGAACGCGCCATCGTCGTTTTAAGCTCATGCAGATCGCCGCGGCGAATCAAATCCGCGACTCGTGGACTATTGAGCAGAACTTCAAACACCCCATGTCGCCCTTTGCCGTTTTTATCGCGCAACAGTTGCTGGCCAATCACCCCTTTTAGGTTGAGTGACAAGTCGAGCAAGAACTGCTCACGCTGTTCTTTCGGCACTAAATGCAAAATCCGCTCTAAAGCTTGGTTGGCGTTGTTGGCGTGCAGTGTGGCCATACACAAATGCCCCGTTTCCGCGAAGGTCATCGCGTATTGCATGGTTTCTCGGCTGCGAATTTCACCAATCAAAATCATATCCGGTGCTTGGCGCAGCGAGTTTTTCAACGCCACTTCATAGCTTTCAGTATCTAAGCCGACTTCTCGTTGGGTGACGATACAACGCTTATGTTCATGCACAAACTCAATCGGATCTTCGACCGTCAATATATGCCCGGTGCGGTGCTGATTACGATAGCCGGTCATGGCTGCCATAGTGGTCGATTTACCCGAACCGGTTGCGCCTACCACCAAAACTAAACCGCGTTTCGCGATCGCTAAATTTTGCAGTACCGCGGGTAATTTCAGCTCTTCAAAGGTGGGAATACGCGTTTCAATCCGGCGGATCACCGCTCCCGGCAATTCACGTTGGAAAAACGCACTCACCCGGAAACGGCCACTTTCGCGTACTACAGCAAAGTTCGCTTCACGCGTCTGCTTAAATTCCGCTTGTCTCGCGTCATCCATCATTGCATGCAGTAAGGTCGTCACATCCGCCAAACTGAGCACTTCACCTTGCGCGCGCAATTCACCATCGACCCGATATAAAATCGGCGCTCCAACGGTGATGTAAAGATCCGATGCTTTATGGCTCAGCATCCCATCTAGATATTGATTCAACTCCATCTGTGTTTACCTACCTAAAATGCTTTTAAATCCAACTCGATTTTGCTCTGCACTTCTTGCGCATCCACCACGCCACGCGCAATCAGTTGCTTCGCATTTTGCTCCATCGTCTGCATGCCATGAGCGGCACCGGTTTGGATGATCGAATACATCTGCGCCACCTTATCTTCACGGATCAAGTTACGGATTGCCGGAGTCGCCAGCATGATTTCATGGCAAGCAACACGGCCACCACCAACTCGTTTCAGTAGCTTTTGTGCGATAACTGCACGCAGAGATTCAGAAAGCATTGAGCGCACCATGTCTTTATCGCTACCGGGAAACACGTCGATAATACGGTCGATGGTTTTTGCCGCCGAGCTGGTGTGCAGTGTACCAAACACCAAGTGACCCGTTTCTGCCGCGGTAAGCGCCAAGCTAATGGTTTCTTGGTCACGCAGCTCACCAACCAGAATCACATCTGGGTCTTCACGCAATGCCGAGCGCAGGGCATTTTTAAAACTATGGGTATCACGGTGCACTTCGCGTTGGTTGATCAAACACTTATTGTTGCTGTGTACAAATTCAATCGGATCTTCAATGGTCAAAATGTGCTTGTTATGGTGGGCATTCACGTAATCAACCATCGCCGCGAGCGTGGTGGATTTACCCGAACCGGTAGGTCCAGTGACCAGCACTAAGCCTTTTTCATAATTGGCGATCTTGGTAAAAATCTCAGGAGCTTCAAGCAGATCTAACGTTGGGATCACCGTCGGAATGGTACGAAATACCGCAGAGCATCCGCGCGATTGGTGAAACGCGTTAACCCGGAAGCGGCCAACGTTGGGTAATTCAAAAGAAAAATCGACTTCTAATTTTTCTTCATATTCACTGCGCTGGGCATCATTCATTATTTCAAATACCAAGCGATGTACGTCAGAATGAGTAAAAGCAGGCACGCCGAGCTTCCTAACTTCACCATCAATCCGTACCATAGGTGGAACACCTGCAGAAAGATGTAGATCTGACGCGTTATGCTTTACACTAAATTCCAGTAACTCAGCGATATCCATTTAAATTCCTTAATAAAGTCTGGCTATGCGTAGTATTCAACAAAACATTGAACATATCACTGCACAGATCGAAAGCGCACAACAAAAGTGTGGACGCGCTCGAAGCGCTGTGCAACTTCTCGCGGTAAGCAAAACCAAACCTGTCGAGGCTATTCTTGAAGCAACCCAAGCAGGACAACGCTGCTTTGGTGAGAATTATGTGCAAGAAGGCGTCGATAAAATCCGCTATTTTGCCGAGCATCATCCGCAATTAGCGCTGGAGTGGCACTTTATCGGCCCACTACAGTCGAATAAAACGCGCTTGGTGGCGGAACATTTTGACTGGGTACACACCATTGAGCGCGAAAAAATTGCCTTGCGCCTCAATGAACAGCGCCCTGCGGATATGCCGCCGCTGCAAGTGCTGATTCAGGTGAACACCAGCGGTGAAGCCTCAAAATCTGGTATCGAACCGGAACAATTATTTACATTAGCTGAATTGATTTCTGGCCTGCCAAACCTCACGTTAAGAGGACTGATGTCAATCCCAGAAAACGTGCCGGATTACCCTGCGCAACTGGCGGCTTTTACGCAATTAGCCGAGTTGCAGCAACAACTGGCACAGAAATACCCACACATTGATACCTTATCAATGGGCATGAGTGGCGATATGCAAGCCGCAATTGAAGCTGGCAGCACCATTGTGCGGATTGGTACGGCGATTTTTGGTGAGCGTGATTACAGCCGCAACGCTTAGTACTGGGATCGCCCGTAGTGACAAGTGAAACCACTTTAGATTTGAGAGCATCGAATGGAACAGAGAAGCATCGCCTTTATCGGCGCAGGAAACATGGCGCGCGCCATTATTGCGGGATTGATTGCCAGTGGTTATGCCGCGAATAAAATCGTCGCGACCGCTCCTTCACTCACGCGCCGCGAGCCTCTTGAAGCGCAATATGGCATTCGCACCACCAGCGATAACCTTGCTGCGGCGCAAGAAGCCGATGTGGTGGTGTTAGCGGTAAAACCACAACTGATGGCAGACGTGTGTAAGCCACTGCAAACAGTCGATTTCTCTGGAAAATTAGTTATCTCGATTGCAGCAGGCGTATCGGTGAAACGACTCAATGAAATGCTGGCAACGCAACTGCATTTAGTGCGTGTGATGCCGAATACCCCTTCGCTGGTTAATCGTGGTATGAGTGGCTTGTATGCGCCAGATTCAGTGAGTGAAGCGGATAAAACCTTTACCACTCAACTGATGCAAAGCGTCGGTGAAGTGTGCTGGGTGACTGAAGAATCCGGCATCAACAGCGTGATTGCTGCCGCAGGTAGCGCTCCCGCTTATTTCTTCTTGTTTATGCAAGCCATGCAGCAAGAAGCCATGGCACAAGGCTTTGATGAAGCGACCGCACGCTTGCTGGTACAGCAATCTGCACTTGGTGCGGCTGAAATGGTGAAAGCAAACCCAGAAACATCACTAGCGACGCTGCGTGAGCAAGTGACGTCAAAAGGCGGCACGACAGCGCAAGCGATCCAGACTTTTAACGATCACCAACTCAGCGATATCGTCGCGAAAGCAATGCAAGCGGCCGTCGCTCGCGCGCAGGAAATGGAACAACTGTTTTAACGTTAAGGCCGCGACTTTCCATTCTGTTTGCGGCATCAAAATCAATAAGGGCAACTTATGAATGCAATGAGTTTTCTCATCAACACACTGTTTGATCTCTATATCATGGTGGTCATTTTGTCGCATTTGGCTACAAGCCGCTCGCGCCGATTTCTACAATCCGTTTTCGCAATTTATTGTTAAAGCCACACAACCCGTGGTTGGCCCACTACGCCGCGTAATCCCTTCATTGGGTAGCATGGATCTCGCTACCGTGCTGTTTGCCTATGTACTCTGCGTTCTGAAATACGTGGCTTTGGTACTGATTGCTTCTGGTGGAGCCGTCACTTTCAGTGCCGATTTCCTATTCCTCGGCCTGCTTTCATTAATTAAAGCCGCAGGTGGTTTGCTGTTCTGGGTATTGCTGATCCGCGCTATCCTGAGCTGGGTAAGCCAAGGCCGTAGCCCAATCGAGTACGTTTTCCACCAACTGACTGAACCTATGCTCGCACCAATCCGCCGCATTATTCCGGTGATGGGCGGCTTTGATCTCAGCGTACTGGTGCTGTTTATTGTGCTGCAATTTGCCAACTTCCTGATGGGCGATTTTATTGGCCCTATCTGGTATCAGTTGTAATGGCAGCCGTATGGCGAGAAGGGGATGATTTACTGCTGCGACTCTATATTCAACCGAAAGCGAGCCGCGACAGCATTGTCGGCCTGCATGATGAGGAACTCAAAGTCGCCATCACTGCTCCGCCAATTGATGGTAAAGCCAATGCACACTTGAGCAAGTTTCTCGCTAAACAGTGCAAGGTAGCAAAAGGTTCAGTGGTGATCGAAAAGGGCGAACTTGGACGACACAAACAAGTGCGCATCCAGCAGCCCAGCCAGATCCCACCTGAAATTGCAGCACTTCTCGAGTCGTAATACTCAATCGAAGTTAAAGCCAATACCGCGGCAACTTCAAGAAGACGATATACTCCCTCTAACGAGGGAGTTTTTTCACAAGGAGAATCGGTTATGCGTAAATGGATTATGTCGCTATTACTCTCTTTAGTGGTTTTGCCTGCCGCCGCTGAGCAGCAGAAAACCATCAAAGATATTGAAGTGCACTATTCAGCGTTCAACTCAACGTTTCTAACCCCGAAGGTCGCTAGTAGTTATCAGCTGACGCGCAACGGTTATACCGCGATCCTCAATATCAGTGTGTTAGATCGCGCTTCATTGGGTAAACCCGCGACCGAAGCCAAGCTCAAAGGGCATGCCAAAAACCTGATTGGTAACTTGCGTGAACTGACCTTTAAGCAAGTCAAAGAAGGGAACGCGATTTACTACTTGGCAGAAGTGCCGATCAGCAACGAAGAGATGCTGACCTTTGATATTGATATCGATGCTGGCCTAAAAGGGGCAGGAAAACTGACCTTCAGCCAGAAGTTTTATACAGAACAGTAATTTTATAGAAAACAGGGGAAATTCACTGCACAGCAGTCGGTTTCCCCCATATTTACAACAGAGAACAGCATGAAAAAGATCGTTTTAGCCACGGGCAATCAAGGCAAAGTGCGTGAAATGGCAGACCTATTGGCCGATTTTGGGTTTGATGTAGTCGCGCAAAGCGAATTCAACGTCCCTGATGTGGCAGAAACAGGCACCACTTTTATTGAAAATGCGATCATCAAGGCACGTCATGCCGCGCAAATTACCGGCTTACCCGCGATTGCCGATGATTCCGGTTTGGAAGTGGATTACCTAAACGGAGCACCAGGTATCTATTCTGCTCGCTATGCGGGCGAGCATGCGAGCGACAGTGACAACCTGAACAAACTGCTGGCTGCGATGCAAGATGTACCAAACGAACAGCGCAGCGCGCGTTTTCATTGTGTACTGGTGTTGATGCGCCACGCGGATGACCCAACGCCTATTGTTTGCCACGGCAAGTGGGAAGGCAAAATCCTCACCGCACCACACGGCAGCAATGGCTTTGGTTACGATCCTATTTTCTGGGTTCCGGAAGAAAACTGCGCTTCTGCTGAGCTAGAACCGGTACGCAAAAAACAGCTTTCACATCGCGGTAAAGCCCTACAAAAACTGTTCAAAGCGATTGAAGAGCAGCGCACATGCTAACGCCCCCCGCCGCTTAGCTTATACATTCATATTCCGTGGTGCGTGCAGAAATGCCCGTACTGCGATTTCAACTCGCACGCGCAGAAAGGCGATATTCCTGAGCAAGAGTATTTGGATGCGCTGCTGGAAGATCTGGATCGCGACATCGAACGTTACCAGCTCAAGGGCGATCCTCGCCTGCTGCATTCGATATTTATTGGCGGCGGCACACCGAGCCTTATCTCTGCTGAAGGCATCGCGCGTTTGCTGCAAGGCGTTGCCGAGCGTATTGCGTTTAAGCCAGACATTGAGATCACCATGGAAGCCAACCCCGGCACGATTGAAGCGCAGCGTTTTGCTGGCTATCGCACCGCGGGAGTCACGCGTATTTCGATTGGTGTGCAGAGTTTTGAGCCAGAAAAATTAGCGCGTTTAGGGCGCATTCACGGCCAACAAGAAGCAGTTCGCGCCGCACAGTTGGCGCATCAAATTGGCCTCAACAGCTTTAATTTGGATTTGATGCACGGCTTACCGGATCAAACTCCAGAGCAAGCACTGGCCGATTTGGATCAGGCGATTGCGCTGAATCCGCCGCATCTGTCTTGGTATCAACTGACGATTGAACCCAACACGCTGTTTTACTCGAAACCGCCCAAACTGCCTGATGAAGATGCGCTATGGGATATTTTCGAGCTAGGACATAAAAAGCTCAGTGATGCAGGATATGTGCAGTATGAGATCTCCGGCTATAGCAAACCGGGCTATCAGTGTCAGCACAACCTCAACTATTGGCGCTTTGGTGATTACCTCGGGATTGGCTGCGGCGCGCACGGAAAACTGAGTTTTGCTGATGGACGCATTGTCCGCACCACCAAAACCAAGCATCCGCGCGGCTACTTGGCTGCGCTAAACAATCTGGCCAAAGCCTACTTGGATAGCGAGCAGTTGGTTGCCGATCAAGACAAGCCGTTTGAGTTCTTTATGAACCGCTTCCGCTTGATTGAACCGTGCCCGAAAGCCGATTTTACCGCCACCACGGGACTGGCGATTGAAGTGATCCGTCCAACCTTAGATTGGGCGCTCAGTGAAGGCTATCTCAGTGAAGATGATCAGCATTGGCAAATTACTGAGAAGGGCAAACTGTTCCTCAATGATCTGCTCGAAGCCTTTATGGCCGATGATGAAGAGTGATTTATTGAGAGAGAAGATCGGCGTCTAACATCTGCCAAATGTGCAGAGCAAGATAAGTACGATATGGCGTTGCTGCCGTGAGGATCTCCTCAGGTGTAACGCCTTCTTTTTGCGCCAACCCATTTAAACCTCGCGTCAAAGCGGCATCGCCTTCCGACCATACATCAGGTAATGCGAAGAAAAATATCAGTGCCATCTCTGCTGTCCACTGACCAACACCCCACAATTGAACTAACTGTTGAGTAATAAAATCTGCTTCGTGGCGTTGAAAGATCGCTTCCGAAAGAGTGCCATCGAGCAGTGCACGATTAATCCCAATCAGGGTTTTGACTTTGGCATTGGATAAACCACAGGCATGCAGCGCAGCATACTGCTCTTCAACTAACAGTGTTGATAAGGAGCCGTGTTGTTGGCAGAGCTCATCCACTCGTCCCCAAATGGTTTTCGCGGCTGTCACCGATAACTGTTGCCCAGCCACTGCTCGGCAGAGATAAGGCAAAAAACGATCTGGCGTTTGAGGGGCAAGGCTACGCGGGCCGTTGTGAGCTAGAACCTGACACAGATGAGGGAAGTCGGCAAACTGCGCCAACAAATGTTGATGGATCTGTTGCTCGTTACTTTCTGCCATTGGCTTCCCTGCCCCGTGTGCTTAAAAAATCGAAATTAAATCATCGGCGTTAAAAAATCGAACGGCCAATACGCTGCGCTAAAAGCTCTAACGCGCGAGTACCCGCGAGCGAGTTACCCGATTGATCCAACGCGGGGGACCACACTGCAATCGTCATCTCTCCCGGCACCACAGCAATAATGCCACCACCAACACCTGATTTTCCCGGCATACCGACTCGATAGGCAAACTCTCCTGCCCCATCATACAAGCCGCAAGTCGCCAGCAAAGCGTTAGTTTGTTTGCTTTGGGTTGGCGTGATTACCGTTTCCCCCGTCACCACAGAGACACCTTTATTGGCCAGATAGCTGAAGGTTTTGGCCAGCTCAACACAGTTCATTTTCAATGCGCAGGCGTGAAAATAGTTGTGCAGTACAGGAATAACCTCATTGTGGAAATTGCCAAAGGAACGCATCAAATACGCAATCGCAGCGTTGCGATCACTGTGCATCATCTCCGAAGCAGCCACGACTTTGTCATAAGCAATTTGCGGCTCGCCGCTGAGCTGGCGTACAAACTCCAACAAACGCTGACGAGGTGCAGAGAGGCGACTGTGCAGCATATCGCACACGGCAATCGCGCCAGCATTGATAAACGGATTACGCGGAATCCCTTGCTCCATTTCAAGCTGAATTAACGAGTTGAATGCTTGGCCGGAAGGCTCTTTACCCACGCGACTCCATAGTTCATCCGGTTGATACAAGCCCATAGCCAAAGTCAGACTCAGCACTTTGGAGATCGACTGAATCGAAAATCCTTCTTCCGCATCGCCTGCCGTGATGACTTCCCCTTGGTTGGTAAACACAGCAATACCCAATTTATCACTCGGTACTTTCGCTAGTGCGGGGATGTAATCGGCAACTTGACCTTGCCCGGTGAGTGGGCGAACTTCGTCAAGAATGCTGGCTAAAATGTCTGCTGTTGGCTTCATGGTTGACTCTTTATTATTAGTTTGTCTCAAGCTACTTCAGCTTTTCAATAGCTTGAGGATTAGGGTCAAAAAAGCCAACATCAAATGTTGGCTTAAGCAAAATTCTCTCTTTACGCAGTGCGCTGGTACTTGATGTCCCACACTCCGTGGCCTAAACGGTGACCACGCTGCTCAAACTTGGTCAGTGGGCGCTCATCAGGCGCGGAACGTAATCGCCATCGGTTGCCAAGTTAGCAAAACCGGGTGCTTGATTCATCACTTCAACCATGTGTTCTGCATAGTTTTCCCAGTCAGTTGCCATATGGAATACACCGCTGCCGATGATCAGCTTCTGGCGTACCATTTCAGCAAATTCAAGCTGCACGATACGGCGCTTGTGGTGGCGTTTCTTGTGCCATGGGTCTGGGAAGAATAATTGCAAAGTGTGCAGGCTGTTGTCTGGGATCATGTGCGCAAACACTTCCACCGCGTCATGGCACATCACACGCAAGTTAGTCACACCCGCTTCACGCGCCGAAGCCAAACAAGCACCGACACCTGGGCTATGCACTTCAATACCGAGGAAGTTTTTCTCAGGTGCGTTTTTCGCCATTTCGACCAAGGACGCGCCCATGCCAAAACCAATCTCTAGCACAACCGGATTGTCGTTACCAAACACCTGTTGCCAATCCAACAGCTCTGGCTGGTAATCAATCCCCATGGTTGGCCAGCACTCTTTCATTGCGGCTTCCTGGCCTTTGGTCAAACGACCTTCACGACGAACAAAGCTACGAATACGACGCAGCACTTTGCCATCTTCGGTAAATTCCTGGGTGATTACTTCGCTCATTTCTATTGCCTGCACATTGCTAAAATCAGAGCGGGAATTATCCAAAGAATCGTCAACGGTGCAAGTGTTATTACTGACCGTTCACCATCCTGCCCTCAAACTCTTTGCCGTTGCCGCCAACAACGCAGCAGCTTCAAATAGGAAGGAAGAGAATATCCCCAATGTTTGTCGGTTTTACTTCACCACCAATCTGTGGTGCAATTTTGCTCCACTAGTTTAGACAATAATAATGAGCAAGTCGTGACTCCTTTTGCACAGGCCATCCTTACTTGGTATGACGCCTACGGCCGCAAAAACCTGCCGTGGCAACAAAATAAAAATGCGTATCGCGTTTGGTTATCGGAAATCATGTTACAGCAGACCCAAGTCGCGACCGTGATCCCCTATTTTGAACGTTTTTTAGAGCGCTTCCCGACCGTACAAGCCCTCGCGGCAGCACCGCAAGATGAAGTGCTGCATTTCTGGACTGGTCTTGGCTACTACGCGCGAGCGCGCAATCTGCATAAAGCGGCGCAAACCGTAGTGAATGAATATGGCGGCGAGTTTCCGACTGATTTAGAGCGGATGAATGCGCTACCCGGTGTCGGCCGTTCAACCGCGGCGGCCGTGCTCTCTTCCGTATATAAAAAACCACACGCCATTTTGGATGGTAATGTAAAACGCACTTTGGCGCGGTGCTTTGCCGTTGAAGGCTGGCCGGGACAAAAAAGTGTCGAGAACCAGCTTTGGCATTATGCAGAAATGCACACGCCAAGTTTGGATGTTGATAAATACAACCAAGCTATGATGGATATGGGCGCAATGATCTGCACTCGCAGTAAGCCCAAATGCAGCCTGTGCCCGGTTGAATCTTTCTGCCTTGCCAAACAGCAAGGCAATCCTCAGGATTATCCGGGTAAAAAACCAAAAACAGACAAGCCAGTGAAAGCCACTTGGTTTGTCATGCTCTATCACGACGATGCCGTCTGGCTTGAACAGCGTCCACAAACCGGGATTTGGGGCGGTTTGTACTGTTTTCCCCAATCAGAGATCGCCAATATTCAAACCACCATAGATCAGCGCACTATAGGCGATAGCGCAATAAAATCGCAGAAAACCCTGATCGCATTTCGCCACACCTTTAGCCACTACCATCTGGATATCACGCCGATCTTGCTGCAATTAAGCCGCAAACCGGACATCGTCATGGAAGGGAGCAAAGGTCTTTGGTATAACTTAAGCCAACCCGATGAGATTGGTCTTGCGGCACCAGTGAAACAACTGTTGCACAGCTTACCTTTCGACATTGATAGCAACATTTAAAGAGGAAGAGTGAATGGCTCGCACCGTATTTTGTACCCGATTGCAGAAAGAAGCCGATGGCTTGGATTTCCAACTCTATCCCGGCGAACTGGGCAAACGCATTTTCGATAACATCTGCAAAGAAGCTTGGGCACAATGGCAAAGCAAACAGACCATGCTGATCAATGAGAAAAAACTCAACATGATGGACCCTGAACACCGCAAATTGCTTGAACAAGAGATGGTTAATTTCCTTTTTGAAGGGAAAGAAGTCCATATCGAAGGTTATACACCGCCTGCAAAGTAGGAAATTTCGGATTTCATCTGCTCGCAAAAAATGACATCATGCCGCTCGGTTATGATGTCATTTTCGTATCAGGAGCAGCGAAAGTTTCGCTTTAAGGAGGCGCATGAGAAAGTTAGTGTTATGTATCACCGCTCTACTATTGAGCGGCTGTAGTCGTGAATTTGTCGAGAAAATTTACGATGTCGACTACGAACCCACTAACCGTTTCGCCAAAAATCTAGCCGGATTACCCGGACAGTTTGAGAAAGACACCGCTGCTTTAGATGCATTGATCAACAGTTTTTCTGGCAATATCGAAAAACGTTGGGGACGCCGTGAACTGAAAATCGCTGGCAAAAATAACTACGTCAAATACATAGATAACTACCTAAGCCGTTCTGAAGTCAACTTCAGCGAAGGCCGGATCATAGTCGAAACAGTTTCTCCAACCGATCCCAAAGCTCATTTGCGTAATGCCATCATTACGACTTTGCTAACCCCAGATGATCCCGCTCATGTCGATCTTTTCTCCTCGAAAGATATCGAACTCAAAGGCCAACCCTTTTTGTATCAACAGGTACTTGATCAGGATGGACAGCCAATCCAATGGTCATGGCGCGCTAACCGCTACGCAGACTATCTCATCGCTAACCATTTGAAAGTTAAGCAGGTCGATTTCAAGAAAGCCTATTATGTCGAAATCCCGATGGTCAAAGATCAAATCGACATCCGCGGCTACAAATACGCCAATATCGTGCGTAAAGCCTCTCGCAAATACGACATCCCGGAAGATCTGATCTACGCGATCATCAAAACCGAAAGCAGTTTCAACCCCTATGCGGTGAGTTGGGCCAACGCGTATGGTTTGATGCAAGTAGTACCCAAAACCGCAGGGCGTGATGTGTTTAAGCTGGTCAAAAACCGCTCTGGCGAACCGAGTCCTGAGTATCTGTTTAATCCAGAAAACAACATTGATACGGGTACCGCCTATTTTTACATCTTGAAAAATCGCTATTTGAAAGAAGTTCGTCACCCTACTTCACTCGAATACAGCATGATTTCAGCCTACAACGGCGGAACAGGTGGCGTATTGAATACCTTTAGTCGTGATCGCCAACGCGCCATGCGTGATCTCAATGCCCTGCAACCCAACCAAGTCTATTGGGCATTAACCAAAAAGCATCCGAATGCGGAAGCGCGTCGTTATCTGGAAAAAGTGACCAAATTTAAGAAAGAATTTAACGCTGGATAACAAAAAAACCGCACTTTGCTGAAAATAACGGCAATCAAACTGATTTTTCGAATTTTTTTAAAAAACAGGTTGACGGGGAAAGGGAAAATCCGTTTAATAGCGCTCCGTTGCCCGGATAGCTCAGTCGGTAGAGCAGAGGATTGAAAATCCTCGTGTCGGTGGTTCGATTCCGCCTCCGGGCACCACGAATTTTAGATTGTTGGTGTAAGACACAAACAGCAAAGGTTACGTGTGCCGGCTTAGCTCAGTAGGTAGAGCAACTGACTTGTAATCAGTAGGTCGCCAGTTCGACTCCGGCAGCCGGCACCACTTAAAATTTGCCTCGATAGCTCAGTCGGTAGAGCAGAGGATTGAAAATCCTCGTGTCGGTGGTTCGATTCCGCCTCGAGGCACCACTATTTAAAGATTGTTCCTCCTTAGCTCAGTCGGTAGAGCGACGGACTGTTAATCCGCAGGTCGCTGGTTCGAGCCCAGCAGGAGGAGCCACTTTTGAAAACCCAGTCTTTGACTGGGTTTTTCTTTATCTGCATTTTCTATTTTATTCCCCCTAAGACTTCTAACTACCCAACTCAGTTTTCTCCTCGGTATCAGTGTTCCTTTTTTATTTCGAGGCAAAAATTTAATCCAACTCATACTTTCACACTTACTTCGTATCAATAAATAAGCTGACTTATTACTATCTCGTCGACATTAAAATGTCACAAAAATTTAATCTGTTTACACCTTCCCCATAGGGGTCAAACTATGAAATTGAAAACACAAGCTTATTTATTGTCTGCCATCATTCTCGCTGCCCTACTCGCGCTTACCGCAACCGGGCTGTGGACTCTGCGTGTGGCAAGCAACCTAGACAACAAAGCACGCGTAACGGAACTGTTTAACAGTGCCTATAGCATCTTGACTGAGGTTGAGAAGCTGGCTCAAGAAGGCAAAATGTCTGAGCCAGAAGCAAAAGCGCTCGCCACTCGCTTAATGCGCAACAATCTCTACAAAGATAATGAATACGTTTATGTGGCGGATGAAAATATGACTTTCGTCGCCACTCCCCTCGATCCACAGTTGCATGATACGAGCTTCCATGATTTTAAAGATGGTAAAGGTAATAGTGTCGGTCGTTTAATTCAGGATGTTCTACGTAATCAATCCGGCAAGATGGTTGAATACACGTGGACTCAGAAACAAGCCGATGGCTCGATTGAAGAAAAACTCTCGATTGCTCGCAAAACGCCTCATTGGGGCTGGGTTGTCGGCACTGGGATCGGCTTTAACGAAGTGAATGCGCGTTTTTGGTCTACCGCTCAATGGCAATTAAGCTTATGCGTGGTGATTGCTGTGGCTATTTTGTCACTCCTCTTGCTAGCGATTCGTAAAATGCTACTGATTATTGGCGGTGAACCGAATGACGTGCGCAGCGCAGTACAGGCCGTCGCGCAAGGCCGCATTCGCAGTGAGTTTACGGTTAAAGCCCCTAAAGAGAGTATATATGGGGCTGTACAGCAGATGAGTAGTTCGCTCGCGGATTTAGTGACAAAGCTTGAACACTCTATGGTTGCGCTTCGGGCAGAGTTGGCAGGAGCTGGAACTCGCGCCAAAAGCATTGCCGAATTGACAGATAACCAGCAGCAATCCACCGCTATGATTGCGACCGCAATGACGGAAATGGCGTCTTCCGCAACTCAAGTGGCAGATTCCGCTCGCGATACGGCATCCAATACCGATCAAGCCGATCAGCAAAGTAAGCATACTCAGAAACTGATCCACAATACTGTCATCAACATTCAAGGCTTAGCGACACAACTACAAACGGCCAGCACTGCGGTAGCCGATCTTGATCAGGATGTGAATAACATCGCCAAAGTGCTGGATGTGATTGGCGATATTGCTGAACAAACTAATTTACTGGCACTGAATGCCGCGATAGAAGCCGCTCGTGCAGGAGAACAAGGCCGTGGTTTTGCGGTGGTAGCCGATGAGGTCCGTAACTTAGCGGGTCGAACTCAAACTAGCACTAAAGAGATCCAGCAGATGATCCACAATCTGCAAGAAGGCTCGCGTAATGCGATTCAAACCATCCAAGTATGCGGACAAACCAGCCGCAGCAGTGTTCAAGAATCAGAAAACGCAGCCTCTTCATTAGCATTGATTGTTGGCGCACTGGAAAGCGTATCCTCAATGAGCCATCAAATTGCGACTGCCGCAGCGGAACAAACCCAAGTGAGCGATGATATTTCTCGTCGCATCAATATGATTGAAGAAAGTGGTACAGAGTTGAGCAGAGTGGTGACAGAAAGTCACAACAGCACACAAACCCTCACTAAGCTCGCTCGCGAGTTAGAACAGTGGGCTGCACACTTTTCTGTCACTCGTTAACTAACTCGTAAACTGCCATTCAACTTAAGTTACAGACATCAAGGTAACTTAACAGGCGGGATATAAGTTGCTATTCGCTAAAAATGTTTATCAAGCACGTATTTTTACGTGCTTTTTTTATTTTCTCTATTTTCTAAAACTCATCACTCCATCCCGTAAGCGGGTTTTGTTGCCGATTTAACGATGTTTTGGCAAACGAAATGGATAAAAACAGGCCATTAAGTATAGAAAAACAACAAACGACATTTTTTTTAGATTTTCATGTTGACGACTACCGCGAAAAACCTTTTAATACACCTCGTTGCCCGGATAGCTCAGTCGGTAGAGCAGAGGATTGAAAATCCTCGTGTCGGTGGTTCGATTCCGCCTCCGGGCACCATAATTTTGATTGTTGGTGCTCTGCACGAACAATAATAAATGTGCCGACTTAGCTCAGTAGGTAGAGCAACTGACTTGTAATCAGTAGGTCACCAGTTCGATTCCGGTAGTCGGCACCATTAAATTAAAAAAGAATAATTCCTCCTTAGCTCAGTCGGTAGAGCGACGGACTGTTAATCCGCAGGTCGCTGGTTCAAGTCCAGCAGGAGGAGCCACTTTTAGAAACCCAGTCTTTGACTGGGTTTTATTTTATCTGCTCATCCTGCATTAGCATTTACCCCACTCTCACCAAACCAGCTCTAATTGGCAAAAATAAAGGCAAACTTAGCAGTCTGCCTTAGTAGCATTTTTTACATTACTTAATGCCTTTCTCTTTTCTAATCAGCTCATACGCATGTTGAATCTGCTGTGCTTTTTCTTTCGCTACATTCATCATTTCTGGCGGCAAACCTTTAGCCATCAACTTATCCGGGTGATGCTCATTCATCAGCTTACGATAAGCACGTTTAATCTCTTGTGAACTGGCACTTTCGCTAACCCCAAGCACTTCATACGCATCAGCAAGCTGGTTACGAGATGAAGGTTGCTGCCATTGCTGTCCACCATTGGATTGCTGCTGCGAACCACCGAATCCGCCGCCTTGTTGAAATCGAAACGCTGCTTCTTGCATGCGTAAACGCCGCTCAAGCTGTTCAGAAGAGAAACCTAAACCGCGCGCAATTCGGTGCAAGACATTACGCTCACTTGGATGCACATCGCCATCAGCAAAGGCAGAAGAGATTTGTAACTCAAGGAAAAACTGCAACAGGTCGAAGCGCCCTGCTGTCGCAATCTTTACCCGCTCTAACACTTGTTCAAGCGGAAAATCCGCTTCTTTACCCTCTCTGAAGGCCTCTTGTGCCGCGCGTTTTTGTTCTCCATTCAGGTTCATTCGATCCATCATGATCGTCGCGAGCTGAATCTCTTCTTTCGTGACTTGACCTTTGGCTTTTGCGACATGTCCCATCACCGAAAAAGCGGCTTTAAAGAACTCTTCTTGTCGTTCTGCTTGACTAGGTCCTGCACCAAAGGTGCGGCTTTGGAACCCGGCTTGATTTAAACGACGAGCTTTATCAAATTGATGACCAAGGAAGAGTCCAAAAATTGCGCCGAAAGGTCCTCCAAACAGGAAGCCAAAAAAAGCGCCTAGAATTTTGCCAAAAATATGCATTATGTGCTCTCAATCTATGAATTTTTCTGGAGTGAAGCGGTCAGATAGTGGCGGAAGTGTCAATTTCCTTTATGATAAGGACCGTCTATATTTCAGGCTCCTAAGTTCGGAATCCATCAAGTTCAACAGGATAGTACAACCCAATGTCATGCTTTTCCCGCACGTTTTTAGCCGCCTCGATTAGCGCTGCACTATTTGCACCTCAGATACAAGCAGAAGCGAGTGTGGATGACAATCGCCCCAATTTGCCTAGCGGCGAGCAGTGTCTAGTCAACCAACCTGAGCCTACCAACCCTGGCCAACAGCCTATCAATGTCGAAGCGGATAAGCTAGAGGCAATCAATGGGCAGAAAGCCACCTACTCAGGTAATGTCGTTGTGGTGCAGGGTAAAAAGCGCATCGCTGCCGATAATGTCACTTTACATCAGCAAGAAAATGTCGTTGTCGCTGAAGGCAATGTCCAATTTAGTGATGGAGAAATCAAAACTCTATCCACAAAAGCGACCAACCATCTCAACAGCGATGAAATGACGCTGGAAAATACACGCTACCAATTCTTGTGTGAACCTGGACGCGGTGAAGCAGTTTACGTTTCAAAAACTGGCAAAGCCGTGTACGAAATCGAAGATGGCTCTATCACGTCATGCCCCGAAGGAGATAATGCGTGGCGCATGCGTGCTTCAAGCATTGATGTGGACCAAAATGAAGAAATTGCTACCTTCTACAACCCACGCCTTGAAGTACAAAACGTACCTATTTTCTATCTCCCCTACTTAACCGTCCCGATTGGTGACACTCGTAAAACCGGTTTTCTCTACCCAACCGCATCTTACGGCTCACGAGATGGTTATGAATTTGAAGTGCCTATCTACTGGAACTTAGCACCCAATTACGACTTAGAAACCACGTTTAACTATATGCAAAAACGTGGTACACAACTTAATAGTGTATTCCGCTATCTAAGCGATTTTGGTGCAGGTCAAATTAAATCTGAGTTTTTGGCAGACGACAAACTGCACACAGAACAAGGGAATCGCTGGGCGTTTCAATATGAGCACGACGGCATTTACCAAGAAGCATGGAAGTTTGAAATCGACTACTCCAAAGTCAGCGATATTAACTACTTCTCGGATTTAGACTCAGGCATAGGTAACCGTGAAGATGGCCAATTGATCCAAGAAGGACGCGCCACTTACCGTAGTCAAAACTGGGATTCATCACTGCTAGTGCGTGATTTCCAATTGCTGACTAACGATACCACCAGCACTAACTTGCCGTATCGTTTGATGCCTCAACTGAGCTATAACTATTACTCTCCTGAGTTGATGAAGTATCTGGATCTTGACCTTATCAGCCATATTTCACGCTTTGAGACTGATGCCAAAGGCAAACCTTCTGCAACTCGCGTACATATTGAGCCAGGGCTAAAAATCCCATTCAGCAATACTTGGGGTAGCTGGACAACCGAAGCGCGCGTACTCGGTACTTACTATCAGCAAGAATTGGACAACACTACCGACGCTAAATTGGAAGAGAGCGTGACTCGGGTTGTCCCAGAGTTTCGCAGTGTTGCTGGAATCGTATTAGAACGAGATACGGTTTTACTGGATAACTACACCCAAACTCTGGAGCCAAAAATCCAGTACCTATTCGTTCCCGAAAAAGATCAAAGCAATATCGGCCTTTATGACTCTACCTTGCTGCAAACTGACTATTACGGCTTATTCCGTAGCCGCAAATACAGTGGCGTTGATCGTATCGAATCCGCTAACCAAATCAGCTATGGTGCATCAACACGCTTCTTCGATAACAGCTATAAAGAGCGACTCAATATCGCGTTTGGGCAAATTTTCTACCTAGATGGCAACTTGAATCCATCGGTAAAAAACCCAGATAACAAGTCCAGCTACTCAGCTTGGGCGGTCGAAATGGATTTCAACTTTGCCGACTATTTGTTCTATCACGGTGGGATTCAATATGACATCGATAGCCAAGGCGTTCAGTTAGGTAACAGTACATTGGAATACCGCTCTACGAGTGGTTATATCCAAGCTAACTACCGCTATGTTGCGAAAGATTATATTCGTAATACGGTGGGCAATAGCATTACCAATATTGATGACATTACCAAAGATGGCATTTCTCAAGCAGGGCTTTTGGCGGGTTATCAACTTAGCCGTAAATGGTCTGCGAGTGGTCAGTATTACTATGACCTGACCACAGACGAAGCTTTGGAATGGCTTGCGAACCTCACTTATACCTCAGATTGTTGGTATGTCGGTTTCACCTATAGTAATCAGCTTAAGAGTTGGAATGGCAACTTCGTGACCGATCCTTACGCCACCCCAATCTATGAGAATAATTTTAGCTTTAACATCGGAATTATTGGTTTTGGAACGAGTATCGGGGCCGGATCCAGTATGACCGGCGTTGATAGCGCTGGAAATTCTCTCAGCTACGGACGTCCATTCTTCCTAAATAACTAATTCGCTTAGCCTGAGGTGACTCAGGCTATCAACATTTCAGATAGGACTGCACATGAAATTGTGGAAACCCACTCTAATTAGCGTTATCAGTGCGCTGACTCTATTTAACGCCCACGCCGAACCTCAGCAACTCGATAGCGTGGCTGTGATTGTCAATAGTGGCGTGATATTACAAAGTGACGTGGATGGCGCACTTAAAACCGTGAAGGCGAATGCCAAACAAAACAATCAACCTTTACCACAAGAAACCGTTCTTCGTGAGCAAGTGTTAGAAAAGCTCATCATCGACACATTACAACAACAGGAAGCAGAGCGTATCGGGGTAAAAATTGACGATAACCGTCTCAATGATGCCATCAAAGAGATCGCCAAAAGCAATCAACAGACACAAGAGCAGTTGATTTCTTCAGTTGCTCAAGAAGGGCTAACCTACCCTGAATTTCGTGAACAAGTGCGTAAAGAGATGGCCGCCAGTGATGCTCGCAATGCTCTTGTACGTCGTCGTATCAACATACTACCCGCAGAAGTCGATACCTTAGCTGAATTGCTCGCACAAGAAACCGATGCAACAGTGCAGTACAAAATCAGCCATATTCAGCTCCGAGTTGAAGAAGGGCAAGATAAAAGCGAAGCGGAATCCTTAGCCAACAAATTGGTGGGTGAATTAAAACATGGCGCTGATTTCGCGCAAATGGCCTATACCTACTCCAAAGGACCAAAAGCGCTACAAGGTGGCGATTGGGGATGGATGCGTAAAGAAGAGATGCCGACCATCTTTGCTGATCAGATAAAAATGCAGAACAAAGGCAGTATTATTGGCCCATTCCGCAGTGGTGTTGGTTTTCACATCCTAAAAATCGACGATGTAAAAGGCTTAGAAACGGTTGCTGTGACTGAAGTGAATGCTCGTCATATTCTGATCAAGCCAACCATCATCCTCAGTGATGAAGGGGCTCAAAAACAGCTGAATGAATTTGTACAGCGGATCAAAAATGGCGAAGCGACATTTGGTGAGTTGGCTCAACAATACAGCCAAGACCCTGGTTCTGCGGCACAAAAAGGCGAGCTTGGCTATCAAACTCCCGATCTGTATGTACCTGAGTTTAAACATCAAATTGAAATTCTCCCCGTAGGCCAAATCAGTGAGCCATTTCAAACTGTACATGGCTGGCATATCGTTGAAGTCTTAGATCGTCGAGAAGTGGACCGCACTGACTCCGCATTGAAAAACAAGGCGTATCGCATTCTGTTCAACCGTAAATTCAATGAAGAAGCGAGTGCTTGGTTGCAAGAACTGCGTGCCAGTGCCTTTGTGGAAGTTCTGAAGGACGAAAAGGATGAGCAGTAAACGAATTATTGTTACTGCGGGAGAACCTGCGGGGATAGGCCCAGATCTCGTCCTCGCCCTCTCAGCGCAGAATTGGCCACACCAGCTTGTGGTGTGTGCCGATAAAACCTTGCTCACAGAGCGTGCAGTACAGCTTGGCATTAAAGTTAAGCTACTGGATTATCAATACAATAACCCTATACAGCCACAACAAGCAGGTACTTTATTAGTCGAACATGTCCCACTAACAGAACCTGTTGTGTCAGGCCAACTCAATCCAGCTAATGGACACTATGTGTTAAAAACGTTGGAAAGGGCGGCAAAAGGCTGTATGGATGGCGAATTTGATGCTATTGTCACCGGCCCTGTGCACAAGGGGGTGATCAACCGTGCTGGAGTAGCCTTCAGCGGGCATACCGAGTTTTTTGCCGAGCAGTCAAATACCTCTTTGGTGGTTATGATGCTTGCGACAGAAGGTCTACGAACGGCTTTAGTCACCACCCATCTGCCACTCGCAGAAGTGCCACAAGCAGTAACCAGTGAACGTCTAGAACAGATCATTCACATTCTCCACAAGGATTTAGTCGAGAAATTTGCCATTGCTGAGCCTAAAATTTACGTATGTGGCTTAAACCCACATGCAGGTGAAGACGGCGTGTTAGGAATGGAGGAGATAGAAACCATCACTCCTACCTTACAGCGTTTGCGTGAGCAATATGGCATGCAATTGGTTGGCCCATTACCAGCCGATACCATTTTTAGTGAAAAATACTTGCAGCAAGCCGATGCAGTACTCGGTATGTACCACGATCAGGTACTTCCAGTGCTCAAATACAAAGGGTTTGGCCGCTCAGTCAATATTACTCTGGGACTGCCCTTTATCCGCACTTCGGTGGATCACGGCACCGCGCTGGATCTTGCCGGAAGTGGTCAAGCAGATGCAGGAAGCTTCTGGACCGCATTGGCTTACGCAATAGAATTAGTTGATAAAAAAGCGAAATAACTTCGAGAACACTATGAGAAATGATGTCCACTTAGGGCACAAAGCACGTAAACGCTTTGGTCAAAACTTCCTCAATGATCCTTACATCATTGATGGTATTGTGTCGGCGATTAATCCAAGACCGGGGCAAAACTTGGTTGAAATCGGCCCAGGATTAGGCGCAATCACAGAACCGGTAGGACGTGAAGTGGATAAGTTCACTGTCATCGAGCTTGACCGTGATCTCGCAGAACGCTTGCGTAATCATCCAGAATTAGCAAGCAAGCTGACGATCCACGAAGGCGACGCCATGCGTTTTGACTTCAAACAGCTGGTTAAACCAAACAACAAACTTCGCGTGTTTGGTAACTTGCCTTACAACATTTCAACGCCACTGATGTTTCACCTTTTTGAATTCCACCGTGACATTCAAGACATGCACTTCATGCTGCAAAAAGAGGTGGTCAACCGTTTAGCGGCAGGGCCTGGCAGCAAAGCTTATGGCCGCCTAACCGTGATGGCGCAATACTACTGTAAAGTGGTTCCAGTATTGGAAGTGCCGCCAACGGCGTTTGTGCCGCCACCGAAAGTGGACTCTGCAGTGGTACGTCTGGTGCCATATGAAGATCTCCCACACCCAGCGACCAGCTTAGAGTGGTTAGATCGCGTGGTACGTGAAGGCTTTAACCAACGCCGTAAAACCGTGCGTAACTGCTACAAAGGTTTGGTTGAGCCAGAAACGCTGGAGGCATTGGGTATCAACCCAGGCATGCGCCCAGAAAACCTGACCTTAGCTCAGTTTGTTGCACTAGCGAACTGGCTTGATGCCCAGCATCAAAAAGCTCATGCATAATCCAATAGGACGACATTAAGTCGTCCTTTGTTTATCGCCACTAGGTTATACCCAACTAGGCCGAGGAGTCGCTCATGGATGTTTCGCTTCCCTGCATCAAAATTCAGGTTCAAACTCGCTACATTGAGGAACAATCCGATCCTGAATATCATCGATTTGTGTTTGCCTACCTGATCACTATTAAGAATCTCAGCACTCAAACTGTGCAACTATTAGGTCGTCGCTGGCTAATCACCGACGCCGATGGTAAGCAGACGGTAGTGGAAGGCGATGGTGTGGTTGGAGAACAGCCACACATTCAAGCCAACGATGAATACACCTACAGTAGTGGTACAGCGCTCGATACGCCGGTAGGAGTGATGCAAGGTCAGTACCTGATGGTCGATGAACAAGGTGAGTCTTTCTCGGTAGAAATTGAACCGTTTCGCCTAGCGGTTCCTCATGTACTGAATTAACGGAGTTTGCGTGGCTAATTACATCGTCGGGGATATTCAAGGCTGTTTTGATGAATTACAACTGCTGCTTGATCAAGTCGAGTTTGACCCACTCCAAGATACTCTCTGGTTTGCCGGTGATTTAGTCGCAAGAGGCCCTAAATCTCTGGAAACATTACGCTTCGCCCGTCAGCTAGGCGATGCCGCACGGGTGGTGCTTGGCAACCATGATTTGCATTTACTGGCCGTCTCGCTTGGCACTCATCCGGCCAAACGCCGCGATCAAACTCAACCCATTTTAGATGCAAAAGACGCACCTCAATTGCTTGATTGGCTACGTCAGCAACCTTTACTAGCTGAACATGAAGAGTTTGTGCTCTGCCATGCAGGTATTTCGCCACAATGGGATCTCTCAACGGCGCGACAAGCAGCGCAAGAAGTAGAACAAGTGCTACGTAGCGCACAATGGGATAGCCTGATTGTACAGATGTATAGTGATGAACCCGATATGTGGCATGCTGAACTGCAAGGCATAGATCGCTTGCGTTACATCATTAACGCTTTCACACGCATGCGCTTTTGTTTCCCTGATGGCCGTTTGGACATGCAATGTAAACTACCTCCTAGCGAAGTTAGCGAAGTTAGCGACGGTAGCTTATTACCTTGGTTTCAATTGCCGCAACGGATTCCATTAGAAAAGACGGTGATTTTTGGCCATTGGGCTGCACTGGAAGGCTATTACAGCAATGAGGTAATTGGACTGGATACTGGCTGTGTTTGGGGCGGTACACTCACCATGCTGCGCTGGGAAGATAAACGCTACTTCGTTCAAGCCGCACTTTAAGCTGAAAAAGAAAACACCCGTTAATACGGGTGTTGACGATTTTATCTCTGGTTATTTGCGTTCAAAAATCACAAAATCCATCGCATAGGTATTTTTTTCATCTGCTGGGTAATGCTCACGATAGCACTCCTGCCAATCACTTCCCCACGCAGGAAACTGAGTATCACCATCAAGTTCCGCATTAATCTCGGTAATGTACAGCTTATTGGCCATCGGCAAGCAAGCGGCATACAAACTCCCACCACCGATGATCATAATCTCATCGACTTCTCCGGCTTTCGCTAGCGCGGCATCGATTGACGCAACCACATCAACGCCATCAATCTGCAAACTCTCATCACGAGAGATCACAATATTGTGTCGCCCCGGCAAAGGTCGCCCAATCGATTGGTAGGTTTTGCGCCCCATAATCACAGATTTGCCTAATGTGCAGCGTTTAAACCATGCGAAGTCGGCAGGAAGATGCCAAGGCATCTGGTTATCTTTACCAATAATGCGGTTGTCTGCCATCGCGGCAATCATACTGATCATCATCTTTCTATTACCTTAAATAATCGGCTTACGGCGGTAGAATAACAGCCCAGGTACCGCTAAACCAACCGCTAAACCCGCAATGATAAACATAGCCTTGAGGAAATTCTCCATTAGCGCTTCTAGCAGTTCTGGTGAAAAACCGAGGTGGTTAATCTCAACTAAAGCAATCATAGCTTTAAAGGCGAAGACTCCGGGAACCATGGGGATCAGTGCTGCCACAGTAAACACTTTGGGATGTGCCAGAAAACGACGTGACCAATACACCCCAACCATGCCCACTAGCGTCGCAGCAAAAAAAGTTGCCCATTCGATAGGTACACCAAAATGCATCATCAAATAACGCGAACCATGTCCAAGCGCACCACCTAAAGCACAATACTTCAATGCAGGTACGGGCACATTAAATACCAAGCAAACCCAACTGCCGGAATTGCGGCAAAAAACATGTCATTGAGT
>NZ_AOMO01000065.1 GCF_000338875.1 Vibrio mimicus CAIM 602 | reverse complement strand
AAGGAAATTCGAAGTTTGGTCAATGATTTCAGTGAGTTATTCTTGAATTGGTTTAAATGTAAAGTGTTGAAACTTAAGCATAACAAACGCCTCAAGAGGGACTGTCAACGCGCGGCGTTTCCAGTCCCATTGAGCCGTGGTGGTTGCAGTTGTTGTGTTTGAGTTTGGTTGTTATGCGTTGCCAGCCCCTTAGGCGGGCGTTATACGCAAGGAGAGATATGTGGTAGAAGTTCGTGAGATGAACATTGCGGACTATGATGACGTGATCAAGCTTTGGGGACAAACTGAGGGTATGAGCCTCCGAGATGCAGACACTAAAGAAAGCATCAATAACTACCTAATTCGCAATCCAAATCTAAGTTTCGTTGCAGTGTCAGGCAACGAAATTGTCGGCGCGGTACTAGTCGGCACTGACGGTCGGCGAGGTTATCTGCAACACCTAGCTGTATCAACGAACTTTCGTGGCAAGAACTTAGGTCGTGATCTGGTAAGCCAAGCTATCAGTGCGTTAGCTGATGTTGGGGTTCCAAAAACTCATTTGTTTGTGTACAACGAAAACGTAAACGCCCAGCAGTTTTACGAAAAGCTTGGTTGGTTCCCGAGGGACGAAGTTCGAATGTACTCATATAATAGTTCTAGTAACAATAACGTTTAGCGCACGGCGTATAACAAACAATTTAAGAGTGATTCAGCACGCTTGGCATTTTTGGTTTGAGTCAAGTTTAGTGATTACGGTGATCAATTGAGTTGTGTGGTCGCGTGCTTCACGCCTTAATTGGGCGTTATGCAAATATTCAAATCAGCCCATTCCTCAGTGCTTATGTCTACTAAGGCTGTAGATGTAAATAAAATGGCTAACTGGTTAAAGCATTCTGGTAAACTGCGTCCAAACTAAGCGGTATGATCAGGACCCAAGCAATGAGCCAAGAGCAGCAAAACAACCCTTTACATGGTTTAACCTTAGAGAAAATTCTTGTTCGTTTACAAGAGCACTATGGCTGGGAAGGGTTAGACAGAGAAATCAAAATTAACTGTTTTTACAGCAATCCATCAATCAAATCTTCTCTTAAGTTTTTGCGTCGTACACAGTGGGCGAGAGATAAAGTTGAGGCTTTGTATATAGATACGTTTTGCCGTTAAGAACATTTGCATAACAAAGCGTTAAAGAGGGACTTGGCACGCGTGGCATTTTCAGTTTGCGTTGGGTTTAGTGGTTACGGCACTATGCGGTAGCTTTTGTATTGCGTGCCTGCGCCCCTTAACGCGGCGTTATATGCTTTCAAATTTCAAACAATAAAAGGACTTAAAAATGATTCTAAATCACGTCTCAGTTGGTGCTTCTGATGTGGTAAAAGCAGTTGGTTTTTATGACTCGGTTCTTTCTACGCTGTCTATTAAGCGAGCTCACTATATTGAAAAGATCGCAGCGGCTTATGGTGAGAACTTTGAATTTTGGGTCGGAAGCCCTTGTGAAGGAAAGGCTACATCAAGTAATGGTGCTCATATAGCTTTCAATGCGCCTTCAAAAGAAGCTGTTGACCAGTTCTATGCCACAGCTATTGAATTAGGTGGTTCATGTGCAGGTAAGCCTGGCTTAAGACCCGAATATGGTGAAGCTTACTATGCAGCATTTGTTCGTGACTTAGACGGAAACAAAATCGAAGCCGTTTCAATGTAGCTTCGAGTACGCATATAACAAGGCGTTTAAGGCGGATTCCCAACGCTTGGCATTTTTGGTTTGCTTCGGCTTAAGTGTTTACGGCACTATGGTTTAGTTCAGGTGGTATGCGTTGCTCACCACTTAACGCGGCGTTAGCTTACAGTCGATAGCAAAAGACAACAAATATCAACTTGAGCACAAGAAAATATGTGTTAAAATCATTCGGTTGCATTTCTTGAATTTCTCTCTTGGAGTTGGAATAGATAGCTCTTACCAATTCTGGTAGGTGTCCGTTGATAAGACGTAACCTATGTTTTAAGAGGTTTGTAATGAAAGAACTTGCACAGACAATTGAGGTGCTAGCGCTACTTCCTGATGCGCGATTTTGGGCTATTGTCTCTGTAATCGTATTGTATTTGATGGTTGAAGTTTTAAAACTGTTCCTTTAATTGTTTTAGCTCTTCATGCTCATGCATGAAGAGCGCCTTTCATACATCCCTGTATCAGGAGGTTTTTGTGAGCGTTCTAATCCCTGAAAATTCGCTTCAATACTATGAAGATGCACTGGATGAAAACCAGAAAATGTATCTTCGTGCCACTAGCATTAGGTTTTGTTTGGAAAATATCTTTGACACGGTATTCCTTCATATATGCGGGATTAACGAGGTCGGTAAAATAAAAACAAAATGGAAAAAAGCCACTTTAAATGAAAAGATTGAGATGCTTAGGGACTACTTCCCCAAAGATATTTTGGATAGAGTCAAAAGTATAAAAGATTTAGGTAACAGTGGAGCTCATTCCCAGTCACACGACTTAATTACTGAGCAAGATATAAAAGTGTCTTTGACGGATTTGAGCCTAATTTGTGAGTGGACAATTACAGCATACTTCCAAAAGTATGGGTTTAACACTCACCCTTGGCTTCCTACAATCCTAAGTACTTTACCTCCCGCTAATCGAATTCGAATATTAGAAAGCACGTTGTTACGCACAGTAGAGTCGTTTAATTGTAGTGATAAGCAATCATTACTAGCTTATCAAGCTCTTCTGGCTAGAAAACAGAGCTATGTAGACCAAGGAAATATATTAAAAATATTTGAAATTGAACAACAGTTTTCTACTTTGGATAATGTTGATTGTCAAAAGTTTGATCGACTACACCTGCTAGTGGATAAGCTAGCTATGGCGTACTTGAAAGATAACCAATTCGATAAGAGTATCTCGTTTATTCATGAGTGCTTTGGGCGAGGCCTAATCAGCCCAAACTTCAAGAATTGTATGCTTATAAAACTGGGTGAGATGAAATCAAGTGTAGGCAAATTTAATGTGCCTCAGACCTTAGATGACACTAGGGATAATTACAAAGAGCTTTTGACAGTCGTTAAAGAAGATGAGAAATCTCTATTTATTACTATCTTTACGTCCTTTTTGTCTCAAAAAGTAAGCTAACAATCTGTTTAAGAGTGATTCGCAACGCTTGGCATTTTTGCTATGCGTTG
This sequence comes from Vibrio mimicus CAIM 602, assembly GCF_000338875.1. Taxonomy (GTDB): domain Bacteria; phylum Pseudomonadota; class Gammaproteobacteria; order Enterobacterales; family Vibrionaceae; genus Vibrio; species Vibrio mimicus. Next base: position 4,268 of record NZ_AOMO01000065.1, on the reverse strand, counting down.
CGTTTTGTGTTTAAGGTGGTTTGCAGCGGCATCGGTATTGCGTTGCTCACACCTTAACAGGGCGTTAGTTTTCAAAATGGATTTCGCATGCAGTACATAAAAGGTTTTTACACTTGGTTTAACGAGCTTTTTAGTGATTCTCGTAACAACAATGAACCGTTACTTCCTAAAACTTTAGCAACCATACTAATGGTAGCGGCTAGTATTGCTTTAGTTTTACTCTTGATTAATTTCTATGTTTTATTTTTCACAGATAAAAGTAGTGACCTAGGTGCATTTGGTGATTTTTTTGGTGGTGTTTTAAACCCGATCCTGACATTTCTGACTTTATTTGGTCTGATATCGACAATTGTGATTCAAAAGCAAGAATTAAAACTTGCAAGAATAGAATATGAAAAGACAGCTGATGCTCTCAGCACTCAAGCAGTGGAAGTGACATTCTTTAATATCCTCGATTTACATCATAAAATTGCTGAAAATTTGAAAGTAGATATTAACGAATTAAAAGAACGTGGAGAGTTTGTTGGTCTCGCGGAAGAACTAATTTCCAGCTTTATAAAAATCTCCAAGAAGTCAACTTTTGAGGGGCGCGGTGCATTTGAAGAAATACTCAATTTTGTCTCATATAACGTTTCCAAACCACAAGAAGTAGTCGAAAGATATAAATTAATTCAGCAAAGGCATAATCATGTTTTAGGTCATTATTTTAGAAATCTATATCAAGCATTAAAAATAATACACAGTCATGATAAAAATGTCGTTTCGGATGATGACAAGCGTAAATATGCAAGCATCTTAAGAGCTCAGCTTTCTACTAAAGAGCTCGCGCTCTTATTTATAAATTGCTTAGAGGGAGTCTCAGATAAAGGGCAATTTAAAAATTTATTGATTGAATACTCTATGCTCGAGCACTTACCTATAACAAAGGATGGCGAAAAGCTAATTATAGCTGGTAGCTTTGAAGTAACTGAAGAGATGTTGCTAGAGTACAAACAATTAAAAGTTTTTGGAACAATAGAGTTAGATAAGTTTTATGGTGGCGCATTTGGAAAAAACAAAGGTGTGCCATACAACTTGAAGAAAACTAACAAGGCATTAAAGTCGGATTCGTAACAGCTTGCTCGGTTCCACTTCGTTCCACATTTTAGCAAGCTATTATTCACCGCTTAATGCGGCGTTAGAAATTTATTTTAATTAAGGAGATTACCTATGAATTATTCACAATTAACAGATGAAAGCTTGAAAGAATTTCATCAACGTGCGCTTGTGTGTTTGAAAATAGACGATGAAACTCCACAGAACCAAATGAAGCCATATGGTTTGCGAGAGTACCATGATTGGGCGGAACATATTGCCAATATAGAGGAACAATTACAAATTCGTAATATTCAATTTTCACCTATCGATTTAAATGCTGAGACAAAGAAACAAAGTCAGCCTATTTCTTTGGTTCTATACAATCGAATTAAGCAATGTCTAATCTATGAAGATAATCTCCCAGAAGATGCACACAAGCCTTATCAAGTAAGGGAACATTCTGATTGGAAAGCGAAGGCAAATGAATTTGAAAAAGAACTCGATAACACAGATGTAGAATATGAAAAGATCAAGTGGTAAAAATTTCTAACAAACAATTTAAGAGTGATTCAGCACGCTTGGCATTTTTGGTTTGGGTTAAGTTTAGTGTTTACGGTAGTCAAGTTGAGTTCTGTGGCAGCGTGCTTCACACCTTAATTGGGCGTTATGTGCTTTTTCGGAAAATCTCAAAATCGCGTACAATCAGCGTTTTGAAATAGCGGAAATCATCATGTCCAAAACTGTTCAGCAGCAAATCGGAAACATCGCTCTAGTCGTTGAAAATTACGACGATGCTATTGAGTTCTATACTCAAAAACTTCAGTTCACACTGGTTGAAGATACTGACTTAGGTGGAGGTAAACGCTGGGTTCAAGTTTCCCCTCCAAACTCCAATGGTACGAATTTGCTCTTGGCTCAAGCGAGTACACCAGAACAAACGCAAGTAGTAGGAAATCAAACGGGTGGTCGTGTGTTCTTGTTCCTACAAACTAATGATTTCTGGCGAGACTACGAGTTAATGAAGACAAATGGTGTTGTATTTAATGAAGAGCCACGAGTTGAAGAGTACGGTACAGTGGCGGTATTCCAAGATCTCTATGGTAACAAATGGGATTTACTGCAACTAAACAGAGCAACCAAATAGCACGCACATAACAAGCAATTTAAGAGGGATTCACAACGCTTGGCATTTTTGCTTCTACTTCAAATTTAGTGGTTATGGCACAATGCTTTAGGTTAGGGTGTAGGAGTTGTTCACCCCTTAATTGGGCGTTAAATTGCAATCGAGGATGGTGGGTTATCAAAGTTGATATTTATGATGTGTTTATTGGAGAATCGGCCTTTGGCAATCCTTGTGCAGTGTTAGAGCTGAATGACTGGCTTCCTGATAGCGAGTTATCTCAAATCACACGTGACGTTGGGCAGCCTGTTACGTCCTTTATAACTAAAATTGACGGGCAATTTCATATTCGCTGGTTTGCATTGGATGGTGAAATCAATCTTTGTGGTCACGGAAGTTTGGGTGCAGGAGCTGCCATTATTTCAAAGTACCAACTGGATAATGTTGTTTTCAATAGTAAACACGGTGAGGTGGTGATTACTAAGAGAAATGGCCTGTATACCCTCGTATTACCAAGTTGGGAAGGTATAGCTTGTCCTGTTCCAGAAGAAATATCGGATGTAGCTGCTGGTTCTATTGATATTTTTTCTACACGAGACTTAGTCTTAGTTTTCCCCACTGTAGAAAGGGTAATTAGTTTCCAGCCAGACGATGAACGCTTCAGAAAACTCAATGAGTATCATGCTCTGATCGTGACAGCAGCTAATGGTAAGAGTGGTTATGTCCTAAGATACTTCGCCCCAAAAATTGGCATATCTGAAGACTTGGCGACAGGTTCAGCACAATGCTCTCTTGCACCATATTGGTTTAAGAAACTGAGCGCGGACTCATTAACGGTTCACCAACTTTCAACTTCGGGTGGTTATTTTGAGGTAGAGCGCAATACAAATAGTTTAATCACAGTGTTCGCACAAGCAAAGCTAAGGGAAATTGCAATTTAACAAAGCGTTTAAGAGGGATTTGGCACGCGTGGCATTTTCGGTTTGCGTTGGGTTCAGTGATTAAGTCGCTGTGCGGTAGCTTTTGTAGTGCGTGCCTGCACCCCTTAACGCGGCGTTATGTGTCTTTCCGGAATTTATCTTTCTAAATCAAAAAGTAAAAATTAGAATTGCGGAAAATGTTTCTAGTGGATTACTAGTATGAATCGTCACAATATCATTGGGTTCTTATCATCGGTTTTATCTTTGAGTACCCTAGTTTTCGTCATCATGGACGGATCCCACTTTCCGCTTCTCGTTTGGCCTTACGAAGCTTTTCAGGGTTTGGTATTTTCTTTCGTTTGGGGTTTTGGTGTCTCGGCAACAGTTGGCTATCTTTTCTCAATAATAGTTACTGTTACTGTAGCGGTAGTAAGTTTCGCATTGGGGCATAAATTATCGCGCTTTGTGGTCAAAAAAGGTAATCTTTAGCTGTTAATTCAAACACATAACAAGGCGTTTAAGCGGGATTCATGCCGCGTGGCATTTTTGGTTTGCAGAGAGTTTTTGTGGTGAAAGTGGTCTGCAGAAACTTAGTTTATGCGGCATTCACCCCTTAACGCGGCGTTAGCTTCTTAAAGGCTGAAATCATCGAAATCTAAGCTCAATTGTTCTAAAAACTCAGCTTTTAGCGTTCAAATTGCACAATTTGGCTTTTGAGTTTTGCTTGATGCTGATCTGGTAGAAAGTGTTGAATGTTCAGCAGTTTCAAAGTGGCTGAAAACCATCAAACCTCGATGCTTCACTTTTGTTGGATGTTCCACACGGAAAGTTTGGTTTCACAAAAGGCGGAATCATCGCTGTGATCTTGCTTTCTTTGTCGCTGACTCTTAACCGTGGCCAACTTAGCTTGATCGTTTTGAGTTTTGGCAGCCAACTTCACAGCTTTTAGCGTTGGACGTGTTTTTGTGTGATGCTTCTGCGTAAAATGACTATCAAGCAAATGTGTTAAAAACCATTGTTAAACAATCTGCTACGAAGCTAACAAACGCCTCAAGAGAGACTGTCAACGCGCGGCGTTTCCAGTCCCATTGAGCCGCGGTGGTTATGGTTGTTGTGTTTGAGTTTAGTGTTAATGCGTTTGCCAGCCCCTT
>NZ_AOMO01000064.1 GCF_000338875.1 Vibrio mimicus CAIM 602 | reverse complement strand
GTGAGGTGTATGACCTAATCAAGTGAGTAGTGCAACATAACAAACGCCTCAAGAGGGACTGTCAACGCGTGGCGTTTCCAGTCCCATTGAGTCGCGGTGGTTTCGGTTGTTGTGTTTGAGTTTAGTGTTAATGCGTTGCCAGCCCCTTAGGCGGGCGTTATATGCTAGAGAGAGATGAGTGATATATGGGACGATATCTGAGAGATGAGTCAATAAAAAATATAACGGTTGATGAGAGTGTATTGAAAGATATAAGTGATGAGTTTTTGCTTAGAGCAATAAGTATTAATGAGAAACTGACAGAGCAAGAAAAATCTTCTGGACAATTGCAATTTGTTAGTTATGTACTCAGATTTGATAGAAAAGGATATCGCTTTTATTCAATCGACGAATTTTTGAAATTCTATAAAACAGCAAAAAAAGTCGAAAGAGTTGTGATTTGTATGGAGTCTCAACAAAGTAAAAATACAGGTAGAGAATTTGGTTGCCATAGTGAATTTCGTTTTGATGTTAACGATCAAAATAACTGCTGGCTTGCTGTATCGAGCGAAGATAAAGATTGGGTAGAATCTGCATATTCTTCATATAGAGATATAATCGCTAGAATAAAAAACAAGAATGGCTTTATAAGGACTCAATGGACAACACTATTAGTTCAAATTGGTGGCGTTATTTTAGGATTCATTATTAGTCTGGTTTTGGCAAAAAAAATAAGTCCATTACTATCTGTAGATAGCCCTTTTGTCGTTAGTTTTGTATTCTTATTATTAATTTACTCAAATTTATGGATGTATTTAAATCAACTTGTACTTAAAGGTATTGACCTCACATTTCCAAATGTTAGATTTCAACGCCAAAATGCATATGTTTTGCATTGGACAGTGCAGGCAGTTGTAGGTGGTGTAATAGCAGCAGTTGTCTTATATTTCATAGGATTAGTTATGGCTCAAGTTAAAGATATTCTAATGTCATTCATTGAGCTCCGCATATAACAAACGCCTCAAGAGGGACTGTCAACGCGCGGCGTTTCCAGTCCCATTGAGCCGCGGTGGTTACGGCTGTTGTGTTTGAGTTTGGTGTTATACGTTGCCAGCCCCTTAGGCGGGCGTTAGCTTCTTAAAGGCTAAAATCATCAAAATCCAAACTTCTTGTTCTGAAAAATCAGCTTTTAGTGTTCAAATTGCACAATTTGGCATTTGAATTTTGCTAGATGCTGATTTGGTAGAAAGTGTTGGAAGTTCCGCAGTTTCAAAGCTGCTGAAAGCCAACAAGTCTCAATGCTTCAAAGTTGTTGGATGTTCAACTCGGTCAACTTTGTTTCACAAAAAACAGCATCGTCGCTGAAATCGCGCTTTCTTTGTGGAAATGCGGTAAGTGGCTAACTTAACCTTGATCGCTGCGAGTTTTGGCAGTTCACTTCACAGCTTTTGGCGTTGGACGTGTGTTTGAGTGATGCTTTTGCGTAAAATACATGTCAAGCAAATGTGTTTAAAAAGTCATTGTTAAACAATGGGCTACGAAGCTAACAAACGCCTCAAGAGGGACTGTCAACGCGTAGCGTTTCCAGTCCCATTGAGCCGCGGTGGTTTCGGTTGTTGTGTTTGAATTTAGTGGTAATGCGTTGCCAGCCCCTTAGGCGGGCGTTATATTCTAAAGGAGCATCATGGGGCATACGATAGTTTTTAATAAGATATTCAGTGATGCAATGTTATTAGAACAAATTGTATCGGGAAGCCGTAGTTATATCGAGGCATTACATAGCTCATATTCCAATGATAAAACATATGACTATGAGATTACTGAATTGGATTTTTCCTATGACGAATATTTAGGTTGGCTGCGCGAAAATGTTAGCTCATTGCTAATTCAATGTGCAACTAAAACTAGAATATATAAGGACACATACTCTCCTGATGAAGAACCTGAAGAAGGGGAAGCGTTTTACTCATCAGACATTGAAGCATATGAATATTTTCCAAATATAGTTGAAGTGATTTCTGGAAAGTTTAGACAATTCACTAAGAGAGTGTTGTAATAAAATTATTCATGCTGAAGCTTTTGAGTTGGAACTAGTAAGTAATGAAAGCACTAAAAAATACTGGAATGGGTTTTGTGTTTTAAAAGGTACGTTTAATCAGCATAGCTGGAGCATTAAATTAGACGTCCGAAAATTTTGTATGGCAATTCGGTATTACTACGAAGTGGAAAAAAACTGGTAGTAACACGCAATGAATATAACAAAGCGTTTAAGAGGGATTTGGCACGCGTGGCATTTTTAGTATGCGTTGAGTTCAGTGTTTATGGCGCTTTGCGGAAGCTTTTGTATTGCGTGCCGGCACCCCTTAACGCGGCGTTAGGCTTTTGGCGAAGGTTAATGAAATACGAGTGTGATATTGAGTTATTGGAACGGCGATTGAAATTGTTAAAGTGGCTTAACTATGGATTTCTGATCCCTTGCTTAGTTACTTTATATTTCAAACCTTCAGTTTTTGTCATAAATGATTCTCTGACTACAGGTCTAGTCATTTGTGCAGTCATTATGTGTGTATTGAGGTTTATCGATCAGCATTATAGTGGTGCTCTATACAACCATCGGAGTGAAACGATTAGTGTAACTAACACTGGATTTGAACTTTGTCACCAAGCCTCAGGCTACAACTTTCAGAGAAATAACGAAGATATTGTGTCTGTCGAGTACACGAAATTTCTAGGTACACCAAAGGTAAAACTGTTGTTTACAAACAATGAGTTTTACGAACTGGTTTGGTTTAAGGACTCCAATTCCCTTTACCATGAGCTAAAAAGCAAAGAGAACTGGGTAAAAAAAGCCTAACAAACGCCTCAAGAGGGACTGTCAACGCGCGGCGTCTCCAGTCCCAATGAGCCGAAGTGGTTACGGTTGTTGTATTTGAGTTTAGTGTTAATGCGTTGCCAGCCCCTTAGGCGGGCGTTATGCCAATTATGAACAAGGAAGTTCAGATGAAAGTGATTGAAGCGAGTGTTTCAAATTTATTTGACATTGCGATCTTATTTGATGCCTATCGTCAGTTTTATGAGCAAGAAAGTGATATTCAAGGTGCTAGAAAATTTATCGAGATGCACATGAAAAATGGTGACTCAGTGATTTTTCTAGCCTTATCAGAAGGTAATGAGTCTCTAGGTTTTGCACAGCTATATCCTTCCTTTTCCTCAGTTTCGATGAAAAGGATGTGGTATTTAAACGATCTGTATGTGTCTGAGAATGCATGTAAAAAAGGTGTCGGCAGAGCTTTACTACAGAAAGTTGCTGCTTTTGCCAAAGACACAGACGCGATAACAGTCAAACTGGCGACAGCGGTATCCAATGAAAAAGCCAAATCGCTTTATGAGTCTGAAGGTTATGTGAAAGACACAGCCTTTGAACATTACACTCAACGGGTAAAATTGGCATAACAAACGCCTCAAGAGGGACTGTCAACGCGTGGCGTTTCCAGTCCCAATGAGCCGCGGTGGTTATGGTTGGTGTGTTTGAGTTTAGTGGTCGTGCGTTGCCAGCCCCTTAGGCGGGCGTTATGTGCTTTTGGGTTCAACATACCTTTTCTTCTTATTCATCCCTAATAAATTCAGTTTGTTACGTTCTCTTTGTCATGACTTTTATCGAATGCTGTTTGGCATAATATGCCCCCAAGACGCCGACTCTTAATCTAGACAGACCTGCATTTGTCGTAAGCAAAATCGTTGGCTATTCAGTCTATTACCCTTACTTAAAGGGTTTGAGGATCCCGATACTCTTACTGATGACCATTGTAAGAAACTCCGAATTAGAAACGTAAAGCGGTGTAAGCTCTCAATCGTAGGTTTCTAGAATTGAAAATATGCCATAAAAGGCATTACAGTCAGGCACATAACAAACGCTTCAAGCGGGACTGTCAACGCGTAGCGTTTCCAGTCCCATTGAGCCGCGGTGGTTACAGTTGTTGTGATTGAGTTTAGTGGTATGCGTTGCCAGCCCCTTAAGCGGGCGTTAGGCGATTGGAGGAAACGATGAAATCTTTGAAAAGTGGTGAGCAGTATCTAGAGGTTTCCTTCGAGAAGCTTGAGTTATCAGAAAATAGTTTCAAAGACATAGAATTTGAAGAATGTCATTTTTCAGATTGTGATTTGTCTGGCGTACAGTTCCAAAACTGCAAGTTTGTAAGTTGCGAGTTTGCACGTTGTAATCTCAGTTTAGCGAGTTTCCCCAATGCACGTTTATTTGGTGTGTCATTTCAAGACAGTAAGCTCGTGGGTATCGACTGGACAAGAGCAACGTGGCCTGTCTATCACTTAGATTTTGAGCTTAAATTTCAGCGTTGTATTTTGAACGACGCCTCATTCTTTGGGCTGACATTGAATGAGTTAACACTCGATGAGTGTAAGTTGCATGATGTGGACTTCCGTGAAGGAAATTTTGCCAGTTCAACAATGTGTTACTGCGATTTTACGCATAGTTTATTCATGCGGACTAACTTACAAAAAGTGGATTTCAGCGAGTCGACAAATTACGCAATTAATGTGTTAGAGAACCAAGTCAAAGGGGCTAAGTTTTCTCGTTATGAAGCTTTGAATTTATTGGAATGCTTAGGGATAGAGTTGGTCGATTAATCGCCTAACAAACGCCTCAAGAGGGACTGTCAACGCGTGGCGTTTCCAGTCCCATTGAGCCGCGGTGGTTATGGTTGTTGTGCTTGAGTTTAGTGTTATGCGTTGCCAGCCCCTTAGGCGGGCGTTAGCATTCAAGGAGAGAAATTTGCATATTCCAGAGAAGTTTAAACAGGAAAACATTGAAGAACTAGTGGGGTTGATACGCGAATATCCATTCGCAACAGTTATTACTTTATCTGAGTCGGGGATTTATGCTAATCATCTTCCGTTATGTTTGATGGAATTGGATGGGGAATTATATTTAAAAGGGCATATAGCTAAGGCCAACTCACTCTGGAAAACCACGGAGACACTATCCGAAGTACTAGTAATTTTTAATGGCCCAAATACCTATATATCCCCGAACTATTATCCGACTAAGAAAGAAAATGGTAAGGCTGTCCCCACGTGGAATTATGTTGTTGTACATGTGAAAGGAAAAATACGGTTTATTCATGATCCTCAGTGGATAGTTGGAGTTCTTGAGCAATTAACTTCCGAACATGAGCGAGAGCAGGTAGTTCCGTGGTCGATGTCGGACGCCCCTGAATCCTATATTCAGAATATGCTATCAGCGGTAGTTGGTATTGAAATTTCCATAGACTCCCTCAGTGGTAAATGGAAGTTGAGTCAGAACCAGTCAGGGATAAATCAAAAAGGTGTTGTTGATGGTCTATTGTCGAAAAGTGATACCAATTCTCAAACCATCGCTTCAATGATGTGCGCTAATCTTCAACAAGAATGCTAACAAACGCCTCAAGAGGGACTGTCAACGCGTGGCGTTTTCAGTCTCATTGAGCCGTGGTGGTTACGGTTGTTATGTTTAAGTTTTGTGTTATGCGTTGCCAGCCCCTTAGGCGGGCGTTATGTGTTTTTGTGGGAAGTTAAATGCAACATCTTGATAAATTACTTGAAATAGCCAAACGTAAATCTGAATTCGACAAGAGTAATTCTTGGTATTTAGGTTCATCTACTTATTTGGCTGAGATTAAAAAAGAAGTCGATGAAGTTGTCGAAGAAATTCCTAAGAATCGCCTCTGTTACCTCGAAGATGAATTAGGTGATGTGCTGTGGGACTACCTAAATGCGATCCTGTCTCTCGAAAAAGAGGTAGGAGTTAAGATTGAGTCTGTTGTCCAAAGAGCATGTCGAAAATATGAAGAACGTGTATCTGCAATCGAGAATGGTATTTCTTGGGATGAGGTTAAGCTCAAGCAGAAAAAAGAGCTAGAACAAGAGCAATCATCAGCACACACATAACAAACGCCTCAAGAGGGACTGTCAACGCGCGGCGTTTCCAGTCCCAATGAGCCGTTGTGGTTACGGTTGCTGTGTTTGAGTTTAGTGTAATGCGTTGCCAGCCCCTTAGGCGGGCGTTAGCCGTAATGGAGATTTGGATGATAAAAATAAGACCAGCAAGCGTAGATTCCATCTTTGAAGATTGGCCTGAACATTGGCCCAAGAAAGATCATTATGTATCGCAGCATGACGTTACGGAAGCGCAATACATTGAGCTTGAGTCATTAGTAAATGGTAAGGCAAGTGAAACTGAAGTTGAAAAGTATTTTGCGCGCAATCCGGAAGTATTAGCTTTAACTGCTTTTTTGTTTTCGACAGGCCACCATGCAACTTGGATATACCCTAAACTAGAGTTGCGCCCTTCTGCGGGTGATGCAAAAGGTGGGATGATTCCAGATTACGTCATTTCTGGTGCAAATAGTGATGGTTTGCAGTGGTTTATTCTCGAGTTAAAAGGTCCTCGCCAAAACGCTTTTGTTCACAAAGGGAAAAGAGTCTATCTTTCCTCAGATTCTAATAAAGGGATTTGTCAATTAATAAGCTACATCGATACTGCATCAAAATCGCAAGCATATCTGCGTGATGAGCTAGGTCTTAAAGGTTTTCGTGAGCCTAGAGGTATTATTCTTATCGGTACGGAAGAAGAGTCCGAAGCAGAAATGGTTAGAGAATTTAAAGCTGCTTGGAATCGGATGCATCCGAATGTTCAAGTAATATCTTATTCTCGGCTATTGCGAAAGCTTAAACAAAAAGTGTTCCCAAATTACGGCTAACAAGCAATTTAAGAGGGATTCACAACGCTTGGCACTTTTGCTTCTACTTCAGTTTTAGTGTTTATGGCACAATGCTTTAGGTTTGGGTGGAGGCGTTGTTCACCCCTTAATTGGGCGTTATGTTTAAAAGGAAGTTTAAATGAAATTATTAGCACTATTGTTAAGCGTCATTTTCTATACGCCATTTGCTTTTTCTGATACCGATTCTCAACGAATAGTTGTAGATAAAGAGCATATCCAAATGGGGATGTCGGGTAAGATTTATTCTATTGAGTCAAGCGAAGCACTAATTTTAGATGCCACTCAATATGACTACACCTCTTTTAGTCCAATACTAGTTGGGCTACCAAATACTGCGAAAGTAATTGTGGATGGTTTAGAGCATTCGTTTTACTGGGAAAATTCTCAGGGCGAATACTTACTAAATGAAAATTCGTTGGTTTCAGAGCCATCATTATTTGAAGGGTTCAAGTCAGGAAAAGAAGTTGTTGTTGCTCTTGGGCAGTCACACAAGGGTATAGGCCCTTTTAAGGTATATTGGGTTGGAAAGTTGTCTGTAAAATGAGCGCCATAAACATAACAAACGCCTCAAGAGGGACTGTCAACGCGCGGCGTTTCCAGTCCCATTGATCCAAAGTGGTTACGGTTGTTGTGTTTGAGTTTGGTGGAAATGCGTTGCCAGCCCCTTAGGCGGGCGTTATACGTAGAGCGAGTTTTGCTGATTATTCCTTGTATCAAAGTCACCTTTTCTTGTGGTTCATCGCTTTGTATTTCCTTGTGTTTTCGTTAAATCATCAGGTAATCTTCCCGAAGCCTTCAGGCTCAAATTCGACGCGGTAGTGTTTGTTGAAACTCAGCCCTATCAAGTAGTCTGCCCAAAAGCTTACGTGCTTGCTGAAGTTCTGTTTTCTTTGGTGTTGTGTGTTTCAAGTGCGCTTCAATCAAAAATCGCTGAATGTCTTAGTCTCACAAAAGTGCATCAATACACATAAAAATTCGTGCTTACAAAGTGGGGCTTGGCTTAAAATCGTAGGTTCAGTGTTGGGCGTATAACAAAGCATTTAAGCGCGATTCACAACGCGTGGCATTTTCGGTTTGCGTCGAATTTTGTGTTTAAGGCGCAATGCGGTAGCCGATGTGTATTGCGTTGTTCACGCCTTAATGCGGCGTTATGTAACTAGGAGGAAATATGAACATCAGTGAAATGGATAGCTTCGATGTTACAGGCTTTGTTATCCGTACTAATAATGCGGATGAGGTATCACCATCTACTGCAAAAATCGGAGAACTTTGGGCTAGGTTTTACGCAAATGCGGCTCCAAAGCTAAATGAAAAATCAAAAGTTTTTGGTTTGTACACAAACTACGAGTCTGATTTTACAGGGGCTTTTGACGTTATCGCTTGCTCGGATACATTATCACCAGAAATATTACCAGACTCAGTACAAGTTACTGTTGCTTCAGGTAAGTACGTGACTTTTTCTGCGACCGGTGAAATGCCACAAGTAGTTATCGAACTTTGGGGTGATGTGTGGCGCTACTTCGGCTCTGAAAGCTGTCCTTACAAACGAGCTTACACAACAGACTTTGAATATTATAAAAGTGCAAGTGAAGTCGAAATCTCTATCGCTATTAAATAGTTACATAACAAACGCCTCAAGAGGGACTGTCAACGCGCGGCGTTTCCAGTCCCATTGAGTCGCGGTGGTTACGGTTGTTGTGTTCGCGTTTGGTGTAATGCGTTGCCAGCCCCTTAGGCGAGCGTTATGCAGTTATTTGAGCATGGATGAAAAAGTGATTATTAGAAAAGTAACAGTCGAAGATGCAGAGTCAGTATTGTCATTAATGTACCAATTAGATCGAGAGTCTAAATTCATGCTGCTTGAACCAGAAGAAAGGACAACCACACTGGAGCAGCAAATCCAAATTATTCACTCATTCAATGATTCATCTAATAAGGTGATGTATTTACTGACCAATGATGAAAAGGCTTTTGGTTTCATTGTCGGTGTAGGTAATACAGCCAATCGCAATAAACACTGCATGTCTTTGGTCATTGGTCTTCTCCAAGCTGTTACAGGCCAAGGATTTGGAAAAGAATTAGTAAACAAGCTTGAAGGTTGGGCGATTTCTCATGGATATAGCCGGCTAGAGTTGACCGTAATACAGCACAACGAGAGAGCTAAAAGGCTTTATGAATCATGTGGTTTTGAAGTTGAGGGTTTAAAGTGCCATTCTCTGGTTGTCGACGGTGAGTATGTTAATGAACTGTACATGTCTAAGCTATTAACCGCATAACAAACGCCTCAAGCGGGACTGTCAACGCGCGGCGTTTCCAGTTCCATTGAGTCGCGGTGGTTATGGTTGTTGTGTTTTAGTTTGGTGTTAATGCGTTGCCAGCCCCTTAGGCGGGCGTTATGTTTCTAAGAGGAAATCATGTTTACATTGGATGTTGATACAGACCTAAAGCTTGCTTTGGTTTCTCCTAAATTTGCGCCTCACTACCTCGAAATTGTTAGTAGAGAGCGTGAGTATTTGAGCCAATGGTTAGCGTGGCCTCCTCACGCAAACAGCGAAGAGTTCTTCTTAAGTTTTATCCACCGCTCATTACATGATTATGCCGATGGTAAATCGCTTGTTTGTGGCATGATTTATAAAGACAAATTAGTCGGAAACATCAGTTTTAACAGCATTAACCATCAACTGAAAAAAGTGGAAATGGGTTATTGGTTAAGTGCTGACTATCAAGGTAAAGGTATCGTTAGTAGGTCAGTGCTGAAGCTGATAGACGTTGCATTTACGGACTTGGACATGGAAAAAGTTCAAATATCGGCAGCAACGGGAAATCAACCCAGCCGAAACGTGTGTGAGCGTTTAGGATTCGTGCTTGAGGGGACAATTACTCGTGCAGAAAATTTAAATGGTCGCGTCGTAGATCATGCGGTTTATGGCTTAAGTCGTACATCGTGGCCAGAAACATAACAAACGCCTCAAGAGGGACTGTCAACGCGTGGCGTTTCCAGTCCTAATGAGCCGCGGTGGTTATGGTTGTTGTGTTTGAGTTTAGTGATAATGCGTTGCCAGCCCCTTAGGCGGGCGTTAGTTTCTATCTAGAAAAATCATCAAAAACTCAGATTCAACGTTCTGAAAAATCAGCTTTTAGCATTCAAATTGCACGACTTAGTTTTTGATTTTAAGGTTGATGCTGCTTTGGTAGAAAGTGTTGAAAGTTCAGCGGTTTCAAAATCGCTGAAAACCAACAAGCCTAGATGCTTCAATGTTGTCGGATGTTCCAGACGGGTAGTTTTGTTTCACAAAAGGCTGCATCATCGCTGAAATTGCGTTTTTTTGTCGCAGACTCTTAATCGTGACCAACTTAACCTGATCGTTTTGAGTTTTGGCTGTTTGCTTCACTGCTTTTGGCGTTGAGCGTGTGCTTGCTTGATACTTTTGCGTAAAATCGCATTCAAGCAAAGGTGTTTAAAAGTTATTGCGAAACAAAATAGGCTACGAAACTAACAAACGCCTCAAAGGGACTGTCAACGCGTGGCGTTTCCAGTCCCAATGAACCGCAGTGGTTATGGTTGTTGTGTTTGAGTTTAGTGGTATGCGTTGTCAGCCCCTTAGGCGGGCGTTAGTTTCTCTCAGGAAAAATCATCAAAAATGCACGCACAAGGTTCTGAAAATTCAGCTTGTAGCATTCAAATCTCACAATTTGGTTTTTGAGATTTGCTTGATACTGATTTGGTAGAAAACGTTGAAAGTTCAGTGGATTAAAAGTCGATGAAAATCAACAAGCCTCGAAGCTTCAATGTTGTTGGATGTTCAACACGGTCAGTTTGGTTTCACAAATAGCTGCATCATCGCTGTGATCTGGTTTTCTTTGTCGCCGACTCTTAACCGTGGCCAACTTAACCTTGATCGTTTTAAGTTTTGGCTGCCAACTTCACAGCTTTTGGCGTTGGACGTGTGCTTGCTCGATGCATTTGCGTAAAATGACTTTCAAGTAAATTTGTTAAAAAGTCATTGCTAAACAATAGGCTACGAAACTAACAAGCGCCTCAAGAGGGACTGTCAACGCGTGGCGTTTCCAGTCCCAATGAGCAGCGGTGGTTACGGTTGTTGTGTTTGAGTTTAGTGTTATGCGTTGTCAGCCCCTTAGGCGGGCGTTATGTGCCCCTGAAAATAGAGTCCTAAAATGATAAGAAAGTACAAAGAAAGTGACTTAGATTCGGTTTTAGAAATCTGGCTTGATGCCTCAGTAAAAGCTCATGATTTTGTCGATCCTGAATTCTGGAAATCCCAAGTAGATAATATGCGCAATCTTTATATCCCAGCTTCAGAAACCTATGTTTATGAGATAGGTTCTAAAATCGAGGGTTTTTATTCACTACATGAAAACAATTTAGCTGCCATATTTGTCCAGCCAGAGCTTCAAGGTAAAGGTATTGGCAAGCGATTGCTCAGTCATGCTAAATCCCAAAGAGAAATGCTAACGTTGTCTGTATACAAAGAAAATCAGTCGAGTTATGGCTTCTATTTATCGCAGGGTTTCAAACTGGTGAATGAGCAGATAGATGAACATACGGGGCATCAGGCGTATACCATGAGTTCGGGCACATAACAAACGCCTCAAGAGGGACTGTCAACGCATGGCGTTTCCAGTCCCATTTGGCCGCGGTGGTTATGGCTGTTGTGTTTGAGTTTAGCGTTATGCGTTGCCAGCCCCTTAGGCGGGCGTTATATTTAATTCGATTCTGGAGATATCAATGGAAGAACAGCAACCTAGGAAGTTTAGGCACGATTTAGCGTTGTCATTCGTACCTATCTTGAAATGGCCATTTTTGGTATTTGCTCTTTGGTTAGTAATACCATCGGGAACAATGAACGATTTTTTGAAAATAGCTAGAGATAACAATGTAAAAGAGCTTGGTATCGGTGATGCAAAAGTCGTGTTCCAAGAAAAAGCTGAAGTTCTCAAGGATGCAAATGAAGTTAGAAACCTAACTTCAGATTTAAGTAGCCTTTTTTCACAATCCGGTGTAGGGCTAAAAGAACAAACTGACAGATTAAAATACATTGAGGATCGCTTAGCCAATATCAATTCACGCACTAAAACAGTAATTGATAAAGAAGCCCCAGTTTTTGTTCCTGTCCAAAATGAGCACTCAATTAATCTTAGTAAAGATAATATTGCTGTATTCCATTTTGAAATTGATAGCGAAGACAGTGATGAAAACTTTAATTTGGCTGTTGGAATTGATGAATTCCCAGCAAAGCGTAGCTTTGACTTGTGTGAAACAACTGGGAAGTACAAAGAACTATCATCAACAAAAAAGAACGAATATGGAAAAACTATTGGTCTCAATTACAAAGACAAAGTTGTTGATTGTTTGAGTACGATTGAAGTTCGTCGCTTAAGTGATGAAGAATACCTTTACTCATTCGACATCAACATCCTTGATGGGTTCAATGTTGCAAAAGTCGGTGGATATGACGTATTTCTTCCTAAACAATCGAAGCTCGCAAGGAGCAATTCTCTTTATATTGTTGGCAG
>NZ_AOMO01000063.1 GCF_000338875.1 Vibrio mimicus CAIM 602 | reverse complement strand
AAAATGTGTTTAAAAATCATTGTTAAACAATGGGCTACGAAACTAACAAACGCCTCAAGAGGGACTGTCAACGCGTGGCATTTCCAGTCCCAATGAGCCGCGGTGGTTGCAGTTGTTGTGTTTGAGTTTAGTGTTAATGCGTTGCCAGCCCCTTAGGCGGGCGTTATGCTTAATCCATAAAAATCAGTAGGTTGTGTTTATCGATTTCTTTGGCATTTCGTTCAGATTTTGTCGGCAATTCAATATTGTTCGTCGCTGCCTAACGAAGCGGCAATGTGACTGGCGCTGTAAATTCTGAGTGATTGCCTCAATGGAACGTTGAGTTTGCGCGAGGTGAGTTTTGCTCTCTCAAGTCGCTTTGAGCAGTTTGGCGCCTTTACTTATGGGCTGAAAGTCTGTCGGCAATTGAGCATTGTTTTGTGCTGCCTAATGAAACGGCAATATGTTTGTCGCTGTACTTTTCAGCGTTATTGCCTCATTGAGTTGTAGCGCCAACATGTGGTGAGTTGGTTTGTCGGAGAGGGTTTCAACATTAGCTGGTTTGTAAAATGAAACCATGCATTGATCAGTTCATAGTTAAAATTTGAGTCAGTTCTAATTCAAGATAATTCGAAATTTGGTCAATGATTTCAGTGAGTTATTCTTGGGTTGGTTCAAATGTAAAGTGTTGAAGCTTAAGCATAACAAACGCCTCAAGAGGGACTGTCAACGCGCGGCGTTTCCAGTCCCAATGAGCCGAAGTGGTTTCGGTTGTTGTGTTTGAGTTTGGTTGTGATGCGTTGCCAGCCCCTTAGGCGGGCGTTATATGCTTTCAAAATCTGTGAGTAAAAAGGAGCTTAAAATGATTCTAAATCACGTCTCAGTTGGTGTTTCAAATGTGGCATCTGCTGTGGCTTTTTACGATTCAGTTCTATCCGCATTATCGGTAAGGCGTTCGCATTACATTGAAAATGTGGCGGCTGCCTACGGTGAGAATTTTGAGTTTTGGGTAGGTTGTCCATGTGAAAATGGAGCTTCTTCTGGTAACGGAACTCACATCGCTTTCAATGCGCCAAGTAAAGAAGCTGTTGACCTGTTTTATGCTACTGCATTAGAGCTTGGAGGCTCGTGTGCAGGTAAGCCTGGCTTACGTCCAGAGTACGGTGAGACTTACTATGCGGCATTTGTCCGCGATGCTGATGGAAACAAAGTTGAAGCAGTCTTTATGTAGTTAAAACAACGCATATAACAAAGCGTTAAAGCGGGACTTGGCACGCGTGGCATTTTCAATTTGCGTTGGGTTTAGTGGTTACGGCACTATGCGGTAGCTTTTGTATTGCGTGCCTGCGCCCCTTAACGCGGCGTTAGGCATCAGTGGCAATTATTTAGAAACTAATATTATGAAAGATATATTTAAACCAGTCTTAGATGACAATGAAGAAATATTCTGGGTGGGAAAGCCTTATTTTATAGCATACATGCTAAATGCTTCTTTTGTGTTCTTTTGTGGAATACTGCTATTTTTATTTTTAGGCAGGTCATCCTCGGAACTTTTTTCTACAGATCCTGTGCAGCTTTTATCTGAAGGGTGTGTAATGTGGTTTGGTTTAGCGTTAATACTATACAAGTTGCTAGTATATCCAAACACGTTTTATGCGTATTCCAACAAGCGGCTTCTCTTTCGTAGTGGCTTTATGGGTATTGATTATAAAGTAATTGATTACGATAAGATCACAAATGTTGAAGTTAATATTAATCCAATTGAGAGTTTGTTTAACGTTGGAACGATCAAGGTTTTTTGTGGTGAAGTCGGTGGTAAAGGCCAAAAGATTACTAATGATATGATAGCGATTCCTTACCCAAATGATACGTTCAGAAATATCAAACAAGTTTCTATTGATGTGAAGTCTGACTTACTCTATCCAAACTCACTTCGCCCTGAAGATAACCCCGGTTACGAGACTAAATATAAAAAGTGATTGATTTTGTTGAGTAATGCCTAACAAACTGTTTAAGAGTGATTCGCAACGCGTGGCATTTTCACTATGCGTTGGTTTTAGTGGTTAAGGTGGTATGTGGAAGCATCGGTATTGCGTTGCTCACACCTTAACAGAGCGTTAGTTGCCTTATCAATATCGCATGTTCAATTTACTGTACAAGTAGAGTGGCGAGGATTATACTTGTTCCATTAAATGTACATGTGGAGGTTCTTATGAGAATCGTATCTTTTACTGAAGCAAGAAATGGTCTTAAAGCTGTTTTGGACGGTGTAGTTAATGACGCTGATACAACAGTTATTACACGTCGTGATTCTGAAGATGCTGTGGTTATGTCCTTAGATTACTACAATAGCCTTATGGAGACAGTGCACTTGCTACGCTCTCCTCAAAACGCTGAACACTTAAACCGTTCTATAGCACAGTACCGTGCTGGTAAAACAACAGCACGAGAGTTAATTGATGAGTAGTAGTCAGCGTTTACTGTCGTGGACTGATGACGCTTGGGATGACTACCTGTATTGGCAAACTCAAGACAAAAAAACACTCAAGCGCATCAATAAACTCATTAATGATGTTAAGCGTTCTCCATTTGAGGGCATCGGTAAACCTGAGCCATTGAAAGAAAACTTATCTGGTTTTTGGTCTCGTCGTATTGATGATACTAATAGGCTTGTTTACGCAGTCGATGATCAGGCCATAACGATAATCTCGTGTCGTTACCACTACTAAATTAGGTTCAGCGATCTGGCATCTAACAAAGCATTTAAGAGTGATTCGCAACGCTCGGCAGTTTCGCTTCGCTCAAGTATAGCCAAGCGTCGCTCACACCTTAATGCGGCGTTATATTGTTTTTCAAGTTCAGGGATTAAAATGGGTGAGTTATTTAACACTCTAATGGTTTGTGCGGTGTTGGCTTCATTGTTTCCGCTTATAAAATCCAGCAAGAGTTTTTATGATGAATGGAATGAAATGGAGAATGAGCATTGGCGTTCTAGAGGGGCTCCACCGTTCGTAGTGTTCCATTTTGGTATGTTCTTATTTGTCCCAATGCTTTTCGGCAAAGATCTGGATCAACTGAATAATAAGAGGTTGATAAAACTTAGGAATGATCTCAGGTACAGCTTTGCTATTTTTTCGCTACTGTTGCTCGCATCCCAGTTAAATCAATAAATTGGTTTTGGCAGCATCAATATAACAAAGCGTTTAAGGCGGATTCACAACGCTTGGCGATTTCGGTTTAAATTGAATTTAGTGTTTAAGGTACAATGGTTTAGGTTTGGTGGTAGGCGTTGTTCACCACTTAACGCGGCGTTATAGCTCAGGGATAGCATGAAGTATAAGTTAATTAAAGCAATGGCTCACAACTTTACCCATTCATTCGTGGGTGGATGTAACTATGTCGATGGGACATTTATTTTCGAGGATTTATACACGTTAGCTCGCCTCAACGGAGGTAAGCCCGTTCAAATATCTTGGGTTCCAGTGCGTACAGAGGAACTGTTTCGAGTAACACCTAGAATTAGAAAATCACTAAGCTACTATCGCGAGTGGCTTCCAAGGCATGCGGCTAGTCACAATGTTAACCTAGATTGTGTCAAAGAATTTTATACTCAAGTTTATATGGCAAAAAATCACCAAATCTATGTGAAAGTAGTGACAGTCGATGCCCGTGGTAAAAGAGTGGAGCAGTACGTATACGCTTGAGCTATAACAAACGCCTCAAGAGGGACTGTCAACGCGTGGCGTTCTCAGTCCCAATGAGTCGCGGTGGTTACGGCTGTTGCGTTTGAGTTTAGTGCTATGCGTTGCCAGCCCCTTAGGCGGGCGTTATAAAGCTCGAAGAAAAAGGAAATTTCGTGGAAATTCGAACAGGTAAACTTGAAGATGTTGCTGGTATCACCGACATCTTTAATTTTTATATTGAGCACA
>NZ_AOMO01000062.1 GCF_000338875.1 Vibrio mimicus CAIM 602 | reverse complement strand
CTACAAAAGCTACCGCACAGCGACTTAATCACTGAACCCAACGCAAACCGAAAATGCCACGCGTGCCAAATCCCTCTTAAACGCTTTGTTATGCTTAAGCTTCAATGGGTTACGTTTTTCTGGAAACAAGATTAACTCGACTTTGATTCAGAAACAAAAACCAAAACGTAGAAAACAGAAATGACTCATAATTTTGAAAATCAGACTTTGAACTTTGGCAGTCAAAACTCAAAAACCTAAGATCAAATTTCTGATTGAGCCAGCCACCCTAACCTCGCGCTTACCTGACAATTGATTGAGGCAACGCTCTGAATTTTCAGCGCCAAAGAATAAGTGTCCGAAAAACAGCGCTCAAAAAAGCCAACTTGCCGACAAACACAAAACCGAGAAGCTGAGGGAACAAAGGAATCCATAAACCACTGATTTTAATTGATTAAGCATAACGCCCGATTAAGCAGTGAGCAACGCTCAAACCAACTTAACGCATAACAACGTAACCACTAATCTCCAAGCATACTGGCAATCCTTGCGTTGCGAATCTGTCTTGAATCGATTGTTAGGTCACGACCAAATTAGCATTAGGTCTCTCATTAATCATTGATTATCAAACGGAATTGAAGAAAAAGACAAAAAATCGAAGCCGAAGTATTCGTCATGGCTCTACCTTGAGGTCTTGCGGGCGTCACTCTTCAATCGTGCCCCGATTAAGGTGCGCACGAAAGCGCCTCAAGGGTATCATGGAAATGACTAATATTCGTCCTTTTTGCCTTCTTTCCTCTATACCCTATTTGCTCTTCCATGCTCACTCGACACCACCATACATTGCTCATGTGATCCCGTCGTGACCTAACGCCCGCCTAAGGGGCAGGCAACGCTTAACACTAAACTCAAACACAACAACCGTAACCACCGCGGCTCATTGGGACTGGAAACGCCACGCGTTGACAGTCCCTCTTGAGGCGTTTGTTATGCCAATTTTACCCGTTGAGTGTAATGTTCAAAGGCTGTGACTTTCACATAACCTTCAGACTCATAAAGCGATTTAGCTTTTTCATTCGATACTGCTGTCGCCAGTTTGACTGTTATCGCGTCTGTGCCTTTGGCAAAAGCAGCAACTTTCTGTAGTAAAGCTCTGCCGATACCTTTTTTGCGTGCATTCTCAGACACATACAGATCGTTTAAATACCACATCCTTTTCATCGCAACTGAGGAAAAGGAAGGATATAACTGTGCAAAACCTAGAGGCTCATTACCTTCTGATAAAGCTAGAAAAATCACTGAGTCACCATTTTTCATGTGCATCTCGATAAAATTTCTAGCACCTTGAATATCACTTTCTTGCTCATAAAACTGACGATAGGCATCAAATAAGATCGTAATGTCATCTAAATTTGAAACACTCGCTTCAATCACTTTCATCTGAACTTCCTTGTTCATAATTGGCATAACGCCCGCCTAAGGGGCTGACAACGCATTACCAATAAACTCAACCACAACAACTGCAACCACCGCGGCTCAATGGGACTTGAAACGCTACGCGTTGACAGTCCCTTTGAGGCGTTTGTTAGCTTCGTAGCCTGTTGTTTCACAATGATTTTTAACACAATTTCTTGAAAGACATTTTACACAAAATCATCACACAAACACACGTCCAACGCCAAAAGCTGTGAAGTTGGCAGCCAAAACTTAAAATGATCAAGGTTGAGTTGACCACGGTTAAGAGTCCGCGACAAAGAAAGCCAGATCACAGCGATGATACAGCCTTTTGTGACACCAGGCTTTGAGTGTTGAACATCCAACAACGTTGAAGCATCGAGGCTTGCTAGTTTTCAGCGACTTTGAAACCACGGAACTTTCAACATTTTCTACCAAATATTCATCAGGCAAGCCCCGAAAGCCAAACTGTGCAAATTGAATGCTGAAAGCTGATTTTTTTCAGAACGACTGAGTTTGGACTTTGATGATTCCAGCCTTTAAGAAGCTAACGCCCGCTTAAGGGGCAGCCAACGTTACTACTAACTTTCCGCATGACACC
Source organism: Vibrio mimicus CAIM 602 (assembly GCF_000338875.1). Taxonomy (GTDB): domain Bacteria; phylum Pseudomonadota; class Gammaproteobacteria; order Enterobacterales; family Vibrionaceae; genus Vibrio; species Vibrio mimicus. The sequence goes on along the minus strand of NZ_AOMO01000062.1, from coordinate 3,561 downwards.
GTAACCACAAAAACCAACGCATAGTAAAAATGCCGCGCGTTGGCTGTCCCTCTTGAAGCGTTTGTTAGGTTTTATTCACAAGAGTTTCCTCAATCTTTTTAAGGTACTCACCATTACTTGCTTTCCAACTTTGAGGCCCACTACGACTGTTACCTGCAACCAATGACGCAGCATAGGACGAAGAACTCATTAACTTGTCTTTCATTAAGACATAGTGATTGTCTTTCAACTCCAATACTTGTTCAGCAATTAAATCGTCTTTAATACTCTTGCTTTTACCTGGCATACTCTCTGATGAGTTCAATGCAATTTGTGAACCTTTTAACAAAAGAAAACCGTCGTCTGTAACTTTTCCATTTGCTGTCAGCTTGTTAACCGTAAAGCTAAAATCGAAGTCGACTAAAGAACTCGGCTTGACTGCATTATCCATAGTCGAAGGCTTCAATATAGGCTCCAATAGGCGGTGACTTAAACTACCTAATACAATTCTAATATTGTCGATAAACTCTTCCATCGCAGCGGCATCAGCACGCGGCAATGTCGATTTAGTAGGCGTATTGCTATTTTCCAACTTGTAACGATCAGACTCCAAGCTAAGCTCAACCAACCTAGCCTCTAGATATTTAATATGGCCTTTGGTCAAGTTTTCATCTTTGCTAGTGAATATAATCACTTCATTCCAAAATTCTTTTTTCCGATCATGATCAGCTAAACGTTTAAACACGTCTTCAGACTCACCAATGTAAGCAGTATTGTTATCGCCAGCTGCGTTTTCAAACAGAAAATATATTCCGGGACGTTTAGATTCGTCCCATCTTGACAGTTCTGAAAAACGGCTTCTTGGGCAAGCTAGTGCCTGTCCAGACCAATTGGCAATCTCAACGTGGCGAAGTCCTGTAGGGCTTCCATCCGCAAGGAATATTCGTATACTTCTCCCAAATTTCGACATATCAACTTATTTCCTCGAAAAACCTAACGCCCGCCTAAGGGGCTGACAACGCATAAAAACCAAACTCAAACACAACAACCATAACCACCGCGGCTCAATAGGACTGGAAACGCCACGCGTTGACAGTCCCTCTTGAGGCGTTTGTTATATTGATGCGACAAAAGCCAATTTATTGATTTAACTGGGATGCGAGCAACAACAACGAGAAAATAGCAAAGCTGTATCTGAGATCATCTCTAAGTTTTATCAACCTACTATTATTCAGTTGATCAAGATCTTTACCAAAAAGCATCGGTACAAATAAGAACATACCAAAATGGAACACTACAAATGGTGGAGAACCTCTAGACCGCCAATGCTCATTCTCCATTTCATTCCATTCATCATAAAAACTCTTGCTGGATTTTATGAGTGGAAGCATTGAAATCAGCACCGCACAAACCATCAAAGTGTTAAATAGCTCACCCATATTAATCCCTGAAATTGAAAAAACAATATAACGCCCGCCTAAGGGGCTGGCAACGCATTACTACTAAACTCAAATACAACAACCGGAACCACCGCGGCTCAATGGGACTGGAAACGCCACGCGTTGACAGTCCCTCTTGAGGCGTTTGTTAGGTTTAAATCCAGACCTTCGTAATCGCCAATAAAGCAGCGGAGCCAATACCAAGACCAAAGAACGTATAGTTACAATATCGATAGAGCTTTAACTCTTTTAAAGACTTATCCTCGGATTTTTCGCGAATCACTGCTTCAAAATACTTTTGATTTGAATAGAAAACAAATAGCGTCAATATAATTGCTAAACAAAACGCAACTAGAGCAATAGTAAATATTAACTTGCTAAAGCATGTAATATTACTCAAGTCTTGATAAGCAGCAATCAAAAGCCCTATCGCAGCTGAAGATATGGCCAATATAGCTTTGTTTATCTCACTCCCACTATTCAGGTAAGCACTCAAAATCACAGAGTAATGGTTGATATTCTTGCCTTCTAGCTCTTTCAACCGACGCTCTCTATTTTCTAAATCTGTTTCTGGTTTTGGCATAGTAACCCTTGAAACCTAACGCCCTGTTAAGGGGTGAGCAACGCAATACCGAAGCCGCAGCATACCACCTTAATCACTAAAACCAACGCATAGTGAAAATGCCACGCGTTGCGAATCCCTCTTGAACAGTTTGTTATGTGCCTTACAACGTGGTGATTAATTGTCAATTACCCTCAAAAAAACACCTATATCGGTAATCATCCACTGATACTTTTTTCCCTTTAGTTCGGGATAGTAGCGCTGTATTTGGAAATACAGTTCCTCAAATGCTTGATTAACGTCGTGCTCAGATGGTTTATGAATTAGTGTACGACTCGTCTTTTTCTTGTGGTACTTAAAATGATTAGTTAAACCTGAATCTAACAACGACCAACTAAAATCTAGTTCCCTAATAATATTATCCATCCTCACTACTCTTTATCTTGCGAAGCATACCGATATGGCACATAACGCCCGCCTAAGGGGCTGGCAACGCATTAACACTAAATTCAAACACAACAAGCGAAACCACTTCGGCTCAATGGGACTGGAAACGCCACGCGTTGACAGTCCCTCTTGAGGCGTTTGTTAGGGCAATTATTCAACAAATTTACACATACCCAAACCAAGTGGATTTCCAGTTCGATCACTGTAACCAAATTTTGAGTAAAACTTTTCTTTACCGCATGCCGCCAATAACGCGATTGTTGCTCCAGACCGAGCATTGTTCTTCAGAAATTGCTCTATCTCTCGCATTACTAACTTACCTATTCCTTGGTTTTGATAGGTTGGGTCAACAACCACATCTTGGAGATAAAAGTACATTGAGCCATCACCCACTATACGGCCAAAGCCTGCAAGTTGTGATTCTGCATAAACACAAACATGAAAGATTGAGTTATCTAAGCTTTCTTGAACAATTATTGGCTCTGGATTTGTCCAGCCAACCTTGCTTCTAAGAAGCATAAACTCATCAACATTAGGAGCTTGTTTTGTGATGTTCAATTCCACAATGCCTCCCTATTGCCCTAACGCCCGCCTAAGGGGCTGGCAACGCATAACAACCAAACTCAAACACAGCAACCATAACCACTACGGCTCATTGGGACTGGAAACGCCACGCGTTGACAGTCCCTCTTGAGGCGTTTGTTATAAATACTCTTTCACTATATCGGGAAATAGTCGCTCTACTTCTTTACGTAATGGCGAGAAGAAAAACTTTTTACCTAATAAAACTAAGCACTCAGCATCTGGGTCAAGTAGTTTAAAGACTTTTCCAACAGGATCATCTGCTAACTCATGTGAACCTATTATAGGTGTTGGAAAAAATAGCCTGCTTCTTGAGTTAATAAATAAGTATCTAATTTTTCATCAAAATGTTCCCATGCGTTTCTTAGCTCTCGGTCAGCTAAAGGCGAGTTGTCGGTAAGTTTATAAAGTTTCTTTAAGTATTCGCCTCTTTTAAGCCTCAGATTACGCTGTTGCTTATCTTTCTTGTGCCCTCCCGGCGATGGCCAAAAATATCTTGATAATGCACCAACATGAACAATAGCCTCTTGCACTTCACTAATTAGTGTTGAT
>NZ_AOMO01000061.1 GCF_000338875.1 Vibrio mimicus CAIM 602 | reverse complement strand
GTGGGCGTGGGAGCGACTTTGGGAAGGATGGTTCAAACTACAAACCATCCTTGAAGGTTACGAGCTTGCAATGTCTCTTGAGCATGAAATGTGATCAAGAGACAGAGCTTACGCTGGCTTTTTTCTATATGAGAACGATTCATTCAAAAGGAAATTAAAAAAGTGATGAAATGAATTATTTGTTCTCTGCCATCTCTTTTTTCACCATTACTGCTGCTGCAACAATGAAAGCAATGATTAATACCAGTTCCACTTATCCTCCAAAGAGTCTCGATTGAATTTGCCAATAGTCTAGCACCGGGTATGAGCTTAAGCAGTGTTTATTTCGTGAAACTGGTTAATTAGCGATCAAGATCAAAAGTCACTGTAAGCTTAATGAGTCGGTAACTCTGGCTTCACCCACACTTGGCTGAAATCAAACCAGCCGAGTGCATTACATTTAGCATTTTGTAGCGCGCCACACTGGTCTTTGCTAATCCCCAACCAACAGTGGAACATAGGAATTAACTGATGCTTTTCAACCAGTGATTTCCCTAATTCTTTGGCGGGAAAAACTGCAGATGAGTCAGCACGCCATGCATCAATTAAACTTACCCATTGATTGAAATCATCACTTTTACTCAAAAACTCAATATCTGAATAATTGAGCAACCAACCAGCCAAAGCATCATCTCGATGATTCGCAATGCCCATTGGTTTTATCCAAATATCAACATTCTCTGTCTCTAGTACAGTATGTTCGTACTTGATGATATTAACGCTGATACCATCTTGGTTGAGTAACTGTTTAATGGCACTGGCAACCGTCGGAAACATAGGATGCTGTGCGTGATATGCAATCGTAAGCTCCTGAGCTTGTGGAGGTAATGTTTTTTGCAAAGGCGTTGAATGATGGTACCACCCCGGTTTTAAGCCATAAGCAGGCAAAACACCAAGTTCAATAATCTTTTCTTCTGGTAAAAGTCGATACAAGCTTAGAGCATTCAATTTTTCCGACAAATAACGCGCCCAATGTTCATCTTGTGCAACACCATTACGTCGATTGAGCAGCAAATAGGTACAACCGGGATCCAGCTCAACGTCTTCGGTTGACGAACCACGCGCCGTTTTGATTGGGTTGGATAAGCTAGGAAACACCATCGAGGAATGCACTTCATCGATCACCCAAACCTCTACTCTGTCGAGCAGAGGACGAAAACCGAAGTAGCCATCGAATGCTTGCAACACGAGTCGTTTTTCATCGTTTAAAACGACTTTATAAGGCCCAGTTCCTATCGGCATCAAATCAAAATCAGAATTACGATCGACTTCCTCAGGCAGCACTTTTGCACAAGCTTCTGCGAGCAACAAAGGCAAGCGAGCATCCGGTTTCTGCAAATAAACATCAACCGCCCAAGGGTAAGGCGATTCCACCCGATCAATATGTGCAAACAAATTTAGCAGCCGAAGCTGCCAAAGGTTCTGTACAACGAGCTCAGTGGTTAGCAAATTTCCATTATGAAAACGAACTCCTGGACGTAAATAGAATCGCCAGTGGGTATCAGAAATGGCTTGCCATGCATGCGCTAAATCTGGTTGCAGTTGTTCATCTTCATCGAGGCGAGTTAAACCGCTAAATACTTGCCTCGCAATATGCTGCTCAGAGCGGCGCATTGGTTTTTGCGGATTTAACATCGAAAGCTGCCGATAATACGGCAACCGAACCACTTGCAACCCTTCTTGGTGTTGCACACCAAGATAGCTTTCAATCACTTGCGTTAACTTTGCAGCGTCTTGATCAAGAACTGAGAAAGCTTGACTAATTTTTCCTTCATTGAGATAGCGGCGTGCGAGGTTTTCACTTACATCGGCACGGCTGCGTTTAAAAATGAGTTGAGAGAGCTTGCCTCGGCCTGCCGCCGGATGCCATTCGATCCAGCCCTCTTCTTCCATTTTATTGAGGACAATCCTCGCGTTACGTCGGGTACAAAACAGAATATCGGTAACATCTTCGAGCTGAGTTTCGACATCTTGACCTTGAAAATGCTCAAAAAGTGTTTCGAATTGAACACGTAAACGTGGGCTGCCCATAAAGAGGAAATCTCATCTAATCTCTAATGCCGAACAGTTTCCTTATTTTTATCCGTTTGAGCAAGTCTGGCGAAAAAACTTTTAAAGCACATCACAACCTAAGGTTTGGGCAATAGTACGAAGCTGAGTTTCATCATCCAGCTTTATTGACCACTTGGTTTCGCTTCCGTTGGCAATCATCACATTCGCTCCATTACCCATCAAAGTAATCGCGTCTGCCTGAGCTTGCAAGGTTACTTCCTGACCAAACCGAACCACCACTTCATGAGTGGTGAGGATGATCTTTCCACTTTTGAATTGAATAACCATTTAAACCTCAGCAACTTGCTTTGCTTTCTGAGGGCGTGAGCGTTTTACTGCCACAGTCAGTCGACTAATACAAACGAGTCGGCCTTGTTCATCTTTAATCTCTATCTGCCAGACTTGGGTTGACACACCCATGTGCAGTGGAGTTGCCGTGCCTATCACCATGCCATCTCGCATCGCTCGGATATGGTTGGCATTGATGTCTAAGCCAACGCAGTAGGCATCTTCCCCGACACTGAAATTGGCGGCGACAGAGCCAAGAGTTTCAGCAAGCACCACAGAAGCACCACCATGTAACATGCCCAATGGTTGATGGGTGAAATGGCACACAGGCATAGTGGCTGAAATACTGCTTTCAGTTAGCTCGGTGTAAACGATATTTAAATGCTCAATCAAAGTGTTTTTTGAGGTTGCATTTAGTACCTCTAAACTGACGGGTTTGTTCCAAATCGACATTGCGAAGTTCCAATAAGGTAAGCTTGTGACTCATTGTAGCGAGACAAGCTCATAGACACAAAGCGGTGAATCAGCAAAAGCCTAGCTAACATTATGATCGTATGGTGCTAATATGAACGCCATGATCGGTCGCCACAGCATTAAGGAGTATTAAAAAATGAACAAGACTCGATTGGCGCTCACCTTATTAATGACTATTGGCTTAGCCGGCCTGTACTGCTTCACCGACAGGTCGAAATCAACTGCTGCTGTTTTCTGAAAATGATATGAGCAGCCTTGGAGCACAATCTTTTACTCAGATGAAACAGGAAATACCTGTTAACAAAGAGGCGAAAACTAACGCTTATGTGCAGTGTGTTGCGAATGCGATTACCGCACAAGTGCCCAAGCAAAGCGGTTTTGAACAATGGGAAGTCGTCGTATTTGAAAGCGATCAAGTGAACGCTTTCGCCCTACCCGGTGGCAAAATCGGCGTTTACACGGGGTTATTGAAAGTGGCAGTGAACCAAGATCAGTTGGCTACCGTTATCGGACATGAAATTGCGCATGTGCTTTCTAACCACAGTAATGAGCGTTTATCCCAATCCCAGTTGGCTAATGCAGGGTTACAACTGACTGACATCGCTATTGGTGCATCGGAATACAGTCAATATCGTAATCTGACCATGGCAGCATTAGGTGTTGGTGTTCAATATGGCGTGATTTTGCCTTATGGACGCAGTCAGGAATCTGAAGCAGATGTTTTAGGGCTCGCGTTAATGGCGAAGGCGGGATTTGATCCGAACCAAAGTATCGAACTTTGGAAAAACATGGCTAAAGCTTCCGGAGGCAAACAACCACCAGAGTTGCTTTCCACCCACCCTTCGCACAGTACTCGTATCGCGGATTTGAGTTCGACAATAGCCACATTACCACCGCACCAAGGCAATAAGGCGCATTGCTCTATATAGCCCCAGTAAAAAACTAGGCTGAATCTTCAGCCTAGTTTTAAGTTACATTGTCACGCTAAAAGAAACGAATCGCGCTACGACCACGACCAGATGTGGATTTCTGGTCGTTTTTCTCTTCTTCACGCTCATTCTTCGGTTTTTTCTTCGCCGCCGATGAGCTTTGTTTCGATTTATCTTGCTTCTTAGAAGATGATTTCTTAGTTTTTAACGGCTTTTCTTGCGCTTTGCTCACGGCTTTCTCTGGTGTTGCAGCAACCGGTTCTAGTTCCGGTTCAGTCACTGGAGCATCACAAATCACCACATAAAACTCTTGGTTAAATTCAATCAGATCGCCATCGAAAACTTTACAGCGTTTACGCGTTTCAACCTCACCATTCACAAACACATAGCCTTCACTGATCACGTGTTTGGCTTCTCCACCACCACTCACTACGCTAGCAATTTTGAGCACTTTATAAAGCTCAATGGGTTGGCTAGAGACTTCTACACCAATCGCTTCAATTTCGATTTCTTCGTCGTGTGGGTTGAATTGCTCGTCGGTCATGACTTTTCTCTCAAAAAATTTTACGCAGTTTAGCTTTTTCAACCGTTTTTACAAACGTAGATGCAAATAGCCACTAAACTAAAGTGAGTTTGTTCGCTGCAAGATAAGGCTATCTATGCGAATTTGGTACATTCTTGCCTCTTTTTGGTTCTTTTCGGCTAGTCTTGAGGCGAAGCCGATCACCGTTACTATTTTCGCAGACGACTCTTACCCTCCATACAGTTATGAAGAACATGGACAAGCGGTAGGCCTCTATCCAGAAATCGTGCGAGCGGTTGATCTGCGAATGGGGGAATTTAATATTGTGTTGCAACCCATTCCTTGGCGACGAGGATTAAAACTGCTTGAAGCTGGGCGTATTTTTGCGCTGCTTCCGCCCTATTACTACGCTAATTCACGCCCCTACATTCACCCTTACTCCGATCCCATTCTTGATGAAGAAGTCGTAGTGTTTTGCCAGAATGAGCTCCTCAATAGTAAAAAGCTTCGTGATTGGCCGAGTGATTTTTATGGCTTAAAAATTGGCATTAATGATGGCTTTAGTGTCGGAGGCCGAGCCTTTTGGACGGCAGTGGAACAAAAGGAAATGGCTGTGGAAGCAGCGAATGGCAATCGGGTGAACATCTTAAAGTTACGCGGTGACAGAATTGATTGTTACATCAATGACCGAATCTCTATCTTATGGGAAATCTCTCATTTAAAACGCGAAGGAATTTTGGATCGAGTGAATTTTTCCATTGCTGCTAGGATCAGCCTTGAGCAGGGTTACATAGGTTTTACTAACAGAAATCTTGAATTGTATCCTTATCAAAGCCAGTTTGTTGCTGCCTTTAATATGGCACTTGCAGAGCTAAAAAGCAGCGGCCAATTAGATAAAATCATCAGCCGCTACATTGAATAAAGGCAGAGTAACTTAACGCGTTACCATATTGCGGATTTGCTTAGCCCGTTCTTCATCACTCACTGTACTTGGAGGTGGAACAGTTAAACCTTTCACCACGGCTGGACGAGCTGCAATTTCGTTCATCCAACGCTGTAAATGCGTCAGACCATCAATTGAAATGCCACTCCACTCGTAGATTCTCACCCAAGGGAAAGTCGCTATGTCTGCAATGGTGTATTCATCACCAGCCAAATAAGCATTTTTCGCAAGTTGCCCATCCATCACTTCAAACAGACGACGCCCTTCTTTCTGGTAGCGATCGATTGCCGGTTGGATTTTT
>NZ_AOMO01000060.1 GCF_000338875.1 Vibrio mimicus CAIM 602 | reverse complement strand
AACCTCGCGCAGACTCAAAACCAATGAGGCAATGACTCAGAATTTACAGCGCCAGACACGTTGCCGCTTCATTAGGCAGCGAAAAACAATATTGAATTGCCGACAAAAAATGAACGAAATGCCAAAGGAACCGACAAGCACAACCTACTGATTTTTATGGATTAAGCATAACGCCCGCCTAAGGGGCTGGCAACGCACGACCACTAAACTCAAACGCAACAGCCGTAACCACCGCGGCTCAATAGGACTGGAAACGCCAAGCGTTGACAGTCCCTCTTGAGGCGTTTGTTATGCTTAAGCTTCAACACTTTACTGTTGCACCAACCCAAGAATAACCTAATGAAATCATTGACTAAACTTCGAGTTTTCTTGAATTAGAACTGACTCAAATTTTACCTATGAACTGACCAATGCAGAGTTTCATTTAACAAATGAGCAAATGTGGAAACCCTCTCCGACAAACTCACTCACCACACATTGGCACGACAACTCAATGAGGCAATAACACTGAAACGTATAGCGACAAACATATTGCCGTTTCATTAGGCAGCGCAAAACAATGCTCAATTGCTGACAGACTTTAAGCCCATAAGTAAAGGCACCAGACTGCTCAAAGCGACTTGAGCCAACAATGCTAACCTCGCGCAGACTCAAAAAACCAATGAGGCAATAACTCAGAATTTACAGCGCCAAATGCATTGCCGTTTCATTAGACAGCGAAAAACAATATTGAATTGCCGACAAAACCTGAACGAAATGCCAAAGAAATCGACAAACACAACCTACTGATTTTTATGGATTAAGCATAACGCCCGCCTAAGGGGCTGGCAACGCATAACTCAAAACTCAAACACAACAACCGTAACCACTGCGGCTCATTGGGACTGGGAACGCCACGCGTTGACAGTCCCTCTTGAGGCGTTTGTTATGGCGCAATTCTCAAGTTAGGCCACATAGCCAACCAACCCTTTGACTTTACTCGATTTTCGAAGGTTCCATATGCTCGTTTAGGATTATGTGTGATGAATCCTTGAAATAAACTCTCGAAACCAAAGGCTGATATACATTCGTAACGATCGTTCTCGACTTTTCTTACTGCTACCGCCGTTTCTTTTTCAGGCCAATAGCTCATTGCATCCAATGTACTTTGGTAAGGATTGTCGCCATTTTGTAAGTGCATCTTGGCTTGATTTTTCACTTGCCAATTGAGTTGGGGCATTTGCTCCGACAACTTGAGTTCAAGTAATTTTTCATAATCTGAATCTAAACAATCGGCATCGAAGAAAATGACATCAATGTCGTTTAATGGCGTCAGTGTTACGTTGTGATGTAAAGAGTCCCAAACAAGGTTTCGCACAAAACCTGCGGCTATGTAGCATTGAGGCAATTCAAGCTGGCAAACACATTCCAGTGCTTCAAGTCGAATGGGATCTTTTCTAATTAAATCAACGATGGCTTTCATTTTCACCTTGCGCCATAACGCCCGCCTAAGGGGTTGGCAACGCATTACCACTAAACCCAAACACAACAACCATAACCACCGCGGCTCAATGGGATTGGAAACGCCACGCGTTGACAATCCCTCTTGAGGCGCTTGTTATGAATCATTTAGCTTGATATAAACCACCTGTTTTGGCTCCCCAACCTTAGTGCAGTCTTCATCAATTTGATCAGCTAACGCATCACCATAGTTATCACGAATATAGGAAAGTACTTCGGGGCGACTAAATGTTGAGGAACCTTTAGATTCACCATAAGAGACTTTTCCATAGTCAAATTTTACAGCTCCATATTTTTGTAAAAGAGGTTTAATTTCTTCTTTTAGTAACTTTTCTTGATTAAGAAGAGCTTTGATTTGACGTTTTAATTCAATTAATTCATGAGCTAATTGTTCGATTTCTCTATCGTTTTCCATAACCTAACCTTTTCTCTTAACGTTGAATTCCTGATGATTCATAACGCCCTGTTAAGGGGTGAGCAACGCTATACCGAAGCAGCCGCAAACCACCTTAATCACTTAAACCAACGCATAGTGAAAATGCCACGCGTTGCGAATCCCTCTTGAACAGTTTGTTATACAAATTCTACGTCATCATCTTCTAACAACGACTCTTTGGCTTCAAATTCATCTTTGTTATACAGATCATCAAAAGACTTATTTACTTTTCTTGCAGCCATCGGACCTCGGAATGAACTTTCACTAACAGCCTCTATAATTGCAGAACGAGACTCTTGGTTTAATTCAACAAAGCTCCCCCACTCTAGCGCTAAGTCCTGATACAAGCGATATGGAAATCTAGTTTCATAAAAAGTACCATCGGAACGAATTAACGCTGCACCAGAACGATTTACAATACTTCCGCCTTTACCCGGTATTTCCTTGACATCTACAATATCTGCGGAGCGAAGCAAATCATCCCAAGTACAATTAGATAAGATAATATGGTGGTAGTCTTGTATTTCAATAGAGCGAACAAAGTCAATCAACCTGCGAAACCTAATTGCACCACTCGCAGTGAGCCTTAGATCGGGAGTTTGTATAGAACTCATTACTGCTGCTTTCAAGTCTGCAATTTGATTAGCAAAATAATCAATTCTCTTTCGTTCAGCTTCTTTATTTCTTTGTTCATGTAACAACCGTTGAAATAGGGATGACCATTGAGTACTTAAATATTGATTGATGTCCTCTACTTTTGAAAAACCATTAACACTATTACCCTCTGTTCTGTGCCTTAGGAAATTAATAAACTCAAAAATATATTTTGCACTTTCAGGTTTTTCAATTGAAGGGAACTTTATATGGTCTATAGCTTCACTATTTTTATTAGTTTCGTACACTAAGTGATCGTGAAGAACTCGATCATCTACAAAAGTAAAAACTGGAATATTATCTTCAATTGCCTTACAAATCTCCAATTGTGTTACGGAGAGTTTTTCTTTCATTTGAAGCACACTGGTACTCTTACTCTTTTCATTCAGCGCGTCAAAATCGATGCCATCAAATGCAGCAGGAACTCCTTTACCGCCAAATCGAGAACCTATTATTAAGACGACCACATCACAACCAGACACTTCTTGGATACAGCTCTTGTGGGTATGCTCTCGTGGATCATATAGTACTTCCATATAGTCACTCATCACTGGGTCATGACCCAGTTGCTTCACGTAACTGCGTACTTGTGACCTAACTATACTCAAGTCGTAACAAGTTGAAGAAACAAATACTTTTAACCTAGCCATTTATTTACTAACTCCCAATTTTCTGATTTGTATAACGCCCGCCTAAGGGGCTGGCAACGCATTAACACTAAACTCAAACACAACAGCCGTAACCACCGCGGCTCATTGGGACTGGTAACGCCACGCGTTGACAGTCCCTCTTGAGGCGTTTGTTATGCCAAAAGTACTCGCTTCATCAACTGCGTACTATCACCATAACTGTTACACACTTCTTGCTCTACACTTGTAAATCCCTGTTTTTGCCAGAATTGCATCGAATTCTGAACAGAAACTAGCAAGATTTCTTTGTAGCCTGAAGCTGTCGCAACATTCACTAAATGCTCAATCATTTTTGAGCCAATACCTTTACCAAACGTATGATTGGATACTGCTAAATCGTGAAGGAATAAAATTGAGCCTTCCGTGCCTTTCGGTAATTTATTGAACAATTTCGGAGGCATTCTGCTATTCCAAGAATGCGCTAACAAATACCCCATCAATTGTTCATCATCTCGGTAGGTAAAACAGCTACTTGGCGATCTTAGCCACTTATCCCTCAATACTTCTAGGCTCTCTGGTTCAATCAAATGATAGACTTCTGCTTGTAGTTTCAATATCTCAGACCAAGTGGTTTCCACGATAGATTCTATTGACATACTTCGACCTAAAATACTTTGGGCATAACGCCCAATTAAGGTGTGAGGCACACAATACCGATGCTGCCGCATACCACCATAGTCACTAAAATCAACGCATAGTAAAAATGCCACGCGTGCCGAATCACTCTTAAATTGTTTGTTATGTGCGATCTTAGTTATCGTCTAGTTTACAAAAGTAACTATCAAGATGATGTGCAATTTCCATTTGAAACTCAGGTCGTACGCACAACATTATTTGCCTCTCACTACCATTTTTATCAAAGAACAGAGACAAACCACTTTCATACGGTACAAAATTACTACCAAGGAAACGCATAACGTCACCCCTTTCATAATTAATGTTTCTATAATCTCTGAAACTACGAACAACTTTGTAGCACTGGCCCGCTTTCAGGACACCATACTCACTCTGTAGATAATCTCGGTCCACAAATTTACCTTTATTACAAATAGTCGCATAAATCCGTTATTCAATTTCCTCTTGCAATTACATGCTCGATGTCAAATGTAATAACAGAACGAATAAGGCCACTTTAATGCGTAGTTAACATCCTTTTCGCTTAGCACATAACGCCCGCCTAAGGGGCTGGCAACGCACAACAACTAAACTCAAACACAGCAACCGAAACCACAACAGCTCATTGGGACTGGATACGCCACGCGTTGACAGTCCCTCTTGAGGCGTTTGTTAGCTTCGTAGCCTATTGTTTAACAATGATTTTTAACACGTTTTTGTGAAAGGCATTTTACGCAAAAGCATCACTCAAACACACGTCCAACGCCAAAAGCTGTGAAGTTAGCGGCCAAAACTTAAAACGATCTAGGCTAAGTTGGCCACGGTTAAGAGTCCGCGACAAAGAAAGCCAGATCACAGCGATGATGCAGCCTTTTGTGAAACCAAACTTTCCGTGTGGAACATCCAACAAAATTGAAGCATCGAGGTTTGATGACTTTCTGCAACTTTGAAGCTGCGGAACGTTCAACTCTTTCTACCAAATCAGCATCAAGCAAAACTCAAATGCTAAATTGTGCAATTTGAACTCTAAAAGCTGATTTTTCACAACAAATGAGCTTAGATTTTGATGATTTTAGCCTTTAAGAAGCTAACGCCCGCCTAAGGGGCTGGCAACGCATTAACACTAAACTCAAACACAACAACCGAAACCACCGCGACTCAATGGGACTGGAAACGCCACGCGTTGACAGTCCCTCTTGAGGCGTTTGTTATGTTGCACTACTCACTTGATTAGGTCATACACCTCACTAGCAATAAACGGCCTAGAAATATTAGCCTTTAGTTCTTCCAACTTAACTGGGTCAATACCATCTGGCTGCTGTGCCATGTAAGGGTAAATAGGTACTTGGTCTTTTATAAACTTCTGGATTCTGAGAGGCTCCATGGAAAGTTCTTTTTCAAATAGTTCCGCTTTGGGCTGCAAACATTGATTAAAAGCATGCTGCGATAAGTAGCTAATAACCTGGAGCTTTTCTTTATTCTCTAAAGTTTTAAGCCAGTCTGAACTTGGAAAAAACCTGCTACCTTCCGATGCTTGTTCAAAACACAAACTCCGCTGATTAATTAACTCGTTATATGTATCGCTGAGTCCGTCATCTTGAACATTACTTGCGCACCCAACAACAAATAAAGCAGCAAAACTACTTAGCAGCTTCACTGACGCACTTCCAAAACTTTTGCTCTTTCCCATAGGTAAACAACTCTTCTTGCTTTGCTAAGTTATAAACTTGATTGCGTAAAATTGGATTAATTGAAGCCATAGCTTGTCCAAACTCATCCCAGTGATAATCGTATATATCTTGGGCAACTTGAGAAATTCCACCACCATTTGTTTTGAATATCTCAAGAATCGGGCTAGTCACCATAAAAGTGGCTAAATAATTAGCCAAATCAACCTTGTAATCGATAATTTTCAATGTCGATTTTGACCGAAGTGATAGTCGCAATCCTTCGATAGAGCAGTAGTCTCTTAATGACATTTGGTTTTCCTACCAATCGCTAAGTGGTTATTTCTAGCAAAAGGCATGTACATTTAATGTTAAAAGATAATCAATATTTATGAAATCTGGAGCGTGATCACCATACTCGGCAACATAACGCCGCGTTAAGGGGTGCAGGCACGCACTACAAAAGCTACCGCACAGCGACT
>NZ_AOMO01000059.1 GCF_000338875.1 Vibrio mimicus CAIM 602 | reverse complement strand
AAATCGTTTTCAAGCAAATGTGTTTGAAAAGTCATTGTGAAACAATAGGCTACGAAGCTAACAAACGCCTCAAGAGGGACTGTCAACGCGCGGCGTTTCCAGTCCCATTGAGCCGCGGTGGTTACGGTTGTTGTGTTTGAGTTTGGTGGCATGCGTTGCCAGCCCCTTAGGCGGGCGTTAGTTTTTTTGGAGGTCCAGTGGCAATTTTTGATTATATTTTTTCTACTAAAAAGTCAGGTCTTACCGAACTCTCAGAGGAAGAGTATAAAAGAGACTTGATTGACTTATGCCCTGAAAAAGCAGAAAGAGCATTTGAAAAAGCATGGGCTACTAGGAACTTTGAGATCGAAATGTATTGGAAGCGAGCAACGTATTTTTGGGCGTTTATAGCTAGTACGTTTGTTGGTTATTTCGCCTTGGTTTCATCGGACAATTACGACAAGCAAGATGCTTTCAATCATGTTGAGGTGTATTTTCTCATTTGTATTGGTTTTGTCTTATCTTTAGCATGGCATTTCACAAACATAGGCAGTAAATCGTGGCAACGGCACTGGGAAGTACATGTTGACCTTTTAGAGGACGCGTTTACTGGACCTTTATACAAAACAGTTCACCCAATACAAACCTATTCAGTATCAAAAATTAATGAAATAGTTAGTTTAGTATTTGTGCTTATTTGGTTGTTGTTGGGCATCAAGTACTTAGTTGACCAAGACTTAATAAGGTCTTGGGGTGAAAGTTATACGGTTAACTGGTTTGTCTTTGCTAGTACGGTAATGTCTGTTGTGGTGGTGGTTTCCATGATTTTTGGACATGGTCGAGGACGCTTTGGTTCAAGACCTATTGTTATGTACCGACGGGACGTTCGCTACTCAAAAGAAAAAAACTAACAAACTGTTCAAGAGTGATTCGCAACGCGTGGCATTTTCAGTATGCGTTGATTTTAGTGTTTAAGGTGGTCTGCGGCGGCTTCGGTATTGCGTTGCTCACACCTTAACATGGCGTTATGCACTTTTTAGGAAAGAGGAACTATGGTTGTTGAAGTCAGGCGAGCAGAGCCATCAGATGCTAAAGCGATAAAAGGAATTTATGAGTGCCCAAATGCCTACACCGGCACATTACAACTTCCGCTTCCATCCTCAGATATGTGGGAAAAACGTTTTCAGAATATTCCAGAGCATGTTTATGCGTATGTGGCAGTAGTGGACGGTGAAGTAGTAGGTAATTTGGGTTTTGAGCTATGTACCAATCCGCGACGTCGTCACGTCGGTACATTCGGTATGGGTGTCAAAGACGATGTTCAAGGTTTAGGTGTAGGTAGTGCTTTACTGAAAACGGTTATCGATTTAGCGGATAACTGGCTGAATTTGAAACGAATCGAATTGACGGTCTATGTGGATAACGAACGAGCGATTAACTTGTACAAGAAATTCGGCTTTGTAATTGAAGGTGAGTCGAAAGCTTATGCATTCAGAAATGGCAGCTACGTTGACGTTTATCATATGGCTCGCGTTGTGGCACATGCATAACAAACGCCTCAAGAGGGACTGTCAACGCGTGGCGTTTCCAGTCCCATTGAGCCGCGGTGGTTTCGGTTGTTGTGATTGAGTTTAGTGTTAATGCGTTGCCAGCCCCTTAGGCGGGCGTTATGTGATTTCGAGATATTTACCAATGAATATACTATTTATATGTAGTCGTAATAAATTGCGTAGCCCTACAGGTGAAGCTGTTTTTGCTAACTCACCCGATATGGAAGTAAGATCTGCTGGTATTAGCAATGATGCTCAGGTTCCAGTAAGTGTCGAAGATGTTGAGTGGGCCGATGTTATATTTGTCATGGAGCAGTCCCAGAAAAGTAAGCTCATAAAGAAATTTCGAGGTCAGATTAATAGACAACGTATCATTTGCTTGGGTATACCTGATATATACAAATACATGGATCCCGAATTAGTAGAGATATTCAAAAGAAAAGTTCCTAAGTATCTTTAGCATCAATCACATAACAAGGCGTTCAAGAGGGATTCATGCCGCGTGGCATTTTTGGTATGCGGTGAGTTTTGGTGGTGAAAGTGGTCTGCGGAAAGTTGGTTTAGGCGGCATTCACCCCTTAACGCAGCGTTATGGTGCTCTAGATATTTGAGAAAAATCTATCGAAAAAGGAATTAGGATATAGATGATTCGTAACTTTTATACATGCGATAAAGAAGTTGACCACAATAGCCATGATGGCGAAGGTTCAATAGACATTTATCGTGCTTTTAGACGCAAAGATTTTGACGGTGCTTGGGACTTTGCTATTCGTGTAGTAATGCCTCCGGGAAGCTCTATGGGTGAACACAGCCACGGAGATGATGAAGAAATGTATATTATCATGAAAGGTGAGGGCACTATGACGATTGAGGGTGAAGAAACGAAGGTTACTTCGGGCGATATGATAGTTAATAAGCGCTTTGGCACACATGGTTTAGTTAATACTTCGAACCAAGAAATAGAGTTATTAATTATTCAAGCCAGCCTCAAGTAAATCACCATAACAAACACCTCAAGAGGGACTGTCAACGCGTGGCGTTTCCAGTCCCAATGAGCCGCGGTGGTTACGGTTGCTGTGATTGAGTTTTGTGGTAGTGCGTTGCCAGCCCCTTAGGTGGGCGTTATGTTTCCTCATAAGTTGGCACAATTGGTAGGGTGTAGGCAGCAAGTTTGCTAAAATCCGAGCCTTCCAGTAATCACGTTGATAGCACTGGATTTACCGAATACTAGGAACTATTTTGACCAATAATGATGTTTTACGCCGAGTGAGTTATACCTTCGATCTGAATGACCAGATAATGTCCCAAATATTTTCTTTAGCAGGCTTTGCTGTGTTAGATGAACAAGTCTCTTGCTGGCTGAAAAAAGAAGAAGATGATTCTTTTGTTGAACTTAGCGATAGAGAGCTTGCTTTATTTCTAAACGGATTCATCAATTTTAAGCGTGGTAAACGTGATGGTGAAGAACCTCGAGCAGAAGAAAAAATAAGTAATAATATTGTATTTCAAAAGTTACGTATTGCTTTGAACTTAAAGGCTGAGGATCTTCTGGAAATCCTCCAACTTGCAGATTTTCGTTTAAGCAAGCATGAACTGAGTGCATTTTTCCGTAAGCCAGATAACAAGCATTACAGAGAGTGTAAAGACCAGGTTCTCAAAAGTTTCTTGCTAGGCCTTGAGCGTCAGTTGCATCAACGTGGTGATAAATCGGAATCATAACAAACGCCTCAAGAGGGACTGTCAACGCGTGGCGTTTCCAGTCCCAATGAGCCGCGGTGGTTACGGTTGTTGTGGTTGAGTTTAGTGGTAATGCGTTGCCAGCCCCTTAGGCGGGCGTTAGTTTCTATCAAGAAAAATCATCAAAAGCTTAGGTTCAATGCTCTGAGAATTTAGCTTTCAGCGTTCAATTTGCACAATTTAGCTTTTGAGTTTTTGACGATGATGATTCAGTTGAACGTGTTGAAAGTTCAGCTATTTCAAAGTTGCTGAAAGCCAACAAGCCTCGATACTTCAATGTTGTCGGATGTTCAACACGGACAGCTTGGTTTCATAAAAGGCTGAGTCATCGCTGTGATCTGGCTTTCTTTGTCGCGGACTCTTAACCGTGGTCAACTTAGCCTTGATCGTTTTGAGTCTTGGTAGCCAACTTCACAGCTTTTGGTGTTGGACGTGTGTTTGTTCGATTCTTTTGCGTAAAATGATTTTCATGCAGATGCGTTTAAAAAATCATTGTTAAACAATAGGCTACGAAACTAACAAACGCCTCAAGAGGGACTGTCAACGCGTGGCGTTTTCAGTCCCATTGAGCTGCGGTGGTTACGGTTGCCGTGTTTGAGTTTAGTGGTAATGCGTTGCCAGCCCCTTAGGCGGGCGTTAGCAAAATAATAATTAACTGAGGTAGATATGGGTTGGAAAGGTACAGTTAGATCTATAAATGCAGCTGCGAAAAGAGCAGATCGAAACGCTAAAAAGCGCCAAAGAGAACTTGAGCTTAGACGTAAACAAAATGCAAAAATGCAAGAGCTAGAAGAAGCGGCTTATGAAGTTGAGGTTTTTGAAAATTACATAGAAATTATCCAATCTATGCATAAAGAATGTGGTGATGAAATTGATTGGCATAGTGTTTTAGCTTCAAAAGAGCCTGCAAAGCCTTCATTCTTCAATAGGTTAGAAATACATGCTGTTAATCAAAAGGAAAAATATAAGCCAAGTTTCATTGATCGTTTGTTTAAACGTGTTGAAAGTAAAATTAAATCTTTCGATAGAGACATTGAATCTGCTAAAAAACAAGATCAAGTTGATTTTGAAAAATCGCTTAAAAAATGGCAACAAGATTGTAAAGAATGGTTGGAGAGTATTGAGCAAGCAAAATTGCTTATTGCAGGTGTTCCAGAAGCGAAAATTAATACGATTAAAGAGCTTGCCCCTTTTAGTGAGTTAGACAAGCTAGGTTCTAGCTTACATTTTTCAGTATCAGATAATTCACTTTTGACTATAAATGTCAATATTCATGGGGAGGATATTATTCCTAGTGAGCAAAAATCGTTACTTAAAAGTGGAAAGTTATCAGTTAAAAAAATGCCTGTAGGTAAGTTTAATGAACTTTATCAGGATTATGTTTGTAGTTCAGTTTTACGAATCGCAAGAGAGGCTTTTGCCATTTTGCCTGATGAATTCATATTAATTAACGCTACAGATAAGTTATTGAATAAAGTAACTGGCCATCTCGAAGAACAGAATATATTGTCAGTATATATATCGAGAAATACATTGTATGGCTTGAATATGGAGTCAATAGATCCTTCAGATAGTATGCAGAATTTTATCCATAAAATGTCCTTCAAACCTACTAAGGGTTTTGAGGCTGTTCCGTCAGTAGAATTTGAAGTAAATGTGTAAGTTATTTTGCTAACAAACGCCTCAAGAGGGACTGTCAACGCGTGGCGTTTCCAGTCCCATTGAGCCGCGGTGGTTTCGGTTGTTGTGTTTGAGTTTAGTGTTATGCGTTGCCAGCCCCTTAGGCGGGCGTTATGAATACTCAAAACTCCACCTAAAAAATAAAAATTGTTGCATATTGCCTTGTCGTGAATATGATACGGCATG
>NZ_AOMO01000058.1 GCF_000338875.1 Vibrio mimicus CAIM 602 | reverse complement strand
CTCAAGTCGACCATATTGTGGTTTCTAAATATGGCATCTTTGTCGTTGAAACTAAGAATATGAAAGGTTGGATATTTGGCTCGGTTCGCCAGAAACAGTGGACACAAAAGATTTATCGTCATTCCTCTAAATTTCAAAACCCACTGCATCAGAACTACAAGCACATAAAAGCTCTGGAAACCTTGCTAGGTTGCAGTGAAGAGCACTTGCATTCAGTTATTGTTTTCATCGGCGACAGTACCTTTAAAACCGAAATGCCTCCAAACGTTACTTATGCTCGAGGAAGTATTCGATACATTCAGCAATTTAACGATGTAGTGTTCTCAGACAAGGATTATGCTCGGTTAACAGAATCTATAAATCAGATAAAGTTAAAGCGCGGAATCATTACGGATTTAAAGCATCGCAAACATGTCAAAGAAGTTGTTATATCCAAAGTTAGCTCAAATCAGTGTCCCCGTTGCGGCTCTGAAATGGTGTTGCGTGAAACCAGGCGTGGTGAAAATATAGGTAAGCAGTTTTGGGGGTGTTCAACCTTTCCCAAGTGTAGAGCGGTGAAACAATTCAACTAACAAACTGTTTAAGAGTGATTCGCAACGCGTGGCATTTTTGCTATGCGTTGCGTTTGGTGTTTAGGGTGGTATGCGGAAGCTTCGGTATTGCATTGCTCACACCTTAACAGGGCGTTAGTTTCTCTCAGGAAAAATCATCCAAAATTCACGCACAGGGTTCTGAAAATTCAGCCTTTATCGTTCAAGCTGCACAATTTGGCTTTTGGGTTTTTCCTGATGCTGATTTGGTAGAACGCGTTGAAAGTTCTGCGGTTTCAAAATCGCTGATAACCAACAAGCTTTAATGCTTCAATGTTGTCGGACGTTCAACTTGATCAGTTTGGTTTCATAAAAGGCTGAATCATCGCTGTTATCTGGCTTTCTTTGTCGCGGACTCTTAACGTTTTGGTAGCCAACGTCACAGCTTTTGGCGTTGGACGTGTGTTTGAGTGATGCTTTTGCGTAAAATGACTTTCAAGTAAATGAGTTTAAAAAGTCATTGTTAAACAATAGGCTACGAAACTAACAAACGCCTCAAGAGGGACTGTCAACGCGCGGCGTTTCCAGTCCCATTGAGCCGAGGTGGTTACGGTCGTTGTGTTTGAGTTTAGTGTAATGCGTTGCCAGCCCCTTAGGCGGGCGTTAGGTTTCACACGGAGGTAGTGTTTGGAAGTGATAAAGTTGCCAAACAATGGCATATGCGAATGGGCTGGAATGGAAGATTATCAGCTTCTTTCTCCAAGCAGTACCATTAGTGCGATACTCACCTATATTGGAGAGCCTCCTCATGGCGACTCCTATCATAGCCTAAGTATTAATGGTAAAAAGTTCCCAGGCTATGCTTGGGGTTGCCTGTTTGCATTTTCATCTGATTCTAGGTTTTTAGTTTGTAGCTGGATGGAAAAGCTCATTGAGCGAAAAACTGTAGTTATAGACTGCATAGAAGAAAAGTACTTTATTCTCCCTACTTACATTTACATGTTTTCAGTTGAGTGGCCCCATGTGTCGGGAGTGGGACGTCAATGGGATAGCTTAGGCTATACGTTCACAGGGGATGAGAACTGGCTGAACTACTGAAACCTAACAAGGCCATCAAACATCACCCCCTTCGGGGGCTGGACTCGCAAAACACGCTCGCCGTTTATGGCAAGCGTTAGGTTTAAGGTTGTTCATGGAAATCAAAGAGTTTAGTGCTTGTAATCTCGAATCGTTGAGAAAGCTCTATTTGGACTCTAGACGAGATAGTTTCCCATGGCTCAAGTCGGATAGTTTTCGGCTAGAAGACTTCGATCGCGATAGCCAAGGTGAGCGAATTTGGTTGTCTGGGGTTTTAGGTAATATTGCCGGCTTCATTTCCATTTGGGAACCTGACAATTTTATCCATCATCTCTACATTGCAACTGAATATCAGGGTCAAGGCATTGGAAGTTCGCTACTTAACGGTGCAAAAACGCAATATGGCAACTTAAGCCTTAAGTGCATGGTTCAAAATCAGAAAGCACTCAGCTTTTATATGTCACAAGGTTTTGAAATTGTGTCGCAAGTGGATGATGAATTGGGTGGTTACTACTACATGAGCTTCGGCGCACAAACCTAACAAACGCTTCAAGAGGGACTGTCAACGCATGGCGTTTCTAGTCCCATTGCGCCGCGGTGGTTATGGCTGTTGTGTTTGAGTTTAGTGGTAGTGCGTTGCCAGCCCCTTAAGCGGGCGTTATGCATTTTTTAGGAAAAGAGGAACTATGGTTGTTGAAGTCAGGCGAGCAGAGCCATCAGATGCTAAAGCGATAAAAGGAATTTATGAGTGCCCAAATGCCTACACCGGCACATTACAACTTCCGCTTCCATCCTCCGATATGTGGGAAAAACGTTTCCAGAATATTCCAGAGCACGTTTATGCGTATGTGGCAGTAGTGGACGGCGAAGTAGTAGGTAATTTGGGCTTTGAGCTATGTACCAATCCGCGACGTCGTCACGTCGGTACATTCGGCATGGGTGTAAAAGACGATGCTCAAGGTTTAGGTGTCGGTAGTGCTTTGCTGAAAACGGTTATCGATTTGGCGGATAACTGGCTCAATTTGAAACGAATCGAATTGACGGTCTATGTGGATAACGAACGAGCGATCAGTTTGTATAAGAAGTTCGGCTTTGAGATTGAAGGTGAGTCGAAAGCTTATGCGTTCAGAAATGGCAGCTACGTTGACGTTTACCATATGGCTCGCGTTGTGGCACATGCATAACAAACGCCTCAAGAGGGACTGTCAACGCGTGGCGTTTCCAGTCCCAATGAGCCGCGGTGGTTACGGTTGTTGTGTTTGAGTTTAGTGTTATGCGTTGCCAGCCCCTTAGGCGGGCGTTATGTTTTCGGAGGGAAATTGTCAGTATGAGCATAGAGCTAAGAAGAATTGACCATGATAATTTCTATGAAATCTGCCAGTTACAAGTTGCTAAAAACCAATTAGATCATGTTGATAGCAATGCTATTTCATTGGCTGAAGCGAATTTTATGGATTTTCCTTGGTTTCGTGGCATCTATGCCGAAGATAAGCCAGTAGGTTTCATTTTGGTAAACGCAGACATTTCCGCAAATAAACTTTTCCTTTGGCGATTCATGCTAGATCAGACACAACAATCAAAAGGGTATGGTCGTAGAGCTATCGAGTTGTTAAGTTCAGAGTTGCTTAACGAGTTTGGAGCATCGGCTCTTTATACAAGTGTTGTAGAGAGCACTGGTGGTCCAAAAGGTTTCTACTTAAATTGTGGTTTTATACCTACTGGAAACTTAGTCGCAGGTAGGGAAATAGAGTTAAGCAGAACTCTTGAGCCCCAAACATAACAAGCAATTTAAGAGGGATTCACAACGCTTGGCACTTTTGCTTCTACTTCAATTTTAGTGGTTACGGTACAATGCTTTAGGTTGAGTGGTAGCGTTGCTCACCCCTTAATTGGGCGTTAGCTGCCTCCATACAAAATTTAATAAGGAAAACAATGTCAGATTTAATACAAAAAGAAAATGTAACATTACCATCGTTACCGAGCACTGTGCTTCCCGCTATTACGGAACTAACAACTTCACTTGGTATACCAAGGAGTGTGTTGGCTAGCGAAGAAGAAATCGAGTATGCATGGCGAGATCTCCCAAGAGAATTACGAGAAATTCCGGGTGACTTAAGAGGTGAGCTTGTCGCGCGTATGTGTGTAGCAGTTAGTACAGGCTTATTCGATGGCGCTATGAATTACATTTGGAATGCTGCAGTCTTACATTTGCGTCAGAAAATTCGCAACTTTGGTTTAGCCGTTGTTGCTCAAATTCGCCAAGGCGACTTTGAAGAAAAGCACTTGATGGAATTGCAAGATAGCCGACTTCTTGAGCTTTGTCTGAAGCTTAACATTATTAATGAGGACGGCTTTTTCTTTCTAGATCAGTGTAGGGATGTGCGCAATAACTTTTCTGCTGCGCATCCTACAATGGGAACTGTAAATGATCGAGAATTTACAACATTCTTAAACCGTTGCGTTAGGTATGCTCTCGCGGACTCATCATCACCTACTGGTGTTGATATAAGTGCTTTCATATCGGCAGTCAAAGGACCAAGGTTCAATAAACAACAATGTGATATTTGGATTCAGCGTTTAAAAGACACGCATGAAGCACAACGCCAATTACTTGTGAAGATGGTGCATGGTATCTACTGTGACCCAGCTACAGCGGAGCAGGCTAGATTAAATGCCTTAGATATATGTGATGGTCTGAAAGAAGTGTTGACCAATGCTATTAAGTCAGAGTTGATTAATAATCACACTGAGTATGTAGCAAAAGGGTTTGAGGATAAGCATACAGCTTCGCAGCAATTTTTCGAAAAGTTAGGTTTCCTTGGTCTGTTAAATGAATCAGAGCAGCATACGGTGTTCTCTAAAGCTACAACACGTCTCTGGAACGCACACAATGGAATGAATAACTTTTACAATGAACCTCCTTTTGCAGAGCGATTGTTGGAACTAACGCAACAGGGAGCTGTGCCGGAGACAATACAAGAAGAGTTAGTTCATGTTGTTTCTTGTTGTGCTGTAGGTAATGGCTATGGTGTGTCTAATGCTGCCGTTCCATATTACACGCAAATTATCCAAGGTTTTTCTCCCAGAGAAATTGCCATATTAGTAAAACTAGCCAGTAGTCAGCATTCAGACTTAGGTCGTAGACTTGCGAATTCTTCAGCAGCGAAAAGGCGTTTGAAGACTGTACTAGCTTTGTTTGACCCAGCAAGTATATCTGACAGTATCAAGTCAGAGTATGACAAGCTTGTAAAATAGGCAGCTAACAATCTGTTTAAGAGTGATTCGCAACGCTCGGCACTTTTGCCATGCGTTGCGTTTTGTGTTTAAGGTGGTGTGCGGAAGCTTCGGTATTGCGTTGCTCACACCTTAACAGGGCGTTAGGCGCAAATGAGTTAATGGATATAACTGTTATATCAAAAGGAGAAATATATGGCAGATGTAAATCAATCTTCAAATCAAAATAGTAGTGAAGAAAAAGTAAATAGCAGAAACGGAGGTTTTATCTCAACGGCAACCACGTTTTTGTTTTGGTTAATAATAGGTTCTACATTTTTATGGAACTGGGATGGTTTTTGGCAAACGGACATAAAGCTTTTAAAAAATATTCAGAGTGAGTATTTTTCATCAAAATACAATGAAGAACAGTTGAAATTATCTCGAATAGCTAACAATAACTACTTGGTTGAGAGTATTACAGAAAGGTTGGATGCAGCAGAAAAGAGAGCTGATGATAAAGTACAGAAAGCTTATCGAGAAAGAGATATGGCTATTTCTAAGCTTAATAGTGCTGAAGTGGAACTTGCTAATTATCTGGAAAAAGAAAATATGAAGTGTAGGTTTTATGATACGTCCTTGAGAATGATTGATCACTTAACAAAAAAATATTCTGAAGATGATTTAAAAAGAGTTTTGAGTTGTACGAGTGTAGAGTGCGAAAAGATTCTCAATTATCGTCAAGAAGCTACAGCTATCTGCGGTTAGGCGCCTAACAAACGCCTCAAGAGGGACTGTCAACGCGTGGCGTTTCCAGTCCCAATGAGCCGAGGTGGTTTCGGTTGTTGTGTTTAAGTTTGGTGGTAATGCGTTGCCAGCCCCTTAGGCGGGCGTTAGCCGTCACGGTGCAATGACGGCATAATGTTAGTCGTTCATAAACATATGATTAGCTTTGGTAACACCCCTGTCATACGTGCAGAAAGTGTCAGTTGCAGTTTCGGTTTTACTGTGAATTTTAATGTTTGTTATTACCTCGACAGCTCCCGCATCATAGCAAGCTTGCTGTGCATCTTTGATTATCTGCAAGAGATGATCGAGTTCCCCTTTCATGGTGGTTTCCATAGCACTAACCTGAAAGGGGACTCCTGAGGCTTTAACGACAGCGATAGCTTTGTCTACGACTTCAAA
>NZ_AOMO01000057.1 GCF_000338875.1 Vibrio mimicus CAIM 602 | reverse complement strand
GAGGGACTGTCAACGCGCGGCGTTTCCAGTCCCATTGAGCCGCGGTGGTTACAGTTGGTGTGTTTGAGTTTAGTGGTAAGTGCGTTGTCAGCCCCTTAGGCGGGCGTTATAAGCAAGTTGAAGTTTGGGCTTTAAAGGAAAGTAAAAAATGGAAGTTGAATATTTTGTAAATCGCCCAATTACGCCAGAGCAGTTTGTGGATCTGCTCAATCAGACAACGCTTGGAGCTAGACGTCCAACCGATAATTACGAATGTATCAGTGGGATGTTGGAAAATGCGGATTTGCTTGTCTCAGCTTGGATTGGTGAGCGGCTTGTCGGCATTGCTCGTTCAGTGACAGATTTTCATTACTGCTGTTATCTATCGGATTTGGCTGTCTCGGAGCAGATCCAATCGAAAGGTATTGGCAAAGAATTGATCCGACAGACTTTCGTTAGTCTGAAAAAAGGTTGTAAGTTGATTTTGTTAGCAGCTCCACAAGCAACAAAATACTATCCAAAAATTGGTTTTAAGCAGCATAACAGCGCATGGCTAATGTCGGATTTAGAAGAGCTTCTGTAACGTTGGTATCTTGCTTATAACAAACGCCTCAAGAGGGACTGTCAACGCGCGGCGTTTCCAGTCCCATTGAGCCGCGGTGGTTGCAGTTGTTGTGTTTGAGTTTATTGGTAATGCGTTGTCAGCCCCTTAGGCGGGCGTTATACCTCTTTGTTTGCATTGTGGGCTGTTTTATAAAATTCAAAATCGCCAGAGAACCGAAATTAATTATTTGCGATGCATATACAATCAAAATGCATTATAGCTGGTGATATTGATTTAAATGTTTCTTTCGTTAGTGAGATAAAGTTCAAATAAATTTCTAATAGATCTGTATTTATTTGATGTATTATTGAGTAGACGTTTTTATTCGGCTGAGCTTAAAATAATATGGCGAACTACAAATTTAGAAAAAATGCAATTATTGGTAATTTAGATGCTGAAACAGATTCATTTTTAAGTGACTGCTTTTATGAGTCAGAAGTATTCAAAGGTATTGTCAATTTTGACCCAAGCAATGAAAATCCAGATTTTCCTAGAAGGGTTATTGTAGGTAGAACAGGAAGTGGTAAAACAGCCCTTTTGAAGCAAATTGTCACTCATGGTAATGTCAAAGTTCACGACACTATAGAAGCTGAAAATACAGTTTTTGAACACATTAATAATAATAGGTTTGTATCAGATCTTATAAGAAATGGTATAGACTTACGGGCATTTTATAAATCACTATGGTTGCATGTTTTACTTGTTAAAGTAATAAACCAACTATACCGTTCTTCTTACCAAAGTTTTTTTGATTTTATTGGTGATCTAGTTGGAAATCCCAAAAAACCGTATAAGCCAGATATTGCCAATGAATACTTGTTGGCATATAAGGACAATTTCTTTAATGATAATGTTGTTACTGAAATAACCGAAAAAATGCAACGAGAGTTATCAGGTAAAGCAAATTTTGAATTAGGTTCTGCTACTGGTAAATACAGTGATGAGTCGATGCAAAAAAGTGCAGCGAGAAACATCAAGTTATGTAAGTAGAGAACTCCTCAGAAAACAGAAAGAATTGATAAAAGTTATAAATGCTGAATTTTCTGGAGATCGTCAGCAGAATAGAATAATCATTAGTATTGATGATCTTGATAAGTCTTGGCTCAGTGCTAGTAACATTAGACATGACTTTATAAATGCATTGCTAGAAGCATTCAAAGAACTTTTAGATATAAAATCAGTTAAAATATTAATATCGATAAGAACTGATATTCTTATGGGTATATATCAAAATAATTTAAGACAAGATGAAAAAGATCAATCACTGATTTACGCTATTTCTTGGAATAAAAAAGAAATAAGAGAGATTTTAGATTTGCGTATTAATCAACTGATTAAAGATCAATATCAAGGTAGACAGAAAGTAACATTAGCCGATGTTTTCTATTTCCAAGTCGACGGTTGTAAAGCAGATGAATTTATCTTAGACAGGACAATGCTTCGGCCACGTGATGCCATAGATTTTGTAAACTCTTGTTTGGCGGAGTGCAATGGTGGGGTGGAATTAAACGAAGATATTGTTCTTGAAGCAGAAGAGAAATATTACGCAAAACGTAAAAGTGCGTTAGTTAAAGAATGGAAAAGTATATTTCCATATATTAAAGACTATCTTGATGCATTGTCATATATAACAGTAAATGAGTTTAATTGTTCTGAACTTGATCAAAATATAAAAGATAAGGTGTTAAATTACCTCCTTGACAGACCAAATCTTGATCCTGAAGATGAAAAGCATAATAACAGAATGGTAAGTATGGAAGAACTATTAAAAGTATGGTTTACAGTCGGTGTTATAGGGTTCAAGAAATCTAAAAGTTTGACAATTTATTCTTCTTTTGAAAAACAAGAACTTGATATTACAGACCTAAATAAAACTTTTAAAATACACCCTCTGTTTTATCGGAATTAGCCGAGGTATAACAAACGCTTCAAGAGGGACAGCCAGCGCATGGCATTTTTACTATGCGTTGGTTTTCGTTGTTACTGTGTTATGCGGAGAGTCAGTAGTGGCGTTGGCTGCCCCTTAAGCGGGCGTTAGGCCTAATTTTGATACGAATCACTTTAATCTGGTTGCATATGTGAGAGTATGCTCGCAGTTTTAATGCGATAACTGGATGTAAATATGAAAAAAGTATTGATTTTACTAGCAGTTTGTTTCGGTTTGGTTGGGACAGCTTTTGCACACTCTGGTGGTACGGACTCAAATGGTTGTCATACAAATCATAAGACAGGTGAGTACCACTGTCATAAGCGCAAGTGATTCAGCCAGCCACAATACTAATTTTAAGGTGTGATTCTTCACACCTTTTTTGTGTATGTGGCAATTTGATTGCTAGGTTGATGCATAAATGAATTGTCTATAAATGTAATATAAATACACAAATCTGAGTCTCCTTAAGCTCGGCCTAACAAACGCCTCAAGAGGGACTGTCAACGCGTGGCGTTTCTAGTCCCATTGAGTCGCGGTGGTTTTGGTTGTTGTGCTTGAGTTTAGTGTTATGCGTTGTCAGCCCCTTAGGCGGGCGTTAGGTGATATGGGCAAATATGGAAGAAACAGATTTT
>NZ_AOMO01000056.1 GCF_000338875.1 Vibrio mimicus CAIM 602 | reverse complement strand
CTCCGAGACAGCCAAATCCGATAAGTAACAGCAGTAATGAAAATCTGTCACCGAACGAGCAATACCGACAAGCCACTCACCAATCCAAGCTGAAACAAGCAAATCTGCATGTGCCAACATCCCACTGATACATTCGTGATTATCGGTTGGACGTCTAGCTCCAAGCGTTGTCTGATTGAGGAGGTCAACAAACTGCTCTGGCGTAATTGGGCGATTTACAAAATACTCAACTTCCATTTTTTACTTTCCTTTAAAGCCCAAAGTTCAACTTGCTTATAACGCCCGCCTAAGGGGCTGGCAACGAATGACACTAAACTTAAACATAACAACTGTAACCACCGCGGCTCAATGGGAGTGGAAACGCTACGCGTTGGCAGTCCCTCTTAAGGCGTTTGTTATGTGTTTGAATACGTTGATACTTCAATAATATTCCCATCTGGGTCTCTGAAATAGAATGATGTGATTACACCTTGTGCACCTGTACGTTTTACAGGTCCTTCCATGATAGTCACGCCTTGATTCTCTACATGCTTCATCGCATCAGATAGAACTATGTCGATAATAAAGCACAAATCTGCGCTCCCAACTCTGACATTTTGAGCTTTAGGTTCAAACTCATTACCGAGTTGATGAAGATTGATTTTCTGGTGACCAAACTCTAGAGCAATCCGACCAGCGCCAAAACTAACAGCTTTCATGCCCAACACTTTTTCATAAAAGTTCGTTGTTGTTGGAATATCTGCAACAGTCAAAACCAAATGATCAAGGTGACTAATTTTCATCAGAAACTCCATTTTCTAGGAAAACACATAACGCCCGTCTAAGGGGCTGGCAACGCATTAACACTAAACTCAAACACAACAACCGTAACCACCGCGGCTCATTGGGACTTGAAACGCCACGCGTTGACAGTCCCTCTTGAGGCGTTTGTTATGAGCAGCTAGCTAAAGGTTACTCGATTGCTTTTAACACTCGTGCTGGATTGCCACCAATGACAACATTGCTACCAAAATTCTTTGTTACAACGGCTCCCGACGCAACAACAATATTGTCACCTAACGTTACTCCTGGGTTGATCGTTGCATGACCTCCAATCCAACAGTTGTTACCTATTCTGATTGGCTTTCCAAACTCTAACCCACTGTTTCTTTGAATCGGATCGATTGGATGAGTTGCCGTATAAATACCGACCTGTGGTGCTATAAAACAGTTATCGCCAATACGAACTTCCGCTACGTCCAAAATAACACAGCCAAAATTGGCATAGAAATTCTCACCAACGTGTATATTCAGCCCGTAATCGCAGTTGAAGGTAGATTCAATGTGAATGCTATTTCCTGTAGAACCTAACAAGGATTTGATTATCTCTACTCTTTTATCTAGGCAACTTACACTTGTTTGATTTAGCTTCTCTGTGAGTAAACGAGCCTCAAGACGCAGCTTGACGAGCTCTGCGTCACTCGGATCGTAATACTCACCAGAGAGCATTTTTTCTCTTTCTGTCATATACAACTCAGTTCTAAATTTTAATGCTGCTCATAACGCCCGCCTAAGGGGCAGACAACGCTACTACTAACTTTCCGCATAACACCGTAGCCACAAAAACCAACGCATAATAAAAATGCCGCGCGTTGGCTGTCCCTCTTGAAGCGTTTGTTATGTTTTAATTAGTTCATCAATTCTCAATTTGAGAGCTTCACTACAATGCTTACTAGTTTTTAGCTTCTCCAACCAACGAATGTCTGAGGATCTCATATTGAGTTTATCATCAGCCTCCAAGTGCTTGAGCATTGCATCAATGTCACTATTAGATAGCCATTCTAAATAGTCACAAAAGGTGCGCCAAGTTGACCAACATTTACCGCGCTCTGATGGTGCCGACCAACGTAGAATATCAATAATATGAAGGATTCTAGGTTCAAAAACTGGCGAATCTGGAAATTGAGATATTCTTAAAATATTCATGAAAGGCTTGCTAGCAGTATAAAAATCCCATACGCCATCTGTTTTTGAACATGCCTTTAGAACCGACATGTGAAACTGGTCGCGAACCTCTTCAGAAGGATAATGACTTTTATTAGAGATAGTGACAACAGCTTGAATGAACTGGTCAATCTCTCTATATGACATTCTATTTTCGGGTTGTAGTAATTCACCGCCAAACTCTTTATAAAGTACCGGATAAGATAATATTTCGACTAGTGCAGAAATCGCTTGATCTCGAGACTCCTTATTGTTGAAGCTATTGAGAATATCTTCATCAGTTATAGGCTTATTTTCTACGATTTTTGTAGAGAGCTCCCTCAAGCGCTTTTCAATATTTTTGTATTGGATTAAGAATCGCTTATTTGATTTTTTGTACTCTGTATATTCTTTAGCAAGATCTTCAAGAAACTCACCTATTTCGGCTTTTATGATAAATATGTTTTTATCTTGGAATAGTAAGCGAGACTCTTCCAACACATTGTCACTTACACTTGGGTAAACAATCATAAACGCGGGAGGCTTCTCTTCACCCAAATCGGCGTAAACTTCATCATAGAGAAAGCCGATATTTGGATCCGTTAAGCTGTAGCCGATAAATATCGGAGATGCTTCCGAGAATAGTGTGTAAATCTTACGATTCAAATAAGTGTCTTCACGTTGAAACGAAAAGTACTGACTTTGGGTCACGACTATTGAATCTGGACGACCTAGATCTCCGTGAATTTTGAATATATTTTTTCCATTGCTGGTGACTTTAGGACACGAGTCTTTTCTAACAACGACATTAGCTAATCCATCAAAGATATTTTCGAGTACATTATCCCAGTTAGTGGTGACTATCATGTTAGGAGCAAGTGCTCTGAAACGTCGTATCCAACTTGGATCAGCAGTATCCTTTTTGAGGTCTAATAGAGCCCCTGATACAAGCGAATTAAACTCATATTCGGAATAATTGTGATGAGTTCTAGAAAAAGAGAAAAGCAGTTCTGCTGCCTTAAGAGGATTGCTCAAATCCAATACTAATGGATACTCAATTTTCTTGCTTATCTCTACAAGAACATCCCCCCAACTCCCATATCCAAATTATAAGAAAAACCTGAACCTACCCAAAAGAAGTAGTTTTCGGTAAACACTGATGCAAAAAGACTCTGCTTTGCATCTTCAGATAAATGTTCAATACAACTCATAACTATCCTATTAAAACATAACGCCCGCCTAAGGGGCTGGCAACGCACTACCACTAAACTCAAACGCAACAACCGTAACCACCGCGCCTCAATGGCACTGGAAACGCCACGCGTTGACAGTCCCTCTTAAGGCGTTTGTTATGTGATTGTTGCTCACGATCTATCTCTTATTAATCGATATAATCAATATGCACCCAATGAAATAGATAACAAGGGAAATTACATGAAATCGCTTATTTCTGAAACTTTAATTAGTCTTGCAAACCAAGAACCTGAGCAACACGCTGAAACTCGACAGTACTTATATGAACAGTTGGATTTGTCTTTTGAGAAACAACTCGCTTTGTATTCTTGTGCTTTAGGGCCAGCAAGTTCTGGAAAACTTGAAAGTAATAAAGACTTCACTAAAGCAATTGAGAGTGCTATTAGAATATTAGAAATGCCTGAACATTAATTATGTTCATCATCTATTACACAGCCCAAATCAAAAGGGCTGTTTTTGTTTATGCTCCATCACATAACGCCCGCCTAAGGGGCTGGCAACGCATAACGCTAAACTCAAACACAACAACCGAAACCACCGCGGCTCAATGGGACTGGAAACGCCACGCGTTGACAGTCCCTCTTCAGGCGTTTGTTAGGCATTTTTTGCACCTAAGACAGACCTCTGCTGCCATGAACCTAAAGCAAACAGGCCGCCAATAGACAAACATATACCAGAACTAATTAACCAAAATGTCAGGCTGTTTTCTGGAAACATTGGCATTAACCCAACGAAAGAAATGCCACGTAGTAAAAATATGCTGGTAATGAGGATTAAGGCTAATTTTGTATGTGGTAAACGCTTAATTGCACCAGCACCAGACAGGGCGTAAAGCGCACAAATAAGAAGCACCAAAACGATGACAGAGGTAACAACTGTCGGATACCAAAGTCCTTGCTCTGCCATCCGTGCCATCTGCTCACCTGCACCAAAGAAGCGATACCAATCGCCTCCGAAAGCAATACAGCCAATATGAGCAAGTGCGGCAGCAAAACAACATATTGCCGCAATAAATAGGTACTTATTTCTTGAAATGTGCATCTTTCCTCCCTGAATGCCTAACGCCCGCCTAAGGGGCTGACAACGCATTACCACTAAACTCAAACACAACAACTGCAACCACCGCGGCTCAATGGGACTGGAAACGCTACGCGTTGACAGTCCCTCTTGAGGCGTTTGTTAGCTTCGTAGCCTGTTGTTTCACAATGATTTTTAAAAAATTTCCCTGAAATGCATTTTACGCAAAAGCATCACACAAACACACGTCCAACGCCAAAAGCTGTGAAGTGGGCTGCCAAAACTTAAAACGATCTAGGCTAAGTTGGCCACGGTTAAGAGTCCGCGACAAAGAAAGCCAGATCACAGCGATGATTCAGCCTTTTATGAAACTAAACTTGCCGAGTTGAACATCTAACAACACTGAAGCATCGAGGCTTGCTAGTTTTCAGCGACTTTGAAACCACTGAACTTTCAACACATTCGACCAAAACAGCATCAAGAACAAACTCAAAAGCCAAATTGTGCAATTTGAACGCTAGAAGCTGATTTTTTCAGAACGATTAAATTTAGATTTTGATGATTTTTGCTTTAAGAAGCTAACGCCGCGTTAAGGGGTGAATGCCGCACAAACCAACTTCCCGCAGACCACTTTCATCACTAAAACTCACCGCATACCAAAAATGCCATGCGGCATGAATCCCTCTTGAACGCCTTGTTATGTGTGTACTTCTTTGTAGGCGAAAGAACTAGCAAATACTTGGATATCGTCTCCTGATTGCATCTCTATAATGTACGCTCCTTTCTCTGACACTCTTACTTCGTTGACTGAAACCGATGGTCCCCACGGCTCTGATTGGGTTATATTCACGGCTGATACCTCTGAGAAACCAATTTCGAAATGCACGCTCTCTTTCGAGCATAGTAATCCAGTTATTCGAACTGATTTTTGCTCCCACAAATACTCGATAGATTGAACGACCGAATCATGCAAACGTAAATCTGGAAATCTCATATAATCCTCAAAACACATAACGCCACGTTAAGGCGTGAGTAAAAGTGTGCCAAAATTGGAGCGAAGCGAAATTGGCACGCGTTTACGAATCGCTCTTGAACGTTTTGTTATGCATTTCTGTGACGCTGAATGTCAGGCAACAACAACTTTTGGTAGTAACTTGAATCATGCATCTCGTCCCAAGCACGTAAACCATAAAATGCAGAAAGGAAGTTCCTTATAATGCCAGATCCAACGACTGTTGCTCCAATCCACCCATTAATGGCAGTCTCTCTATAAGGCAGGATATCTTCACTTATCTCGACTTCTTTATTTGAAACTCGAGTCCATGAACCTCTGTTAAAAAGATCTTTGGTTACAAACTGGACTGAAATAGGCCTTGATAGATCGTAATCTTCAAAATTATTTTTAATATCAAAGAAAGCACAAGTAAAAGAATTAAGTACTTCCTTATTAATTTCAACAATCTGTCCAAGCACCAACGAGTCGTCTTCAATTTGCACCCAGAATACATCTCCGACTTTAGCTACTTGTCTTGGCATAGACTCTCCTTATGCATAACGCCCAATTAAGGTGTGAGGCACGCAATACCGATGCTTCCGCATACCACCTTAACCACTAAAACCAACGCATACCAAAAATGCCACGCGTGCCGAATCACTCTTAAATTGTTTGTTATAAAGCGGACTCTGCGTTAAATGCCTTTTCTAACCACACTGAGCTTATGTTCTGCCCATGTTTCTTCGCATATTCATTGAACACTCCGACTTCTCTGAAACCAAACCGTTTATGTAATGCAACTGATGCGTCGTTTG
>NZ_AOMO01000055.1 GCF_000338875.1 Vibrio mimicus CAIM 602 | reverse complement strand
GATCATGTCACTTGATAGCAAACGATTTAACGCTCAATTTCAAAGTGATCGCCACGGACTTTGATGGTGACAGTGACAGCATTGTGCTGCCGGTCAAAATCAATGATGACAAGCCTTACTTCACAAACGTGACTGGGCTGTATGTGCATGAAAACGACTTGCCACAAGGCTCAGACACAGACAAAGAGCCCGTCACCATGACGGGTCAGTTTGAGATAGTGCAAGGTGCAGATCGTGTGTCGAGCTTTGTGCTAGACAGCAGCGTTAACCCCGTGCAAGGACTAACTTCCAACGGTGTGGCGGTAACGCTTTCTGCACCTGTGGATGATGGCAATGGCAACTTGACCTACACGGCGACTGCAGGCGGCACGACCGTCTTTACCCTAGTGCTGAATACCGATGGCTCATACAGCTTTACGCTCTCCGCGCCGGTGGGTCATGCACTTGATAGCAACGATTTAACGCTCAATTTCAAAGTGATCGCCACGGACTTTGATGGTGACAGTGACAGCATTGTGCTGCCGGTCAAAATCAATGATGACAAGCCTTACTTCACAAACGTGACTGGGCTGTATGTGCATGAAAACGACTTGCCACAAGGCTCAGACACAGACAAAGAGCCTGTCACCATGACGGGTCAGTTTGAGATGGTACAAGGTGCGGATCGTGTCTCGAGCTTTGTGCTAGACAGCAGCGTTAACCCAGTGCAAGGACTCACATCCAATGGTGTGGCGGTAACGCTCTCAGCGCCAGTCGATGATGGCAATGGTAATTTGACCTACACCGCGACTGCAGGTAGCACGACCGTATTTACCTTAGTACTGAATACCGATGGCTCATACAGTTTCACGCTCTCCGCTCCGGTGGATCATGCACTCGATAGCAACGATTTAACGCTCAATTTCAAAGTGATCGCCACGGACTTTGATGGCGACAGTGACAGCATTGTACTGCCCGTCAAAATCAATGACGACAAGCCCTACTTCACGAAAGTGACGGGGCTGTATGTGCACGAAAACGACTTGCCGCAAGGCTCAGACACAGACAAAGAGCCGGTCACCATGACAGGTCAGTTTGAGATGGTGCAAGGTGCGGATCGTGTATCAAGCTTTGTGCTAGATAGCAGCGTTAACCCCGTACAAGGGCTCACTTCCAATGGTGTAGCGGTAACGCTCTCAGCACCCGTGGATGATGGCAATGGTAATTTGACCTACACGGCTAGTGCAGGTAGCACGACTGTGTTTACCCTAGTGCTGAATACCGATGGTTCGTACAGCTTTACACTGTCTGCTCCGGTGGATCATGCTGTTGATAGCAACGATTTGACACTCAATTTCAAAGTGATTGCCACGGACTTTGATGGCGACAGTGACAGCATTGTACTGCCCGTCAAAATCAATGACGACAAGCCTTATTTCACAAACGTGACCGGGCTATACGTGCATGAAAACGACTTGCCGCAAGGCTCAGACACAGACAAAGAGCCGGTTACCATGACGGGTCAGTTTGAGATGGTGCAAGGTGCAGATCGCGTGTCGAGCTTTGTGCTAGACAGCAGCGTTAACCCCGTACAAGGACTCACTTCCAATGGTGTAGTGGTAACGCTTTCTGCGCCCGTGGATGATGGCCATGGCAATCTGACCTACACCGCCACCGCGGGTGGTACGACCGTCTTTATCCTAGTGCTGAATACCGATGGCTCATACAGCTTCACGCTCACTGCTCCGGTAGATCATGCTGTTGATAGCAACGATTTAACGCTCAATTTCAAAGTGATCGCCACGGACTTTGATGGTGACAGTGACAGCATTGTACTGCCCGTCAAAATCAATGATGACAAGCCTATCTTTACTCATGTGCAAGCTTTGATCGTACAGGAAAATGACTTGCCACAAGGTTCGGACAGTAGCAAAGAATCTCTCAGCGCGAGTGGTCAGTTTACTGTGACGCAAGGCGCGGATCGGGTGGTCAGTTATCAACTTGATAACAGCGTGAATCCTGTTCAAGGCTTAACCTCAAATGGTGCAGCCGTTGTGCTCTCTGCTCCTGTGGATGATGGCAACGGTAATCTAACTTACACCGCAATGGCGGGTGGTAACCCTATTTTCACCCTAGTGATGAATACGGATGGCAGTTATACCTTTACTCTGTCTGGACCAATTGATCACGCAGTAGGCAGCAATCTACAACAGCTGAATTTCAAAGTGCTCGCCATCGATTTTGATGGTGATAAAGTCAGTGCGACGTTGCCGATCACCATTGGTGATGACAAACCGAAAATTACCGCAGTGCAAGCTTTGTCGGTGGATGAAGATGACTTGGCGCAAGGTTCTGATACCAGTAAAGAACCACTGACAGCCTCAGGGCAATTTACGACTACCCAAGGTGCGGATCATGTCGTCTCCTATACGCTGAACCTTACCAGCAATCCACTGGCGGGAGTGACGTCTGGCGGGCAAGTGTTAACACTGGCAGACAGTGTTGATGCTAATGGCAATCACACTTATACCGCGACCAAACCCGATGGCACAGAGATTTTTACCCTGCAGCTGAATGCTGATGGTAGTTACCAATTTACCTTGTCGGGGCCTTTGGATCATGCGCCCGACAGCGATGAGCTTCTGCTCAATTTTAATGTGGTGGCTACCGACTTTGACGGTGACACTTCCAGCATTGTATTGCCTGTTACTGTGGTGGATGACCAACCTTCGGTGATCAGCGCGCAAGCCTTGACTGTCAACGAAGATGATTTAGCGACAGGCACCGATCAAAGCAAAGAGCCAACTACAGTATCGGGGCAATTTACCTCGACACAAGGTGCTGATGGAATTGCGCATTATCAAATCAATACCAGCACGAGTAGCGATACAGGGTTAACCTCGCAAGGGCAACCTGTGATATGGGGTGCTCCAAGCATTAATGGTCAAGTGTATACCTATCAAGGTATGGCGAATGGCGCGGTGATTTTTACCTTAGTGCTGAGACCCGATGGTAGCTACAGCTTTACCTTAAATGGCTCGGTCGATCACCCGCTCAATGCGGATCAACTGACATTGAATATTCCGGTGTTAGCGCAAGATGCTGATGGTGACTCGTCACCTGTCACCTTGCCTGTCACCATTATGGATGATGTTCCGCTGTTGCATGATAAGAATATTACACTGCAAGAAGGAACCGCTGCGAAATCGGTCAATCTGTTTTCGAAAGACAGTAATTTGTCACCAGATACGCAGGGTGCGGATCAGGGGCTGGTCACACGAATCAGTGCAGTAGACGAAGCTGGGCGCGATATTCAGTTCCGTGATGGAGCT
Source organism: Vibrio mimicus CAIM 602 (assembly GCF_000338875.1). Lineage (GTDB taxonomy): Bacteria > Pseudomonadota > Gammaproteobacteria > Enterobacterales > Vibrionaceae > Vibrio > Vibrio mimicus. The sequence continues at coordinate 91,548 of NZ_AOMO01000055.1, read as the reverse complement.
GGGGCATTGGTTAACGATGTGGATCTCAACGGGAATACACAAACAGTGACTGTTGTTGAGACCGTGAATGGTGTTAGCCGAGATCTGGGCACGTTAATCATTCAACCTAACGGTACTGCTACGTTTACTCCGGTCGCGCAGCTTGATCATGCCGATGGTAACAACATCAAATTTACGGTTAATGTCACCGCAACGGATTACGACCACGACACTTCGACTGAGCAGCTCAATATCACCATTTCTGATCATAAAGCGAGCATTACTCAGCAGAAATTTACGGGTTATGAAGATCAAGGCCACGATGCTTCACTTAACTTAGTGCCAACAGGTGAACAAAGTAATGCGCAAGATAATCTGGCGGGCTTGCCTGTTGAAGCGCTGAAGTTGGCATTACAGGTCAATCTTTACGATGTCGATCAAGGCGAAAGTCTAGGTGCTGTCTCGATCTGGAATCCGAGTCAGATCCGCGGTGATTTTTATTATCTCGATGGTTCGAGTCAGCTGGTGAAATTGGATGTGGATCCGACAAGCGGGCATATCATTTTGTCTGCCGCGCTGTTGCAGCAGTCTATTAGCGGCAATATCGCTACGGTAGAAAACCTCTATTTTGTGCCCGATCGTCATTACTCGACCGCAAATGGTGGCATGAATGCGTCGGTTAGCGTGGAGATCCTGCATAACGGGGTGCGCGACCACTTTACCAACGGCAATATGCGTATCGAGATTGAAAGTGTTGCCGATATTGCGACTTGGACGAGCAGCAGCGAATTCCATTACGATGCTGTTGAAGATGGCAGCAATGTTAATCTCAACATTTCTGCGCAAACTCAGGACACAAGTACGCCGGAAGCCATTACTTACCAGATTCGTTTTACCGAAAACGGCGCTCACGCCAAATTGGTGTACAGCGATGGTTCACCGATCCCAGTTAAGAGCGATGCCAACGGCACATACTATGACGTGCCTGCTAACAAAATAGGCCAAGTTCAGGTTGATCCGGCAGACAACTTTGCGGGGCAAATTAAACTCGATGTTACCGCCATCACTAAAGAGTCAAGCAACTACGTTACGGGTAAGCAAACGGCACAATCCGAAACCAAGGAAATTGTGATTGATGTGACTCCAGAGGCGGATCGCGGTAGCTTCGCGGTGAATCGTATTGCGATTTTTGAGGATAATGCATCACATCAAAATGCGGTTGATCCGAATGTGGAACATGACCCGCTGTTGCTGAGTGAAGTGATCACCATGACACTCTCAGGCGATGCAGATGGTTCAGAAGCTCTGTTTGTTCGGTTGTCAGACTTTACCGATGCCGGTGCCACACTCGTCTGGCTTAGTTCCGATCCTAGCCCAATCACGCAAGGTACTTATCCCAATGGCAAAACCTATTATGAGATCCCGCAAAATGCGTTATCTCAAGTTGAAGTTTTGCCCACTCAACACAGCAACGAGAATTTCTCATTCGTTGTCGAGGGGATAGTTAAAGACACCGTCACCTTGTCGACGGGGCAAGCGCAGGATATTGGATCCTTAGGCAGTAAAACCGTCAATGTCACCGTAAAAGGGGTAGCCGACTTGCCTTCGATTGAGTTGATGAATGGCAACACGCAGTGGCAGACTTTCAACGACGGCTCACACCAAGGTGTGATTACCACTGTGACTGAAGACAGCTTAGTGGATCTCAACTTCAGTGTTATTACTGGAGAAACGGCGGGCAACCTTCCTAATGACAACTCGGAAACCTTATCTGTACTGCTTTCAAATATCCCTGATGGAGTGAAGCTGTTTGACAGTGACGGCACACATGTCGATCTGGTCTTTGTAGGTTATGACAGCAATCACAAACCCATCTACCAAGCTAACTTAACGGTAGAACAGGTGATCACGGGTATTCAGGTACAGCCTGTCGCGTCCTCGACGGAAAATATCGACATTACTGCAACCGTGATTGTGACGGAAAACGATGGTCATGTGCGTCAAGTGGAGAACACGATTCGTATCTTGGTTGAGCCGAAAATTGATGTAACGGAAGACTATCACAATGTGGTTTCCGGCAATGAAGACAGCCGTATTAACGTTACTTGGGTACCGCAAAACACACCGGGGAATACTCAATATCCTGATGCACAAGAGTATTTCAGCCGAATTGAAATCTCGGGTTTCCCTGACGGCAGCCGAGTGTTCGTTAACAATGTGGAAGTCACGTTAGTGAATGGCGTGCTAGTGCTTGAGCCAGCCGTTGGACAATCGGATGTCGATTTCTCTCATCAAGTTTCGGCGTCAGGCTATATTCAGGTGATCCCACCGCATAACTCCAGTACCGACTTTACGTTGAATATGGCGATTACGGTCAAAGAACAAGACCACGAATATGTGGATGCGGGTAATCCGGGACAAGGCATTGCTGAGCAAGTCATTCAAGGCTCAATTGGGGTAACAGTGAACCCGATTGTTGAACCTGATGGTCAGTTGTTGGTAGAAAACAGTGGCAGCGTAACACAGGCCGTACAAGCCGATAGCAACGGCAAGATTGATTTCACCATCAACGATACCAACGGTGGTCAGCCGGGCGCGAATGTGATTCGCTTTGATAACCTTGATAGCAATACTACAGGCAGTTATCAGTCTAATGAGCGGGTTGATCAACTGGTGGTGAGTTTTGGCAATGTACCACAAGAAGTACTCAACCAACTGCTGATCACTGGTGCGATCAACAACGGTGATGGTACATGGACCATCACTAACGAAGCCGATTTCAGCATCAAAGCGCCGAATGGCTTGGTGTACAGCAGTAATAACGATCCGGATAGCAACGGTTTCAACGACATTAAGATCTCCATTACTGCCAAAGTCTATGACCAAGGTGAAGACAGCAGTGAAGCGAAAATCACCAAAGAGGTGAGCTCTGAGCTGACCTTAAGTTTTCCAACTTCTGTGTCGGGCAGTAATAGCGTTGCGGCACAACTTAATTGGGTTGGTGATGCCGATGATTTGGTGATCGGCAAAGAAGATAACTCGATTAACTTGGGTCAACAGATCCAAGACAAACTGATGGTCAATGCCACCAGTTTTGACGCGGTGGCTGACGAATTGAGTATCGTGATTAACGCTAGCGATCTGCCTGCAGGGGCCTCGATTTCCGGACAAGATTTCAACTTTGTCGATGGGCAATATGTGTTTAAAGGCACTCTGAATTCGGATGGCTCGGTTTCCGGTTTGGAAGGATTGGTCTTGATCCCACCGCGTGATTTTGCGGGTGACTTTAATTTGCCAGTCACTTTTGTTACCACGGATACTCAATCGGGTGATGAAAAAACGTTGAGTGCGCAAGTCCCTGTAGCGATCTCTCCTGTGGCCGATGTTCCAAGCAGCAGTGGTGATCAACCTTTGGATAATAAGCTGACACCAACTATTACTTTGAACGTGCAAGAAACCTTGGGGCTGGATGCCAATCATCAACCAATTGATCTTGCGCACGATACACCCACACAAGATGGAATCGCCTATGAAGACGGAATTGTGCATCTCAATCTGGCGATTGGTCTGGCTGATAGCCTCAACAGCAGCACACAAGGTCAGGAAGTCTTGACGGAAGTCACTCTGACTCTCAACGAAACTAATGCGGGAGTTTTTGTCGATGCTAATGGTCAAGTCTTAGGTACCAGCATCACGCTGACACAATCACAGCTACCTGCTGCATTAAGTGATATTTACTTTAAACCTGCACCGAATTACCCAACTGGTAATGACATCCATACCGTAGGTATTACGGTCAGTGGCAAAATCACTGATAGCACAATCTTTGATGAGACCAATGCGAGCTCACAAGGCGTGAGCAGTAGTGATCCAGCCAAGTCTTTCACTTCACAAGTGAGCTTCGAAGTGAAGCCTGTGGTTGATGAAATCACGATTGGCTCTGGCACTCCAGTGGCAGTGGCGGGGGATGAAGACAGTTGGATTGCACTCGCCGATCAAGGCAACGCGTTTAATGTTAGCCTCAATGACAACGATGGTTCAGAAGAATTTGTTTCGCTGACGCTCACCGGATTGCCAACCGATTTCTTGGTGAAATCCTTATCGTCGGATTACACGGTGAAAAACAATGGTGGCGGTGAGTGGAGTGTTCAAATCCATAACAGTAGTTTAACGGCACTGGATCTGTCGGCACTAGCGATTAAGCCTGCCAAAGATTTCAGTGGCGAAGTGCAACTGGGGATCAAAGTCTTTACCCAAGAATCATTGCTGGGCGAACCGGTGGAGCACACAGGTCAGTTCACGCTGAATGTAACGCCAGTAGGTGATGATGTAGATATTACCCCAGTGCAAGAGGTGGCGGGTAATGAAGGTCAACCAATAGAGATTCACCTCGGTGCGCAGATTCTTGATAAAGCGGCGAGTTTACCAAGTGGGGCTAATTACACTGAAAACACGCCTGAAACCTTGCGAGTCGAAATTTCCGGCGTGCCAGATGGCGCTTCACTGAGCTTGCTTGATGGTACTCTGGGAACGAGTCTTGGTGCCGGTGTGTGGGTGTTTGAAATCAATACGCAGCAACTCGACAAAGTGATTTTCAATTCAGGGGATAACAATCAACTGAACTGGAATGGCAATCTGCATTTTAAAGTGCAGTCAGTCGATACCGGGCTGACAGGAAGTCAGCACTTAGGTGCTGCGCAAGAGTTTGATGTGAGCGTGGACGTGACGGCGGTAAACGATCGTCCCGACATTCTCAATGTTCAAAACCAAGTGACGGAGGAAGATCATCCTCTGTTGTTGGATAGCTTCACACTGGCGGATATTGATGCGCAGTTGGATGATCCAAATGCACAATATAACTTGCAAATTGGTGTCAACAGTGGGGTGTTGCTCATTGATCCTACGCACAGCAGTGGTTTAAACATCAGCGGTGATGGTACGGGCACACTCTCCATCTCTGGCAAGGTGGCCGATATCAATGCTGCGATCGCTGCAGGTGTGGTTAAATTCATTCCAGCACCTGATTTTTATGGTCAGGTAGCGGTGACACTCAATGTGAATGACAACGGCAATGCGGGAATCGAAATTGCTGGGGATCCATCGACCGCACATAACAACAGTGCGCAATTCGTAATTGATGTTACGGCGATAAATGATAAACCCGAAGTGATGGGACCCATTTAACGACTCAGATTGATGAACTGGCAGGGCAGAAGCTGACGGGCATTTTAGTGTCGGATGTGGATTATGCGGGGACGCATGCCAATGATGTGATGAAGGTTACTTTGAGCGTCACTGAGGGTATTTTGAGTGTGCAAGCGCCAACGGGTAGCTCAGTCGTCGTGAGTTATGCCCTAGATGGTAGTGCGATTCTTGAAGGCAGTCCGGATGCAATTAACGTACTGCTTAATCACAACGATCCGTTGTATGGCGTTTTCGTGGATGCGACGGCGATTGCGGGTACACAAATCGATCTGACCGTACAGGCGCAAGATCTCGGTGTCTATTTCGAAAACGCTTCAGGCATGGCGTTAGAAGAGAGCAAAACCTATCCGATTCAAGTCAATCCAGTGGCTAACCCGCCGAGTTTAAGCCTGAACCCTGCGCTGAATTATGCGCAGCAGATCTACGCAAACCAGAGTGTCAGCGGTCAAGGTATTGCCCTTCTCGGTGCTATCGCAGCATTAACGGATCTTCATGAAACCTTGACGGTGCGTGTAGATCACCTGCCGTCAGGAGCTAGCTTAGACAGCACTTCCGGTAACATAGTGGATTTGGGGAATGGCAGTTGGGAAGTCTCTTCCGATGCGCTGGACAGCCTCAAAGTGGTGGGACTAGAGCAAGGCATTCACACTCTCACTCTCACCGCCATCTCAACGGAAAGTGATGGTAGTCGTGCTGAATCGGTCAATACGATTGATTATCGGGTTGAGATAGCTGCAAATGGCGTACCACTTGATCACAGTGGCACCAGTGCAGATAGCCTAGTGATTGCAGATAACAGCAGCATGATGCTGATATCGGGTAGCGGTGACGATTATTTGCAAGGTGGTACCGGTGATGATGTGCTGATTGGCGGCTTAGGATCAGACATCTTAGTCGGTGGCAGTGGTGCCGATCTGTTTAAATGGACGCTCAATGGTGTCGATGAAAACGTTGATCACATCCGAGATTTCAGTGTGAGTGAAGGTGACAGCATTGATCTTACTGATGTGGTTCAGGATTTAGGGAGTCATCTAACGATGGATCAACTCTTGTCCAGTCTGAGTTCGTCTAACCAGTTGGCAGCACATGTGGTTGATAATAATCTGGAATTGGACGTGATGACAGATAACAATGTGCATCAGACTATCGTGATTGATAATTTGGCGAGCCAAATGGATTTCACTGGGATGAGTTCATTGGACATCATCAGTACATTGTTAGAACAAAATGTACTGCGTCACGATTAACCCACAATGCGCTGATTAGCCATAGTTTATCTGTTCGGCCCCTCATTTGAGGGGCTGATTTTTTTCAGCATGTCATTTTTTCTCTTCATGATTTCCTTTTCTATACTTGAGTGAAAACAATCGACAGTTGGGGCTAGATGGCATGAATGACAAAGTGCTTGAGTCTGTTATCGAAATTACAGAACAGAAAAATTCGCTTGCGCTCAGTTACAGTATTTTGGCGACGTTATCCGAGCTTTTGCCCCTCTCTTCCGCGACATTATTTCATCACCTTGGGCGGGCAACGGTTATGGTAGCTCGTTTGAATATCAGCAAGGATCCCACGGGTGCAAAACAGTACCACTGGCAATATGATCAAGTGTGTGCTGAAAATGATTACCATCATGCGCAAACTGAGATGGCTTTTCGCCTACAGAACAATGGGCAATATGAGTGCAGCTGTCCGATTCCTGTGGAAGAGCACTTTTCTGCGGAGCTCTTTCTGATCTTGAATGAACCACCAGAGCCGTATCGCATGCTGATCGATGGGTTTGCGAAAATTTATCGTAATTACACAGTGATTCTGCACGAGAGTGAACGCGACAAATTGACTGGCTTACTTAATCGCCGAACGTTGGAAGATCGTCTCCGCAATACTTTTGCGATTAACCCCTCAGCGGAAGAAAATCATCAGCTATGGATTGCGATGTTGGATCTTGACCATTTCAAAGCGATCAATGACCACTTTGGCCACATGATTGGTGATGAGATCTTGTTGATGTTCGCGCAGCAAATGCAGCACTATTTTGGCCCTTCTTCGCAGTTGTTTCGGTTTGGCGGGGAAGAGTTTGTGATTGTCTTCTCAAACGGCAATGAACAAGTCATCAATCAGGTATTAGATGGCTTTCGAGATCATATCCGGCATCACCAGTTCCCAAGAATTGGTGAGCTCAGTTTTAGCGCAGGTTTTTGCTCACTGCGACCGGGTGACTACTTGCCGACCATTCTCGACCATGCAGATAAAGCGCTCTATTACGCCAAAGAACACGGACGTGATCAGGTGCACTGTTATGAAAACTTATGCGATGAAGGCAAGATCGCGAATGCTCAGCGATCTGCCTCTGATGATGTCGAGTTATTTTAAGCCTTATATTCCGAAGGTTTGCTTTAAGTAGTTTGGGGTGACGTTTGCCACGGGCGGATCAGCAAAATAAATACCGCCAGTGCATACAGCATTGACCAACCTAAACAGACAAACACGCCAGTACAAAGTAACAGAGCCAGCCCGGCTAGGTGTTTACCCCAGCCTGTGAGCAGCTTGTAGGCTGCCAGCATAGCCAGCAGGTACACCAACACAAAAATACCGTTCGCCAGTTTTAGGAAAAACTCCAGATCAAGCCCAGTTAAATGCCCAATCAAACAAGAGATAAAGAGTACCCCTCCCACTAATAAAGTCGCGTGAGCAGGAACACCTCGAATTGAAATTCGGGCTATGGCACTGTCAGGACGATATTCACGGGCTTGTGCCCAAACCATGCGAGCAAGACTTTGTGTGTAAAGGTTCAGGCTGGCAAAACAGGCTAGGAAGCCAATGACGCTGATCGCGGTTGCCCAGTGTGCACCAAACAATTTATCGCTTAGCCAAGGGATGGCCCCGCTATCAAATTGCGCGCTACCAAAAGCACCAAATTTCAAAACAACGACGGAGCAAGCCCAGTAAGTTAGGCCGGCTACTAAGCTACCAATCAAAATAGCCAACGGAAAATCGCGTTGTGGGTTGCGAAACTCTTCTCCCATATGCGCGAAAGCTTCGATACCGACAAAGCACCAGAACATGACGGCCAAAGCTGCACCAATTGACACAAGCCCTTCCGTGGTGAGGGGCGGCATGATCAAGTCTTGACTGGAAACATCCCCGCGCCACAAAAATGCAATCACTAAGGCGAAGATGGCTAACGCAATCAGGCTTTGCAAGCGTCCGGAAGACTTAGTACCGGCGAGGTTGACGCCAACCAAAAGAAGAATCGTCAGTGTTTGGGTAAACAGTGGATAAGCCAGAGGTGCTGGTAACAAGGCTTGCAGAAAACTGGCAGCTAAAGTAACGGCGGCAGGAACACCCACCGGAATCACACTCAGGAATAACCATGCAACAGCACGTTCAAGGCGCGGATTAAAGGCTTGACGAACAAAATACGCGGTACCACCAGCATTCGGGTAGCGTTTACCTAATTGAGCAAAAGTCAGCGCGATCGGGCAAATAGCGATAAACAGCAGCAACCATGCCCAGAGTGAAAATGCACCCGCAATACCGGCAGCAATGGCGGGAACCATAAACAGGCCAGTACCCATCAGAGTGGTAGAGAGTTGAGCAATTCCTGCCCCTAGAGAAATATCCTTTTTCAGTTGATTCACGTCATGCATCCTGCGCTGAATTGGAGCCTTAGCATACTCCCTTTAATTATGGCTTTCACTGAATAAACATTCATTTTGTCTGTAGAGTGAAGGTTTAGATAAGCAGTCTTTAGTCTTTCTTAGAACTGAGGTTTTTGGGGTTCAAACGTAGACAAATGATCCCAGTCCACCGCCGCCTCATACTAAACAGAGGTTGTGTGAGATTTTCTCAAGTCTTGAAGTAACATTTCTCATTCCTTGTCTGTATTTCCTAAGCAATTGATCATATCGTTGCTCGCAGAATGAAGAAATCTAGGAGTTTGCATGACACTGACAGTCTGGTTATCGCTGTTTACGATTTGTATTTTGGGTGCGATGTCTCCCGGGCCGAGTTTGGCCATGGTGGCGAAACACAGCCTCGCTGGTGGGAGAAAAAATGGCTTTGCTGCCGCATGGGCACATGCGTTTGGAATTGGCGTCTATGCTTTTATCACCTTGATTGGCTTAGCTGTGGTGCTGCACCAATCCCCACTTCTGTTTAAAACCATTAGCTATGCTGGGGCAGCGTATCTGGCCTATTTAGGGTGGAATGCACTGCGTTCTAAAGGGGGAGTGGCCGCTAAGCTGGAATCTGGAGAATCGGTGAGTGTGTGGCAATCCGCCAGAGAAGGGCTGTTGATCTCGCTGCTTAGCCCTAAAATTGCCCTGTTTTTTATCGCACTTTTCAGTCAATACGTTGCTGTCGGTTCGGATTTCACGAGCAAAGCGGCGATCGTTATCACGCCTTTCGTGGTGGATGGCCTTTGGTACAGTTTTATTACGCTGATCTTGTCATCCCCACGCTTACTCGACAAATTGCGCGCTCGTGCTGTGCTGATTGATCGACTGTCTGGCGTAGTGCTGATTGCCTTAGCGGTACGAGTGTTATTAACGGTTTAGGTCGTATCTCGAGGGTTTGAGCGGATTTCAAACCCTATCGGCATTTAACGGCGTGGTTTTATCTCTTCACACTCGCCGTCAATAACATGTGTACGCGATTGGTAAGCGGCTTGCTGGTTGAACTGGAAAGCACGAGATTTCAGTTGTTTTTCCAAGCGCTTACCAGTGATGAAGGCAGCAATGGCGAGCGGGATCGCCAACAATAAGCTGAACATCAAGGCAAACACGCCAGTAATCATTGTCAGTAAGGTGATCAGGAATCGGTTCATAATGGTTCCTCCTAGTTACAGGTTCACCATACCCTGAATAAGATTAATCGAAAATGAACAATGTTCATTTTGACCGTAACCGCACAAACTTAACTTGTCTCTGACTATGGCGTAAAAAAGCCGCCCACATCAGTTGGGCGGCAAGCTTGAGGGAGAGGTCGGTGTGACTGACTGCCTTTAAAACGATCAGCTCATCGCGACTTATGGTTATTATCGTTATTGCCCATTCCACCGTCAGCATCCACTTGTCAGATGAACATCTAGCAAGTCATGACTGTAAGCAGTTTGGGCATGTTGTGGAGACGGAGAACTACTTTGCTGGATAAATTGGGTAACGCACACCCATCATCTGTTCCATGCAATGTACGACTTGGCAGCTATAGCCAAATTCATTGTCATACCAAACGTACAGCACACAACGGCTATCTTGAGCTATGGTTGCTGCTGCATCGACAACACCAGCGTAACGTGAACCAACCAGATCGCTTGAAACGATTTCGGTGGATTCGGTGTAGTCAATTTGTCCGGACAATGGTGAGTTGAGCGCTATTTCACGCAGATAAGCGTTCAATTCTTCTTTTGTCGTTGATTGAGTTAAGTTGAGATTTGCAACAGCCATTGACACATTGGGGGTCGGAACGCGGATCGAGTTACCGGTCAGTTTCCCCGTCAGTTCTGGCAGTGCTTTGGCAACGGCTTTCGCGGCGCCAGTCTCGGTTAACACCATGTTGAGCGAAGCCGAGCGGCCACGGCGTTCGCCTTTATGGAAGTTATCAATCAGGTTTTGGTCGTTAGTAAACGAATGAACCGTTTCGATATGGCCAGAAGTAATGCCGTAGCGATCATTAACCGCTTTCAGCACAGGAGTTATCGCGTTGGTGGTGCAACTTGCCGCCGAAATAATGGTGTCTTCAGGCTGGATCACGGATTCATTCACACCAAAGACCACGTTCTTGATGTCGCCTTTACCCGGTGCCGTCAGTAACACTTTGCTGGCACCTGGTGACGCTAGATGCTGGCTTAGCCCTTCGCTATCACGCCACACGCCAGTGTTATCAACAACCAGAGCATTGCGAATGCCATAAGCCGTGTAATCAACATCTTGTGGTGAATTCGCGTAAATCACGTGAATAAAGTTGCCATTCGCAATCAGCGCTTTGCGCTCTTTGTCGATAGTGATGCTGCCGTTGAACTGGCCATGAACCGAGTCACGACGCAGTAAGCTAGCGCGTTTTTCTAAATCGCCTTCTTTGCCGCCACGCACGACGATAGCGCGTAAGCGTAAAGGATAACCAGCACCGCTCTTTTCGATCAACAAACGGGCAAGTAGACGGCCAATGCGTCCAAATCCATACAGGACAACATCTTTCGGCTGAAGGTTTTGTGCAGGTTGCAGGGCTTCATGCAGGGCAGTCTGCAGAAAATCATTTAGCGCATCTTCATCTTGGTGCTGCTGCCAATATTGATCTGCCAATTGTCCGATATCAATTCGGCAAGGCGCTAATTCAAGTGCTGAAATTTGCTGAAGTAGCGGTAAGGTTTTGTCCAGCGCCAGCGGTTCACCGAGGTAACGTCTCGCGACACGGTGAGTCTTAATGATGTCGATGGTCGCGGCATTAATCAAAGTTTTACCGCACAACACTGCTTCAACGCCTTTTTGACGGTAGAGCTGACCAATTAGGGGAGACATGGTTTCTGCAAGAGTTTGACTTTTTTGCCAATCTAGAAAGTAGTTCTCTGGACTCATGGGTAAATCGGGGCCTTATTTCACGTTATGATTATTCCCTCTACGAGAGGAAGCATCACTTCCAGTCGGAGTGGGAGAGCTGAATCTACTCACGTTTGTAGGGGGTGTGAGTCAGGTTGTTGTTTTTATGTGGCCGGATTGTAAAGTCAGAGGTGTTATTCTGCTAGGAAAAATAATGATGAAATAATCAACGGTAAAAGTGCCCCTTTTTCGTTGATTATCGTCTTGTGCAGTATTTAATTAGCATCTTGACAAAACTAAAACGGGGTACTTATTTCGTGACTATATCGATAGAGTTCAAAAAAAAGAGATAAACAAAGAGCTATTTTGCAAATTTTTGCAAGAAAAATCGTATTAATGGCGATTAAGACGGAGCAATTTTAGAATTGATTGATGATGGAAAAATGTAAATAAACATGTTCCGTAAAGAGGTGGAATTACCCCCCTTAACAATGGTAACTCATTCATGTTTATGCGGACTCAGTCTCAACCTTAAAGTCACTCCGTGTTTAAAACGACGGTGTCTTGAACAATATGAAGCTTATTCCGTTTCTGCTTTTGACTTAAGCAGTAACGCTTCCATTTCAGTTGGTGGTACAGGACGGGAGAATAGGAAGCCTTGATATTTGTCGCATCCCTCTTCTTTTAAAATGGCTAATTTTTCTTCAGAATCAACGCCTTCCGCTGTCACCACTTTCCCTAAATTATGACCTAGCTGAATGATGGTACGAATGATCATCTTCCCGACTTGGCTGTCTACACTGCTATCAACAAAGGAGCGATCAATTTTAATCACGTCAATCGGGAGCTGTTTTAAATAGTTGAGAGAAGAGTAAGCGACGCCAAAATCATCGAGCGCAATTTGAATGCCGAGTTCACGTAACCTTTGACAGGTTTGAATCACGCTGTGTGGGTAACGCATCAACGTGGTTTCGGTAATTTCTAACTGCAAGACGTGAGGAGGCAAGGGATACGTTTCCAAAGCGCCGTAGATAACGCTATAGATATCGTCATAAAGGAACTGAATGTTGGAAACATTGACCGACATCGACAAGAACGGATAGGCGTTATGCCATTCATTAAGCTGCCGACATGCTTCGTAAATGACCCAACGGCCAATAGGAATAATCTGCTGGGTTTTTTCAGCAATCTCAATGAAGTCTCCCGGATTAATCATCCCTAATTCAGGATGTTGCCAGCGCACTAAGGCTTCGACACCCACAATATGCCCGGTACGGAGATCCACTTTGGGTTGATAGTGCATTATCAACTGATTGTGTTCTAAGGCGATATTCAATTCACGTTCGATCTGAAACTGGCGAATGGTTTCACCAAGCAGTTCATCGTCAAACCAGCGAACACAGTTTTTGCCACAACCTTTTGCTTTCAGAACCGCGATATCTGCATTGCGGCACCAAATATCGACATCATTGAGTGCGTCTTCCAGTAAAGCAACGCCAATACTGATGGTCACCGAGTAGGTACGCTTACCCAGCCGGAACTCTTGATTCAGGGTATTACCGAGCTGTTCAATGGTGAGTTCAATGGCTTGATGGAGTTTGTCCTCGTAATGAAGTACAAGCGCAAATTCATCACTGCTCAATCGATAAATCTGACGTTCTTGGGTTTGCAGGGTTTTTAAGCGCCGCCCTAGGGTTTCCAACAGTTTGTCACCCTGTTGATGCCCTAAGCTGTCATTTATCTGTTTAAAATCGTCCAAATCGACCTGTATCAAGGCGTATTGACCTGCTTGATTCTGCTTTTGGATTTGATGCAGTTGGATCTGGAACGCTTTGCGGTTGCCTAATGAAGTGAGAAAGTCCGTCAGACTGTCTCTTCTGTAGCGTTTGATCTGTTTTAGTAACGACAGGCGGTAGTAAGTCCCCCCGGCCGCAAAAGCGGTGATGACCAATAATTCAGTCGCATCCTCAGCAAATTCACTGAACAAACTCCGGTCAATAGAGTGCAAGTAGCTCATGACCAGTAAGACCGCAATGACCATTGGCCATACAGTGCCAGGCATTAACACCACGTAAATCAGAGGCAGTAAAAGAAAGGCTTCTTCAACGGCATCCACATTGAGAGGTGAAAAAAAGTTACCCACGATGATGAGCAGAATCGCCACCAAAGCGCTTGCTCCACGGACAGTGCGTTTCGGTACCCAGAAAGCAATCAGCAGTAAAACAGGGAAAAATTGATAGAGTTGAGCCATGGCGGGATGCTCAACAATGAGGGTATAGCTCACGATCATGAGCCCGAAGTGAAAGAATAAATTAGCCCAAAGTGGCGAAGTCAACTTACCTTTGGGAATTGCAATTATAGAAGTCATTCACTGCCCGTAGTGCAAAATTAATACTGTTAGACTAGGTATCTTGTTTGATTTTAGCCATTTTTCATGAACGTGTACTGCGATCTTGTCAGGAATAAGAGAGAGGAAAGAGAGAAATATGCGTGTGGTATCGCGAATCTTAACATTGAGTTAAGTGCCCTCCGAAGTTAAGAGGGCATGAGATTAACATTGGTTATCAGTAGGTAAGGTAATCGTATTGATGTGTTTTAACTCAGCCAGTGGCAACCAATTTACTTTGACGCCGGCTTGTAAAAACATATCTTGGCTGACTTTAATCTTATCGCCCCAGCGTGACAGAAAATCATCCGATTGTTCTGGGCAGTAAACCGCAGCAATCCCAGTTTGAATGATCTTGGCGGCGCAATTTGGGCACGGGAAGTGGGTGACATAAATTTCACAGCCATCTAAATCGCGCTTAGCAAAGAGGATGGCATTCTCTTCTGCATGAAGGGTTTTCAAATACTTCATATCACGATCATCAGTGCTTGCACTGTCTGAAATACCGTGCGGATAGCCATTAAAACCAACCGAAACAATTCGGTTTTGCTTGGTGATCACCGCGCCTACCTGCGTGGAAGGATCTTTACTCCACGAACCGACTAATTCGGCCATTTGGAAAAAACGTTGCGCCCATTTTGAAATCATGTCGTTGTTCCTCATTCATTCGCGACACAGTTAAGCAATCGAATGCGTACCTTTGGTACATCATTGTTGGTGATACTATCCCGATTTTTGTGATAAGAGTCTATACCTCAAGGAAAATAGGCGTTCTTTCGCTAAAGCTCTCACAAAAAATCCTGCGATGAAGTTCACAGATTTTATGATGGTATACAAAGCAGAAATTTCTAAATTTAGGATTTGTCTTGTGAGAGATCTCTTACACGTGATGTGAGAAATTTAAGTGTTGATTTGCAGATTTTAAATTCAATTTTCATTTAACTGATTGATTATTTGAGTTTATTTTTTAATTTCTCCTGTAGGAGATAAGTGAAAATAAAAAACAGGGCTTGCTGAAATTTGCTCATGTCGTAAAGTCAGTTTGTCAGCAGGAAGCGGACACGGAACAGGAAAGACCCAAGGATTGGTCATCTTCAGGACGAAGATTTCGATTGTTCAGGATGAATGGTCGGCAAGGAAAGCAAAGGACGTTAGCTGGACGCTTAATAACTAGGATGGTTATAAACGGAGAGTTAATGGACAACTTAAAGGACTAAGGCGATATCTGTCAGGATGACAGAGTAAGGGACACCGCTAGGAAGGCGATGAAACGGATTGCGCTGAAGGACACAGCAGACTATCAAGGAATAGATGCAGGGAGCACCTATAGTAGCTGGATTGCTGCGAGTAAGAACTGAACCCCACTAAGCTAAGGCTTAGTGGGGTTTTCTTTTTTGCTTAGCGTTTTTATTCTTCCCGTAAACTTTAGGCGGCTTAGGAAAAGAGAATCTGGGCATCTTTCCGTATGCCATTGTGCTAACATACAGGCGTTCATTAACTTTAGATGAGTTTCTGTTATGCAAGCGCAAGTAAAATGGGTCGAAGATTTTAAATTCCTCGGGTTATCCAATTCTGGTCATTCGATTGTGATGGATGGCAGTGGTGGTGCAAGCGCGCCAAGCCCAATGGAAATGGTGTTGATGGCGGCGGGTGGATGCAGTTCAGTCGACGTTGTTGATGGTATGAAAAAAGCGGGACAAAAGATTCGTAGCTGTGAAGCAAAACTCAGCGCTGAACGCCGTGAAACTGCGCCTAAGCTGTTTACTCAAGTGAATATCCACTTTGTACTTAGTGGTGAAAATCTGGATCAAAACATTGTTGCGCAAGTGACCGCAGACTCACTAGAGAAGTACTGCTCAGTATGTTTGATGCTGGGTAAAGGTGTAGAGATGACCCATTCATGGGAAATCCTTGCTGAATAATCCGTTTTTACAATTCTATTGTCTGACTTGAAGTTGCAGTGAAGTCTGCTGTAATCATCTCTTTATCCGTCTCGCGCTCGTCTATGATGAATCGAGGCGGATAAAGATGCGTTTATCTATTAGCCTATCTGCCCCTTCGATGTTGTTTTAAGCTCTCTTATTCTGTTTATTTTGGGTGTATACCTATGAGTTTTTTCGAAAACATCTCGATTATTATGCGCTGATCGCTGCCAGTTGTTTCTTCTCTATGTCGGAAATTTCGCTGGCTGCCGCGCGCAAGATCCGTCTGCGTCAAATGGCGGATGAAGGTGATGAACGTGCTGAGCGGGTCTTAGAGCTGCAAGCTCACCCGGGTAATTTTTTCACTGTGGTACAAATTGGTCTAAATGCCGTGGCCATCATGGGCGGTATCGTGGGTGAATCCGCGTTCACGCCTTATTTTAGAATGTTTCTTGAGGATGTGATCCCGGCTAATTGGTTAGCACAAACCAGCTTTATTTTGTCATTTATGCTGGTGACCAGCATGTTCATTTTGATTGCTGATCTGATGCCTAAGCGAATTGCGATGGCGATGCCAGAGCGTATTGCGACCAATCTGGTCGGCGGTATGCAGCTTTGCATCACTGTACTAAAACCGATTGTTTGGTTCTTCAATGGTCTTGCTAACCTCTTATTCCGTGCTTTAAGCGTACCGACTGAGCGCAATGATGAAATTACCTCTGATGATATTTATGCGGTGATGGACGCTGGTGCAGAAGCTGGGGTGCTGGATAAAGGCGAGCAGCAGATGATGGAGAGTGTGTTTGAAATGCAAAGCATTCCCGTTACATCTGCGATGACCGCGCGTGAAAGTTTGGTTTTCCTGAATCTGAATGACAGCGAAGAACAGATCAAACATAAGATCTCTCAGCATCCACACAATAAGTTTTTAGTGTGTGATGGTCAGTTAGATTTGATTAAAGGCTATGTGGACTCCAAAGCGCTGTTGATCCGTGTGATTAACGGTCAAGGGATGAACTTAAAAGAAAGCAACGTGGTTAACGGTTGCCCAATCATCCCCGATACCTTAAGTCTTTCTGAGGCGTTGGAATACTTCAAAATTAATCGTGTTGATTTTGCGGTGGTGATGAACGAATACGCGCTCGTAGTAGGGGTGGTGAC
Organism: Vibrio mimicus CAIM 602; assembly: GCF_000338875.1. GTDB lineage: Bacteria > Pseudomonadota > Gammaproteobacteria > Enterobacterales > Vibrionaceae > Vibrio > Vibrio mimicus. The sequence continues at coordinate 74,362 of NZ_AOMO01000055.1, read as the reverse complement.
ATTTAATGACCTACAAAGCGCAGTCATGGGGACTTGGGTTCTTGCTGAAGGGGAAGAGCAGATTGTCGCACGTGATGGTAATTCATGGCTGGTGGATGGCGTAACGCCAATCACAGATGTGATGCGCTCTTTTGGTATTGAAGAATTCCCGCAGCAGCAGAACTACGAAACGATTGCCGGATTTATGATGTATATGCTGCGGAAGATCCCACGCCGTACTGACTCTGTGGTGTACGCGGGCTATAAATTCGAAGTCGTCGATATTGATAACTATAAAGTTGACCAGTTACTGGTCAGCCGTGTTGAGTCATCGGATCCGGCGCCTAAGGATGCCATCAAAGAATAGAGGAAATGCATTCACCATTGTTTGTACTTTTCATTTGCTGGCTTGTAGTTAACCTTAAACCGTGATGAATAAGGGGGAATACAAATGAGTGAATTAGAAAAAATGCTCAATGGTGAACACTTTGACGGTGCATCAGCAGAAGCACTGCGCCACCAAGCCGGTAGGCTGAAACTCGCAATTAACCAAAGCCTTGATGACGCTGAACGGCACGCTCTGCAAAGAGAGCTGTTTGGTGATCTCGGTGAACAGAGTAGGGTTCAGCCACCGTTTCATTGTGAGTTTGGGAAAACCATTCGTATCGGTGAACACACCTTCATCAATATGAATGTGGTCATGCTCGATGGTGCTCCAATCACGATCGGCAATAATGTTTTGATTGGCCCGAGTACTCAATTCTACACTGCTTCACATTCTCTGGATTACCGCCGCCGACAATCTTGGGAAACGATTTGCAAACCCATTGTAGTTGAAGATGACGTATGGATCGGCGGCAATGTGGTGATCAATCAAGGCGTGACCATTGGGGCGCGTTCAGTCATTGCGGCTAACTCAGTGGTGAATCATGATGTGCCGCCCGATACGCTGGTGGGAGGAACTCCGGCTAGAGTTTTGCGCTCATTGCTTGATCCTATTAAACAGACAGAAGTTTAACTTACACCATTTCTGAGGCTCATCTTGATACAGCAATTCATCAACCACAAACACACCTTATATGGAATTGCTGCGATTCTACTTTGGGGTAGCTTGATGGCATTAACTCGCCGAGTCGCTGAAGAGTTTTCACCGATTGGAGGCGCAGCATTGATCTACACCGTGAGCACGTTATTTCTATTGTTCACTATGGGTGTACCACGCTTGAAAGCAGGCTCTGCTCGCTATGTCCTGATCGGCGGTACTTTGTTTGTGAGTTATGAGATCTGTCTGGCGTTAGCGCTTGGGATGGCCAACGACCGTTTACAAGCGATTGAGATGTCGGTGATCAACTATCTATGGCCAGCCCTCACGGTATTGATCGCCGTGCTTCTGAGTAAACGTTCAGTCAGTTTCTGGGTTTATCCCAGTGTTGGGCTCGCATTTCTTGGTGTGGCGTGGACGATTGTTGCGGAGCAAGGGATCTCCGCAGCGGATCTTATGGAGCGGATTACAACCAATCCGACCGTTTACTCAATGGCGTTCATCGGGGCTTTTATCTGGGCCATTTACTGCAATGTGACCCAGCGTCTGGCACTGGGGCAAAACGCCATAGTGTTGTTTTTCGCAGCAACGGCCAGCGTGCTGTGGTTGCAATACGCGCTAAGCGATGAGCCGGCTCTCTCTTTTACTTGGTCAAATGTGTCTACACTGCTTTTAACGGGCGTAGTGATGGGCAGTGGTTATGCACTATGGAATGTGGCGATTTTGCGCGGCAATATGCTATTGCTGGCGACGCTCTCTTATTTCACACCTGTGATTTCAACGCTGTTTTCTTCACTGATCTTAGGTGTCGTGTTGGGGCTGAGCTTCTGGCAAGGTGTGGTAATGGTAACGTTAGGATCACTCATTTGTTGGTGGGTAACTCGCCAACCTAGCTTAGCAAAAGACAGTGCAACGGAGTCTGCTTCCAGCCAATAGACTTAATTGCATTGAACTTGTGACAAATTCATAACAAAGTCAAAGAGTTCAAAACGTTGAGCGCATAAACATGATTTTATTCCTCAAGTGCCTGCATAAATTCTCGGCAAATGAGGCAAAAATGGATTTTCTTGGCAAAGAATGCGTTGTAACACTATGAACTCTACTTCATTTTGGTTTACTCTTGGCAGCATTGCCCGAATACAAGAAGTAATACGGAGGCCATGATGGCACACGACTGGGACGAATACGCTGCAAACTGGGAAAATGACCCTGCGACCCATATTTTCGCGCAAAGCGTATTTCAACAACTGACAAAAATCCTCTCTTTGCAAGGAAAGCACATTTTGGATTTTGGCTGTGGCACGGGATTGCTGAGTCAGCTGATGTCACCACTCGCTCGCGATATTGTTGCTCTCGACTCATCTGAAGCCATGATTGAGGAACTGGATCGCAAAGAATTACGTAATGTTGAGCCTGTGGTTGATTCACTCACCCGCGGTTTGGTTGCGCAGCATCCGGCATTTCGTAAGCAGTTTGATCTGGTTGTGGCCTCATCCGTATGTGCTTTTCTCCCTAACGTGCAAGATGTGGCGGATATCATCTTTACCTTAGTGGATGAAGGTGGCTATTTTATCCATTTTGACTGGTTAGCGGATGGAAAAAGTGAAGTAGGTCTGTCTCTTGTAGAAATGGAAACCGTCCTAAAGAATGCGGGCTTCTCTTCAGTCGAAACTCAGATCGCGTTTGACGTGACGACTGAGCAAGGGGTACTTCCCGTTATGGTTGGCATAGCTCGTAAGTAGACTTTCCCTCTCTAGTTATTGGTTTTAAAAGACTTTTAGCCAAGAATATCTGATTTTTGCCGCTGCATTTCGCAGCGGTTTTGTTTTCTGCTGAAGCTTATTTGATATGCAACTTATCTTGATGATGCTGCTTATTGCATATTGATTGCGCTATGAATGTGATTTGCATATCTTTTCCAAATAGTAAATTGACCATTTACATATTTTCACTAACAAAAATTAAACCTTACGCCTAAACTAATGAGTGAATAATCAAAGACAAAACTCAGTTCCCCGTGTTTATGTCTCAAATTTCTGTTTATTGACTAACAACTCATGGCTAGGGTTATTAACAAAAATCAAAAACAGAGCAATAAAGGAAAGGGTCAGCATTTGCTGACCCTTTCCTTTTGCGGGGCGTTTTCTCAATCCAAGCTAGAAGTGAGTTGCTGACATAACCAGCAGATTGCACGATCATTCATGCTTGGTTTATTCCAAACCAGACTATAAGCCACTTTGCCATATTCAAAGGGCAGGGGCTTTTGAACGAGCCCTTGAGCCTGCATCGCATGGTCAGCCCACATCTTTGAACAAGTAAACAGAAACTGAGTATGCTGGCACAACACAGCCGCAGCCCCAAAATCCGGTGTGGTTAATGCAATGCGCCGAGTCTCATGCTGCTGAGTGAGATATTTTTCGAAATAAGGCTCACTTAACTCATTATCGAGAATGCCAATGTGTTTATACGCCAAATAGTCTTCTACGCTGAGCTCGCTAGTGGCGAGCGGATGTGCCGGATTCATTAGGCATACCAGTTCATCCGATTCAATGATTTGCCAAACCAGATCTTGGGCGAACGTGGGCGGCTGGCTGATATCGTGCGGCAAAAGAATGAAATCAATCAGTCCACTCTGCAAAGCATCAAAACCATAATGCTCTTTGGAATGAATGGTCATCGTCAGTTCAGGCGAACAATGGGTGAGAATCGATGTGATTTTAGGTGCGAACAGTTCAAGCGTACTTTCACGCATGGCTAAGCGATAGTGGCCTTGATATTCCTGTGGGTTGAAGTCTGTGCAATGCAGTAACCCATTCATACTCGACAAAATATGGTGCACGGTTGGCCCCATTTGCTGCACATACGGTGTTGGAATTAACTGATTACCATCGCGGTAAAAGAGATCATCGTTGAGCAATTCACGTAGTTGAGCGAGGATTTTGCTGATGCTAGAGGGACTGACGCAAAGCCGAGCTGCGGTTTGTGTAACACTGCGAGTGTTAAGCATAACGTGTAGCGCAGTCAGGTGCTTTAAGCTAAAGCGAGAGAGATGAATATAATCCATAAAATGCCGATGCCAAGAGTCGCTTGGCCAAGAATAGCATTGTGGCACGAAAAGCAAACCGTTAATTACGTTGATTTTGCAATGAAAATTTCCCAATAGTCGACTTGTTTCATGCCAAGAGTAAGCCTTCTATTTCCACTAAAACGTGTGGATTGGCGATGGCACCTAAGTTTTTCACCTCCTCACCATGGCACACTTGTTTAACGGCCAGTTCCACTAGCTTGCCTGATTTGGTTCGTGGAATTTCACTTATCGCATAAATGTGTGCCGGAACATGACGTGGAGAGCAACGATCGCGCAATAGTGTGCGAATCTTCTGTTTGAGTGGTTCATCAAGGCTGACATTGTCAGTCAATTGCACGAAGAGAAGGATCTGTTCATCGCGTTCAACTCGACGGCCAATTGCGATGGAGTCTTGGATCTCTGGTAGAGCGTTGATCTGCTGATATATCTCAGCGGTACCGATGCGGATGCCACCCGGATTCAGCACCGTATCACTGCGGCCAAAGAAAATGATGCCGCCATTCGCCGTGATTTCAATCTCATCGCCATGATGCCAAATACCCGGATATTTATCCCAGTAAGCTTGTTGGTAGCGGCTCCCATCATCATGCCAAAAGCCAATGGGTTGATTGGGAAAGCTATTGCGACAAACCAATTCGCCACGCTCACCAACAACCGCTTTGCCTTGATCATTGAATGCGACGACATCTAACCCTAAACCTGCACTCTGGCATTCACCTTGAAAGACCGGAGAGATGGGGTTCCCCAACACAAAACAGCCGCAGATGTCCGTACCACCAGAGATGGAAGCCAGATGCAGATCGGATTTAACATGCTCATACACATAATCGAATTGTTCGGGGTAGAGAACCGAACCTGTTGAGCATAAGGTTTTCAAATTGAGTAGTGGGTAGAAATCACAAGGCGAGAAATGGCTTTTTTGTAATGTTTCAAGGTATTTTGCCGAGGTTCCGAAAAGAGAGACTTTAGCTTCGTCAGCGAGAGCCCAGAGTGCGCCAGCTTGGGGATAAAGTGGATGCCCATCGTAGATAACTAACGTTGCACCACTGGCCAGTGCTGAAACGTGCCAGTTCCACATCATCCAGCCTGTAGTGGTGTAATAGAACACGCGATCTTGTGGTTGAATATCACAGTGTAACTGGTGTTCTTTCAAATGATTAAGTAACGTGCCGCCAACGGAATGCGTGATGCATTTGGGTTTACCCGTTGTCCCCGATGAATAGAGTACAAACAGTGGCTCATTAAATCCAACTCGATGGTATTCCAACCCTCGCGGTTGGTAACTGGTTAGGATTGATGACCAGTCCGAAAAGCTATCATTGAAATCTGGGTTAAAGTTGCGATCTTGTAGGTACTCAATTTGGCAAGTGTTGACTAGGCTAGGCAGCGCAGAAACGATTTGCGCATTGCGTTCCTGCATCTGAAATGTTTTACCGTTGAAGGTGTAGCCATTACAGCAAAATAGGATCTTAGGATGTACCTGCCCAAAACGCTCAACGACACTGTCCACCCCAAAATCTGGTGAGGTTGAAGTCCAGATTGCGCCAAGGCTGGTTGCGGCCAACATAGCGATAACCGTTTCAGGCAAGTGAGGGAGATAACCTGCCACCACATCACCTTCCGCAACACCATTTTGGCTCAACCATTGTTGAACGATAGAGACTTGGTCACACAACTGTTGCCAAGTGAGTTTTTTAGTTTGGCCGTTTTCGTTTTTAAACCAAATCGCAATGCCATCGGGATATTGAAACGCATAAGAGAGCAGGTTTTCCGCGTAATTCAGTTGAGCTTGCGGAAACCAAATAGAATCGCGAGCGAGTACGGTTTCTTTGCCAAAGCGGGGTAGACCCTCACCAATAATGCAATTTCCGCGATACCCAATCACATCACAAAATTGCCATACCTCTAGCCAAAATTTGCGCGTCTCGGTGATAGACCATTGATGTAGGGCAGGGTAGCCATCGATCGCTTCACCTTGCATGTTCACGTGCTCAATAAATTGCTGCAGGTTAGAAGTAGAAATACGTTCTTGGCTTGGCACCCAAATTGGCATTGCTGATGACATAACATCCCCTGTCTAAACGTGAATTTTGGCCTTATCACTGTGAACAAGTTTTGTCCTCACAGGGTTGAAAGTCAACCGCATGGGGACAGGATCAGGCCTATGAAAAATAACTAAAAACAGAAGGCTTGTAAAAATATTGTTACACGCAATGGGGTGGAATCGAGTGAGATAGCGTTGGCAGCGCGCGTGGAGCTAGGTAGGCTTAATGTAATGAGATTGTTAAGGAGTGGAGAGATGAGTCAGTATCACTCTAAACCCATTAGCCACAACGGCCACATTGACTGGAATGATGACGAACACAAAATTTGGCATGATTTAATCACTCGCCAGCAAGAAGTGGTGAAGTCCAGAGCCTGCCAAGCCTATTTAGATGGTTTGAGTATGCTTAATCTGCCAACAGATCGCTTGCCACAATTGCCTGAAATTAATCGGGTATTACAAAGGGAAACTGGGTGGCAAGTTGAACCTGTACCAGCGTTGATCAGCTTTGATCGTTTCTTTGCCTTACTGGCGGAGAAGAAATTTCCTGTCGCCACTTTTTTACGCAGTCGAGAAGAGTTTGATTATCTGCAAGAGCCCGATTTTTTCCATGAGATCTATGGCCATTGCGCCATGCTGACTCACCCTGATTTCGCGGCTTTTACACATGTCTACGGGAAGTTAGGTGCAGCGGCAAGCCCTAAAGAACGTGGTTATTTGGCTCGCTTGTATTGGTTCACCGTCGAATTTGGTTTAGTGCAGGAGCAGGGGCAAAACAAAATCTATGGGGGAGGGATCTTGTCTTCACCCGGAGAAACCCTATACGCATCAGAGAGCACCATTCCACTTCGTGAGCCGTTTGACATACTGCAGGTGCTGCGTACTCCTTACCGGATCGACATCATGCAGCCGATTTATTACGTGTTGCCCGATCTTGGTCAACTTTATCAACTCAGCCAACGCGATTTAATGGCGTTGGTTGGTCAAGCAATGGAAGCAGGGTTGCTCCCTGCCCGTTTTCAACCAAAGGAACAACAACATGCTGGATGAATTACGTTGTGAAGCGTGCAGTGCAGACGCAATAGCTCTTACCTCTGCAGAACAGCAACAACTGCTGAGTGAATTGGATGGTTGGGCATTAATTCATCGTGAAGGCATCGCTCAATTAGAGAAGATATATCGCTTTAAAAGTTTCAAACAAGCTTGGGCATTTTCAAATCATATTGCTGAATTAGCGGAACAGGAATTTCATCATCCAGCCATTTTGTTGGAATGGGGTAAAGTAACGATCACTTGGTGGAGTCATTCAATTAATGGGTTACATAAAAATGATTTTATTTGCGCCGCTAAATGTGATTATTTATTTCGACAATAAGTATAAAAAATAGACATTAGTTCGAAAAGTTACTATCCATATAATTGATATTATATTGGTTTCATTATATTTGTCTGTCTTTGTTAAGTTTATGTAATTAAAAGAAAATATTAAATTTTATAAATTTGAAATGAAATAATTCATTGACCTAGTGAATGTATTGTTTTAGTTTTCGGCTGAACCATAGAGTTCGCCATTTGATTTCGATTTAATATTTTAAGAAGAACATAATAATGAAAAAAACCATTGCTATTGCTGCTTTAATGACTGCTTCGTTCCATGTTGTTAATGCTAACGCAGCAGATCATACATTTAGTGTCGGATATGCACAGACAGACATTTCACGTTTGAATGACGATTTAAAAGGCTTAGCGCTGAAATATCGCTATGAACCGGGTCGTTTAGGATTACTAGTCGGTCTTACTGGTACCGCTCTGGATGATATTACTTCAATCACAGCTGTGAATAATCAGATTGTTTTAAATTCTGTTGAGCGTACTTACGGTAGTTTCCATATTGGCCCAACATACCGCTTTAACGATATGGTCAGTGGTTATGCCACACTGGGTTATGCAACCTATAAAGTTGAAGGTAAATCGGGTAAGTCAGTCACTGGGAGCATTGAAGACAGTAGTTTTGCTTTCGGCACTGGTCTTGAAATGAATTTAACTCAACATATCTCAGTGAATGGTGGTGTTGAATATAGCGAACATCTGTTTGATTCAACGGCACTGACTTACACAGTAGGTCTAGGCTACCGTTTCTAAGTTTTTTACTTATTAGGCAATACTAAAACGAAAGAGTAAGAGCGAGTTTAGGGATAATTAACTCGCTCTTTTTTATTTTTATGCAACGACTTCGGATGCGGGTTCACTAACGAGGTTATTAATCCAACGTTTTGAACTGATACGCTGCGCGGTTAGTCCCATTTTAACCAGTTCCTCAAGCCAAATGATCATTAACACCCCATGCAACGGCCATCCCCATACTATGCCCGTCAGGTAAGCGAGAGGGATACCCACAGCCCACTGGCCAAACAGATCAATAAAGATGCTGTAACGAATATCTCCGCCACTTTTCAACACGCCACCAATCCCAACCATATTGAACACTTTAAATACCATGCCAAAGGCCATGACAAGGCAAACATTCAATGCCAACTGGTGGTTTTCCAATGGGCTATGGCTGATAACCCACGCCAACAAAGGCTTGGCCGCCATACACAGCAAAGCGAGCAGTAAGGCTAAGCTACAACTGGTGATCACATACCACCACGCGGTGTTCTCGACACGTTGATAGTTTTGCGCACCGATCTCATTGCCCAAAATGATCGATGCTGCGACAGCAAAGCCAAGGAAAGCGGAGATCAACACACTCTCGATGGGAGCGAGCAGTGAAATGATGGCTAACTCTGACACACCTAATTGGCCAACAATCACGTTATAAACTAAAAGCCCAGCAGCCCATGCGCTGTCATGGATCAGCATTGGCCAAGCGACCGTTAAATAGCGCTGACGGTGGCGGCGTTGCACACTCTCTTGCCAATGATTTTGATTGGGGAGCAGGTGGGTATAACGGCGTTTTACCAGCACAAACAGCAATGCGGTTTGAAACAGGCGCGATAATGTGGTGCCTAAACCCGCCCCTAATACACCAAGCTCTGGAAATCCGAATAGGCCAAAGATCAGCAAAGCATTAAGGATAGCGTTAACGATGATGGCAAAAATGCTCACACGAGTAGGCAATTTCGCTTCCCCGATACTGCGTAGTGCTCCTTCCAACGGTACAACTAACGCAGTGCAAAACAGGCTGATGCCTGTGACCCATAAATAGTCTGTGGCTTGAGCAACGTATTGAGGCTCGTCAGCAACCAAAGCCACAATGGTTTCTGGCATCAAGGTGTAAATCAATGCGAAGGGCAAGGTCAGCACAATCGCCATCATCCACGATTGAGCAAGAGTGCGCCGAACGCCATCAAGATTGCCTGCACCAAAGTATTGGGCTGCGAGCACACTGACCGCACCACTTGCACCGACAATCACAATCAAATTGAAGAAGAAAATGCGATTGCCCACACCTACGGCTGCGGTGGCGGATTCCCCCAATTGACTGACCATGAAAATATCGACCACACCCAATAGCGAGAACAACATGGATTGCATGGATACCGGTAAGCCGATTTGGAGTAGTTTTTGCCAGAATGGTCGGTCGAGTTGGCGAAAGTGAACAATCATGTGATCTGACTCCTTGGAATGAATGTGAGTAGTGTAGATCTCTACGTCATCGCAGTATTGTGTAAAAAACTCCAAAACTATTGCCAAAATCTCATCATGCATGAAAAGCAAGAAAGTTATCTGATCTCAGAGAAAACCCAACATGAAGTCATTGATCAAGAGCATGTGCTTAAGCTAGAGCACAGCGGCATAGTGCAGTGTGGTATTGCAACCTGTCGCGAATCCTTCAATGTTTATCGAAAATCTCCTAAACAGCATATGCTGCTGTTTACGATTCGCGGTAAAGGCTGGTTGAACAGCCAAGATCATCGTTATCTTCTTGAACCTGGCTCACTGATGGTTATCCCTGCCGGGGTGGAGAATGGCTTTGGCATTGAAGAGGAAAACTGGCAGTTAGCTTGGCTATTTCTTTCTGCACAACGAGAGTGGCCGAATCATCTTGGCGAGCAGATCCACTATGGATTCACACCAGCTGCAGATGTGATGTACACCTGTATTCAAACCTTATTGCGAGCGCAAATCCTGCCCGATGAGATCGGCCAGCCCGTTGCACAACGTGCAGTTGAGCAAATTGAACTGTTACTGGCGACACCAGGAGAGCGGCAGATGCCTCGTGCGCAGATTCGGCTTAATCGTATGTTTGAACGAGTACAAAAACAGCTTCACAAAGAATGGTCCGTCAGTGCCATGGCAGCGTTGGTGCCTTGCTCTGTCGCACACTTACACCGCCTTTGTCTGCATTATTTAGGTCGCAGCCCGACCGCTCATCTCACCCGACTGCGCATGGAATACGCTGCACGTCAGTTGGCACGCTCGGATTGGCCCATCCAGCAGATTGGTGAAATGGTGGGCTATCCGAATGCAGCGAATTTTAGTACGCGTTTTAAAGCATGGAGTCGCGTTACGCCAAGAGCATATCGGCTAAGCCATAGTGAGGATTAACCGATATGCCAAAACAGCATCAAACTTATGGTCGTTTAAGTGAGTAACGGTTTATACCACCGCGGTGCAGAAACTCACATCAGCATGATGTGTCACGGGGTCGTAGTGGTGGTAGAGCTCAAAACAAGGGCGTTGATCCGTTTCTAATCCTTGTTCCACAACACACCCCATATGTTCATTCCAAAAGTGACCATATTGGCTTTGGTCAGTCACCGTGCGTCGACTCGTAAAATACTTGCCCCCATCGAAATGGGTGTACTCGATAGACTTACCGACTTCTGTACCTTCAGGCACTAAAAGAGCGATATCGGTGCGACATTTTTCTGCTGGGGTAAGTTCTGGATTGTCGTGATAGATAAAGATGCAAGGGCATTCCGCGAAACCAGCGGGCCCAGCCCACTGATACAGTTTCTCGACCGCGGGTGGATAATTTTGCCCATAAGGTCCAGTTACACGCATATACGCTAAGCCACCGGGGGTGAAAGATTCGATTGCCATGTTTTTACTCCATTCCGTTGATTTTTCATGAGTATAGGGGAGTAAATTCGACTGTTCGTTTCCATTCTTGCGCAGTGTGTGTCCAATCTTGCTGTTTCGCATCAACTGGCTGAACGCTTCAATGTCTTGGCATTCGCGAACTTGGCTTGCGGTTAAACCAAAGTGCTGTTTGAAAGCCTTCGCAAAAGCCTGTGAACTGGAGAAACCAAAATCTAGGGCGACTTCAGTGATAGAGCGTTTGTGATAAAACAGAACGCTGGCAGATTTTTCCATCTTGAGGCGGCGCATAAAATCCCCCAATGTTTCGCCGACAACCGCCTTGAAAATGCGGTGGAAATGGTAAGGCGACAAATGTGCCTGCAAAGCCACTTCTTCCAAATTTAAAGGCTGATCGAAATTCGCTTCCAAATAACGTAACACTGGCCGAATTCGCTGGTGGTAGTCGGTTTTCATATCCCTGTCTCTATAGAACCGCAGCAGGGTTTACACTTTACCGCTCAGATTGGGAAGGTAAAGCATGAGCTTGAGAAATGCGCACGGTTTCTCATCTTGGTTTGAGAAAGATTTACTCGATGTTCAAAAGCAACGAGTGGGAAGCGGGAAAGAAAAAAGCCAATCGCAAAAGGTACGATTGGCTGATAAATCAATGTGAACAATGTCATTCACTAACAACGTCAGTTGGCTAGGTGACCCTCGGCTTAATTAAGGGTCATTACTAATAATGCACTATCTGTGCCAAGTTGATATGCGCCTATTTGTGCGGGTTTTACGCTGGTTAAGATGAATTAATGCTCATCTGATTGCATTCTGCGATTGCAAATTGCAACGGCTTGCAATCCGCTTCACTGCACCACTACTCGAGCTAATGACGAGCCACGCTGCTTACTTTTTGTACGCAGATAGGCTTTAAATCTTTGTCTTCATATTATTCTAGTTCAAATTAATTTTTCTTGAAATTTTCATTTTATTTACTTTAAAAAAGTATTTATTGCCTATTTTTACTTGAAAAATCATTTACTGCTGTTAGGGTAAAAATAGAAATATGATTTGAACACAAAGGATTTGTTGTGATTTTTACTGCCACCCCTTGGATGATTTATCCGCACATAATGCACAATCGCTCACAGCCTTGGGTGTTTCGTATGCCGACTCAGGAAGATGGCTTATCGATTCACGAATTAATCGCTCAGTGCGCACCGCTCGATCAAAATTCGGCTTACTGCAATTTTTTACAGTCCAGCCATTTTCAGCACACATGCCTGATTGCTGAGCAGCAAGAGCTGCTAGTGGGTTTTGTCTCGGCGTATCGCAAACCGGAAAAACCGAATGAGCTATTTATTTGGCAAGTGGCGGTGCATCCGTCTGCACGTGGGAAAGGCTTGGCATATCAGATGATCCAACATCTGCTTGGGCGTAGTGAGCTACAGGATCTCACGGTTCTTGAAACCACGATTACCCAGAAAAACCAAGCATCTTGGCGGTTATTTCAAAAGCTTGATAGGGAGCATGGAAAGCAGGGTAGTGTCTCCACTTTTCTGGATAAGACCTGTCATTTTGAAGGAGAGCATGACACGGAATACCTCTATCGCATTCCTCTTAATCCATCGAACCAACCAAAAGGATAAAAATTCTCGTTATGGACATTTTTAAAACTCATGAATCTCAGGTGCAATCTTACGCGACTCACTTTCCTGTGGTATTCGCCACTGCGAAAGGTAGCTGGCTCTACAGCCAAGAGGGCGAAGCCTATCTGGATTTTTTGGCTGGCGCAGGCTCGCTCAATTACGGGCATAACAATGCCGTCCTCAAACAAGCCCTGCTTGAGTACATTGAACGTGATGGCTTGACTCATGGGCTGGATATGCATTCCGAAGCCAAAGCAGAGTTTCTTAAAACATTACAGACACATATCTTCGAACCTCGCGGGTTGAATTATAAAGTGCAGTTTACAGGTCCTACGGGGACTAATGCGGTAGAAGCGGCCTTAAAGCTGGCACGTAAGGTGACTGGCCGCCAAAGCATAGTGACGTTTACCAATGGTTTTCACGGTTGCTCGCTTGGGGCACTTGCGGCAACAGGGAACCAGCATCATCGCCAAGGAGCGGGGATGGCATTGTCTGGCGTAAATCGTGTGCCGTTTGAAGGCTACGCCGGAATTGATGGTTTAACTCTGTTCGAAACCATGTTGCAGGACAACTCATCCGGTTTAGATAAGCCCGCGGCGGTATTGCTGGAAACTGTGCAAGGGGAAGGTGGGCTGAATGTTGCTTCTTCCGCTTGGCTACAACGGTTACAAACGATTTGTCGTGCCAATCAAATCCTGTTGATTGTCGATGATATTCAGGCTGGTTGTGGTCGTACCGGTACTTTCTTTAGTTTTGAGCCGAGCGGTATTGAGCCGGACATGGTGACTTTATCAAAATCACTCAGTGGTTACGGGCTGCCGATGGCATTAGTTCTGCTCAAGCCGGAGCTAGACCAATGGAAACCAGGCGAGCACAACGGTACGTTTCGCGGCAATAATCATGCTTTCGTTACGGCTACACGTGCATTAGAGGCTTATTGGGCAAATGAAGATTTCCAAAACCATATTACTGCACGCAGTGAGCAAGTGACTAAAGCCTTACAAAGCTTTTTACGTCGTTATCCGTCTCTGTTTTCCAACTTAAAAGGGCGCGGTTTAATGCAAGGTATAGCGTGTCACAATGGTGAAATTGCTCGCGATATTGCAGACATCTGTTTTCAAAATGGGCTGATTATCGAAACGGCTGGGGCTGAAGATGAAGTGCTGAAAGTATTTTGCCCACTGACTATAACCGAAGCTGATCTCGCGAAAGGTTTGGCGATCATTGAGCGCAGTGCGGCGGCGGTTGCATCACGCAGACTACAGAAAGCATCGTAAAGGAGAAAAACATGATTGTGAGAACCTTAGATCAGTGTCGCCAAAGTGAACGAAGAGTGGTGGCGGAAAACTGGGAAAGCGTGCGTATGTTATTGAAAGATGACCAAATGGGTTTTTCTTTCCATATCACGACTATCTATTCCAACACAGAAACCCATATTCATTATCGTAATCACCTCGAATCGGTGTACTGCATTTCTGGTGAAGGGGAAATTGCGGTTGTGGGTGGTGAAACCTACCCGATCCAGCCGGGTACGTTATATATCCTTGATCAGCATGATGAGCACTACCTACGTGCATTCTCAAATGAAATGGTGATGGCTTGCGTATTTAACCCGCCACTCACTGGGCTCGAAATTCATGATGCTGAAGGTGTTTATCCGCTGCATGAAAGTTAATTGATTTCACAACGTCATAAGGAGAAATGATGTCTTACACCGTAGAAAAAATCGGTGGTACCTCCATGACCGCCTTTGACGCGGTACTGGATAATATTTTACTCAGACCAGCACAGCCGTACGGACGAGTGTTTGTGGTTTCCGCTTATTCAGGGATCACGGATGCGTTACTGGAATGTAAGCGTACGGGGGCAGCCGGTATTTACCAAAAAATCGCCAAACATGATGAAAGTTGGCTAGATGCACTCTATGCCCTTGAGCAGCGTATGTTGCTGATCAACGAAAATCTGTTTGCCGATGCGATGACACGCCTACGCGCCGACAAATTCATTCGTGCCCGTTTGGCTGAGGCGGTAGCTTGTATTCAGAATATTTTGGAAACCTGCCAATACGGACAGTTTTCCTTACGCCACTCTTTACCACAGATTAGAGAGTTTCTTGCCTCAATTGGCGAATCGCACAGTGCTTATAACACGGCACTTAAACTCAATACACTTGGAATTAACGCCCGTTTTGTGGATTTGTCAGGTTGGTGCGAACCCAGCCAAGGCAATTTGGATCAGGTGATTGAAAACGCGTTTCGCAACATTGATGTGGATAGTGAGTTACCCATTGTCACCGGCTATGCATCATGCCAAGAAGGATTAATGCGCACTTACGACCGTGGATACAGCGAGATGACGTTTAGCCGGATCGCCGTTGTAATGGGGGCGGAGCAAGCGATCATCCATAAAGAGTACCACTTGAGCTCAGCCGATCCGTGTCTGGTCGGCACGGACAAAGTGCAGCCGATCGGTTTGAGTAACTTTGATGTTGCCGATCAATTAGCTAATTTGGGGATGGAAGCTATCCACCCAATGCCGCAGCAGGACTCAGACAAAAGAACATAGAGTTGCGGATCAAAAATACCTTTGAGCCTGAACATCCGGGCACGTTGATCACTGCCCAATATCAGCCACAGCAACATCGAGTCGAGATCATTGCAGGAAGAGACAAAGTCTTTGCTCTGCATCTGTTCGACCAAAGCATGGTGGGCATGATGGATGAAGTCAGTCATGAGCTCATTGAATGGATACGCGATGCGAAAGTGCAATTAATTGGTAAAGAGATGAATGCTAATTCGATCACTTATTACTTAAGTGGCAGCAGTGAACATCTCAACCATATTCGCTACCAAGCGGAGCGGCGCTACCCGCAGGCAGCGGTATCAGTACGCATGGTGGCGCTAATCTCAGCGATTGGTTCGCATATGGAAACCAACAAAGTGCTCGCGCAAGGTCTACAAGCTTTACTGGAACAGCAGATTGAGCCGATGGCGGCGCATTCTTCGATGCGCAATGTTAATGTGCAGTTTGTGGTCGATGACGCGGATTACGCAACAGGTGTCAGCGTTCTACATCAAGCATTAATGCCTTTTACTCAACCATCGAAAACGAGAAAAGTCGCTTAGTGAAATGAATGAAGAATAGCTAAGGCAGAAAGCTTTCTGCCTTAGCTATGGGCAATCAAGAAGCTACAACATCACCAAGCTGGCGGTGCCGAGGAAGGCAAAAAAGCCGACCACATCAGTCACGGTAGTGAGGATGACGGAACCTGCCAAGGCAGGGTCGAGCTTGAACTTATCCAAAATGATTGGGATCAGCACACCAAATAATGCTGCGGTAATAATGTTGACCACAATCGCCAGAGCAATCGTGGCTCCGATAACGGGCTCTTGGAACCAAAGTGCGGCCATTCCGCCGATGATCAGTGCCCACACTAAGCCATTGATCGAACCAATTCCAAGCTCATTTTTCAGCAAAGCAAAACGGTTACCCACTGTGATCTGATTGAGCGCCATCGCGCGCACCATCAAGGTTAAGGTTTGGCTACCGGCAATGCCGCCCATGGAAGCCACAATCGGCATCAGTACCGCTAAGGCCACGACTTGCGAAATTACATCTTCAAACAGGCCAATGGTGATGGAGGCAAGAATCGCGGTCAGTAAGTTAATGCCCAACCAAAGCCCACGTTTTTTTGAGCTCTTGAGTACAGGCGCGAACAGGTCATCGCCTTCATCCATACCTGTACCGGCCATCAAACGCGCTTCATACATCTCACGTTGCACGCTGAGTGCAAAATGCCAGTCAATTTCACCGATCAACGTGTCATCATCACTCAGTACTGGGACGATAGGTAAAGTCGTGTGCTCAAGCGCATCCACAGCATCAGACAAAGTTTGCTGAGCATTGAGCGTGACCAATTCTTCCATGCGCAGATTTTTGAGCTGGGTGGTTTCTTCGGCTTGCAATACATCACTAAAGCTCACCAAGCCACGGAATTTTTTGGCTTTGTTGATCAGGTAAATGTACTGAGGGGATTCGTAGTGATATTTATCCAGTAGGACTTTGGCTCGGCGAACACTGATGCTAAAAGGTAAGGTATAAACTTTTCGATCCGCCCAGTGGCCAATTTCGTCATCCGCGAACTCGTTGGCTTGGTCATACAGCTCTAATTCATCGCGGTTGATGAGGCTTAATGCTTCACTGATGATGTCATCGGGGAGAGAGTCTTCCCACTCGATCAGTGAGAGGTTATCCAGTTTGGCCAGCGTGAGTTTTAACTCAATTTCAGACAGCGCCTTGATAACGGAGATGCGCACTTCGGCGCGCATTTCGGTCAGCACATCAATGTGCATTTCTAACGGCAAACTACGCCATAAACGCACCCGTTGTTCAACGGGAAACGCTTCTAGAATCAGGGCAATGGAGCCTTCATCTAAGCCATTTTCCACCATCTCACCAAGCAGGTGTGTCTGCTCGGATTCTTCCGCGGTGGCAATGTGTTCGATTTGTTGAGATAAGTCTTGGTATTCGGTCAAATTTACAATCCCTTAGGTAGCTGTTTTCTTTCTGGCTTTTTGGCCGCTTTCTCGGGTGCCTTCTTCAAGACAATCACAGGGCGAACAATAAATAAGTTGTTGGGGTAAAGCACGCGGTTACCATCAAGGGTTTCTAACTCAACATTGAGCAGTGCCATATCGATGATTTTCCCTTCGATAAAGTTAGCCCCATCAACCACACGTACCCAACTGCCAATCCGGCAATGGTTTTGGACGAACAAAATCAAAAATGCCGTCACGTTACTCAGTAGTGACCAACCCGCAAATAAACCGACCCCAAGCAAAGCAAACAGTGATGAACCCACGACAAGCAGGCCGCGTAGCTCAACACCCCACAAAATTAACGTGGTAAACAGCATCACCAAAAACAGTAAGGTGCGGATCAGCCAACGAGCGCGTTTAAGGCGGTGAA
This sequence comes from Vibrio mimicus CAIM 602, assembly GCF_000338875.1. Classification (GTDB taxonomy): domain Bacteria; phylum Pseudomonadota; class Gammaproteobacteria; order Enterobacterales; family Vibrionaceae; genus Vibrio; species Vibrio mimicus. Next base: position 56,567 of record NZ_AOMO01000055.1, on the reverse strand, counting down.
TATCCACTCTTCCCGTAATCATGCTTTCAAATAAGCGTAGGGTAATCCGCGAAATGGGCGGATAAAAAAGGATGATGAGTGCGGTCATCAACCATTTATAGTGCGTTTGTAATAAAGCTAAGTAATCCATTTTGCTTCTCACTTGAGAGGAGAAATCACCATAACGGAATTGTATGTAATTACAATGTATAGCCAAGTGAAAAAAGGCGAATCAGTGGCGAAGTGGTGAATTTGCCACCTCTTTGATTGAGATGGCAAATTTTGAAGAGGCTCAGATGGAGTAGAAGAAATACAGTTGCGACTTCATGCGGATAATGATGCCGCGAATCGCATCGAGGAAAGCGAGGAATGAAATGGGCTTTTCACCGCTTACCCAAGCGAGGCCAACAGAGCCAACCGGGACATCATAGCCCTCTGGTTCTGCTATTTTTAAGCGAACAAAATGGTGCTTGTTGCGTAGGTTCTGTGCGGTTGTCGCGGCAACGTTTTGATCAAAGCCCATCAAGTTGCTTTGTGCTTCTCCTGTCGCTTCAACAATGCCTTCCACCGTTGCTGAAAAAATCTTGCCCGGATAAACCGAGGAAGCAAATTCGGCGAGTTGCCCTGCTTTGATATTGCGAATTGCTTGGTGGTTAACGCGCATCAGCACGTACTTCTCGTTGGTGTACATTTGCAAACGCGGCATCATGGCGATTCGTTGCCCTTCACGCAGAATGAAGTTGGTAACAAAGCCATCTGCAGGGGCGTAAACCTGAGTGCTGTTTAAATCCCATTGTGCCTTAGCCACGGTTTCGTGGGCATTGCTCAGATCGTTTTCGCGCTGGGTGATGGTCAGTTGCGCCTGCGTAATCGCAAGTTTTGCTTTATCAGCATCGACTTGTTTTTTCGCCAGTTGTGATTCGATAGTGATCAGATTCTGCTTTGCTACTTGCACGGTAGTGCTTTGTTTATCCATATCCGCTTGAGTGATGGTGTTTTTCACAATGCGGTTTTGCTCGCGATAACGCTCCAGCATCTTCTTTTGTAGCAAGTAATCTTCACGGGCAGAAGCCAATTGGCTTTGCGAAACCGTGATGTCTTTCAGCATGGATTGATAACTGGCTTTTGCGATCTCAACATCGCCTCTGGCACTATCCAAAGCCACACTGGCGGCGTTTTCGGCAATTTTGGCTTGATTAAACGCAATTTGGTAAGGTGTTGCATCAATCTCATAGAGCAACTGTCCTTTTTGAATGGTTTGGTTTGGCTCAATGTAAATTTTACTCACTTTGCCCGTGACATTCGGTGAATCAGGACGGAGCTGAATATGAGGTGATTGCACCACTGAACCGCCAGAAATATCCATTGGCGTGTAGTTGATAAGACCAACCCACACAAACATCAACCAGCCAATTCCCCCTAAGTAGGCAAAACTTTTGGTGACTTTGTTCCACGGCATACCGACCAAACGCAATAGGTAGATAAACAGTGCCCAAACGGCTAAGCCTTCGATCATGCTGAATGCTCCTTGGTTGGTGATTCTGATGCGGTTTCATCTTGCTTTTCATCGAGGCTGCCATGACGCCAAGTTTCCCTTAGATGCAAGATGGCTTTATCCATATCCACAAAAGCAAGAATAACGGCGACAACCCAAACCCAATGCCAAAGAAAGCCGATCCACGTTAAGGCAGTGATCAAGCCGATTTGATGATGATCTTTACTGTGGGCTTTATTGATGGGGATTTCATGCAGTTTCCAAAAACCATAGACGCCAGCAGCGACGGAGGCTACTAGGACTAAACCTGCAACAATATGTAGGGCGGTATCGCTACCTGTGTCGACGAAAGGAACGCTTAAAAGACTCATACCATGCTCCATAACCAAGGGAGCGCGCATTGTGCATATTACAAATCAGAGACCTGCAAAAGTAACCAAAGACGTCAAAATACGTTAGCATTTGAAATAATCGGTATCTCATCAGCAAAGGTGTAGGGTGGTATGTATTTTTTACGAGCGATAGGATTTTCTTATCTTCATTTGAAAATCAAGCAGTTGTACCACTTACCGGAAGGGTGCAGTGGGTTACCTGAGTCCGTGTTCTATCAGCCTATGACATTGATTCCAGCCAATGAGGTCAATATTTGGTATCAGCGCATGGAGCAAGCGACAAAAGATCCGGATTTTTTGCTCAAAGCAGCTCAAGATACGGTTCTGGATATGGCATTACCCGCTCATCGGTGGTTTTTTTCTGGGGCGGATCTGGCCTCGACGATTCGGCGTATCAACTATGGTTTCAGTAGCGTGCAATCGGGGTGCTCCATGGTTGGGGCACAAGTTGGGCCCATTTTGAAGTGGATCTACCGCAATCCACAGATCCAAACCGAGATGAAGGTGCATGACGGTATTCGTATGGCGACGTTTATGCTGAAGGTTTTGCGAGAATATTTGGGCGAACACTTTGCGCCAATGCGCGTACTCCTGCCCGGTAAAAGAGATAACCGGAATAAGTACTGTGATTATTTTGGCTGTGAAGTGGATTGGAACCAGCCACGGGTTGAGATTTGGTTTCACGCCAACCACCGCTTAGCGACTCAGATGCAGCATCGACCCAAAGCCAAGTCTTTGGCGATGCGCTACCAAGAGCTGGATGATTTTCTCAACATGCCTGATCCGACCGACGAACATAAAGTGGTGTATGAAACCATCAACTATGCTTGTCATTACGGTTATCCAACGTTAGAGCGAGTTTCCCAATTGCTCGGGCTTTCAACCCAGCAATTTCAGCGTCGCTTACATGGTTTCGGGATGAGTTTTTCGATCGTCATGGGTTATGTGTTAAGTAATATGGCGGTAAATTTGCTCAGCCGGAAAGTACCGATTGAAGAAGTTGCCTGTCGATTGGGCTATCAGCATGTTGCCAGTTTTAATCGCATGTTTAAAAAACAGCGTGGTGTGACGCCGAGCCAATATTGTCAACGCTTTGAAGAGTAACTTTAGTTGGTGGCATTAAGCGGCACTGAGAAAAATGAATGAAATGAAGACATTTATGCAAGTTTATGTGTGATAACTAACAGTTGTCATAACGATAAATTATTATCATTAGACACACCCTAGCTTTTCACCGATAAAGCGCGTGACATCTAGGGTGTCAGGTGTGATTTCAACCGATGAAATCATTGTAATCCTCTCTGTTTTTGTGAGATACGATGTGGAACAACCATCCAAATTAGACCGCGTTCGCGCTGACTACAATGTGCATTACTGGAGCCAAGGTTTTTTTGGCATTGACGATCAAGGCGAAGTGTATGTATCGCCGAGAAAAGACAAAGCTCATCAAACGCAATTAAGCTCAATTGTTAAACAGCTCGAAGCGCGTGATTTAAATTTGCCTGTGCTTGTACGCTTCCCGCAGATCCTGCATCAACGCGTGCACAACATTTGTGACGCTTTCAATCAGGCGATTGAAGAGTACGACTACCCGAATAAATACCTGCTGGTTTATCCCATCAAAGTGAACCAACAAAGAGAGGTAGTAGACGAGATTCTGGCCAGTCAGGCCGAATTAGAACACAAGCAACTCGGCTTAGAAGCGGGCAGTAAGCCTGAGCTTCTGGCGGTGTTGGCAATGGCTCAGCAAGCCAGTTCAGTGATTGTATGTAATGGTTATAAAGACAGAGAGTACATTCGTCTGGCACTGATCGGTGAAAAACTGGGTCATAAAGTCTTTATCGTTCTGGAAAAACTGTCAGAGCTGGATCTGGTTCTGAAAGAAGCGAAAAGCCTTGGTGTGAAACCACGTCTGGGTCTGCGTATTCGTCTTGCTTCTCAAGGTGCGGGTAAATGGCAATCGAGCGGCGGTGAAAAATCGAAGTTCGGTCTGGCGGCATCACAAGTGCTCACCGTGATTAACCGCTTGAAAGCGGAAGATCAACTGGAAGCGCTGCAACTGGTGCATTTCCACCTTGGTTCGCAAATGGCGAACATTCGCGACGTACGTAATGGAGTGAACGAGGCGGTACGTTTCTACTGTGAACTGCGTGAGCTGGGTGCACACATCGATTTCTTCGATGTCGGCGGCGGCTTGGCGGTGGATTACGATGGTACTCGTAGTCAGTCATCCAACTCGATGAACTACGGTCTGCACGAATATGCGCGTAACATCGTGAGCACAGTCAGCGATGTATGTAACCTGTACGGTCAGCCGCGTCCGGTGATCATTTCTGAATCCGGTCGTTCTATCACGGCGCATCACGCGGTGTTGATCACCAACGTAATCGGTACAGAAGCGTATTCACCAGAAGATATTCCTGCACCGGATGCAGAATCTCCAATGCTGATTAAAAACATGTGGCGTGGATTTGAAGAAGTGCAGCACGGTACCGATGACCGCGCACTGATTGAAATTTACAACGACACGCAAAGCGATCTTTCTGAAGCACACAGCCAGTTTGCAACCGGGGTACTGAACCTTGAGCACCGTGCATGGGCAGAGCAGTTGTCACTGCGTATCTACCATGAACTGCGTCAGAAGATGAGCAACAAAAACCGCTTCCATCGTCCAATTCTGGATGAGCTGCAAGAGCGTTTGGCGGACAAGTTCTTCGTGAACTTCTCACTGTTCCAGTCACTGCCGGATGCTTGGGGTATTGACCAAGTGTTCCCAGTGCTGCCGCTTTCTGGTTTGGAAGAGATGAACGATCGCCGCGCAGTGATGCTCGACATCACGTGTGACTCAGACGGTGCGGTTGAACAATACGTGGAAGGCCAAGGCATTGAAAGCACACTGCCTGTGCCAGCGTGGACAAGCGACAAACCTTACCTGATGGGCTTTTTCCTAGTCGGTGCATACCAAGAGATCTTGGGTGATATGCACAACCTGTTTGGTGATACGCACAGCGTAGTGGTAAACATTAACGATAAAGGCGACTCAGAAATTGCCTTTATCAATGAAGGCGACACGGTTGAAGATATGATGCGCTACGTTCACATTGACGTAGATAAAATTCGCACCAACTATCGTCAACTCGTTTCTCAACGTGTTGCCAAAGAAGAACAAGAGACCGTATTGGCGGAACTTGAATTAGGCCTGAGCGGCTATACTTACTTAGAGGATTTCTAAATGAATGATTTGTTTACTAAAACTGATTATTCACTCTACTCAAACGCGATGACGTTTGTACGTCGTCCTTATGTGCGTAACCCAGTAGATACTAACGCTGATGTTGTGGTACTTGGCGTGCCTTTGGATATGGCGACTTCCGGTCGTCCGGGTGCACGTATGGGACCTGACGCGATTCGTCGTGCTTCAGTGAACCTAGCATGGGAAGGTAAGAAGTTCCCTTGGGATTTCAACCTGTTCAAAAAGATCAACGTGGTTGATGCGGGCGATTTGGTTTTTGATTGCGGTGATGCAGAAGATTTCACTTACCGCTTGGAAGCTGCAACCAGCGAAATCCTGAAAAGTGGTAAAACCATGCTGGCACTGGGTGGTGATCACTTCATCACTCTGCCAATCCTACGTGCTTATGCCAAGCACTACGGCGAAATGGCGCTGATCCACTTCGATGCACACACTGACACTTACGCGAATGGCAGTGCGTATGACCACGGCACCATGTTCTACCATGCGCCAAAAGAAGGTCTGATCTCGGCTAAGCACTCGGTGCAAGTGGGTATTCGTACGGAATACAAACAAGAAGGCCACGGCTTCAACGTGATTAACGCGATGCAAGCCAACGATATGTCTGTAGAAGAGATTGTGGCGCAAATTCGCCACATCGTAGGTGACAAGCCTGTTTACCTGACTTTCGACATTGACTGTCTGGATCCAGCTTTCGCACCGGGCACGGGTACACCAGTGTGTGGCGGTTTGAGCTCAGACAAGATCCTGAAAATCATCCGTGCGCTGAAAGGCATCAACCTGATCGGTATGGATGTGGTAGAAGTCTCTCCTCCTTACGATCAAAGCGACCTGACTTCACTGGCGGGTGCAACGATCGCTCTGGAACTGCTCTACGTTTGGGCATCAAACAAAAAAGACGAAGAGTGATCTGAGTTAAGCAATTTAAAGGCCTGAGAAATCAGGCCTTTTTCTTTTGTATTTGGCTTGTTGAGCGGTTTGCTGAATACGATGTTTTTAAAGGCATCATGGATGACATCGCCTAAACGCTAAACTTGAAAATCATGACTCGGGCAGAATAAAAAAGCCTGATGGAATTCCATCAGGCCACAGAAATAACTGAAATAATGAGGGATTACTTCAGCGTTACACTGTAAGAGATTAACACTTTCAAATCGTTACGGTCGTTCTTGTGTACGATGTCGTCACCACGGAACAAGCTACGGAAAGTTTGAATGTTCAGACCTTCCAAACCGCCATCAAGGAACTTGTAACCGACGTTCCAATCCACGGAGTACATGCTGCCGTCATACTCTGCTTTTTTCAGGTCAGAACGTACGTGAGTACCGTAGTTACCGCCCATACCTGCTGATAGACCCGGTACTCCAAAGCTTGCGAAGTTATAGTTTACGCCTAGCTTAACGGCACGTGTGCCGTCGGCATTGTAGTCATCAAGGCCAGAAACGGTTTGTTGGAAGCTACGGTTATCAGAGTTTGCCCATGGTGTGAGTCGGAAGTTATAAGCCACTTCTTCACCTTGGGTATCGCTTGCTGAAAGCCCCGCAATCCAAGTAAAGTTACCTTGCTTAATGTTTGCACCTAAGCCAACGTAGCTTTGAACTTTCGCATCACTTACACCCGTTAATACGGTTTCTTCAGCAATCGAACCGTGGTAGAAACCGGTGAGGTCTACTTTCGCGCTGCCAAGAGCAAAACCGTATTTTGCAAGTGCTTGCCAGTTCGTACGGTATTCTTTACCGATACCATAACCAACATCAAACGAACCGCCATCAAAGCTGTACACTGCACCAACAGTTTGAATGTAATCAATTACATAGCCTTGGTTGGTCGATAAAGGATTTTGTTGCTGGTGCCAAACGGTGGTCATCGGTAGGAAATCTTTGCGCCAGTCATTCTTGAACTCATCAGCGAAAGCATAACCGACTACCCAATTCCCAAAATGAGCTTTAGCTTCAATACCGCGGTAAGCATGTGGGTTCAAACCCCAGCTAGAACGGATGGTACCGAAGTTAATTGGTGTATAACCACCACGCAGGGCTAAACCCGCTTCCTCATCACCAAATTTTGCTTTCAGTGCAAATACGGATAGAGCTGCATAGGATTTTTCACAAGCAACGCGAGTTGTTTTGCCTGTCGCTGGGTCATAAGTCTGGCTAGAAGGATCGTTAGCACACTCATGATCAAAGTACAGGATCTCAGACATACCTGTTGTGTCACCGATTTTCTGGTTGATGTTCGCCCAGATGTCGAGACCAATGGTGTCTTTGAAGTAACCAGACTTGTAATCCCACGCCAATTGCAGAGTTTGGTTTTCAATATTAGGTTTGAAACTCTCGCCTTCTTTTCTCTCTTCGCGATCACGGAAGTAAAGGAATGAGTGCAGTTTAGAGCTAGAGCTGTCGTAAAACGCTTGTTTGGCTTCAGTCGCAAGATCAACCGCTGCCGCACTTTGGTTACGAATATCGTTTGGATCCAGTGTTTCTGCAAAAGCCGATGCAGCAAACAGAGCCGTCAAAACGGAGGTACAAACGAGGGTTTTAGAGCCTACATGTTTCATTTTCATACGCTTTCCATTTCTTAAAATTATTGGTTTTCTAGTGAACTGATTCACCATTGCAATAATATAGATCTTTTCAATCATTAAAATAGAAATGGCGTTTTAATTATTTAAAGTAAGATCAAAATCAAAACTGTAGATAAAAAACGAAAATAATAAAACGAAAGTCACAGATTGAGATAGATAGGTATTTACACCTGAAAAAAGTAGGGCTAAGCGGGAGGAAGTAAAAAGTAAATGTCGAAAAACAATTTATCTTTATGTTTTTAAAATAAAAAACGCCCATGGAGGGCGCTTTGAGTTAAGAACAGCTATACATCACCGTTTTGTGATCCATTAAGCTTATCATCCAAGTTATCCAGTAACTTAGAGGCTCATTGAATCCAGTCGATGTGTATCCATGTTACCCATGGAATGATCTCATCACTCTTCCTAATCACTTAGGTTGGCCAATAAGTGAGGAAATGACTTCGTTATAGCAAGTCTTGCATTGCGATATGATCCATATCAGTGAAGACTTGGTTTTCACCCACCATACCCCAGATAAAGGTGTAAGCCTGAGTGCCCACGCCTGAATGGATAGACCAGCTTGGTGAAATAACCGCTTGCTCGTTACGCACAACGAGGTGGCGTGTTTCTTTCGGTTCACCCATCAAGTGGAACACGGCTGCGTCATCTTGCATGCCAAAGTAAAAGTAGACTTCCATCCGGCGCTCGTGAGTATGGCAAGGCATGGTATTCCACAGTGATCCAGGTTCGAGTTGAGTGAGTCCCATCAGTAATTGGCATGTTGGCAACACATCTGGAACGATGTACTTGTATATGGTCCGTTTGTTACTGGTGGCGGCATCACCCAAAGTCACGGGTGACGCTTCTTGTAAGGTGATCTTTTTGTTTGGATAAGCTTGATGAGCTGGTGCGCTGTTGTAGTAAAACTTCGCAGGATCCGCAGGGTTTACACTAGCGAATGCGATCTCTTTAGCCCCCATACCCACATACAAGGCTTCTTTGGCCGCAACTTGGTAAGTCTCACCATCAACAGTCACCACGCCATCGCCGCCGATGTTAATCAGCCCTAATTCGCGGCGTTGCAAGAAGTAATCAACGCCGAACGTTTTGCCTAAATCTGCCGCAAAGCTCAGTGTTTGGTTAAGGGGCTTGATCCCACCAAACACAATGCGGTCGATATGGCTGTAAGTCATGGTGTATTGGTCATCAACAAAGATCGACTCAACCAAAAACTGGCTGCGTAGATTTTCAGTGTCGAGTGTTTTCGCATGTTGGCTATGGATTGCTTGGCGTATTTGCATTACTCAATTCTCTTTCAATAAGTATGTCACCGTGTCTCTCTGTGACATGAAACAACTGTATAGCGGTGCTTTTCGGTAACGGTGTTGCTCTTTTTTACCTTCTGCACGGCCACCCGCATTCAACTTGTAGACACTTTACCACTCTTACTTTAAATGAAAATTTTTGAAATGACGTTTTATTAACTTGCTCACAGAAAAGAAAACATCACAAAACTTAAATTGAAATGTCGTTTTAAAAATAAATTTCGTGTGATTAAATACTCTACATAGCTTGAAATGTAGATTGCTGTATTAGGTACGTCACTATGAAAAAGAAAATTGCTGTACTGGGCGAATGTATGCTGGAGATCCAGAAAACTCAGTCGGGACTACGACAGGGCTTTGGTGGCGATACGCTGAATACTGCTGTCTACCTTGCTCGTTTAGCTCGCGCTGCAAAGTTAGATCTATCGGTCAGCTACTTTACAGCACTGGGTAAAGACCATCTTAGCGATGACATGATCAAAAGCTGGCAACAAGAAGGCGTGGATACCACTCACGTGGCTCGTTATGCAGATAAATTGCCCGGTTTGTATCTGATTGAAAATCGAGAAGATGGTGAGCGTGATTTTCATTACTGGCGACAAGATGCAGCAGCTCGTTACTGGATCGCTCGGGAAGAGAATGACCACTTGTGCACCATTCTGTCTGACTACGACCTTATCTATCTCTCGGGAATTACCTTAGCCATTCAAGATAGCGCCTCGTTAATCAAGCTACTGAATTTAATCAAAAAGTTAAAAGAATCGGGCTGTGTAGTGGTGTTTGATAGCAACTATCGAGAGCGCTTATGGCCAACGCCAGCACAAGCTCAGGAATGTTATGAACAGATTTTGGCACTGACGGATATTGCATTACTGACCCTAGACGATGAGCAAAAGCTGTATCAAGAAAAAACGCAAAATGACACCTTAACGCGCTTACAAGCTTTTGGTTTGGCTCAACTGGTGCTCAAGTCCGGCAGTGATGGCTGCATGGTTGTGACGAAAGGCAAAGAGCAGTGGGTACCGACAACGGCGATTCACGATGTGGTTGATACCACTGCGGCGGGGGACTCATTTAACGCAGCATACCTCTATAAGTGGTTGTCTAGCCAAGACGCAATTCAAGCGGCTTTAGCTGGGCATACATTGGCGGGGCAGGTGATACGCCACTACGGAGCCATCATCGCGCAAGATGCAATGCCAACACTGTGAACAGTCATGCTAGGAGAGAAAAATGAGTAAAAACCAATTAGAGAAACAGTTAAGTGCGATGAAAGTCGTTCCCGTGATTGCGATTAAGCATTCAGAAGATGCGGTGCAATTAGCGAAAACCTTAGTGGAGAACGGTCTGCCTTGTGCCGAAGTGACATTCAGAACGGAAGCTGCAGCAGAGGCGATTCGCTTAATGCGCCAAGCTTATCCCGATATGTTGATTGGGGCGGGCACCGTGCTTAGAACCGATCAAGTGGATGCCGCGATTGAAGCGGGAGTCGATTTTATCGTCAGCCCCGGTTTTAACCCAACCATAGTCAAATATTGCCAACAACGTGGTGTCACCATTGTTCCCGGCGTCAATAACCCGAGCCTTGTTGAGCAAGCAATGGAAATGGGCTTGAAGACATTGAAGTTTTTCCCTGCAAGTGCATCGGGCGGTACTGAAATGCTCAAAGCGTTGAACGCGGTTTACCCGGTGAAATTCATGCCAACAGGCGGAATTTCAGCCGCCAATATTCAAGATTATTTAGCCATTAGCAGCGTGCTGGCTTGTGGCGGTACATGGATGGTTCCGGGTCAATTGATTGATGAACAGAGCTGGCCTGAGATCGGCAATCTGGTTCGCAAAGCGGTAGATGCACTGACGGTTTGAAAGTGGTGATGGATGTTGAGGTAACGCCATCAAGTTGAAATCTGGGATGTAGAGAGTATTGGAAACATGACGTTAGAAGAATTTGAAGTAGCAGAGCATCCGCACCGTCGCTATAACCCGTTGACTGGTGAGTGGGTGTTGGTGTCTCCCCACAGAGCGAAGCGCCCATGGCAGGGGCAGCAAGAAGCTGCCAGTGAGCAGTCACTACCAAGCTACGACAAAGGCTGCTTTTTATGTCCCGGAAATCAGCGAGTCAATGGGGAAGTCAATCCGACCTACAGTGGCACTTATGTATTTAAGAATGACTTTGCAGCATTGACGGAAACCACACCCTTTTCAGAACAGTTGAGTGATCCGCTTTTTAAAATGCACAGCGCACGAGGCGAAAGCCGAGTGATCTGTTTCTCTGCCGATCACAGCAAGACACTCCCAGAATTGGAATCTGCTGAAATTGAGCAAGTGATCCGGACTTGGATTGAGCAAACTCAGGAGCTGAGTCAACACTACCCTTGGGTTCAAGTGTTTGAAAATAAAGGTGCGACCATGGGCTGTTCCCAGCCGCACCCGCATGGACAAATCTGGGCCAACAGCTTTGTGCCTACGCTGGTCAGCCAAAAAGATCGACATCAAGCGGATTATTTTGCTCAACACGGTTCGCCTTTGCTGTACGACTATGTTCAGCGTGAGTTAGCACTGCAAGAACGCGTTGTCGTTGAGACAGAATTTTGGGTAGCACTGGTGCCCTATTGGGCGGCGTGGCCGTTTGAAACCTTGCTGTTACCCAAACAACGGGTGAGTCGTTTAACGGAATTGTCTGGTGAACAACGTCAGGACTTGGCTATCTCGATCAAAGCGCTGACCACGCGTTATGACAACCTTTTCCAATGCACATTCCCGTACTCAATGGGCTGGCATGGTGCCCCTTTCTTGGACGATCAAGATTGTCAACATTGGCAAGTACACGCACTGTTTTATCCACCGCTATTGCGTAGTGCGACCGTGCGTAAATTTATGGTGGGTTATGAGATGTTGGCAGAAAGCCAGCGTGATTTAACGCCAGAACAGGCCGCAGAAAGATTGAGAAGTGTGAGTGCGGTGCATTACCGACAACAAGCAAGGTAAGAGCAGCAGTAACGCTTGTGCATCCGCATATTTTTTTTGCCTTAATTAAAATTTGGAACATTGTTTTTAAAAAATGTTCATAACTTTCATAAAACGAAAGAGTAAATCGAATTTACAGGAATCCAGAAATGATATTAGAAGCTTTTGATCTTAAAGGAAAAGTGGCGTTAGTCACGGGGTGTAATACCGGTTTAGGCCAAGGAATGGCAGTTGCACTGGCGCAAGCAGGTTGTGACATTGTAGGCGTTAACTATGCCGATGCGGCGGATACGCCTGAACTGGTTGAAGCGGCTGGTCAGCGGTTTTTCTCAATTACGGCCGATCTGAGTGATCAGCAAGTCATTACTAAAGTCGTTGATGAAGCGGTGGGATTAGCGGGACGCATCGATATTCTAGTCAACAACGCGGGCATTATCCGTCGTGCGGATGCCATCGAATTTACAGAAAAAGACTGGGATGATGTCATGGACATCAATATTAAAAGCGTTTTCTTCCTTTCACAGGCGGTCGCAAGGCAGTTCCTCTCACAAGGTCAAGGCGGAAAAATCATCAATATTGCTTCCATGCTTTCTTTCCAAGGCGGGATCCGTGTGCCTTCTTATACCGCATCAAAAAGTGCCGTTATGGGTATCACTCGTTTGCTGGCCAATGAGTGGGCTTCACAAGGCATCAATGTTAACGCGATTGCACCAGGATATATGGCAACCAATAACACGGCGGCACTCAGAGCGGATGCCGATCGTAACCAAGAAATTCTGTCACGCATTCCGGCTCAGCGTTGGGGTTTGCCAAGCGATTTAGCTGGCCCAGTGGTGTTCTTGGCTTCGCCAGCCTCGGATTACGTCAATGGTTACACCATTGCAGTAGACGGTGGTTGGTTGGCTCGCTAGTAAGCCTGTAATTCACCGCGTATCAGTCACAAAATTAGCATGTTTGTTTTGAAATTATGTTTTTTGAAATGATGTTTTGGAAAATGTGACTCGGCGTGATGTGAATATTTCATAAGCAAGTTATGATTTCAGTATTAGCTTGCTTATGAAGCAAATCGAATCATTGATGAGAATGACTTATATGACCAAACCTATTGCACTTCGACCATTGCCAAGCATGTTAGATGAACCTCGGGTACTCAATCATCTGAGTAAAGTGGTGGAAGCTATTGCACGTAATATTCCGAAAATTGGTGAGCGTAACCCTAAAATCGGTACTCACGATCATCAATGGGAATTTTGTGGCCAATTTGATTGGGTATCCTCATTTTGGACGGGGGAACTCTGGCTTTGTTACCAAATGACAGGCCAAGAAACCTTTAAAAACAGCGCTAAGCTGCGCAAATCTTACTTTGCCAACATGCTTTTGGATCCGTTCTGGTTGGATCATGATTTAGGTTTTCAATACAGCTTAAGCTGTGTTGCGGACTATCAACTGACAGGGGATGAAGAATCCAAGATGATGGCGATTCGCGCCGCCGATCATCTTATTCATCGATTCCGCAAAATTGGTGGTTACATTGTTGCGTGGAACGATACGCATCCCCTTGGGCCTGAAATCACTCAAGGAAAATCGATCATCGATTCTTTGCAAAACACGGCATTGCTCTTTTGGGCATCAAAGATGACAGGTTCACCGGTCTATGCGAATGCGGCTAAGCGCCACAGTGAAACCTTAGCCAAGCACATAGTGCGTGATGATTTCTCAACCTATCACTCATTTAATTTCCATCCAGTGACTCAACAGCCGCTTAAGGGCGAGACTTTCCAAGGTTACGCGGATGATTCTTGCTGGGCTCGTGGCCAATCATGGGCGATTCACGGCTTTGCCCAAACCTACCTTTATACGGGTGATGAGCAGTTTTTAACGCTCGCGAAGCAGCTTGCGAAATACGCGACTGACCACATCACGGACGATGGTGTACCCGTGTGGGATTACTGCCTACCGGCCGATGAAATTCAGTATAAGGACAGCTCTGCTGGTGCGATTACCGCGGCAGGCTTGCTGCTGATTGCGCAGTGCATTGACGATGAACAAGAAGCAAAAATGTACCGCGATTGGGGTCTGTTCTTGCTGCAAGGTCTCATGAAGCAATGCGATTTAACCAATGATGAAAAGGCACTCGGTCTGCTGGCGGAAGGCGCATCCTTCGTCAAAGTCGGTCTTTGCAACAACATGCTGCCTTATGGTGATTACTACTATCTAGAAGCGCTGATGCGTGCAAACGGCTACCGGAACTTCTTCTGGTAAGTCAGTGACTTCTCTTCTCTAGGCTGAGGGAGTTCAGCCTAGAATCGCAACTTTTCGGAGTATGAAAGATGACTAAGATGACCTCACGTAAAGGGCATATGACCCTACCTGTCGAAGTGGGACAGGAAGAGGTAGTTTTGGATTTATATCAGCGTTGGCAAGCGGATGCACTGCGAGATAGTGATGGCACCAGCATGCCAGCTTGTCTGGCAGAGCAAGACAGCGAAATCTATTCGATCATGTGTTTAGTGCGCGCCGATCAAGCCTTTGCGAACCAACACCCAGAGTACTTGCACCGTAAATACTTGATGTCTTTCCCTGTGACGGCAATGGATGAAACCTTAGTGCTGACACCACTAAAAGGGTACAGCAAAGACAAGTATGAGCTGGATGACGACAGCGATCCTAAGCAATGGTGGGAAGTGCGTAACCGCACAACGAACCAAGTGATTCCTGCTGCGCAGTGGGAGTTTGATGCTGATCACCAGCAGGTGACGATTTTCCAAGCGGTGCCTTACCATGAATACACGGTGACTTTCATGGCGCGCCAGGTCTGGGATAGCGTATCCATGTATAACGCGCTCACCAATGACTGGAAAGGGCCAAAAATCAAGAGTTTGGATCCTTATCATCCTGAGTGTCGAGCACATCTTCTGGCACATTTCCAAAAATGGCTGGATGAGCACCCGCACACGACTGTGGTGCGTTTCACGACTTTCGCTTTCCTCTTTGTGATTGATACTGGTGAAAAGAACCAAGATATCTATCGTGATTGGACGGGTTACGGTGAAACCGTTAGCCCGCGCGCCTTGGAAGATTTTGAACGCCGCTTTGGGTATAAACTCTCCCCTGAAGATTTTGTGGATGCAGGCTATTACAACGGAACGTACAAGGTACCATCACAGCGCTACCGTGACTGGATGACCTTTGTGCAAGATTTTGTGGTTGAGTTTGCGGCGCAGTTGGTGGAAATGTCTCACCAAGCCGGCAAAAAAACCGCCATGTTCCAAGGTGATCACTGGATCGGTACCGAACCATTCTTGGATAGCTATCAAAAAATTGGTTTAGATATCAACATTGGTGCAGTGGAGGATGGTGTGGCACTGCGCCGCTTAACCGACTCACAAGGCAGCCAAATTCGCGAAGCACGATTCTATCCTTATTTCTTCCCGGATGTGTTCCGTGAAGGGAATGATCCAGTTGTCGAATCCATGTCGAACTGGACTAAGATCCGCCGCGCGATGTTACAAAAACCGTTGGATCGAATTGGTTACGGTGGTTATCTCTCCTTAGCTAACCAGTTCCCGCATTTTATTGACCATGTGAGTGAGATTTCACGCGAATTTGGCACTTATTTGGATAAAACGGCACGTACTGAATCACAGAAGCTGCCGGGTAAAGTCGCGGTATTAAGCGCGTGGGGCAAAGCACGTAGCTGGCTACAAAACCAAGCACGCGATCAGCGCTTTTATGTTCCGCCTCGTCCGGATGTGATGGAGTTTGTCGGCAATAACTTACTCGAATGTTTGGCTGGGCTGCCATTTGAAGTCGAGTTCATCAGCTTTGAAGACATCATCCAGCACGGCATTGATGATGACATTAAAGTGATCATCAACACGGGCGATGCGAATTCTGCATGGAGCGGTGGCGAGTGTTGGGCCGATCCACAAGTGCTGGTAGCTTTACGTCGATTTGTTGCCAATGGTGGCGGTTTACTGGGGGTATGTGATCCTTCTGCACTGCAAAAGAATGGACGTTATTTCCAACTGGGTGATGTTTTTGGCCTTGAGAAAGAAACGGCATTGACCATGGGACGTGTCGCCATGCCACTGAACATCGCCAAAGATCATTACCTGAGCCAGTTTGTGGCTGGGGAGGAAGACTTCGGTAATCCAAGCTACGTTTACCCACAGGCAGATGATTTGGCCGTACTGGCGGCGCAAGGGCAGCATCTCGCCCTGACGGCAAGAAATTATGGCGAAGGTCGAGCGGTGTACTTAGGTAATCTGCCGTTTACCATGGTCAATGCGCGCTTGTTGCAACACATTCTGGTATGGCTGGGGGGGAATGAAGAACATCCTCAACCTTGGTTGTCATCTCATCCACTGGTGGATGTTGCCTATTATCCAGAGATGAACGTCGCGACCGCGGTGAACTTCTCGAATCAACCGCAAACCGTGATCGTCAAAAATGAAAGCGGAAGCGATGTTGAAATTCGTTTACAAGGTTACGAATGGAAGTGGATCGACTGATTAATTTTGCTTTGTGATAAAGGGCGCTCAGGCGCCCTTTTCTTATTTTAAGCCTTGTCCCGCTTAGGTTAGTGCATTTGTATTCTATTCTTGCATGATAGAGCTTTCATTCCATACGCTCGTTTAAAATTTGATCAAAACCAAGTTCTCTTAAAAATAAAAAGGCTTTTCATTATGGTTATGCTAGTGTTCCAAATAGAATTGCTCAAGCAATCGCCAATTTGAAACAGACAACTTGAAACAAAAAACTTGAAACAAACAACGTCACGTTTGGCATCTCCAATGAAAAGTGAAACCCCTACAAAGAGAACAAACCATGATGATCAATAAACTGAAGACAAAGTGGTGGCTACTGGCACCCTACATGGTCTGTCAATCGGCATTGGCAGACGACATTCAAACCCTCACGCAGCGTATTGCGCCTGATTTTGCTCAGGTTGCCGTTGAAGCGGCTCAAGGTCTTGGGCAACCATTGTCTACACTCGCAGCGCAATATCTGGCTAATCAGCAAACGGATGGTCATTGGGCGGATATTGACTACGCGGCGATTCCGACTCAAGAAGCACCTATCCGTGAGCACTTGACTCGTGTGCGTGCGTTGGCTGCCCAATATTACCTTTCCAATGATGTCACTTTTGCGGCGGGCGCCATCGCGGGTCTTTATCACTGGTATAGCGCTGACCGTACCAACAGCAACTGGTGGTGGAATGAGATTGGTAAACAGATTTATCTCGGCCCGACGGCCTTTTTGCTTGGTAATCAGTTACCCAGTGATTTAAGTACTTCGATACGTTCAGACATGCCAATAGAACCTTACAAAACGGGTGCTAACCGCACGGATATTTCAAAAGGGGTGATTTATGGCGGTTTGCTCGGTAGCGATTCAGCGCAAGTGAAACGTGGGTTAGGTGGCATTGAAGAAACCATAGTGATCACTGAAGCGGAAGGTGTGCAAGCGGATTTCTCCTTCCAGCAACACGGTGCCCAACTTTATAACGGCGGGTATGGTGATGTTTTCTTTGATGCTGCTTCTTATTGGGCTTACCAAGTCCGCGATTTGCAGTGGCATTTTGCGCCAGATAAAAATCGTCTCGTTGCGGATTATTTTTTAGATGGTGTCCGTTGGATGAGCCGACATGGCACGCTGGATTATAACGCGCGTGGTCGTGGGATTAGCCGAATAGATAAAGCCAATCTCGGCCCTCTGCTTCGCCAAGCGGATTATGTCGCCGCATTGGCTCCTGAACGCGCAGCCGAAGCACAGCAGTTTAAACAACATGTGAATGGTGCGCAGGAAACCATCACGGGATTCCGATCTTTTTACCGTTCAGACTATGCCAGCAAAGTGGCTAATGGCCACTTCATTGGCATCAAGATGAATTCTAAGCGAATCAAACCCACTGAAGCCGGGAACGGTGAGAATTTACTCGGTAACTGGATCGGGTTTGGTAGCACCTTCATCATGCAAAGAGGCGATGAATACCACGGCATCTTCCCTGTGTGGAACTGGGCTCTGGTACCAGGTACAACAGCACCACAATTTGCGATTAAACCAGCAGATTGGGGGCGTATTGAAATGCAAACGCAATTTGTCGGCAGCGTGTCGGACGGGCGAAATGGCGTTGCTGTCATGGATATGGATGCCTACCAAACCAAAGCAAAAAAAGCATGGTTTAGCTTTGATGATGAGTTGGTCGCATTGGGAGCCGGCATTCAGTCCACTCGCACAGAATATGTGAATACCACAATCAACCAAACTCGCTTGAATGGACCTGTCACTGTGGATGGTCAAGTGTATAGCAAAGGTAGCCGTCAGTTAGTGAATGCTTCTTGGGTTCACCATGATGGTATTGGTTATGTTTTCCCTGCCAACTGGTATGGGCATATGGATAACCAAACCCAAAATGGTAACTGGAGAAACATCAACACCGGTCAACCGGATGCCCCCGTTTCTGCAGATGTTTTCATGTTACGTATTGGCCACAGTTGGCAGCCAACAAACGCCTCTTATCAGTACATCGTGGTGCCGAATCGTGATGCACAAGCGGTGGCCAGCTACGCGGCCTCTGTGCCTGTCAGCGTTCTATCGAATACCCCACAAATACAAGCGGTAACGCATGTGAGCAAACAGGTGAGTGGCATTGTGTTCCATCAAGCAGGGACGCTGCAATTGCCGAGCGGTAAGACCGTCACTGTGAATAAGCCTAGTGTGCTGGTGATTGATGAATCTCAGGCGACACCTCAAGTCACATTGGCGACACCGGGGATTGGTGATCAAGTGCAGTTGAAAGTGGAAGAAGGCAACACGGTTTGGGGAACAACGGTTATAACCTCTGGAGAGCCGCGTTTGTTGGGTAAAGGCGTACTTGTTGATTTCAACGCCGTACCCGTTATTCCGCCAGCGACAGTAACCGCCAGCGCCGATGTTTTTGTGCGTGATGGACAGTACGCAAACCAAAGTTTTGGTACGAACAGTTACTTAGTCGTAAAAAGCGATGGTACGGGCTATAACCGCAAAACGGTTTTGAAATTCGATTTGAGTCAACAGGCGCTGTCCTCCAATTCACGAGCAGTGTTGCGATTGCATGTGAAAAACGTCAATACCGCTGCATCCCGTGCGATCACGGTTTCTCGTTTAAAACCCAGTGCATGGCAAGAAAACAACCTGACGTGGAGCACTGTGCAGCCGATTGAGAAGCAAGGTGTTACGGTGACTGTTACACCCTCTCAACTCAATAACTGGGTAGAGATGGACGTCTCGAATCTTCTGGTGCAAGGAGAATTGTCCTTGTTGCTTGAGAACAAAGGCACCGCGGATCCAAAGTCGGATGTGAACTTTTCCAGTAAAGAGAGTGGTTTGGCGCCTCAGTTGGTGATCCAACCATAGTCGAATCCCCGTAGGGCTTATCCTCTTACGACCTTGCGTGAATGCCGGCCGTTTGGGTAAGCCCTGTTTTTCCTGTTCATTGTGCAGAAAAAACCACTAATTGCTGCTTACCATTGGCTTTGGCTTGATAGAGCGCTTGATCTGCTAGGCTAAAAAAGCTGTCAGTCGTCATGGCTGAAGTTGGGATGATGCTTGCAGCGCCAATCGATACTGAAAGATGATTAAAGCTCTGCGCTGTTCTTTGGCCAAATTCGGTAATCACTTGAGCTAACAAGTTCAGATGAGATTGCTGCTCAAAGCCAGACATGATGACAGCAAATTCATCACCACCAAGGCGAGTGAGGCGATCCGTCGGTCGATCGAAAATATCACGCAGTAAATCAGCAAACAGTCTGAGCAGTTCGTCACCCACTTGGTGACCGAGTTGATCATTAACCAGCTTAAAACCATCCAAATCCATGACGGCAAGAGTGATGGGTTGCTGAGCTTGGTAGGTTTGCCAATACTCTTGAATGAATTCTTCGTAAGCACGCCGATTGTAAAGCTGGGTCAAACTGTCGGTACGAGCCGCTTGCGCCAATTTCCGATTGACGTTCTGTAGTTCCTGAGTACGGGCGGTGATTCGCTCCTCAAGCGTTTTATTCAGTTTTTCTAGCTTTTCTTGTCCGCGTAGCCTTGCCAACATTTCGCCAAAGTTACGAGTAAACAGTTGGATCAGTTCATGCTGATGTGAGGAAAGCAAACGCTGCCTGAGCAAGTTATCGGCACAGACGAACGCAATCAGTTCATTATCAACGGATAATGCAATGGCGGCATTCCAACCGTGCCCCACCATTTTCCGATCATGCCAAAGCGGAACATCATTGAGCATGATTAAGGTATTCGGTGTCGCGTAGGCTTGTTCAAACAGCGCTGATTCCGGATAAGCCATGGAAAAATAGCTTTCATTACGGATCACACCATCAGTATCCACACCGTAAGTACCTTGCAGCGTGCTCGGTTCTGAATCACTCGGTAAAAAGATGCCGATGCGATCAATATCCAGCTTAGATACGGAGAACTCGACAGCCTGTTGGCAGATTTCCAGCGAGTTTCTGGCGTGCGACATCAATTGCAGCGCTTGGCTGATCATGCGTACTCGATTGTTATGACGGATCTCAACCAAAATCCGTGAAACGGTTTTGGCAAACACTTCTAATGCTTCCTGAATATCAAAATCAAAAGGCTTTTGGTTGAGCAAATTATCCATGGCAATCCAACCAAGCGGCTCTTGTGATTCATTACGCAGTACGACCATGGCATTCCAACCATGGCCGATGGGCTGATGTAGGTGGTAAAGCGTGATATCTGAAACCAAATGAAACCAAGAGTTGGGCTGGCTTAGAACATTTAAAAAGCGAGGATCAAGCTGAGTGTAGGGGTAGTAATCATCGGATTCATCGCGATAGTGGCCTTGATCATCCGTACCAAACACACCGTGGTAGCGACTAGCGTTATGCTCAATTAAAAAAGTACCGACCCGATCTAACCCTAATTCTTCTCGCAGCAGCTTAACGCTCTGCTTGAGCAGATCAAACTCGGTACGGGCTGCCGTTAACTCAGCAACCCCTAGTGCCACTTTACTCATGGCTTGATGTCGGCGAGTTTGGGTTTGTAGCTTATTCAGGATCAAACCGTATTGATGATCGACCGCACGGCGATTTTCCGCGGCGGTTAATTTAATGTATTGAGTGAACCAGAATTGCTGTAATACCGTGGCCAGCATATGCCATTCATCCGCAAAAGTGCGAAAGTGTAAGTCGTTCTCTAAAGAGCAAATCAGTACCGTGGAATGCTCTTCTTCAAAAGAAAGTCGGCACACCAAAGCACATCTATCCTCAACCAACAACTGTGCGGGAATAGGGACAAATCCAGCATCCCTTCTGACTGTGGAAAGCCATTGCCACCAAGTGTTGTCTAACTTTTCAGCAAAGTCAGCCTCAGTAAGACCTGTGCCTCCATGAAGAACACACAGTGCCAACTCAGCAGGATGACAGATTTGAACGCCTTCAACAGGCAATAGAGTACTGAGATGTTGGCACAAGAGTTGGGAGACGTCGTATTGACTGATCCCAATGTGTTCAAATTGAAGTAATGAAGCTGCAGTTTGAGCCAGTTTCTTAGGCATTTCAGTGAGTAATCCATTCAATAATGACAAAGCGAGTGAAGTAAGAATTATCCTTTTCCTACCAAGCGTTTCAGCGATGGCTCCCCAATCTCATTATTTTTAGTCTTTATGGGGAAAACTTCCGATCACTGTGTAACTACAACTTTAGTTGGTCTGGAGATAACGCCCTTACCTTAAAAGTAGCCTACTTACTCAAACAATAAACTGATTTAGTGATTCTAGTCGGCACACATTTACCATAAACCTACGCTGAGGAGAAAGTTTACTCCGCGAAATAAGCTATGAAAGTGTGATGAATACGAACTTTAATCTGTGTCTTGTTGATACTTTACAAAATAGAGTGTGATGGCGATACACACTTGCATGAAAGGAAAATGGGCCATTTGGTCAACAAATAGCCCAGTTGGGTTAGCGGGTTTTGGGTCGCTGAATGGCTTGGTGAAGCGCTTGATCTAACTCCTGAACCATGTCGGGCATTTGTTCAGCCAAGTTGGTGATCTGGCCAACATCATCTTTTAAATCATAAAGTTGAGGTGAAGATTGATTGCCTTTCTCGTTCCCCGTGTATTGGCAAACAAAGTCGTCATCGTGTGCGGGAATATAAGCATAGCGTTGATTTCGGAACACTTTTTTGTACTGCATACCCTCCAACACCATCTCACTTCGCCCGACAGGATCTTTACCTAATAGTGTGTTGAGTAAAGGCTGGCTATCGGGGGCTTCTGTTTGGGTCAACGGGCGGTTGAGCAACTGAGCGAAGCTATGATAAAGGTCGACCTGGTTAAAAAGCGCGGAGCTTTGACCCGAAGCGATTTTTTGCGGCCAACGGACGATAAATGGAACCCGTGTTCCGCCCTCAAATAAGCTGTATTTCCCGCCTCGTAACGGCCCCGCCATACGATGTTGTCCATTGAGTTCAATGGCTTGATCTTTGTAACCATCGTTAAGTACGGGGCCGTTATCGCTGGAAAAGATCACTAAGGTGTTGTCTTTGAGTCCAAGTTCATCGATTTTTTTGAGGACTTTGCCGATACACCAGTCCATTTCAACAATCACATCACCACGTACACCATGTGGAGTCACGCCACGAAATTTAGGGTTAGGAATGCGAGGAACGTGTGGCTGATGCAGTGCGTAATATAAGAAAAAGGGCTCTTGCTGATGTTGTTCAATAAAGGATATGGCGTTATCTGCAAAGACTTCTCCCATGGTTTCATCGTTCCATAACGCGGATTTGCCACCCCGCATATGGCCGATGCGGCTAATGCCATTGATGATGGTGCCGTCATGTCCGTGATCGTACATTACGTCCAACAATTCTGGGTTTTGGCGACCATTGGGTACATCAGGAAAGGCTTTATCCCAATCATAGGTGACTTCGATAGGGTCGCTGGGGTCGAGATTCGCGACTTGGCGGTTATGGATATAAACACAAGGCACGCGGTCGTTGGTGGCCGCCATAATAAAGGAGTGCTCAAAACCAACATCATTCGGTGTGCCTTGGATCTCCTGATTAAAATCCAATTCGCCATTGCCCAAGCCAAGATGCCATTTGCCAACAATGCCGGTGGCATAGCCGTGTTCTTGGAACAAGTTGGCTAAAGTAGCATCGTCACTGGTAATGATTTGTGCGGCGTCACCGGGTAACACCGCGGCATCAGGATTGCGCCAAGGGTAACTGCCCGTCAATAAACTGTAGCGAGAAGGCGTACAGGTTGCGGCAGTGGCGTAGGCTTGATCAAACTTCAGCCCCTCTGCGGCGAGTTGATCCAAATTTGGTGTTGGAATGTCATTCGCGCCATAGCAACTTAAGTCGCCAAAACCTAAATCGTCGGCATACAGAATAATGACATTGGGTTGGGTATTACTCATGAATTATCCTTCGTTGATTGAACTGGATAGGGCAGGAGTGAGGCCAAAATGCCTTGTTCTGCCCAAGGATCCTGAATTCGGTGCAGTTCTTCGGCCATCAGTTGTAGGAGTGGTTTGACGAATGAATCCTGAGGCTCAAAGGGTAAATTAGTTAACTGGTACGGGTCAGTTTGGTTATCGAATAACTGGGTGGCGATAAGCTCTGCTTGACGGTTGATTTCCAATGCCAGTGTGTAGCGAAGTGTTCGGATACCGCGACTCTGCGGGAAATAGGCAATCACTTCGCCTAAGGCATTTTTCTCCCCATCTTGATTACGCAGATAGAGCGCACAGTCTGGTGAAGCAGGATGAGCGAGTGGTTGGGTAATCATGCAAGAGAGATCGCGACCATCTATCGAAAGAGGATCCGTCATCGTAACGCCAAGTAAGCCCAAGATGGTCGGCATAATATCAGGGCTGCTGAGTAAGGTTTGGCTGATGGTTGATTGCTGCTGGTGGTCAGTTTTAATCACAAAAGGCACGCGTAGTGCTTCATCGTAAATGACGTTTTTCGCATCGCTGAGGCTGTGGCTACACAGGGTTTCGCCGTGATCACTGGTAAACACGACCACGGTATTGTCCCACTCGCCGATCTCTTCGAGTGCCTCAAAAATGCGCCCAATTTCTTTATCCACACCGCTGATGTTGGCGAAATAGTAACGCGCGCTGTCGGCCTTGCTGATTGAAGCATCGGCATTTTGGCGGACTAACAGTTCCTGATTGCTGGCGGCCTGATACAAAGCGAGGTCACTCTCGCGGCAGTCATTAACACTGTTATACGGGCTGTGTGGCGGATTCATCGACACAAAAAGCGCGAAGGGTTTCTGTGCATCCCGCTCACCATGCTGATTAAGTAGATACGCGATCGCTTTATCCGCCTCATGCTCGGCCGACCATGTTTTGGGCTGATGGCGTTTACCTTGCGTGTCGTAATAATGGGGGTTGCGATGCTCATCAAAAGTGCCGTAGCCATACCAGTAATCAATGCGGTGCCGGCGCTCTGGCTCGGTATAGGAATCCCAAACCGGGAACTGTTCTTCTACATAACAGCCCGGCTTATCAGGCGCATTGGGAGTTGGGTAATCGAGATGCCATTTGCCGATGTAACCAATGTGATAACCCGATTGTGAGAGTACATCCGTAAAGCATTCTGCCTCAGTCGGCAAATTTGAGATGGTGCGTAAAGAGTGGCAGTTAAGTGGAACGCCACTTTTATTAGGATATTGCCCGGTGAACAAACTTCCTCGGTGAGGACTACATAATGGGCAATTGCTGACAGCATGAGTCAGCAAAGTGGCTTGCTGAATAAAATTG
Organism: Vibrio mimicus CAIM 602; assembly: GCF_000338875.1. Classification (GTDB taxonomy): domain Bacteria; phylum Pseudomonadota; class Gammaproteobacteria; order Enterobacterales; family Vibrionaceae; genus Vibrio; species Vibrio mimicus. The sequence continues at coordinate 31,797 of NZ_AOMO01000055.1, read as the reverse complement.
TCCAACACCGGAGTGAAAACGGGATCTGACTCGCCAGAGCAAAAGGGGCGGTAAGCGGCGTGTTGCCAAATACTCAACGCCATCACGCGCCACTGATCGGGAAACACATAAAGTAAGTTTGGTTTTTTCATTGATCACAATCGGGCAGAGTTGTTTAGATCAAAATTCTATAATGGAACGCCATTTCGAATTTGTGATCAAATCGCCACCTAAAGAAAAAATGAAAAGATGTTTTGATAAAAATGGATAAAATTGATTGGGAAGATAATTTGTCCTGCCATTGCAGGGCCGGATGCCTACACTGGATTTTTATTGATGTCAGAACAACGGATTTTTACTCGCAAACCAACGGCAAAGCGGCCATTTCATATCTTGGCAAAGCCGATTGGGCCTTTGTGCAATCTCGATTGTGCCTACTGTTTTTATCTCGATAAAACCCAGTATTACCCCGGACAAAATCGCTTTGATATGGATGATGCACTGCTAGAAGCGCATGTGCGGAACTACATTGAAAGCCAGCCAGCGGGCTGTCGTGAAGTGACTTTTGGCTGGCAGGGTGGTGAACCTACTCTGCGTGGCATCGATTTTTATCGTAAAGCGGTGGCCTTACAGCGCAAATACGCGAGGCCGGGAATGCACATTGTGAATACCTTACAAACCAATGGGGTACTCATTAATGACGAATGGGCACAATTCTTGGCCGACCATCAATTTTTGGTTGGTATCAGTCTGGATGGTGATGAAGAGCTGCACGATCACTTCCGTAAGACTCGCAGTGAGCAAGGCACTTACCAATCGGTAGTGAAAGGGCTGCGTTGTTTGCAGCGTTATCGAGTGGAATACAATGTGTTGACTGTGGTGCAAGCGTACAATGGAGACCATGGGACAAGGGTTTACCAGCATTTGGTTTCGCTTGGCGCTCAGTTCATTCAGTTTATTCCGGTAGTGGAAAGTATTGCGGGGGAAGGCATCTCTTCACGCAGTGTGAGTGCTCAGCAGTTTGGCCAGTTTATGATTGATGTCTTTGACGAGTGGCGTCAGCATCATATCGGGCAGGTGTTTGTCAGCCACTTTGATAATGCGTTGGGCATGAGTCTCGGTTTGCCTTCATCCATTTGTGTGCATGCCCAACGTTGCGGCGACAACTTGGCCGTTGAACACAATGGTGATGTGTACAGTTGCGACCACTTTGTTTTTCCTGAATTCAAACTGGGTAATCTGCGTGAGCACGATTATCCCGACCTGATTGAAACCCCGATCCAACAGAGTTTTTCAGAACGTAAACCCATAGGTAGCCAGCTTCATTGCCAAGGCTGTCCGCAATGGGATTTATGTCATGGCGCATGTCCTGCACAACGCTTAAATGATCGAGGGGAGCTTTCGCTCACTGCGCCACATCATCTTTGCGCCGGCTATAAACAGTTTTTCACTCACCTTCGCCCCTATTTGCGTGCGATGGGCAAATGCTTACGGGCAGGAAAAACAGCGCAGCAGTACCAAGACTTCCTCGGATAATCTCCAACTTTTTTGTTGTAGCCCTTTCATGGCAAGGGGCTGCACATTATTTCCCATCACAATGTTTGTCCTTGCTGGTAGCTATCCTTCATTGAGCGCTCATCGAAGAAATCAGTATCTGAGACGTTCCATTGTTTGAAATTCATAAATGAAATGGCTTTTTAAATTAAACGAAATTTTCATGGTGAAAATGTGATCGGGGTAATTAATCACTCTGATTTATGGGGATGAGTTTTGATCCAAATATCATAAATATAAAAAAGCGTTTCAAAAATATTTGTTTGTGCGATTAAATTATTTCAATAGAGCAGCAAATGTCAGTCAGGAGTCAGCATGTGCATGCGGTTGAAAGACCTAATTCAGCAACCTAAACCATTTAATCGCCGCAGTGATGTTAATGATTTAACAAAGAAAATTGCAGATTTACAGCTTGCGGTTGTTACGGGCTCGGTGAACTGGGATGCTCAAGCTTATGGTGCTGCACACTATTCTGAACAGACGGCTCAAATCGAATATTACTGTCGCCTACTTTGGCTGGCGGTACCGGCGAAGAAATTATGCCTAGAGCTAAATCAGCAGCTTGCGCAGAAAATCATGGAGGGAACTAACCCTCAGTCCCCCAATTATTGGCAGAAAGCCAAAGATTATGATCAACGAGTGGTGGAGATGTCGGCCATTGCGATGGCTTTAGTGGAAGCACCTGAAATCTATTGGTCTCCTTTTTCTTCGATTGAGCAGCAAAATTTGGCGCTCTGGCTGTTATCCGTTAACCACCTGATCTTACCGCCGAATAACTGGTATTGGTTCCGAGTGCTTATCCTCACCGCTTTACAAAGTGTGGGAGTGCGGATTGAAAACAGCGAGTTCGAAAACGACCTCAATGCGATCAGTCAGATGCAGCTAGAACAGGGTTGGTACAAAGATGGCAGCAACCCGGTGACGGACTATTACAACCCGCTCGCCTTTCAACTTTATGCATTGATGTATTGCCGCTGGAAGCCGCATTGTCCCCGCGTTCCTAATATGCTTAAACAAGCGGTTCAGTTTGCGGAAACCTATGTGAATTGGTTTGGTACCGATGGTAGCCAATTAGGGTACGGCCGATCACTGAATTACCGTTTTGCGATTTTGGCTTTCTGGGCTGAGTTGGCGCGTCTACTTCCTGAACATCGCAATGTGGCTTTGTGGCGCACGTTATGGACACAGGGGATGAATTGGTGGGCAGAACAACCGATTTGGGATTGCAACGGCACGCCGATGCCGGGCTTTGCTTATCCTAATCTTTTGATGAGTGAGTTTTATACCAGCTCAGCTTCCCCGTTGTTGGCCTTTAAAGCTTTTAACGCATTAGCGTTAGAAAATGACCATCCGTTTTGGCAAAGCCGCATTATTCCTCTTAACTCTTATTCAGAAGCTTATTGGATCAACAACCACCATCAAGTTTGGCGAAATGGGGGCAGTTACCTCATTAGCAATGCGCCGGGGAGCAGTGAATTACGCGAGTGTGCAGACAAATACTACAAATTTGCCTATAGCTCACAACATGGCTTTTGTATCGATAGCTTGCGTTGGGTCAGCCAAGGCTGGATTGGTGACAACCTTCTCGCGATACAACACCCCGATACCCATGGTTGGTATGGGCGAAAGTCGAATCATCGAACGTATCGAGTGGGCGACACGTTAGTTTCAGAGTGGTCACCTTTTACCGGTTGTGACGTGACGACTTACCAAACCCTGAAAGAGGGAAAAGAAATCCGAATTCATCGAATTGAAAGCCAGCGTGAATTGGCTTTCATTCAGACGGGTTACTGCGTGGATGCTTGGCGTGGGTGGTTTACCCACAGTGAACCTGCATCAAAACGCATCGAGTCAGAGCAACTATTTAGTGAACTGGCATTAATTCGGGGACCCGGGGAAAACCATTGTTACCCCTGTGCTCCTAATACCAACATTCTCTATCCACACGCTTGTGTGCCGGCTATATCCGGTGTTACGCACCGGGGCGTTACGGAGTTAGAGGTTCACGTATCAGCAGGAAGCAAAAGCGTTGCATGAAGCGGCGTTAACTTAAACTTGAACAATCAAAAACATCAGGGAGTGACTGATGAAACAACATAACCTTACCCCTATATTCGGCAAAATCGCACTATCGGTTGCGGCGGCGCTGTCTTTTTCAACTTGGGCTGCCACTTATAATGAAGCCCCACAATTAGCGGAGTTAGTCAAAGCGGGCAAATTGCCAGCGGTTGAACAGCGTTTGCCAGAAAATCCATTAGTGGTTGAACCGAATGAATCGATTGGCCAATACGGCGGTACTTTAAACCTAGTGGGTAAAGTAGTCGATAACGGACATCGCATCCGCACGGTGGCTTACGATAACCTGTTTAACTTTGATGCTACCTATTCAAAAGTCATCCCAAACTTAGCGACCGGTTTTACTTCTAACGCAGAGAACACAGAATATGTGATTACTTTGCGCAAAGGCGTGAAATGGTCTGATGGTTCTCCGTTTACCGCAGAAGACATCGTTTTTTATATCAATGATATTGTGGGCGATCCAGAACACTCAGGTAACCGACCGCTCGCTCTACCAACGCATGATGCCGCTCGCGCAGAAGTGATCGATACGTACACCGTCAAAATCACGCTGAGCAAACCCAATGGTCTGTTCATCCGTAGCCTTGCGACTGTAGATAGTGAAAGCTATACCGCCTTCCCTAAGCAGTACTGCTCACAATTCTTACCTAAGTTCAACGATAAAGCGGTAGCTAATGCGAAAGCGGCTGGCTTTGACTCATGGCGTCAATATGCAGCGACCAAGTGTGAAGCGCACTACTTCATTGAGCATTACACCAACGTTGATCGCCCAGTGTTAACCGCATGGAAAGTGGCTACGCCTCCGGGGCCAAATGCAAGCTATGCGGTGTTCGAGCGTAACCCTTACTACTGGCAAGTGGATACCGAAGGTAACCAACTGCCTTACCTAGATTCCGTGCGCTGGCGCTACAGTGAAGATCAAGAAGAGATGGTGTTACGTGCCGCCAATGGCGAAGCGGATTATCAACATCGTCACATTGGTCAAACGTCATATCGTCCACTTCTGATCGAAAATGAGAAGAAAGGGGGCTACACCTACGAGTTCCGTCCAAGCACGCTTAGCACTGAACTGGCGATTGCGCTGAACCAAACCACGAAAGATCCACTCAAGCGTGAGTTGTTCCAAAACAAAGATTTTCGTATTGCGTTATCTCACGCGATTGATCGTGAAGAGATCAGTGAAACTGTCTTCTCTGGTTCGGTTGGGCCTTATCAGGTTGCGCCACTGAAAATCTCGCCTTTCTATGATGAGCAAATGGCAACGCAATACACGGAATTTGACCCTGAAAAAGCGAACCAACTTCTTGATTCACTTGGTTTGAACAAACGTGATAAAGAAGGCTACCGCTTGCTCAAAAATGGCCAACGTCTGCGTATTGAAGCGCTCTCAAAAGTAGCGGATAAAGGCGTACTGGCAGATTCACTTGAGCTGGTGAAAAACCAGTGGAAAGCTGTCGGAGTGTTCTTAGACATTCGTGTACTTGAAATCAACCATGTGACCAACCTTCGTTTGACTAACGACTTCGACATGATCCCAATCATCGGTGATGGTGGTGTCGGTATCATTGACGATGCTCGTCACTACATGCCCTTTAGCCCAGAATCAACCTGGGGCTTGGGTTACTACCTGTGGGTTAGTGAGCCAACCAATGAGTTTGCAGTTGAGCCGCCAGCGCATGTCAAACGCCAGCTTGAGTTGTGGCAAAAACTGACACAAACCTCATCGCAGGATGAGCAAAATGGATACATGAAAGAGATCATCCAAATTGCTAAAGATAACTTCTATGTGATTGGTACTGTGGAATCTATGCCTGCTGGTGTTGTAGTGAATAACAAGCTGCACAACGTGCCAGAAAACATGCCTCAGTCATACAACTTCCCAACCCCGGGGCCAATGCGTATGAGCCAACTGTGGAAATCGAAGTAAATCCATTCCTTTGATCGTTAGACAACCCCATCTTCGGATGGGGTTTTTTATTGCCCTTTTTAAGCGATAACTGCTGTCGTTGATTGTTCGTACTAGGCTTACTGTGATCACCTTGGTTTCTTGTATGCAAATTTCCATGTCATTTGCACGGTGAATTGTCTGGGTGTGATCACGCTTCTTAAAAACGATGACGATCTACTCAACAAAAATATGAAAAAGCGTTTTAAAAATTAAATTCTATGCGTTCTAATAAAATTGAACTTGAATGAGGCTAAATCTTTGATCGACTGACTGCCCGCAACACAGGCCAAAAGCTTGAGATTAAAGATGAGCCATTTTGCTAGTGATTTACCGTATCGTAATTAAGGAACAGTAATGAGCAGTTTTTTTCTGTTTGCAGGTAAGCGTTTGGTGTCGATACTTGTCACGCTTTTCGCTGTCTCGATTGTTGTATTCGCCGTTATAGATCTTCCACCCGGAGATTTTGCTTCATCAAAAATTGCTGAGTTGCAATCGATGGGGCAAACCGTGGATCCGCAGATGATTTATACCATGCGCGAAATGTATGGTTTGGATAAGCCGTTGCTTGAACGCTACGCTTACTGGATGCTGGGTTTAATGACAGGTGATTTGGGTATCTCCCTGACCACCAACCAACCGGTTTGGAACACCATTGAACCTCGTATCTGGCCAACTGTGTCACTGGCGGCTGCGGTGTTCCTGTTCCAGTTTTTGATTGCCATTCCAATTGGGATGTATTCCGCACTGCGCCAATATTCTTGGGGTGATTACGTTGCCACCATCTTTGGTTTTATTGGCATGGCAACGCCGAACTTTGTTATCGCGATTGTTGCTTTGCTGATTGGTTATTACAGCTTCGATACGGTGGTTTCTGGCCTTTATTCTGAAGCCTATCTTGACCAGCCTATGTCCTGGGCTAAATTCTTTGATGCCGTTTCGCGCAGCTGGATTTACATACTGGTGGTAGGAACCGCAGGGTTGGCCGGCATTATTCGTATCATGCGTGCCAACTTGCTTGATGAGCTAAAAAAGCCGTACGTGAAAACCGCGCGTGCTAAAGGGCAAACTGAAGCGAAACTGATCCTGAAGTACCCAGTACGCATCGCGATTCTGCCGATTGTTTCAACCATAGGTTGGATGCTTCCTGCCTTGCTCGGTGCTGACATCATCGTCAGCCAGGTGATGAACATTCCTACTCTGGGCCCCTTGATGCTGGCTTCTCTGCGCGCCCAAGACATGTATGTGGCTGGTGATGTCCTGCTCATCATGTCCATCTTGACCATCATTGGTACTTTAATTTCCGATTTACTTCTGTACTGGGTTGACCCTCGGGTACGAGTTGGCGTAGCGAAGGAGTTTTAATTATGACAACCTCTACTATTCAAAGGGTAGGCCGCCTGTTTGGCCGTAAAAAGAAAACGATAGATCTATCAACGGCGACTCAGTGGCAGTTAATTGGCCTGAAAATGCGCCAACATAAACTGGCTTGGTATAGCTTGTGGTTTCTAGTCATCGTGTATTTTATTGCTCTGTTTGCTGAGTTTTTTGCCCCGTTTCAACCGAGTGATAACTGGCGTCGTTATACCTACGCTCCACCACAAGCGGTTAGCCTGTTTGAGCAAACGGATGCGGGTTGGCGTTGGGCACCTCATTTGGATCTGTATACCAGCAAAACCGATCCTCGCAGCTTGAAACGATATTACGATCTGAATCCGGATAAAAAAGCCTATTTTTCTTTCTTCGGAAAAACAGAAAGCTATGAGTTACTGGGATTCATCCCTTTCAGCTACAAATTCATTGTTCCTAAAGATCCTAAACAGCCGTTCTTCATCTTAGGCTCTGACCGAATGGGGCGTGATATGTTGTCTCGTCTTATTTATGGTGCACGAATCTCGCTCTCGGTTGGTCTGATGGGGGTATTCACTACGTTTGTGCTGGGTATCTTGATCGGTGGTATTTCGGGATACTTTGGTGGTGCGATTGATAACTTTATTCAGCGCAGCATCGAATTTATGAAATCCATCCCGACATTGCCATTGTGGATGGCGTTGTCAGCCTCCTTACCGGCACAGTGGAGCTCATTAACCAAGTATTTCCTCATCACCATTATTCTTGGCCTCGTGTCATGGCCTGATATGGCTCGTGTGGTACGCAGCCGATTTATGTCACTGCGTAACGAAGAGTATGTTGCCGCAGCATGGCTGGATGGTAACAGCCCATTTGAGATCATCCGCCGTTACATGGTGCCCAACTTCCTCAGCCACATCATTGCGGTCGTGACTTTGGCGATCCCAGCGATGATTTTGGGTGAAACCGCACTCAGCTTCTTGGGCTTAGGCTTGCAAGCTCCGATGGTCAGTTGGGGTGTATTACTGCAAGAGGCACAAAATATACGAGCACTGGCAGATGCCTCTTGGCTACTGATTCCAGCAGTAGCGGTTGTCGTCGTGATATTGGCAATGAACTTTGTGGGAGATGGTCTGCGTGATGCTTGCGACCCATACCATGATCAGGGAGCAAAATAATGAGTAATAAAATTCTACAAGTCATCGATCTGAATGTGAGCTTCCCAACCAGTACCGAGCACTTTCATGCGGTGAAAGGGGTATCGTTTGATTTGTATCGTGGTGAAACGCTCTCTGTGATCGGTGAATCAGGCTCTGGCAAATCAGTGACTTCTTCGGCCATCATGCAATTGTTGGATAGACCCGGTCGAATTGATTCAGGCAAGATCCTCTATACCACAGAGACCAATGAAACCATCGACATCGCGCAAATCGATCCTCGCAGTGCTGAAATGCGTTTATTGCGCCGCTTTAATTTCTCACTGGTATCGCAAGAGCCGATGGCGGCATTAAGCCCAGTTCATACGGTTGGCGATCAAATTAAAGAAGTGTTGTGCTTAGTAGAGCCAAGCATCAGCAAAGAAAATGCTCACCAAAGAGCGATTGAGCTGCTTTACCAAGTGCAGATGCCAGAGCCAGAGAGCCTCATTAATAAGTATTCGTTTGAGTTATCTGGCGGGCAACGCCAACGGGTCGTGATTGCCATGGCGATCGCTTCTCGCCCTGATATCTTGATTGCGGATGAACCGACGACTGCGTTGGATGTGACCACCCAAGCGGAAATCCTGCACTTATTCGACAAGCTCCAGCAAGAGATTGGCATGGCGATTTTGTTTATCACCCATGATCTTGGCGTGGTGGCGCAGATTTCGGATCGTGTCGCGGTGATGGAGAAAGGGGTACTGGTTGAATGTGGTGAAGTTCGACAAATTTTTGAAAACCCACAACACCCATATACCCAGAAGTTGATGGAAGCCACTCGCGCGTTAGAAAAACCATCCAAGGTTAAAGTGCCTTATGCGATGCGAAAAGAGAAGAGTAATCGGCCAATTCTCGATTTACAGGCTGTCACCAAAATCTTTGAAAGGCCAGCCAAAATGTTCCAGAAAAAGAGCTGGATGACGGCGGTCGATAATGCAGAGCTGACACTCTATCCCGGAGAATCCTTGGGCATTGTTGGCGAGTCTGGTTCTGGCAAAAGTACCCTTGGTCGAGCCATTTTAGGTATGTCACCAGCCAGTTCCGGTACGATTCAGTATGTCGATGAAAAGGGTGAAGTCACCATCGAACTTTCTAAATACAAACGGCAGACTCGTGACCCTCTGTTCGCCGACATGCGTTTGATTTTTCAGGATCCGTGGTCATCACTGAACCCAAGAATGACGGTGTTCGATATCATCGAAGAGCCATTGGTCAAACTGCGTACCGAAATGAACAAAACTCAGCGTGAAGAGCGTGTACGTAACATCATGAAGTGGGTTGGTTTACCGCCTGAATTCTCAAGCCGTTACCCACACGCCTTTTCTGGCGGTCAGCGGCAACGTATCGTCATTGCTCGTGCGTTAGTCACTATCCCGAAAGTGGTGATTGCCGATGAAGCGACGGCGGCGTTGGATGTGTCACTGCGTTCACAAGTGCTGGATCTGCTGATTGAGTTTCAAAACACCTATGGAACGGCGTTTATTTTAATCACCCATGACATTGCAACCGTGAAGTACTTTTGTGATCGCGTACTTGTCCTTCAGCATGGAAAAATTGTGGAACAAGGCAGCGTGGATGAAGTGATCTTTAATCCTCAGCAAGCCTATACCAAGCAATTGATCTCTGCGGTTCCAGTGGCGGAACTACCGCCGCAAGCGGCTTGCGCATAATCGGAAGTAGGTCTGCATACCCTGCGGCATGGTCACTTAAAAAGGGAGCATGTCGCAGGTTCACTGTGGAAGAGACTCAAGAGAGCTCTCTTCATCCAATCGGCTGAGTTTTCATAACATGTGTTCGCCTCCTTAAATAAGAGGCGACCTAGGTGGGATCGTTCGCATGAAATTTTGGAATCGACTATCTATTGTTGGGCGGTTTGGCTTAGTGACGGCGTTTTTATTTATCGTGGTCATTATGCTGGGGGCTTCGGCACTGTGGCAAAGCCAGCGTTTGAGCTCTCAATTGGACATTATTGCTAATCATTCCATTAAAACACTGGAAGAGTTTGCGGGCTTTGAAAAAGCCTTAACGGAATTAAGCAGTGACATGTCACACCTGAATGAGAAGTCACAGCTCGATGCTGAAAGCTTACAAAATCAATGGCTCTCGTCCATCACTTCGGTAAAGCAAGAGCTGGAACAAGTACAGCAGATAAAACCCGATTTTACGCCACAAATCTCAGAAGAATTTGTTGAGCAGATGATGGTTCTTTTGCAACTGCTCCAACAGCGTGAACAGCGTAGTTCTGAGTTACAACAAGCAACCCAGAACTACCGTTTGCTGGTCACTCGAGTCAAACGCATGGTGTATGTATCGAGTGCCACGGAGAACGATCTCAATCTAGCCATGATGATGGAAAGCCTGAGCAGCCGCATTGACTCTCTGGTGTTTAACATCGACAAAGCATTGGATTCCGATCAAATTGAAGAAGTGGATTTGATGCTGGAAAAAAGCCGACCTTTGGGGAAAGAGCTACAACCCATCATTCAAGATCTTAACGCTCGGAGTAAAAAGTTTTCCTCACGGGATATTCAACGTTTGCAAACTCTGCTAGATCAGGTCATTAGTGATACGGGCATTGTTCAACTGCATCGCAGTAAACTGGAACAGTTTCGCCAAGAGCAGAACATTACTGAAGCTTTAGTCTCGCAGCTAAATCAGCAAGTGAGATTCTTGGATACTTATCGCGGCTCGTTAGTCGAAGAGATTCAAAACAATGTGACGCAGATGAAAGAGGGGCAGAACCGATACGCTCTTGAACTGACGATTTTCATCGGTGTTGCAGGCTGTATAGCACTGTCACTTGTACTTGCCACCTCGGGCACGATCCGAGCAGGAATGCGCAATTTAAAATCGGCGTTGGACGCCATGGCCAATCGCGATTTAACCAGCACACAGGCGAAATACACGGTGGCAGAAATTGCCGTGTTAGGCAGCCATTTAGAATCCGTTCGCCAACTGCAATATGGGTTATTGAGTCAGTTAAGGGAATCATCACATCGTTTGAGCGATGTCGTGGAGCGTAACCGAACTTATACTGGGGATGTCTTGCAGGCGGTTGAAAAGCAAGATGAGCTTCTGCATAAAGTCGCCACGTTAACCGACCAAATGCTGCAAGTTAACCAAGATATGGCATCCAAGGCGGAAAACTCACGCCAACAAATGGCGGTTGCGGTGGCAGAGTCAGAAACGGGTTATCAGCATATTGAGAGGAATGATCAATATGTCTCGGATACTTCGCGTTTACTGGATGAAACTGGGGTGCAGATTGACTTGTTGGTGGCCAATGCGAATTCGATTCGCAAAGCCCTAGTCGTGATAGAAGATATTGCCAACCAAACCAACCTTCTTGCTCTTAATGCCGCAATTGAAGCAGCTCGTGCGGGTCAATACGGGCGTGGGTTTGCGGTAGTTGCGGATGAGGTGCGTAAGCTTTCAAGCCATACATCACAATCAACCTTGGAAATTCAGAGCGTTATTCAGTCATTGCATAATAGTGTTCATTTAACCGTGGAACTCATTCGCGAATGCCAACAGAGCATGAACCAAGCAACGAGTAATTCGAAGCTGGCACTGGATGCCGTAACAGAAGTGAAAGATGGCATACAGAAAGCAGCGCATCTGGCGGAAGACATTTCGGTTGCGACCACACAACAACAGCAAAGTAGCCGTAGCATTGCCCAACAGGTGGATGCGATTAAGCATAGCGCACAGAATAGTATGGCTTGCCTACAGTCGTTGGATGAAAGTGAAACGATCATTCATACCGTTTCTACGGAACAACGCCGGTTAGTCGAAAACTACCAAGTTTGAGGGGAGTAAATGCATCACCAGATGCATAACTCTAGTGATGCTTCGAGAAGGTATCAATTTGTTCTTGAAGCGTTTTGGTCGCAAAAGCTCGTAAAATTCACAATTTGTGTTAATTCGGGCGAGAAAAAAACAAAAAAATCGAATTCGGGTCTGTTTTTTTGTAGAACATTATTTTAGATTGGCGTCTGACATTGAAACCAGTTGTATTGAATTGTTTGAGCTAAATAAAAAAGTTCGGCAATTTGCGCCGTTCTTGGTAGGTCACAGCACATTTGAGCATGTCAAAAGCCGGAATTAAGTAATAGGTATAAAAAATGACAATTGATAAACAACCTGAATCTGTTTCATCGGTAATGAAAACCTTTGGTATTCTTCAAGCGCTAGCAACTCAGAAAGACATTGGTATCAGTGACCTAGCTCAACGTTTGATGATGTCAAAAAGTACGGTTTACCGTTTCTTACAGACGATGAAAACTCTGGGCTATGTTTCTCAGGAAGGTGAAACAGAAAACTATTCACTGACGCTGAAACTGTTTGAATTAGGGGCTGCTGCCTTAGAATACGTTGACTTGGTTGAATTAGCCGATGTGGAAATGCGCCGAATTTCGGATTTAACCATGGAAGCACTACATTTGGGTGCGCTGGATGGTGACGGCATCATCTACATCCACAAAATTGATTCTAAATACAATCTGCGTATGCAATCTCGCATCGGGCGTCGTAACCCACTTTACTCCACCGCAATTGGTAAAGTCCTGCTTGCCGAGCGTTGTGAAGAGGAAGTTCGCCAAATTTTGGCGGATGTGGAATTCACTCAATCTACAGAAAATACACACAGCAATGTGGATTCATTGTTGAAAGAACTGCCAATCGTTAAAGAGCAAGGTTTTGCTGAAGATAACGAAGAGCAAGAAGTGGGTCTGCGCTGTTTGGCTGTACCGGTTTATGATCGTTTCAACCGCGTGGTGGCTGGTATGAGTGTTTCTTTGCCAACTATTCGTTACACGGAAGAAAAACAGAGCGAATACGTGCAAGAGCTGCATCAAGCGGCGGCACGCATTTCTGCGAAACTGGGTTGTGTAGATTATCCTTACCAAGGTCGTTAATCATTTCATCGACTTTGCTAATACGTTTTAAAGAGCAGCCTTGAGCTGCTCTTTTCTATTTCTAGAGGGCGAAATTACAGGAGCTAAGCCTGAGGTATGTAACACATTGTAAGTTCTCAAGTATCAACTGTAAGAGTTGGTAAAGAGAAGCTGTGCTAAATTCTTTGTTGGTTATACTGCTTGCTTGGTATTTATTGGGGGACACGTTATGACCAGCACCAAGTTTCTCTTCAGGCTTTCAATGGCTTGTATGGCGTTTGTGCCAACTCTGGGTTTTTCCGCTCTCACCATTACTCCTGAGCCGCCGCAGTTGGCCGCTAATGGGTATGTATTAATCGATTATCACACCGGAAAAATACTGGTCGAACGTAATGCGCATCAAAAACTGAATCCAGCCAGCTTAACCAAGCTGATGACTGCGTATGTCGCAGGACAAGAGATGAAGCGTGGCAATATCCATGCAGAAGACCAAGTTCGGATCAGCAATAATGCTTGGGCGAAGAAATTTCCCGATTCATCAAAAATGTTCATTGAAGTGGGCAGTTACGTCAATTTGATGGATCTCTACCGTGGCTTGATTGTGCAATCGGGTAATGACGCGAGTGTGGCGATTGCCGAGCATGTTGCGGGTTCTGAAAGTGCTTTTGTGAGCCTAATGAATTCTTGGGCTCAGCAATTGGGCATGAACAACAGTTCATTCGCCAATCCACATGGGCTCGATAACTCAAATTTGTACAGCACACCTTATGATATCGCGCTATTAGGGCAAGCCATTATCCGTGATTTACCGGAAATCTACCCACTCTACAGTGAGCTTTCATTCACCTATAACGGCATCACACAACATAACCGTAACGGGTTATTGCGTGATCGCAGCATGAATGTGGATGGTATGAAAACAGGCTATACCAGTGGGGCAGGCTACAGCTTGGCTAGTTCAGCTACCAGTGGTGAAATGCGCTTAATTTCAGTCGTGATGGGATCTAAAAGCGTCAAAATTCGTGAAGCAGAAAGTAAGCAGCTTCTCAGCTACGGTTTTCGCTTTTTTGAAACCGTGAGCCCACATCAAAAAGAGAGTGTTATCCAAAGCCAACGGATCTGGTATGGCGATAAAAATGAAGTGGCATTGGGCAGTGCAGATACTGTTTATCTGACTTTGCCGCGTAATGATGTAAAAAAGCTGAATGCCGTTATTCAGCTTGATAAAACGTTAGAAGCGCCGGTTGCCAAAGGTGATGTCGTGGGGGCGATTCTTTACTACATCGGCGAAGAAAAAGTGGGTGAAGCTAAGCTCGTAGCCAGGAGTCCGTTGAGCAAGGTGGAATCTTTAAACGTCTGTTTGACTGGTTCAAACTGCTATTTGCGAGTTGGTTTTAATCGCAGTTTCTAAGTCTATCGATAAAATTCTCACTACAAACTGGGAGTTTGATCTCAGTTTGTAGTGAGATGATCAATACACATCGCAAACTCACATCAGATTGACACGCCGCACAAAAAATTCTGGCATTCTGCTTGCCATTCGCAACAACGAGGAGGAGAGGCTGTAATGGAACTGAACCAAGAAGATCGCAACGCACTTTACGATGTTTGGATGACAAAAAAAGCCAAGATGCATCTGACCCAGATGGAGATGACCAAGCGCCTTGGTGTCAGTCAGGTTGAGTTTTCCGATTTACTCAGAGGCGATGCGCCGCTCTCCATGTCTTTTGTTAGCCGTTTTTGCCAACACTTACATGTTGAACCGCACAACGTTTTACCCACGCTGAAGCGCAAAGCCCGCGCGGGTGAAAAATTGGTACATCTGCAAAACCGAGTCACGGTTGATGGTGATATCAAACGTGTTTATGTGGAAGGTAATCAAGTCGTTATTGAATATACCCATCTTGCCAAATAGTGCCGTTTGAGTACGGCTCTATTTTTACTCTCTTTTTCGCTTTGTCGTTACGTTTATAGTTCAGCGTAGCGGTACAGAAGTTCCGTTAGTTGAGTTGACCACGCCAGAGCGTTTGCCGGTTGTGCGGCGATCAGTTTTTCGACTTCCGCACAATGGGTTTCTAAATCTACCGTTTGTTCCAGATGAAAGGCGATCGCATAGAAATGCCATAGCAGGAGTCGGCTCATACGCTGAGTATTCTGCGTAGCTTGATCTGAACCTTCAAACATGGATGGAAGCTCACCCAGTGCAATGGCATGCATTTTTACCATCGCATCAATATGGGCCATGTGCGCTTTTTCTTCGCCTTCAAACTCTTCATCATCAAAGCGGTACAATTCACGCAAAATATCTTCACTAATCAAACGGTGCAAAATACGCAAACTGAACTCGGTCAGTTCTTCTTTATCCATCGCACGAATGCATTGATAGGTGTAGTCACGCTCCATGGAGTTACTCTTTTCATTGTCAATAAGAGGCGACATTGTAAAGCGTTTTTGATAGAGCGCCAGTCAATCTTCGTCAACTCCCTCACTCATTGCATGCAGGAGTGAACAGGCTTCCAGAGTCACGTTCTTAGGGCATTGCCACACTTGGCATGTGCAACGTTTTGTTTATGATGCCGAGCAGAAAATCACTGTTATGTTAATAAGATAAGCGAGGAACTATGAAAAGAATGACCTTGGCATTGGCCGTGACGGCCTGTGTTGGCTTTGGTGCACAAGCATCCGAATGGGGGTATGAAGGTGAACATGGGCCAGAGCATTGGGGGAAAATTGCGCCCTTGTGTGCAGAAGGGAAGAATCAGAGCCCAATTGATGTGACCCAAAGCGTTGAAGCAGATCTGCCGCCTTTCGCATTAAACTATCAAGGCCAAGTGGTCGGGTTACTCAATAACGGGCACACACTGCAAGCGGAAGTCAGTGGTAATAACCAGTTGCAAGTGGATGGTAACACGTTCCAACTCAAGCAATTCCATCTGCATACACCTTCAGAGAACCTACTTAATGGGAAGCAGTTCCCGCTGGAAGCGCACTTCGTTCACGCGGACGAGCAAGGCAACCTCGCTGTGGTGGCTGTGATGTATGAAGTAGGATCAGAAAACCCTATGTTGAGTAGTTTCACTGCCAATATGCCAAGTAAAGGCAGCAAGGTTGAGCTAGTCCATTCATTGCCATTGGATAAGTGGATCCCGGCATCAAAAAATTATTACCGCTTCAATGGTTCACTGACAACGCCACCTTGTAGCGAAGGAGTGCGTTGGATTGTACTTAATGAACCCTCCGTGCTTTCAGAGCAACAAGAGCAAGGTTTAATTTCGGTCATGGGCCATAACAATCGCCCAGTGCAACCTCATAATGCGCGGTTAGTTGTCAGTGCGGATTAAACGGTGAACGGTCCGAATCACACCGTAAAAAAAAGCGCCCGTAATGGGCGCTGAATTGGTTATAGCGAGTTAAATAGGACGAGAAAGCCTAAAACATGCACACTAGTTTACTCATTAGTGTACGAACAAATCTAAATCTTCTCTTTGAAAGAATCATGTCGGTTTGGTTGTGCTTTTATGAAGTTTATTTCGTGGCATCACGCCCTGTCTGGATTGATGATGCGGAACAGAGAATCCTGTAACTGACCTGTTTGTACAGAGTGGTTTCATGAGAAATCTGACCAAAATCTCTCATTTCACTCCCACAATAATTTCAATGATCAGTCTTTATTGATGTGGTGTTGAGCATGCTTGTTCAACGACCAAAAATCGCCTGCCTAATTGGGCAACTAGGCGAGCCTCTGTAGACAAAACACAATAAAGGAAGATTTATGCTTAAGCGACTTAGTTGTCTTGGTGCACTGCTGGTAAGTGCCACGAGTATGGCCGATACCGTTCCCGCAACGTA
The DNA here is from genome assembly GCF_000338875.1 of Vibrio mimicus CAIM 602. Lineage (GTDB taxonomy): Bacteria > Pseudomonadota > Gammaproteobacteria > Enterobacterales > Vibrionaceae > Vibrio > Vibrio mimicus. The sequence goes on along the minus strand of NZ_AOMO01000055.1, from coordinate 14,947 downwards.
TTACGCATTGCAGTATGAAGGCCGGCATATCAATGATTACGTAGCCGGAACGGTAAAAATGAACTGGCCTGGCAGCAGTGTTAAAACCCGTTTAGTGGGTACCGAACTCTCCGTTTCTTTGCTTGGCAAGGGGGACCGATTTGATGTGTTGGTGGATGGTCAACTACATCAAACCATAGTGACGAATGTTGGGAATACGCCCCAAACGTTTACACTTTATCAACAGACACAGCCCAATCCAGTGGTTATCGAGCTGGTAAAACGTACAGAAAATTACACGGAACTCAGCCAGTTTATTTCCTTTGATTATCAAGGTTATCTCGAAGGTGAATGGCGTCGTGAACCGCATATTCTCTTCATCGGTGACTCGATCAGTGCCGGGTTTGCCAGTGAGTCTAACAAGCGCGACTGTACTTATGATGAAATTGTAGCGACTTCCAATGCTCGACTGGCCTTCCCCTACAAAACTAGCCAAGCACTGCAGGCGAGCTTGACCCAAGTGTCGTTCTCCGGTTTAGGTTTAGTGCGTAACTGGGATGGCAATCAGTCTTACCACACCTTGGCGGATTACCTTGATAAACCAGCAGCCATTTATGGTTTTACCGCTGATTTTGAAGATAAACATCCGGATCTGATCGTGATTGAAGTGGGTACCAACGATTTCAGTACGCCTCCTCAGCCTCATGAACCGTGGACGACGGTGGAAGAAGTGAAAAACGCGTGGGTGAGTAAAATGGTCGATGTCGTGACTGCACTTCGTCATCGTTACGGTATGACTAATATCGTACTCATGCCAAGACCGGACTACCCCTATTACCAAATAAATCCAGCCACCGCAGAGGCAATTGCATTGCTAAACCAAGCAGGGCAAAAAGGAGTGTACAGCATGAACTTTGTCTCTCCATTTGAAGGATGTATTTGGCACCCGACGGCAACAGAGCATCAAGCCATTGCTGATCAACTGGCCAACTTCATTACTGAAAATCAGCTACTTTGATTCAAAAGTTTGTTGAGGAAATAAATAAAAAGGCGAGCACTATGGCTCGCCTTTACTAATCGGATTACCGATTAGTCTTGATAACTGTCAATGCTTGGGCATGAGCAGACTAGGTTACGGTCGCCGTACACGTTATCGACACGGTTCACCGTTGGCCAGTATTTGCTGGCTTTGGTGTGTGCCGATGGGAAGCAGGCGATTTCACGTGAGTATGGACGATCCCAATTCTCTTCGCGCAGATCCGCTTGGGTATGTGGCGCATGTACCAGAGGGTTGCTTTCAAGCGGCCATTCGCCATTTTTCACTTTGTTGATCTCGCTACGAATCGCAATCAATGCATCACAGAAGCGATCCAGTTCCGCCAAATCTTCCGATTCCGTTGGTTCAACCATTAAAGTGCCTGCTACTGGGAATGACATAGTTGGCGCGTGGAAGCCGTAGTCCATCAAGCGCTTCGCAATATCTTCTTCGCTAATCCCGGTTTCTTCTTTCAGAGGACGGATATCGATGATGCACTCGTGCGCCACTCGACCATTCGCACCGCGGTAAAGAATCGGGTAGTGCGGACGCAGACGCTCCATCACATAGTTGGCATTCAAAATCGCTAGCTTGGTTGCTTCAGCCAAACCTTCAGCACCCATCATTGCAATGTAGGCCCAAGAGATCGGCAGAATGGACGCGCTGCCAAGATCGGCTGCGGAAACTGCGAAATCAGAACCTTCTACGCCACCTTCAATGTGTCCCGGCAGGAAAGGTGCGAGGTGCGATTTCACACCGATAGGTCCCATGCCTGGGCCGCCGCCGCCATGTGGAATACAGAAGGTTTTGTGCAAGTTCAGGTGTGATACGTCTGAGCCGATAAAGCCCGGTGACGTCAAGCCCACTTGCGCGTTCATGTTCGCGCCATCAAGGTAAACTTGACCACCTGCCGCATGCACCATTTCACACACTTCACGCACTTGTTGTTCATACACACCATGCGTTGAAGGGTAGGTGATCATGATGCTGGAAAGATTGTCTTTGTGCTTTTCAATCTTGTCTGCAAGGTCAACCATATCAATGTTGCCGTTTTCATCACATTTCACCACGACGACTTTCATCGACACCATAGCCGCTGTGGCTGGGTTGGTGCCGTGTGCTGAGCTTGGAATGAGGCAAACATTGCGGTGGCCTTCGCCACGGCTTTGGTGATACCGCTGAATCGCAATCAAACCTGCATATTCACCGGAAGCCCCTGAGTTGGGTTGCAATGAGAAAGCATCGTAACCGGTAATTTCACACAGTTTTTGCTTCAGGTCTTCAGCCAATGCAGCATAGCCCGCCGCTTGTGCTTTCGGTATAAACGGATGCAGTGCGCCAAATTCAGGCCAAGTGACAGGGATCATCTCCGCAGTGGCGTTGAGCTTCATGGTGCAACTGCCTAGTGGGATCATGCCGTGAGTCAGAGAGAAATCTTTGTTTTCCAGATGCTTCATATAACGCAGCATCTGAGTTTCACTGTGGTGCGTGTTAAACACAGGGTGAGTCAAAAACGCGCTTTGGCGACGGCAACTTTCTGGAATCGCTGCGAGCTCATTGGCAGCAATGCTGTTTGAAAGCGCATGAACATCTTCTTTAATGCCAAAGATGGCAAATAGCGCTTCAACGTCTGCCACTGTCGTGGTTTCATCAAAGCTCACGCCAAGCTGATTAGGTAGTTTACGCAGGTTGATATCCGCTTGTTGCGCGGCTTGGTACAGAGCATCTGTTTTCGCGCCTGCATTGATCGCCAGCGTATCAAAGAAATGCTGGTATGCGAGTTCGTAACCTGCTTTGGTTAAGCCTGCGGCAAGAATCGCTGTGAGGTGGTGAGTGCGGCGCGCAATGGTACGTAGACCTTGTGGACCATGGTACACCGCATAAAACGCGGCCATGTTGGCCAGCAGCGCTTGCGCGGTACAGATGTTTGAGGTCGCTTTTTCGCGGCGAATGTGCTGCTCACGGGTTTGCATTGCCATACGCAATGCTTGGTTGCCTTTCGCATCGATCGAAACACCGATCACACGTCCCGGCATCGTGCGTTTATGCGCATCACGTGTTGCCATGAAAGCCGCGTGTGGACCGCCGTAACCCATAGGTACACCAAAGCGCTGTGCCGAACCAATCACCACATCTGCGCCCATTTCACCCGCGGGTTTGAGGAGCACGCTGGCGAGCAAATCGGTCGCCACGGTGACTAAGGTTTTGTTGGCCTGTGCTTTGGCGATTATGTCAGTCAGATCGCGCACTTCACCGGTAGTGCCCGGGTATTGCAGCAGTGCGCCAAAAGCTTCTTGTTGAGTGATGTTGTCAATCGAATCGACTTTCACCTCGAAGCCAAGGAATGCGGCGCGGGTTTTCACCACTTCAATGGTTTGTGGATGCACGTCATCGGCAACAAAGAACAGGTTGCTTTTGCTCTTGCCTGCGCGTTGGCACAGTGCCATCGCCTCTGCCGCCGCTGTGGCTTCATCGAGCAGTGACGCATTCGCAATTTCCATCGCGTTTAAATCCATCACCATCTGCTGATAGTTAAGCAGTGATTCAAGACGGCCTTGCGAGATTTCTGGCTGATAAGGGGTGTAAGCGGTGTACCAGCCCGGGTTCTCCATCACGTTACGTAAAATGACGTTGGGCGTGAAGGTGTTGTAGTAACCCTGACCAATGAAAGTACGTTTAATCTGGTTAAGCTTAGCGAACGATTGAATGGTCGCTAGCATGTCAGCTTCGCTTTGAGCTGGCGCGAGCTGCATTGGCGCTTCTAAACGGATCTGTGCAGGAACAGTTTGGGCGATAAGTGCATCCAAACTTTCCGCATTCACCGTTTTAAGCATGGTGGCTTGTTCTTGTTTATCCGGCCCGTTGTGGCGTGCAACGAACTCATTTTGTGTGCTTAGGCTGTGAAGTAATTCTGTCATTGTCCTTTACCTTCTTTCCATGTGAGCATGCGAACAACCTTGGTGGAATCACCACTCACTTGGCGATCAAACATCACTCATTTGAGGTGAGTGACTTTGAAAAAAAGCCGCCTGAAGGGCAGCTTTTTCATGCATGTGGCGCTTAGTCTTCTTCGATTGAAGCAAGATACTCTTCAGCGTCTTTCAGATCTTTCAACTCATCTGGATCTGACATTTTCACTTTGACGATCCAACCGCCATCGTAAGGCTCTTCATTAATCAGCTCTGGGCTGTTTTGTAGCTCTTCGTTGACTTCAATCACCACGCCCGTCACTGGGGCGTAGATGTCAGAAGCGGCTTTCACCGACTCAACCAGTGAAAAACTGTCACCAGCGTCAATTTCGGCATCGATTTCAGGTAACTCTACAAACACTACGTCACCGAGCATTTCTTGGGCGTGCTCAGAGATGCCGATGGTTACTGTACCGTCACCGTTGTCGCGAACCCATTCATGGCTTTCTGTGAACTTCAGTGTCTTGTCCATTGCGTATTCTCCAAAAAATATCGTACTGATAAAAAGCTATTGATAGAGCGGGAAGCGTTGGCACAGCGCTTTAACTTGTTTACGCACTTGTTGCTCAACCTCTGAGTTGCCTTCTGGGTTGGCCACCAAACCATCCAGAACATCCCCAATCCACTCACCGATGAGTTTGAATTCTTCACGGCCGAAACCACGGCTGGTTCCGGCAGGCGTACCTAAACGAATGCCCGATGTAATCATAGGCTTCTCTTCGTCAAATGGGATGCCATTTTTGTTACACGTGATCCCTGCACGCTCTAATGCTTGTTCAACTTGGTTGCCTTTCAAACCTTTAGGTCTGAGATCCACCAGCATCAGATGCGTATCTGTTCCGCCAGTCACAATGTCACATCCGCGAGTTTGCAACACTTCGGCCAGCACTTTTGCGTTATCGATCACCGAATCTATATAAGTGCGGAATTCAGGGCCGAGCGCTTCACCAAATGCCACTGCTTTAGCGGCAATCACGTGCATCAGTGGGCCACCTTGTAAACCGGGGAACACCGCAGAATTAATCTTTTTGTTGATCTCTTCGTGGTTGGTCAAAATCATGCCGCCGCGTGGGCCACGTAGAGTTTTGTGTGTGGTAGTGGTGACGACATGAGCATGCGGCAACGGACTTGGATGTGCACCGGTAGCCACCAGTCCGGCGATGTGCGCCATATCAACCATCAACAGCGCGCCAATTTCGTCAGCAATCGCGCGGAATTTAGAAAAATCAATCACGCGTGGAATGGCACTGCCGCCTGCGATGATCATTTTTGGTTTGTGTTCTAACGCCAGTGCACGAACAGAATCGTAGTTAATTTCGAGGGTTTGACGATCAACACCGTATTGCACCGCATTGAACCATTTACCTGAAAGAGCAGGGCGCGCACCATGGGTGAGGTGACCGCCTGCATCCAGCGACATACCCATAATGGTGTCGCCCGGTTGCAGCAGAGCAAGCATGACAGCGCCATTGGCTTGAGCGCCTGAGTGTGGTTGAACGTTTGCGTATTGGCACTGAAAAAGCATTTTGGCGCGTTCGATAGCAATCTGCTCTACGCTGTCGACATGTTCACAACCGCCGTAGTAACGGCGACCCGGATAACCTTCGGCGTATTTGTTGGTCAGGCAAGTGCCTTGTGCCTGCATAACCGCTTTAGAGACGATGTTTTCAGAGGCAATCAGTTCGATCTGTTCATTTTGGCGGGTGTATTCAGCTTGAATGGCGGCAAAGACCGCATCATTAGTTGCCGCCAGCGGAGTAGAGAAGAAGTTCTCAAGGCTAACGTTGGGATAAGCTTTGTTTAGATTTGCATTCATAGTAGATGGCCTTCCAATCTGATAACCGCACGAATATGGGTGGGTTATCGCTCCTTTTTCTGATCGCGATACCTATCGCGATCGGCTGAGTCATTCCTAATCTTGATTGCCATAAACCTTGGCAATCTAACCCCAATCCGCAGGGTCGAAAACTCGCGGTTATAAACTGAAAAATCAGCCAGAGCCGCGAGTGATTGCATCTCTTCATCTAACAAGTCGGTAACATACTCTTTGCTTGCAGAACAATCAATCAAAAATTTCCTATAGGAAACACGGTTTCTGATCTGCTTAGCAAAAGTGGCTTTATTTCTTTGTGTACTCTTTAATCAACAAATCGCTTCATGCCACAATGCTCGGCACACAGGAAGTTTTACAACGAGAGGGAAAGCATGTCAGAAGACATTTATGATGAGTACCCATCCATCACTTTGGCGCGTGAATCGGGCGAACAAGGCATCGAGCCACTCAAGCTGGGTCAGCGGATCAAAGATATCCGCACGCGATTAGGTATTACGCTTGAAGAAGCTAGCCAGCGTACTGGACTCGCTCGCTCTACACTGAGCAAAATTGAAAACGAGCAGATTTCGCCAACCTTTCAGGCCATGCAAAAATTGGCGCATGGTTTGCAGATTGATATGCCGCAACTCTTTGAACCGCCGAAGAAAATTGTTGCCACAGGGCGGCGAGATATTACCCGTAAAGAAGCAGGGAAACCGCACCCAACACAAACCTATGAACATGAATTGCTCGCGACTCAACTTTCTAACAAAAAGATGATGCCGTTCAAAAGCCGCGTGCGTGCCAGAGCGTTTGAAGAGTACAGCGATTGGGTGCGTCACGATGGTGAGGAGTTTTTGCTGATCCTTGAAGGTGAAGTGATGTTCTACAGCGAATTTTATGAGCCGGTACATTTGGCGGAAGGGGATAGTGTTTATTACGACGCCAACATGGGACACATGCTAGTTTCGGTGAGTGACGAAGATGCGCTGATCTTGTGGGTAACCGCAAGATAGCGTGTTTCCTATCCGAAAGATCTGCTTATAGAGACAGAGAAAGTGGAGTCGATCTGTAGTGATTTTTGATAACCATTTCTTAACAATGTTGTTAACTGTGATGGTGAGCACTGTTTTAATTCGATGAATCCTCTAAAACGGGCTCGGCTTGTTTATTATTGGAAACATAGTTTCCTCGTTAAAGGAATCTCGCCACTGTGCATTGCGCCCGAAGCGCGGCTTTGGCTTATATGGAGAACAAGAATGACTCAACAACACGAAACCTTACTGACCACGCCGTTGCATGCGTTACATATTGAGGTTGGCGCAAAAATGGTGCCTTTTGCAGGCTACGATATGCCAGTGCAATACGCCCTTGGGGTGAGAAAAGAGCATTTACATACCCGTGAAGCAGCAGGTCTGTTTGATGTTTCTCATATGGGACAACTGCGCTTGTACGGAGCTCAAGCCGCTGCCGCATTAGAAACCTTGGTTCCGGTTGACATCATTGATCTCCCAGCCGGTAAACAGCGTTATGCGTTTTTCACGAATGCCCAAGGTGGCATTATGGATGATTTGATGGTGGCCAACATGGGTGACCATCTGTTTGTGGTGGTGAATGCCGCGTGTAAAGAGCAAGACATTGCACATCTAAAAGCGCATTTGCCTGCGGATGTTGAGATGGAAGTGATCGAAGATCGCGCTCTGCTTGCTCTGCAAGGTCCGAAAGCGGCGCAAGTGCTCGCACGTTTGCAACCTGCCGTTACCAACATGCTGTTTATGGATGTTCAGTTGCTTGAGATCGATGGTGCAGAATGTATTGTCAGTCGCAGTGGTTACACTGGTGAAGATGGTTACGAAATCTCAGTGCCTGCTGATAAAGCGGCTGCACTGGCTCGTAGACTGACGAATTTTGAAGAAGTGGAGTGGATAGGCCTTGGCGCGCGCGACTCACTGCGTTTGGAGTGTGGTTTGTGTCTCTATGGACACGATCTCGACCAAACCACATCGCCAGTGGAAGCAAGCTTGCTGTGGGCGATTCAGCCAGTGCGCCGCAAAGGTGGTGCGCGTGAAGGCGGCTTCCCCGGTGCAGAGATTATTCTCAGCCAGATTGAAACCAAACAAGTCAGCCGTAAACGCGTAGGTTTGGTCGGACAAACCAAAGCACCAGTACGCGAAGGCACTGAGCTGTTTGACGCGCAAGGCAACAAAATTGGTGTCGTGACCAGCGGAACTGCAGGCCCAACGGCCGACAAACCAGTTTCAATGGCTTATGTCAGCACTGAGCACGCCGCTTTAGGCTGTGAAGTGTTTGCCGAAGTGCGCGGGAAGATGCTGCCGATGACTGTCGAAAAAATGCCTTTTGTACCTCAGCGTTATTATCGCGCAGGATAATCTAATCAGTGTCGCTCTTATGAAAGAGGTCAGCTTACCAAAGGAAGGGAAACCTTCCTTTGTGCTTTTTGAAACCTAGATTTGCAGCCTGAGCTGACCGAGAAAGCGGTTGTCATTTCAGCACATTGGTTTATGATGCTGCGACGTACTTAAGCTGGTGCATCCGTATTTGCGCCAAAATTTGTACCGAATTTTTTGAACTCGTTACGCCGCTATTTATTACAAAATGAATTTAAAGCGTAATTTTTTCACACAAGTGTTGCTTGGTGTGCAACACCACTGTAAGGATAATACATGCCTATTATTACTCTTCCTGACGGTAGTCAGCGTCATTTTGACAACCCAGTATCTACTCTCGAAGTTGCCCAATCTATCGGCCCTGGTCTTGCGAAAGCCACTATTGCTGGTCGTGTGAATGGTGCTCGCGTTGATGCTTGCGATCTGATTGAACACGATGCCAGCCTAGAAATCATCACTACTAAAGATGAAGTAGATGGTTTGGAAATCGTGCGTCACTCATGTGCGCACTTGCTTGGCCACGCGCTTAAGCAACTTTACCCGAATGCGAAAATGGCGATCGGTCCAACCATCGACAGCGGTTTTTACTACGACATCGATCTCGAGCAGTCTCTCTCTCAAGAAGATCTTGAGAAAATCGAAGCTCGCATGGTTGAGTTAGCGAAAACCAAATACGCGGTTGTCAAAAAGAAAGTGAGCTGGCAGGAAGCACGCGATACCTTTGAATCGCGCGGTGAAAGCTACAAGATGGAAATTCTGGATGAAAACGTGGCGCGAGATGATCGCCCAGGTCTTTACCATCATGAAGAATACATCGACATGTGTCGTGGTCCACACGTACCGCACATGGGCTTTTGTCAAAACTTCAAATTGTTGAACGTTGCTGGTGCATACTGGCGCGGTAACAGCGATAACAAAATGCTGCAACGTATCTACGGTACAGCGTTCCATGATAAGAAAGCTCTGCAAGCGCATTTAACTCGCCTTGAAGAAGCTGCAAAGCGTGACCATCGTAAAATCGGTAAGCAACTTGATCTGTTCCATATGCAGCAAGAAGCACCGGGCATGGTGTTCTGGCACCACAACGGTTGGTCTATCTTCCGTGATCTGGAAATCTTTATTCGTCAAAAATTGAACGAATACGGTTACCAAGAAGTAAAAGGTCCATTGATGATGGATCGCGTGCTTTGGGAGCGTTCTGGTCACTGGGATAAATATGCAGATGCGATGTTCACGACTTCATCAGAAAACCGTGAATACGCGATCAAGCCGATGAACTGTCCGGGTCACATCCAGATTTTCAACCAAGGTTTGAAATCTTACCGTGATCTTCCACTGCGCATGGCAGAGTTTGGTTCATGTCATCGTAACGAGCCATCAGGTTCACTACACGGCATCATGCGTGTGCGTGGGTTTACTCAAGATGACGCGCATATCTTCTGTACTGAAGACCAAATTCAGCAAGAAGTAACATCGTGCATCAAGATGGTGTATGATACCTACACGACTTTTGGTTTCCAAAACATCGTGGTGAAGCTTTCTACTCGCCCAGAAAAGCGTGTGGGTAGCGATGAAATTTGGGATAAATCAGAACAAGCGCTGATCGATTCTCTGAAGGCAATGGAAATCCCATTTGAAATTCAGGAAGGCGAAGGTGCGTTCTATGGTCCTAAAATTGAGTTTACACTCTACGACTGTTTAGATCGTGCGTGGCAATGTGGTACAGTGCAGCTCGATTTCAACTTGCCTACACGTTTAGGTGCAACTTACGTTGGTGAAAGCAATGAACGCTTAATTCCGGTGATGATCCACCGTGCGATTTTGGGTTCACTTGAGCGCTTCATCGGTATTCTTATTGAAGAATACGCAGGATTCTTCCCAACTTGGTTGGCGCCAGAGCAGGCTGTTGTTGTAAATATTACGGATAAACAAGCCGACTATGCTCATGAAGTCGCTCAAAAGCTACAAAAATGTGGTATTCGAGCAAAAGCAGACTTGAGAAATGAGAAAATAGGCTTTAAAATCCGCGAACACACTTTGAAGCGTGTTCCGTACATGTTGGTTTGTGGCGACCAAGAGATGGAAGCTGGTGAAATCGCAGTACGTACACGTAAAGGTAAAGATCTTGGTAAATTTAAATTGGATGATTTTATTAAACATATCCAAGCTGAGATTGTAAGCCGTAAGCTTAATCTGGAGGAATAAACTATTAAAGGCGGAAGACGTGGCCAAGTTCCGGTCAAGCAAAACCAGCACCGTTTAAACGGTGAAATTCGTGGCGTTCGTGAAGTTCGTTTAACTGGCGCAGACGGTGAGTCTGTAGGTGTCGTTTCGATCCAAGAAGCACTGGCTACAGCAGAAGAATCTGGTTTGGATCTCGTTGAGATCAGCCCTAACGCCGAGCCACCAGTCTGTCGTGTGATGGACTATGGCAAGTTCCTCTTTGAGAAGAGCAAGGCTACAAAAGAGCAGAAGAAGAAGCAAAAGCAGATCCAGATTAAGGAACTTAAATTCCGTCCTGGAACTGATATCGGAGACTATCAGGTAAAACTACGCAACCTGATCCGTTTCCTTGAAGAAGGCAACAAAGTGAAAGTAACTATTCGCTTCCGTGGCCGAGAGATGGCTCACCAAGACATCGGTGTAGACGTTTTGAATCGACTGAAAGAGGACACTGACGAATTCGCAGTGGTTGAATCTTTCCCGACCAAAATTGAAGCACGCCAGATGATCATGGTGTTAGCCCCTAAAAAGAAGTAATTAACGGCATTACAAGTAATGAACCTAGCCGTTGAAAGGCGGCTGGGTTTTATTCGCCCTAATTACACTGTTATTTAACTACTACAATGCGGAGTTATTCATCATGCCTAAGATGAAAAACAACAAAGGTGCTGCTAAGCGTTTCAAGAAAACTGCTGGTGGTATTAAGTACAAGCACGCTACTAAACGTCACATCCTGACTAAGCGTACTACTAAGAACAAGCGTCAGCTGCGTCCAAACGCCATTCTGCCTAAGTGCGAACTGGCTGCTGTAGCACGTATGCTTCCATACGCTTAATTCTTTTTAGTTTAATATTCGTTTAGTTTAGGAGAGACATAATGCCTCGCGTAAAACGTGGTGTACAAGCTCGTGCACGTCATAAGAAAGTTTTAAAACAAGCTAAAGGTTACTACGGTGCACGTTCACGTGTTTATCGTGTAGCGTTCCAAGCAGTTATTAAAGCTGGTCAATACGCTTACCGTGACCGTCGCGCTAAGAAACGTCAATTCCGTCAACTGTGGATTGCACGTATCAACGCTGCGGCTCGTCAAAATGGTCTGTCTTACAGCCGTTTCATCAACGGTCTGAAGAAAGCATCTATCGAGATCGATCGTAAGATCCTTGCTGATATCGCAGTATTCGACAAAGCAGCATTCGCTGTTCTAGTTGAAAAGGCGAAAGGCGCTCTGTAATAGCGTGTTATTAAGAAAAGGAGCATTTATGCTCCTTTTTTTCTATCTGAAATTTAACCATTTATCAAAACCCTCCCGCTATAAGCGCGATAACGGACTTAATACACCACTGGCCCCCCTATCAAGCACGTGAGTATAAATCTGCGTTGTTTTCACATCGGTATGACCCAATTGTTCTTGTACGGTACGTATATCAGCACCCACCTCAAGCAAATGGGTCGCAAACGAATGTCTGAGAGTATGGCAAGTGACGGTTTTCTCAATGCCTGCCTCCTGCGCAGATCTTCGCACTGTTCTTTGGAGTACCGTTTCATTCATATGATGTCGGCGCATCACATCGGATTCCGGATCTAGAGATAACTGAAAGGACGGAAAAAGATAGTGCCAACGAAATTCATAAGGTGCATTTGGGTATTTTTCTTTTAAGGCTGTTGGCAACCAAACCCCGCCGTAATTTTTCTGGTGCAGATCTCTATCGTAATAGCGCTTTGCCAAAGCAATTTGCTCTTTAAGATGGGGATAGAGTTCTTTCGCTAAAGTGACAGTACGATTTTTCCCACCTTTCCCTTGCCATATTCTGATGGCGCCATAATCAAAATCAATGTCCTGAATTCTTAAGCGAATACACTCCATCAAGCGTAAACCAGAACCGTAGAGCAACTTTGCAGGTAGCTGATATTTAGGGTCAACGACATCAAGTAAACGTCGAATTTCGTCCCTAGTCAGAACAACAGGTAATTTTCGTTCTAGTTGTGATCGTTGAAAGCGGATCTCAAGAGAAAGTGGCATCTTAAGAATTTCTTTATAAAGGAAACTCAATGAATTTAATGCCAGTGACTGAGTTTTGGCCGCGACATTACCGTTTACTGCTAAGTGAGTCAAAAACAGTTCAACCTCCTTATCTCCCATAAGGCTAGGATGTTTTTTATTGTGGAAATAAATGTAACGTGTAATCCAATGTAAGTAGGCCTCAATAGTCTTCTTTGCATAAAATCGAGTTTGCATATGTTCACTGATACTTAATAAGAATTGTGATTTCATTTTCTCTCTTATCTAAATGGCTGTTTTTATATACAGTATTGGTGTGTTTTCTTGATGTCAAGAAACTAATAAGATAGAAGTTGTATATTAATTCAGACTTGTTATTGCTATGAGATCTAACATGCTGATTTGGAAAAGATGTATGCTAATATGCACTCAGTGGTCTATTTGATAGGCAGCGGTAGACTGCCAATAAAAGATGGATGCGGTTGTCTAGAAAGCGTTAGGTGTTAATGGAGTTATGATGAAGCCGAATGAACATCTAGAGGTACTGGAAGCTCTAGGTATGTGTGCCTCAAAAGTGATTATTTGTAATAAGTTAAATAGAGTTCACGTACAAGCACAAGATCTTGATCTTCGATTATTAATATCCAAACTTATTTATGAAATTCAGACAACGAGTAATAACACTAGGGTTATGGCACCCAAAAATATGAAGAATGGAGTGCCTAGTGCTTCTAAGGCAATTCGTTACTGTGAATATCATTTATTAAAAAGAGAGGATAACCGCATGGATGAGAATGTCTCAATTGAGCATAATGGTGAAATAATCACTGCAACATACACAGTTAATGGAGATACTTTAGAAGTTTATCTGCCTGATGGAAGTAGTCGTTCAACTGAACTACGTGGTTTGAGCCCTGAATCCGCAGCAAAAATACATCTAAAAGTGTATGCAGCGAAAAACACCTAACAAACGCCTCAAGAGGGACTGTCAACGCGTGGCGTTTCCAGTCCCAATGAGCCGCGGTGGTTATGGTTGTTGTGTTTGAGTTTAGTGTTATGCGTTGCCAGCCCCTTAGGCGGGCGTTATGCTTAATCACGTAAAATCAGTGGTTTATGGTTTTCCTTTGTTCCCTCGGCTTTTCTGTTTTGTGTTTGTCGGCAAGCCGGCTTTCTTGAGCGCTGTTTTTCGGACACTTATTCTTTGGCGCTGGAAATTCAGAGAATTGCCTCATTCAATTCTCGGGCAAGCGTGAGGTTAGGGCGGTTAGCTCAATCAGAAATCCATTTTTAGATTTTTAAACTTCAAACCAGATTTGCCAAAATTCCGAGCCTGATTATCAAAACTATGATTCATTTCGGTTTTCTACGTTTTGGCTTTTGTTTCTGAATCAAAGTCGAGTTAATCTTGTTTCCAGAAAAACGTAACCCATTGAAGCTTAAGCATAACAAAGCGTTTAAGTGGGATTTGGCACGCGTGGCATTTTCGGTTTGCGTTGGGTTCGGTGATTAAGTCGCTGTGCGGTAGCTTTTGTATTGCGTGCCTGCACCCCTTAACGCGGCGTTAGTTTGCAAGAGGAAAAACGCAGCTATATCGCAAGATCTAGTGGTAAAAGCTCAAAGTTGAAATTGTCGTATCGGCGTTCAATTTCAGTGTTAACTAGCGTGGTGAAAATTCAAAATTGGCATCGTTTCAACGGTTGATTTGTTCTTTGGTGCGGCGACTTTTGGTTTACCTGAGTCGAACTTTTTTGCTGAAACTCTGCTCGTTGAGTTTGTTGGTACAAAAGCCGATCTACTCGCTGAAATAGCGTTTTCTCTGGTGTTGTAAGTTCATGTGGTTTCAGTGGCTTTGTTGAAAGTCCGCATTGTGAGATTGGTTTTCCAAAAGCGCTTTTTGGTGTTGTTAGTTCGTTTTCTGCGGCGTTGTTTGTTCCAAGTGGTTTCATTGAGTTGCCGCTTTGAGACTAAGCCTGACTTAAATGCATCAAAGCACATAAAGCTTATTGTTTTCAAAATTTAAAATGACGTAAAATCAACGCTTTGGGTTTGCAAACTAACAAACTGTTCAAGAGGGATTCGCAACGCGTGGCATTTTTACTATGCGTTGAATTTAGTGGTTAAGGTGGTATGCGGCGGCTTCGGTATTGCGTTGCTCACCCCTTAACAGGGCGTTAGCTTCTTGAAGCGGAAAATTATCAAAATCTAAGATTAGTTGCTCTGAACATGCAGCTTTTAGCGTTCAAGTTGCCCGATTTGGTTCTGTGTTTTAGCCTAATGAATATTTGGTAGAAAGTGTTGAAAGTTCCGTGGTTTCAAAGTCGCTGAAAACTAGCAAGCCTCGATGCTTCAACGTTGTTGGATGTTCAACACTCAAAGCCTGGTTTCACAAAAGGCTGCATCATCGCTGTGATCTGGCTTTCTTTGTCGCGGACTCTTAACCGTGGTCAACTCAACCTTGATCATTTTAAGTTTTGGTTGCCAACTTCACAGCTTTTGGCGTTGGACATGTGCTTGTCCGATG
>NZ_AOMO01000054.1 GCF_000338875.1 Vibrio mimicus CAIM 602 | reverse complement strand
GGCGTTATGAGGCTATAGGAAAACGAAGATGAATCACGATGAGTTCAACCAATTTTGTCGTTCCTTTCCTGCTACTACATACGTAGTGCAATGGGGTGGCTCTCATGTTTGGAAAGTGGCTGGAAAAGTGTTTTCTATTGGTAGTATCGGCAAGGAGCAGCAACCTGTTTTTACTTTCAAAACATCGAATTTGAACTTTGAGTATCTGAGTGAGCACGATGGTTATATTCCCGCCCCTTACTTCGCCAACCGAGGGATGAAGTGGATCCAACAAACTGAGACTTCAGGTGTATTAGACGAAGAGTTGAAGTATTACTTGTCTGAGTCCTACCGTCTTGTTGTGCTCGGGCTCAGTAAAAGGTTACAGAAAGAATTGGGAATTACGCCAAGAGCAGACGGTGAATCCGCCTCATAACAAACGCCTCAAGAGGGACTATCAACGCGTGGTGTTTCCAGTCCCATTGAGCCGCGGTGGTTGCAGTTGTTGTGTTTGAGTTTGGTTGTTATGCGTTGCCAGCCCCTTAGGCGGGCGTTAGTTTATTGGGAGTGATATGTCTGATTGGATCAAAGTTTTTGGTAGTGGATTAATAGTCGGTGTAATAAACGTTTTATATCATCATTTCAATTCAAATAAGACAGGAAGAATTGAGTATCTCGAAGACCAAATAAATAATTTGTACGGCCCCTTGTATTTTTACTGTTCAACGAATCAAGTGATGTTTAGCATATCGAACAAAATATCAAGTGGTTTGGACTCAGAAGGTGCAAACCTTACCTCGGAAGAAATAGAAAGTACAATTAGTACAATGAATAATTACGCCGATCAAATTAGCGAAAATAACAAAAAGTTAAGCCAGATTTTAAAGGATAATCTTTCATATTGTGATGTTTCTGATTGGGATATGTTTCAAATTTTGCTAGTAGATGCTTTAAGGTCTGATGTGGAGCAGCTAAATGGCAAAATCACATTACCGATTGATGTTTACAAAAAAGTAGGGGACATTCACTACACACGAACAGATATAAACAAATATGTGGAATCTAGATATCTAGATAAAAAGAAAAAACTCGCAAAACTGAACAAAATAAACTAACAAACGCCTCAAGAGGGACTGTCAACGCGTGGCGTTTCCAGTCCTAATGAGCCGCGGTGGTTACGTTTGTTGTGTTTGAGTTTAGTGGTAATGCGTTGTCAGCCCCTTAGGCGGGCGTTATGCTTAATCAATTAAAATCAGTGGTTTATGGCTTTCTTTGTTCCCTCAGCTTCTCGGTTTTGTGTTTGTCGGCAAGTTGGCTTTTGTGGGCGCTATTTTCTGGACATCCATTCTTGGGCGCTAAAAATTCAGAGAGTTGCCTCAATCAATTTTAGGGTAAGCGCGAGGTTAGGGCGGTTGGCTCAATCAGAAATCCATTTCTAGGTTTTCAAACTTCAAACTAGATTTGCCAAAATTCTGAGCCTGATTGTCAAAACTATGATTCATTTCGGTTTTCTACGTTTTGGTTTTTGTTTGTAAATCAAAGTCGAGTTAATCTTGGTTCTATTAAAACGTAACCCATTGAAGCTTAAGCATAACAAGGCGTTTAAGCGGGATTCATGCCGCGTGGCATTTTTGGTTTGCGGTGAGTTTTGGTGGTGAAAGTGGTCTGCGGAAACTTGGTTTAGGTGGCACTCACCCCTTAACGCGGCGTTATGTGATTGATGATAATTGCAATTTATCGGAGAACAATAAATGAAAGATGGGCCTGTAGGAAATCCGAAAGAGATATATGGGGAAATTGGGCGTCTTATTTGGTCTATTTTCCCAGAAGATGCTTTAGAATCATATTTCTATTGCCAATCATTCCCTTCATTTCAAGACTATAAGTTTAATTGGTTAGATGTTGATGGGAGTATCTCTTGGTACCCATTTGAGCAGCATCCTGACGATGTACTACATTTGATTTCAGTACAATTACAAGAACTACAAAAAAATCAGATATTTGAAAATGACCGCTGGACTCATTGTAAAGTAACTTTGACTGATAAATGTAAATTCAATATCGTGTTCGCTTATGTAGATGAGGATGACTCATGGAGCGGAGTCTATATGAAAGGAATCAGCGAGTTGACTTTAGAAGAACTTGAGGGCGCTTGTGTTCCAGAAGATATTTGGCAACATAGAAAATCATCAACCAAGTCAGGCACATAACAAATTGCTTAACAGGGACTCCTAACGCTTGGTCACCTTCATACAAATCAGCTTTAGTGTTTAGGGCACAAATTTCAAGTTGGGTGGAATAGCGTTGTCGCCCGTTAGCAAGGCGTTATGTTTATCGAGGAAATTGAGAAGTATGATACATCAAGTAAATATTGGTAATAAGCATGTTCAAATCAATGAGTTTGTATCATCGTGCTCAGAATGTGGAACGCAAATAGAGCCTGTAGATACAGGCTTAGTGAACTGGATTCAAGACTCTAAATACATGATGGCTACTGAATTTGAGTGGGTTCTTCAGTGCCCTGCTCAAAGGTGTAAGAAATTAATCATTGCACGATACTCTATGAAATCAGAAAGAGAGGGGACTATTAATGGTTTCTATAGTCTTTCGCAAGTTGTGCCAGCAGGTTTAAAGCCTGTCGAACAACATGAAGAAGTAGAGAAAATATCGCCGTTATTTGTCGAAATATTCAGCCAAGCAACCCATGCTGAAAGCTTGGGATTGAGCCAAATTTGTGGTGTTGGCTACAGAAAAGCCTTAGAACATTTAATTAAAGACTATTGTATTCATACTAATCCTGATAAGCGTGAATCAATTCAGAAAATACAGCTCATGAACTGTATAACATCATTTGTAAAAGACGCTAATGTATTGGCTTGTGCAAAGAGAGCTACTTGGCTTGGAAATGATGAAACGCATTATGTTCGTAAATGGGCGACTCAGGACATCAATGACCTAAAGGTATTAATCAAGCTCGTAAGTAACTGGATCGTCAATGATGTACTAACAAAGCAATATATCGATTCCATGCCAGAATAAACATAACAAACTGTTCAAGAGGGATTCGCAACGCGTGGCATTTTTACTATGCGTTGGTTTTAGTGTTTAAGGTGGTATGTGGCAGCTTCTGTATTGCGTTGCTCACCCCTTAACAGGGCGTTAGGCTCCTTTTCATTGAGCGTTAATCCGGTGGAGAGGAATGATGTAAAGGCGTTGCTCTTTTCTGCAACGCCTTGTGCTACTATTTTGTTATGTCGTGTGTTTTTTGATCACTTCGACAGTTAGGACTCCAATCGCTCCAGAGTTCATAGAGCCACCAGTAACGGAAACAACATAGTTTCTATTTTGATTGCACTGAGACCAACTGTTGGATTTGCTGCCCCACGGACAGTCCCATACTAAAGTAACAACTTTTGTCGAACCGTCATATAAATCAAATGAACCTTGTGTGCCTGACGCTGAGTCGGATCGTCCACAAGAACTAACTATATTGAAGCCTTCTTGCCCGATTTCAACTACTTGACCATTGACATCATCGGGAGAAAGTTCATCATCCTTGTTGTCGTACCTGTAGAATTTGCCCCAACTGTGTTGAGCATTTTTTACTGTTAGGTTGCAGTTATCAGCGATTACTGTGTAGCTAACCCATTGTGCATAAGCCATTTGTGAAACTCCTTTTTATTGTTGGAATAAACTCGTGTTTGAACCGTTATGTCAGTTCATGACTTAAAGTCAGTGAATACAGTTCGAAACGAGCTATTTATAAATGTAGTGGCCAAACCAATATGCAACTATATTTGTATTGTGAATTGGTCTAATAAATTATGTAATTTACATTTAGCTTTGTTACCTAGTGACAAATCAAAAGGCCTAACAAGGCGTTTAAGGCGGATTCACAACGCTTGGCATTTTCGGTTTTATTCAGTTTAAGTGTTTTCGGCACAATGGTTTAGGTTAGGTGGTCGCGTTGTTCACCACTTAACGCGGCGTTAGCTTCTTTGAAGCAAGAATCATCAAAATCTTGAGTTTAATATTCTTAAAAATCAGCTTCATGCATTGAAAGTTCACGGGTCAGCCTTTGTGTTTCAATCGGATATTTACGTGGCAGAAAACGTTGAAAGTCCAGCAGTTTCAAAGTCGCTGAAAACCATCAAGCTTCGATGCTTCAATGTTGTTGGATGTTCCACACGGAAAGTTTGGTTTCACAAAAGGCTGCATCATCGCTGTGATCTTGCTTTCTTTGTCGCGGACTCTTAACCGTGGCCAACTTAACCTTGATCGTTTTGAGTTTTGGCAGCTAACTTCACAGCTTTTGGCGTTGGACGTGTGTTTGTGTGATGCTTTTGCTTAAAATGCCTTTCAAGAAAAGGTGTTAAAAATTATTGTTAAACAATAGGCTACGAAGCTAACAAACGCCTCAAGAGGGACTGTCAACGCGCGGCGTTTCCAGTCCCATTGAGCCGCGGTGGTTACGGCTGTTGTGTTTGAGTTTAGTGGTAATGCGTTGCCAGCCCCTTAGGCGGGCGTTAT
>NZ_AOMO01000053.1 GCF_000338875.1 Vibrio mimicus CAIM 602 | reverse complement strand
TTGAGTTGGTTCAAATGTAAAGTGTTGAAGCTTAAGCATAACAAACGCCTCAAGAGGGACTGTCAACGCGAGGCGTTTCCAGTCCCATTGAGCCGCGGTGGTTACAGTTGTGGTGATTGAGTTTTGTGGTAATGCGTTGTCAGCCCCTTAGGCGGGCGTTATACAAACGGAGTTAGCTATGAGTCTGGATGACTTGGGACTTGAAACGTTGCCACTTCAAAGTGAGCTGATTGAGTCTGTTTTATCCTCATTTATGCATGAAGAAAATGTGGTTGCAGGTGTTTTACTTGGTTCACTTGCAGCAGGTACTGGCGATAGAGTTTCCGACGCGGATGTTCTTATCTTTACTCAAAACAACTTTCATAATGACTCTAATCGCTGCTTTCAGACATTCGAATCGGGAAAAGAGATTTTCTATTGTTTAAGTGGGGCTCACAACGAAAATGCTTATTTCAGAAAGTACATTTTTGGTGACCTGACAAGTGCTGAAATTCATTGCCTAGATTTAAGTGAGCCTTTTGAGATATCAAAACCATTTAAAGTGCTGTTTGATAAAACAGGAATGGTTGAAAGTCGATTAACCGACATTCCTGCGCCGAAGCACGAAGATTTCCCAACTTATGTTCATGGTGACAAAGGTTTGATTTGGGAGCTTTTCGATTGCATCAAATGGCTAAGTCGAGATAACAATCAACTGGCTAAAAACTATTTAAAAAAGCTATCAGAAAAACTGTGAATGTTTGTATAACAAACGCCTCAAGAGGGACTGTCAACGCGTGGCGTTTCCAGTTCCATTGAGCCGCGGTGGTTGCAGTTGTTGTGTTTGAGCCTGGTGTTAATGCGTTGCCAGCCCCTTAGGCGGGCGTTAGCTTCTTAAAGGCTAGAATCATCAAAATCTAAGTTCATTTGTTGTGAAAAACCAGCTTTTAGCGTTCAAGTTTCACAACTTGGCTTTCGAATTTGTCGGATGCTGAATTAGTAGAAAGTGTTGAATGTTCAGCCAGTTTCAAAGTTGCAGAAAGCCATCAAGCCTCGACGCTTCAAAGTTGTTGGATGTTCCACACGGAAAGTTTGGTTTCACAAAAGGGTGCATCTCGCTGTAATCTTGCTTTCTTTGTCGCGGACTCTTAACCGTGGCCAACTTAGCCTAGATCGTTTTAAGTTTTGGCAGCCAACTTCACAACTTTTGGCGTTGGACGTGTGTTTGTGTGATGCCTCTGCGTAAAATGGCTTTCAAGCAAATGTGTTTAAAAAATCATTGTTAAACAATAGGCTACGAAGCTAACAAACGCCTCAAGAGGGACTGTCAACGCGCGGCGTTTCCAGTCCCAATGAGCCGCAGTGGTTTCGGTTGTTGTGATTAAGTTTAGTGTTATGCGTTGCCAGCCCCTTAGGCGGGCGTTAGTTTGCAAAGTAATAAAAGGCTAGTCCGGTTACTGGGCTTTGCACCTGTTGGTTTGCCAACATCACGAACTTTCCGGTGGCACTATAAGGGAAGTGTTCGCGGTGGGGCCGTCGTTTACTGGTTCTAACTTTTTCGTCATCGTTTTTTTGGTGCGGTTTCTTTTCTTTGCGGCTAAGTTGCTCCCATTTCCCCTTGTCGCACTTAGCCAAGTCCGTTTTGTTGGTTGGGTTAGAAACTCTGGCGTTTAAGTTTTACATTTGGGTTCAAAGCCAGTAGTTTTTACCAATTCAGCGCGTTGGGGAAATGGAGCTGCGCGAGGCAAGCAAACTAACAAACAATTTAAGAGGGATTCCCAACGCTTGGCATTTTTGCTTCTACTTCAATTTTAGTGGTTACGGCATAATGCTTTAGGTTAGGTGGTCGCGTTGCTCACCCCTTAATTGGGCGTTATGTTGTAATTGGTACAATTGGAAGTAATGAGTAAGAGTTTAAAAAATTTCTTAAAGGTCGCAGTATATGACCAGTTTTGGAGTGTTGTAATACTGAATCACTCAAAAGTTCAAAAAGAAGTACTCCTATCTAGAGATGAGGCAGTGGCTCTCTATGCATATACAGTTTGTTACCCGCCAATGTATAGAGAAATCAATGCAGCATTAAGAGAGGGTAGACTAAATAATTTTTTAATCAAACTTGTCGACTCTGCTCTAAACAAACTTCCTATTTATAGTGAGAGGGTTGTTTATCGCTGGTCTGTGCCAACATTAGATGAACAAGGTAAACTGGCAGCTAACGAAGTAGTAATCGACGGGGCTTATTTAAGCACACTGAAAGTTCCAAATGAACTTACTATGGTAGAGCATGATTGTATGCTAATTAAAATTACGCACCTAAACGGTAGAGATATATCCTTGTACTCGGACGATTATTCTCCTGACATTCAGGAAGTGCTAATTCCACGTGGTTCATCGTTTATATCAGCGAATATCCAAGACACTCAATTTGATCTTACGATCGAACAGGTGGCTTAAAGTGTGTGCTTTAAGCTACAACATAACAAACTGTTTAAGAGTGATTCGCAACGCGTGGCATTTTCACTATGCGTTGCGTTTAGTGTTTAAGGTGGTATGCGGCGGCATCGGTATTGCGTTGCTCACACCTTAACAGGGCGTTATGTGATAAGGCGGCAATTTGAGTTCGGATAAACCTATTAGAGTTGTGGTAGAAACAGTATCTAGAGTGGAAAGCGATTGGGTTACAATCCTATCGGCCTTACTTGTTCCTATTCTGACTATCATTGGTATCTATGTTGCGTACCAACAATATGTAATTAATAGACAGAGGTTGAACCATGAAACCTATGAGAGAAGATTAGCAGTTTACAAGGCCGTTCAGTTACACCTTTCTAAGACGGTTCAAATGGGTAGAACTACTTATCAAGATGCTTTGAAGTTTAACTCTGAGGCATCAGAGGCTGCCTTTTTATTCGATTCTGAAATTTCTGACCTTATTTCAAAAATATACAAACAATCGATATCAATGGCTTCTTATAATGAAAAACTGTATCCAAGTGGTGGAGGTCAAGGCCTTCCTATTGGAGATAAGCGAAATGAAGTTGCTGAAAAAGAGTCAGAGTTGCTTCAATGGCATATGGATACTTTATCTGAGCTAAAATCGATTTTTCACCCACATATGAAAATCACATAACAAACGCCTCAAGAGGGACTGTCAACGCGTGGCGTTTCCAGTCCCATTGAGCCGCGGTGGTTGCAGTTGTTGTGTTTGAGTTTAGTGGTAATGCGTTGCCAGCCCCTTAGGCGGGCGTTAGCCATTAATCTGTACTTTGAATGGTTGGAATCAAAATAAAAATCTAGTAAGTTCTTCATAAGAATTAGTAGAAATATGAACAATTTCGGAATTGATAAAATTTGGAATGGTTGATGAAAATTAAAACTTTATTTATTTCAATTGTTGTTTTATTGACGTTTAGGCTTTTTTATGTCGTGGATACACTAGAGAATATTATTACATTTAGCTATGTTTGGTTCGCTGGTGTTGGTATATTTTTAATTACTTTTTTGCGGGATAAAAACTGGGTGGTAATATTGCTTGGTGCGTATGCAGATAATCCGATAGCAATTTTCCTCTATCGTTTCTTTTCCATCATTATAATGATCGTCATCCAAGTAGTAATTTCGAATGATAAGAATTTCCCATAGGCAGGGAGTCTTGATGTTTCTTATAAACGTTTCTGAGGTATTTCTTTTTCCTAGTTAAATGGCTTTTGTAAAGAAGCATGAGTTGCCAAAAATTCATGGCTAACAAACGCCTCAAGAGGGACTGTCAACGCACGGCGTTTCCAGTCCCAATGAGCCGCGGTGGTTGCAGTTGTTGTGTTTGAGTTTTGTGTTATGCGTTGCCAGCCCCTTAGGCGGGCGTTAAGTTTCTATTGAGCCTAGTTGGTGTAATTATTGGAGTATATGTCCATATGGACGATTTTTTCAAAACCAAAGTTGGATTTACAGTCGGTTTGTTGGCTGCAATATTTGCAATTAAGCCCTTGATAGACGCAAATCAAGACTTTGGATTTATAATTGCAAATATCGAAATAACGGTTGAACAAGCGTATCTGTTTTCTACTGCATTATTGGGTTTAGCAGTCTATTTTATATCTCTTCAATTTGCATCTTCCAAGCATGTATCTGTTCTCGATAAACTTAGTAATTTTTGCTATTCAGCCGCACTAATAGTTCCAATTTTGTTCTTGGTGCTTTGGGCTGCTTCCAAATTAATCCCTGTGATTTCAAAGTATTCGCATGCCATTCCTGAATATGTAATAGGGGTAATCTTGGGTGTTGCTTCCTCGATTTTGGGTAGCGTAATTTCTAACGTACTTTTTAAAGGTATTCGAGATAAGTTCCAGTCGGCACAGCGTGCCGAAGAACAAAAGCAAGAGGTTGAAATGCTCAAGCGGGCAAAGGAATTGTATGACTCTGGTATGTACGACCTGTCCGTCTTGGATGCAAGTAAGGTTATTGAGTCGACCATCAGGAGAATGTTGGCTGACAGAGGAGTAGATTCCGCAAAAGTTAATATGCATAAACTAATTGAGCAATCAAAAGAAGCCAAGTTATTGCCAGAAAAGTATGCTCAACTATTACATGAGATCCGAGTAAAAAGAAATCAGTCTGTTCACCTGGAAGATGCAGTAACGGAAAACGATGCAAAAAGAGTGCTTTCATTGAGTCAAGAGTTGCTATTGAAGCTTGATCTACGAGAGGGGACCACAGGAACATCTGCGTTCACTTGGTTGTCAAAAAATCAATCAAATGTGCTAAGTATATTTAAGTCGAGAGATATTAAGAAAAGTTACAAGCCATTGGCGCAGTTAAAGCAAGCTTGGTTGAACAGAGATGGTGCAGTCTGGATTGAACTTGGTGTATTTTTTGAGTCGGCACTTACTTATGTTCCTGAGGCGATTGTGACGCATTTTGCTGAAGATGCCGAATATTTTGAAAGTTGGTTGCAACAAGCCGAAGCTCAGCTATTCACAGACTTTTTAGGCAACGTGCAAAGACTACAAGAAAGTAAAAAATTAATGCTACAGTCTATGCGAAATGTAAAAAGCAGCGATTCAAAAGAAAATAAAGTTATCGATGAGATAATTGATATGTTAGTGAACGCAAAAATTCATACTGTGCAGTAGAAACTTAACAAAGCATTTAAGAGTGATTCCCAACGCTTGGCATTTTTGGTGTCATCGTTGGGTTTTGTGTTTACGGTGGTATGGTTTAGTTTCGTGGTAGCGTTGCTCACACCTTAATGCGGCGTTAGTTTCTCTCGGGAAAATTCAGCATTTAGCATTCAAGCTGCACAATTTGGCG
Source organism: Vibrio mimicus CAIM 602 (assembly GCF_000338875.1). GTDB lineage: Bacteria > Pseudomonadota > Gammaproteobacteria > Enterobacterales > Vibrionaceae > Vibrio > Vibrio mimicus. Next base: position 6,585 of record NZ_AOMO01000053.1, on the reverse strand, counting down.
TTTGGGGTTTTCTTGATGCTAATTTGCTAAAAAGCGTTGAAAGTTCTGTAGTTTCACAATCGCTGATAACCAACAAGCTTCGATTGCTCAATGTTGTCGGATGTTCAACACGGATAGTTTGGTTTCCCAAATAGCTGCATCATCGCTGAAATTGTGCTTTCTTTGTCGCGGACTTTTAACCGTGGCCAACTTAACCTTGATCGTTTTGAGGTTTGGCAGCCAACTTCACAGCTTTTGGCTCTGGACGTGTGTTTGTGTGATGCTTTGCGTAAAATGACTTTCAAGCAAATGTGTTTAAAAAATCATTGTTAAACAATAGGCTACGAAACTAACAAACGCCTCAAGCGGGACTGTCAACGCGTGGCGTTTCCAGTCCCATTGAGCCGCGGTGGTTGCAGTTGTTGTGTTTGAGTTTAGTGGTATGCGTTGCCAGCCCCTTAGGCGGGCGTTAGCTTCTTAAAGGCTAGAATCATCAAAATCTAAGCTCATTTGTTGTGAAAATTCAGCTTTAAGCGTTCAAGTAGAACTATTTGGCTTTTTAGTTTTGTCTGATGCTGATTTGGTAGAAAGTGTTGAATGTTCAGCAGTTTCAAAGTTGCAGAAAGCCATCAAACCTCGATGCTTCAAAGTTGTTGGATGTTCCACACGGAAAGTTTTGTTTCACAAAAGGCTGCATCATCGCTGTGATCTGGTTTTCTTTGTCGTGGACTCTTAACCGTGGCCAACTTAGCCTTGATCGTTTTGAGTTTTGAAAGCCAACTTCACAGCTTTTGGCGTTGGACGTGTGTTTGTGTGATGCTTTTGCGTAAAATGCCTTTCACGAAAATGTGTTAAAAAATCATTGTTAAACAATAGGCTACGAAGCTAACAAACGCCTCAAGAGGGACTGTCAACGCGAGGCGTTTCCAGTCCCATTGAGCCGAAGTGGTTACGGTTGTAGTGTTTGAGTTTGGTGGTAATGCGTTGTCAGCCCCTTAGGCGGGCGTTATGCCCAAAGTATTTTAGGTCGGAGTATGTCAATAGAATCTATCGTGGAAACCACGTGGTCTGAGATATTGAAATTGTAAGCAGAAGTCTATCATTTGATTGAACCAGAGAGCCTAGAAGTATTGAGGGATAAGTGGTTAAGATCGCCAAGTAGCTGCTTTACCTACCGAGATGATGAACAATTAATGGGGTATTTATTAGCGCATTCTTGGAATAGCAGAACGCCTCCGAAATTGTTCGATAAATTACCGAAAGGGACAGAAGGCCCAATTTTATTTCTCCACGATTTAGCGGTATCGAATCACACGTATGGCAAAGGTATTGGCTCAAAAATGATTGAGCATTTAGTGAATATTGCGACAGCCTCAGGTTACAAAGAAATCTTGCTAGTTTCTGTTCAGAATTCGATGCAATTCTGGCAAAAACAGGGCTTTACAAGTGTGGATCAAGAAGTATGTAACAGTTATGGTGATAGTGCGCAGTTGATGAAGCGAGTACTTTTGGCATAACAAACGCCTCAAGAGGGACTGTCAACGCATGGCGTTTCCAGTCCCAATGAACTGCGGTGGTTACGGTTGTTGTGTTTAAGTTTAGTGTTATGCGTTGCCAGCCCCTTAGGCGGGCGTTAGTTTCTATCTAGAAAAAATCATCAAAAGCTCAGATTCAATGCCCTGAAAAATCAGCTTTAAGCGTTCAAGTCGCACTATTTGGCTTTTGAGTTTTGCCTGATGTTGATTTGGTAGAAAGTGTTGAAAGTTCAGCTATTTCAAAGTCGCTGAAAACCAACAAGCCTCGAAGCTTCAATGTTGTCGGATGTTCAACACGGCCAGTTTAGTTTCACAAAGGGCTTCATCACCGCTGAAATCATGCTTTCTTTGTCGCGGACTCTTAATCGTGGCCAACTTAACCTAGACCGTTTTGCTTTTTGGTCGCCAACTTCACAGCTTTTGGCGTTGGACGTGTGTTTGCGTGATGCTTTTACGTAAAATGGTTTTCAAGAAAATGTGTTTAAAAAGTGATTGCTAAACAATAGGCTAAGAAACTAACAAACGCCTCAAGAGGGACTGTCAACGCGCGGCGTTTCCAGTCCCATTGAGCCGCAGTGGTTAAGGTTGCTGTGTTTGAGTTTAGTGGTAGTGCGTTGCCAGCCCCTTAGGCGGGCGTTATATGCTTAGGGAGGTCGTTGTGGGAATTGATGTAAATGAAATGAGAACACCTTTCATCAGGATGCATCAACTAAGAAATGTTGATGAAAAATATACCTTTTTTTATGATGAAAGTAATAACTTTAGAAAAGTCTATTTAAAAACAGGCGGCTTTAATATAAGCAAACAAGATAACTTTGTTTTATCTGGTATTGTAGTTAATGATATCGTAGAAGATATTGATCTTGGTAGTTTAAGGGAAGATCTTAAACTTCAGAAAAATGTAAAAGAAATAAAAACAAAGCATATTGGTAGTGGTAATTTTCTTGATTTTTTGAATGAGGAGAAAGTAGGGGTATTCCTCGACTGGCTTGAACAGCAAGAATTATACATCCACTATTTTAATTTAAATGTTAACTATTGGGCTATTGTTGACATCATAGACTCCTTAATAGATGAAATCGGTGATAACTCGTTATTTAGCTATCACATGATGTTAAAAAGTGATTTGTACAAAGTGGCAATGAACGAAAAGGATGCATTCTTTGACATGATGAGAGCTTTCGAATATCCCAATATAAGAGAAGAGAATATTACAAACTTTGTCGTCTGGCTTCGAAGTTTCATTAAGTTAAACTCGTATGTTTTGGAAAGTAAGCGAAAAGATTTGTTATTGTCATTGTTTCAAAACGAGACGCTCCTAAAAAAACTTTTCTTTGTTATGGATAATGAGACAAACGTATTAATTAATAATTTTCTTCCGTTCTATGTCAGAACTCTTTATATATTTAAAAACTCTAGACACATTTTTGATGATGAGAAGTCAATAGAAAAAATCATGCATACTTTCCCGTTGTATGACAACGGAGAAGAGTTAAATAATCATTTGTTTATCAATTCAATAAACTGCAATGCAGTTCAAATTTCTGATCTTATCTCTGGTTTGTTGGGAAAGTATTTTACGTTTATAAATGAACTTGATATTTGTGATATGAAAACAGTTAAAAATGCATTAAATCAGAGACAGTTGAATAACTTAAGCCTACTTAAAAAAGTTATAGACCGCTCTGATGATCATAGTAATGCTTTCTTTAATTCAGTAATCAGCGAAGATGAGTACATAAAAAATGATTATATGTTGCACTCAATAAAACGCATATAACAAACTGTTTAAGAGTGATTCGCAACGCATGGCACTTTTATTATGCGTTGCGTTTAGTGTTTAAGGTGGATGCAGGAGCTTCGGTATTGCGTTGCTCACACCTTAACAGGGCGTTATGTGGAATAGAGAAGAATGAACAAAACTCTAAAAATTATATTAGTGTTAAGCATGTTTATTATGATCCAAATCGTTGGGTCAGTTGGATACTTTAAAGTTCAAACACAGGAATTGTGCATAAAGGTTAGTGATATAATAGTAAATAATGGCTCACTAGAACAAATAAACAGCGAAGCAGCCAATTATCAGTTTGAACCAGCAGGGAACGGTATAAGTCAGGTTCTATTTTTTAAGCTTTATACTATCCCTGGTTTATGTATTGTTACCATAAATAATGGAAAACCTATTAATGCTAAATATAGCAGCTCCACATAACAAGCAATTTAAGAGGGATTCACAACGCTTGGCATTTTTACTTCTACTTCAAATTTAGTGTTTATGGCACAATGCTTTGAGTTGGGTGGTAGCGTTGTTCACCCCTTAATTGGGCGTTAGGGCTCATGGCGAGTTAGCTCTAAAATTAAGTTTGTCGTTTGAACGAAGGATTAAGTTAGATGTTTGAATCAATTAGCCCTGATGGAAAGCACGTAGCAACTTATCGGTCGGGCGGAGAAATGTGGATGAGTGGTCCTGAATGGGGTTATCTATCAATAGATAATAATGAAGAGATAAAGGGAGCTACACAAGATATTTTATGGTCTTCAGATAGTCAGTACATTGTGTTTGTAAAGCTGGTAATTGATGAAGTCCCTAATGGAAAAGGTACTGAGGGTATGAGCTTTAGGGTTGCAGTTGTTAGGCTCAGTGATTTCAAGATACGATATTGCTTAGGAAATAATAAGCTGGCAGAACTAAAGCTAAAAAGTTGTTGTTTAGATGAGATCAGTGTCTTGGTTAATGGGCAGTCTAAATTGATAAAACTAGCTTCGATTTATTGGAACTAGAAGATGAATCCAAGCGCCCTAACAAACGCTTTAAGACGGATTCGCAACGCGTGGCGTTTGTGGTTTGCGGTTAATTTAGTGTTTTAGGTATTATGCGGATGCATCGTATTGCGTTGCTCACCACTTAAGCGGGCGTTATATTTTTAATCAATTTTCGAGTCAAAATCATGGATGAAAGAAGTAGAGTTTATCTGGAACAATATCTGAACTCTTTACCTGATGAAGTCGCTTCCAAGTACACTTCGTTCAGCTCAGACTATTTCTGTGCAGATGAACGCAATGCAAATATCTGTGCCGAGTTAATCCTTCGTGGTGAAAAACGTGCATCATGCAGCTTAGACTATTGGTACAGCGAAAAAGGCGAGCCAATGCCAGTTGTTGGACACCTTCAAGTGGTAACAAATTGGGATGGCGTACCGATTTGTATTATAGAAATGACGTCTGTAACCAAGCAAAAATACAGCGAAGTAACACCTGAGTTCGCGGCTTTAGAAGGCGAGGGTGACAAGACTCTAGCTTGGTGGCGGGAGGCGCATTGGAACTTCTTCTCGAGAGAGTGCGTAGAGCTAGGAATATCACCGTCGGAAGATATGCTGCTGGTTCTAGAACAGTTCAAAGTGGTGTACAAATAAAAATATAACAATGCGTTCAAGTGGGACTTGGCACGCGTGGTATTTTCAGTTTGCGTTGAGTTTGGTGGTTACGGTACTGTGCGGTAGCTTTTGTAGTGCGTGCCTGCGCCCCTTAACGCGGCGTTATGTGTTCATGGCGAACGGGCAACGTCTTTCTTTGTGTTACCTGAAAATCACCTATTTTGTGTAATTCGACGAGATATCGGGTCACTTAGCTGCTCTTTGTACTTATCTGGTAACTCACCCATTGTAGAAGTGAGTTACCAACAAAAATGTGATTGTTTTTTCCTTAAAGTGCCTGTCCCGCTTAATTACTATTCACTTTACTTTGTATACATACGTTACTGACTTACCAAAAAAGTTCTCACCGCCTCCGACACGAATGTGATCCCCCTTTTTTATTCCTGATTGTTCAAATTTCCATGTTTTCATCAAAAAAGAAGAGCTAGAGCCACCTTTTTGAATCACCTCAATTAAGATCCCCCTGCTACCTTTATAGTCAAAGGACTCAACTTTGTAGGTGTTTTCATAAGAGTCTGATGGCAATAGCATGGCCAACCAAGCACTATAAGAAATACTCGTATATGATAGAAATGCACTAAAGAATGACAATAGTAAAAATGCTTTTACTGCCTCTATCTTTTTCTTATCTTTTTTATCTTTTTCAAACCTCATAAAAAATGGGGATTTTCTGTCTGTCCCGTAACATTTAAAGAAAAGTAAGTAATTACTTAAACTCAATAATAAAGGGAATACAGCCAGCCACCTAATCGAGCTAGAAAATGATGTATGTTGATAAGGGATTCTCATTCCAAACCAAATAACGTACATCCATAGCAATATGAAAAAGAAAGCCCATAGTAGGGCTTTCTCTTGACTACGTTTCATTTAACCTCTCTATCTGTCATATATATAGAGCAGCTCATTACCAGTCTGCTGATTGTTTTCAAAGTGATACAGGTATGAGTTGCTAGATGGAGTATCTACAATAATCACCCTAACCTTAGGTTTAACCCAAGTGTCATATGCAAAGTGCCCAGCAAAACCACCCACAGCTCCGCCAATACGTATGCTTAACCCAAATGTATAAGGTGCGAAGAAGGTACCTACTGCAACACCAGCCTTAGTCCCACCGGCAGTAAAAGCAGCGTCTCCAGCTATATTAGTAGCCGATGATACAACAGCAGCTGCAGTATTGTTTGGATTTTTCTCATACACTTTCATTATATATGAACCTTCCTCCACAACGGTTACAGCCGTGCCAAACTGAAACACACACATAACAAACGCCTCAAGAGGGACTGTCAACGCGCGGCGTTTCCAGTTCCAATGGGCTGCGGTGGTTTCGGTTGTTGTATTTGAGTTTAGTGGCATGCGTTGCCAGCCCCTTAGGCGGGCGTTATGCTTAATCCATAAAAATCAGTAGGTTGTGTTTGTCGATTTCTTTGGCATTTCGTTCAGGTTTTGTCGGCAATTCAATATTGTTTTTCGCTGTCTAATGAAACGGCAATGCATCTGGCGCTGTAAATTCTGAGTGATTGCCTCATTGGTTTTTTGAGTCTGCGCGAGGTTAGCATTGTTGGCTCAAGTCGCTTTGAGCAGTCTGGTGCCTTTACTTATGGGCTTAAAGTCTGTCAGCAATTGAGCATTGTTTTGCG
>NZ_AOMO01000052.1 GCF_000338875.1 Vibrio mimicus CAIM 602 | reverse complement strand
TTAAAATCAGTAAGTCAGCCACATTAAGTCTTTAGCAAGGTAAATTTTTTAGCAGTATCTTGATTTATAATCCTTTCAATTCTATCGAAACGACGCAAGCATGAGTCACATCTGTTCAATCATGGCCTCTACGGTTTGCAGCATCTGGCTTTGCATTTGACTCATTTCGAGATTGAGGTTTTCGATTTCTTGCAAAATCCTCTTCGTTTCGGCTTGGGTTTTGGCATTGTCGTAGCGCTGGCTATCGGTTAAACCTTCTTCGCGCTGCGCCTTGGCCATGATGTTCTTTGCTTCGCTTTCCAGTTTGAGGACCTTGGCCTCCATTTCACGCATCTGCAACTCAAGCTGCTTTTGCTGAAGCTGTTGCTCCTGCTGCTTTTGCACGGCTAACTCGGCCTGCTCTTCCTCAGTCATGTCCTCCGGCTCTTTTTCAATATTCAGCGCCGCTCGGACACGCTCCATAAACTCTTGCTTATTCGGCACATCGGTAAGCTCAAGCACTAAATCAATCACGGTGATTTGTACCTCTGGCGGCAACTGCGCGGTGATCATCATCATTCGCTCTGCCAACTGCGATTTGTAAGCAGCAGTTTGTTGAATGGGAGCGAGCGCAATATGGGCGCGTAAGCGGGTTAGATCATTGGTCAGTAGCCCTTGTTCATCGACGTGGTTCATTACCACAGTTTTGCGCTTTCGCTTGTCATTGCGGTTGATCACAATCGCTTTATTGTGCTGCTCACGCATATCCTCAAGGATGTACCCCAGTAGAAGTTCACCCAATAGCTGCGATCCAAAGTTGTAGTTATCGTTGATTTCGGCAAGCGTTGTCGCTCCTTGCTCCACCAGATTGGCAATCGCAATCCCACTGGTCGCGTTGGATTCTTGCCCCAAGAAGGCTCCATAAACGCCCATGGTATCTTGGATAAGCTTCATCGAATCCTGCATCACATTAAATTGCTGCGCGGCGATATTGAAATCTTGTTGAACCTGAAACACTTCGCTGATGGATTTTTGGTTTTTCCGCTGTGGGTTGAGCTTAATCAGGCCATCGGGTCGTTCAACCTCTTCTAAAACCTGTTGTTGGCTCATATTGGTGGCATCTTCATCCATTAAGACTCGTTTGGCCTGCAGTAACCACGTCAATTTAATGCGCCTAAAGTTGACTTCATCTTGCGCTGGAATGGCCCGAGCAATCAGACCATAGGGCTCACCACTGGCGTCTTTGCGAAATCCCCAGAACGGCACGATGGGAAACTGGCCATTAGGCGCGGCACAGTCACGGCTCAATAAGTGATACATCCCGGCGTACCACTCTTCTTTAATCCGGCTGACTTGAGCCTGCCGCAATGTGGCTCTCTCCATCGCCAGTGCCATCGCATGAGCCAGATCGTTCGGGTCAAACTCCATCACACGCCCATCTTGGGTTTCAAGCACGGCTTTGCGTTCTATATGACGCACATACACAATCTGCAAACGAATACGCTCACGGTTATGGGATAAGTACTCCGAATGATCCCGTGACCAGTGATTAAATGCCTCATGCGCACTGGTCAACAGTGGGTCGAGCCCTTCGAGATTTTCGACATCAACAAATCCACGCCAATCCTTTTTCGCGTATTCCAGTACCTTCGCTTTATGGGGAACCAAACTCGCGAGCTCATCAATATCGATCCAGCGCATACGCATCACCCAACGACAATCGCTCCAGTCGGGTTCAGTGGAGAACCAGTCCCAAAACACTTCATCACGAGGGATAAGCTTGATTTTGTATTTAGGCCCGAACGGGTTGGGATTTCGGTATGCCTCAACAAAACCCACACCCGCTTTGATTTGTGACCCATACGCCTCTGAGCGTGCTTTATCGAGCCGACCTAGGCGAGCCGCATCCGCAAACTCGGCATTCACGGCTTCCGCCATCAGTTCCATTTGTTCATCGGGATCATCTGCGCACACCAAAAGGTCGGTGCGCGTTTTGGCTTCCATCCCGAGGACACCATCAATGGTCGGCGCAATAAGGTTATGGATTGTGGTGGGCTGGCCACGCTGTTTAAGCTTGTCTTTGACTCTCGGATCAAGCTGATCGCCATCGTAGTACGCGGTGGCAACTTTAGCAGCACTGCGCCAGTCAGGTTGGCCATCAATATCGGAGAGAATACGCAGCATAAAAGTATCGAGTTTTGCGTGTTGCATCATTTGGTCTGCCAATGATTGTTAGAAGGATCGCGTTTGAGGTCTTCTGACTTCACACGCTTTGGCATACGTGCACGGGCTTCTTGGGCGAGCATATGACTCATCACTTGATCATCAAAACACCCTTCCTGAGCGTTCATCGCTCCCTTTTTGTCGTACACATAGCTGTGGTATTCCGAAATAGTCCCCATCCAACGAATGCCAGAGACGCCGTTTTGAAAGAGCGTCTTCATGCCTTCCGTGAGGATAGGTTTGGATTGTTTGGTGGTTAACCAGCCGAGCTTGACCGTCTCATCATCGTTGTCGCGATCTAGGTATTGCTCTGAATAGATGTAAGGTGTGGGGTAGATTTCTCGAAGCTTTTGAATAAAGGCATGGCCGTGGTTATTACGCTCAGGCATTACGTAAGCGTTGCCGTATAAAATCGCGATATGTTTAACCAGATAAGCCAATAACTCAGCATCGATATAGCCAAACCAGTGGGCCACTTGCTCACCATCGGATTTTTTCACAACATCGATACTACTGCGGTCGCCATGCTCTAGCCCTTCGGCAATATCCACACCCAGCGCATACTCTTCATCCTCATCAAACATTTCCCACATCAGCAAAAGGTTCATCGCATTACGCTGCATGCGAAGCGGATCGTGACTCTCTATCGAGTGCACCCGAGTTAGGTTTCCCGTCATAGGCTCAAGGTCATAGACCAAGAAGGGGGCAAGAACATCCGCTTCCGCGGCCATAATATGAACAGGATTGAACACCCGACGCCCTGAGGTTAAAAACGCCTCCAGCGGCGTTGACGGGAATTCCTGTTTCATCTCCTCGCCCTGCATGGCTTCTTTTTCTAAATACCACTGCTTTTGCTCATCATCGAGCTGGCAGCCCATCGATTTTTCGACTCCGGAAAAGTACTCAGCCATCACTTTCGGCACAACGAGTCCATTTATCGGTACTTTTGAGCGGTATTTTGGATCTTGCCACCATGCGAAAAAATGAAACTGATAATCCTCGCGACTCAGCTCTACTCCACTTTTGGCTTGCTCCATGGCGCGCATGCACATGGTATAAAAATCGCCCCCGACACCTTCTGCCGTGGACT
>NZ_AOMO01000051.1 GCF_000338875.1 Vibrio mimicus CAIM 602 | reverse complement strand
TGCTTAGAGTGATTAGAGCTGGTGCTGATAGGCAGATCGAACTCGACCGACCTCATCCTTACCAAGGATGCGCTCTACCATCTGAGCTATATCAGCACTCTAAAATGAGTGGAGCGGGCAGCGGGAATCGAACCCGCATCATCAGCTTGGAAGGCTGAGGTAATAGCCATTATACGATGCCCGCAACACGTAACTCTGAGAGCTATTTCCTTAAGAATATGGTGGAGGGGGACGGATTCGAACCATCGAAGGCGGAGCCGGCAGATTTACAGTCTGCTCCCTTTGGCCACTCGGGAACCCCTCCAAATTTTTTGACCATTTTCACTGCTAATGGAGAAAATGGTGCCGACTACCGGAATCGAACTGGTGACCTACTGATTACAAGTCAGTTGCTCTACCTACTGAGCTAAGTCGGCATAAGTGGTGCGCATTCTAGTGAATGATCTTTGGGGTTGCAACCCTTATCTCGAAAAAAAACTCATTTTTCAGAGGATTTTGTTTAATCGATGTTTTTTCAGTCAAATTACCGCGCAATCGCTAATTCTCACATCATTCTATTTTGTTTTATCTTTACCTTATTGTATTTTCGCTCTCCTTATTATTAACCACATGATTGAGCCGATGATGAGTCCCTACTTAACCTTTGATCGCCAACACTGGGCTGAATTGCGCAATTCAGTACCCATGACGCTTTCTGAAAGCGATCTTAAAGAGTTACAAGGGATCAATGATCATTTAACCATGACTGAAGCGGTTGAAATTTATCTTCCTCTCGCTCGCCTGCTCAATCTGTATGTTGCAGCTCGTCAAAGTCGTAATGGTGTATTGCATCAGTTTTTGGGGAATACCGAATCTGCACCACCGTTTGTTATTGGAATTGCGGGCAGTGTAGCGGTAGGTAAAAGCACAACCGCTCGTTTGCTGAAAGCCCTGTTATCACGCTGGGAAAACCATCCTAAAGTTGAACTGATTACTACTGATGGTTTTCTGTATCCGAATAAAGTGCTGACTGAACGCGGCATCATGCACAAGAAAGGCTTTCCTGAATCTTATGATATTCGTCGGTTGGTTGAGTTTGTATCCGAAGTCAAAGCGGGACAGCCGAATGTGGTCGCTCCCGTGTACTCACACCTGACTTACGACATTACCGATGAGCTGAAAGTGGTGGATCGTCCGGATGTGCTAATCATCGAAGGATTGAATGTACTGCAAAGTGGTATGGACTACCCTCACGATCCGCATCGTGTGTTTATTTCTGATTTCCTCGATTTTTCGATTTATGTCGATGCCGATAGTGAACAGATCGAGAAATGGTATGTCGAACGCTTTATGAAATTTCGCCAAGGTGCTTTTAAAAAGCCCGGTTCGTATTTCAGTCACTACACTGCCCTAACCGAGACGCAGGCAGAGCAAAAAGCACGTTCGATTTGGGAAGCCATCAACGGTAAGAATCTGGTTGAGAATATTCTTCCGACTAAAGGGCGTGCTCATCTGATTTTGCGTAAAGGGCTTAACCATACTGTAGAAGAAGTGCTACTACGTAAATAATCCTTTCCAGCCGGACGACTCTCATAGCAATAAAGAGGCTTTCGCCTCTTTATTTTGTCTTAGTCGCTTTTACGCAGTGATATTTCCCCACCAATAAAGCTTTTTAAGCCGTCTTCGGTTTCTAATAGCACGCCACCGTGCTCATCAATCCCACGCTCAATCCCACGAACCTCATTCGTCCCCATCAAAAGTTTGACTGGGCGGCCAATAAAATTGTCCCAACGATTCCAACGTTCAACGAAATTCTGCATTCCAGAAATTTCGTATTGGCGTAAGGTGCGATCTAAAGCAGTAATAAGATTGATGGCTAAGGTATTGCGATCGATGCAACTTTGACCCGTGACTTCCGCAAGACTAACCCACGGTTGATCAATATTGCCTTCGTTATCGCGCATCGCAAGGTTGATTCCCATCCCAATCACCAAATGCGCAGCTGCACCTGCTTGGCCAGACATTTCCACTAAGATGCCCGCCAGCTTTTTGTCTTGATAATAGAGATCATTTGGCCATTTGAGCTTTACGCCATTCGCACCCATGGCTTCCAGCGCCTCGACAATCGCCACACCAACCACCAAACTCAGTCCCATCGCAGCCGCCATACCAGCATCTAAGCGCCAGTACATAGAGAGATAAAGATTGGCACCAAAGGGGGATACCCAATGGCGGCCACGTCGACCACGTCCGCTGGCTTGATATTCAGCTAAACAAACAGTTCCAGATGACAGAGTGCCTACGTGATCAAGCAGATATTGGTTTGTCGAACCAATAATCGGATGCAACTCTACAGGGTTGGTCACTTGAGATTGAATCACTGATTGCTCAAGTAGCATCATAGGTTGTGCGAGTTGATAACCTTTGCCTTGAACCCGAAACACATCCACTCCCCACTCTCGGATACCTTGAATGTGTTTACTGATTGCTGCGCGCGAGATCCCTAATTGAGCTCCCAGTACTTCACCAGAGTGAAAATCTCCATCCGACAACTGTTTGAGTATGGTTAATTTGGCACCGTGCTCTTTCATTCTTGTTCACTCATCCATTGGGTCAGATTGGTTTCCTTACTTTCCCCCATAAAACGCACCTCGTGCTCCAGTTCGATACCGTAACATTTAAGCACTTGTTGTTTTACGTAGGCCGCCAGTTGCAAGATATCTTCCGCACAAGCTTCGCCTGTATTCACAATCACCAAAGCTTGTTTGGGGTGTACTTTCGCCCCACCGATTTGCTGACCTTTCAATCCCGCTTTATCAATCAGCCACCCTGCAGCCACTTTGACTCCCTGCTCAGCAGGATAAGCAACAATATCTGGGTGCAACGATTGTAAACGAGCAAACTCTTGCTCACTGACTACAGGGTTTTTGAAGAAGCTCCCCGCATTCCCCATTACTGTAGGATCGGGCAATTTCTCCATTCGAGTTTCACAAACTCGCTGATACACATCGTGTGCAGTACAAGTCAAAGGAAGATCTTTTAACGGGCCGTAATTGATAATCGGCTGCCAAGCTTTAGCTAGTTTCAGTCCAACCGAAGTGACCACCGCTTTCTGATAAAGCTGATGCTTAAAAATCGAATCGCGATATCCAAACTGACACTCTTCTACCGTCAAACGCTTCACTTCACCCGTTTCTAGACATAGATAATCCACGTAGTGGCAGACATCTTTAAACTCGATTCCATAAGCACCAATATTTTGAATTGGCGCCGAACCTGCACAGCCTGGGATCAACGCAAGATTTTCAAGCCCACCAATACCTTGCTCGATGCACCAAGCCACTAGTGAAGGCCAATTTTCTCCTCCTGCCACGTGGAGCCAGTGATAGCTCTCATCTTGTTGATGCTCAATTCCAAACAGTCGATTCAGTATCACCATCCCCGAGTAAGGGCGAGTAAACAGCATATTGCTGCCTTTGCCAATGATCAGCTTAGGCACACTTGCCCATTGCGCTGAACAGTACAGGGCTTTTAGATCATCAATCGATTCTGCTACTGCTAATTGCGCAGCAGATTGTTCAATACCAAAGGTGTGATAGGGCTTTAGGCTGACCCCGAGTTGAATTTGCATGGTCGTCTTAGGATAACTTAAACTGGCCACATTCTACCTCAGATGACCAATAAGCACGAAAGACCAATGTTAGAGTTTCAGCAATTTGATCCCATCAAACTCCCGCTCATCAAACGTTTTTATAAAATGTACTACCCAGGGACTAAACCCAAAAGTGATGAGCAGATCATTGTGGCATTGGAAAAAACAGAAATCATCGCCGTTGTACGTTTTCGTGCGATTGGTGTTCATCGTTTACTCACTGGCATGGCGGTAAAAGAGCAAACGCGCCAACAAGGTATCGGTAAGCAACTTCTCCATCATTGCCAAAAGGAATTACTTAACAGCTCCACATACTGCTTTGCTTACGCACACCTCGAACATTTCTATCAACAAGGCGGTTTTGTTCGAATAGAGGCATCCGAGCTTCCTCCCGAATTGCATATTCGCTTTGAACGTTACTCTAGAGCAGGCAAGGATCTCATTCCGATGCAATATCAAGCGAACTAATGTCAAGAATGGTCGCCATTTCTAGCCTTTTCTTAACCAGTTTTGGTAATATCCACTGCTCGCAATTTTGCACACAACAAGGTAATGCATCCCAATGATTGCTCGAAGAAACCCTATCGAACAACTACCAGCGATTGCGCAAGATCCTGACAAGTTCGGCGTACTGCTCTCTGCTGCGGAATTTCGAACTCATTTGGTGGAATCGATTCGTCAGGCGCGCAAACGCATCTACCTCGTTGCACTCTATTTAGAAAATGACGATGCTGGCCGTGAAATCCTCACTGAACTATACGCAGCTAAGCAACGTAACCCAGGTCTCGACATTCATATCTGCGTTGACTGGCATCGTGCCCAACGTGGATTGATTGGCGCCGCCGCATCCGAAGGCAATGCGGCCATGTATCGAGACTTTGCTCAGCAATATGAGCACTGCATTCCTGTTTACGGTATCCCAGTAAGAGGACGCGAAGTTTTCGGCGTGCTACATCTTAAAGGCTTCATTATTGATGATCAGGTTATCTATAGTGGAGCCAGCCTTAATAACGTTTACCTACAGTACCATGATCGTTATCGTTTCGATCGTTACCATACCCTCGAAAACACGACTCTTGCAGATAGCATGGTACAATTTATCCAACAAGAAATGCTCGCTCACCCGGCAGTGAACAATCTTGCTTGCGATAGCAAACCTACAACCAAAGAAATTAAAGCCGATATCCGCCAATTTCGCGCCTCGCTTGCTCTGGCTAATTATCAGTTTGCCAAGCAAAAAGTCGCAGAAAGTCAGGTAGCAGTCGTTCCACTAGTAGGCCTTGGAAGACGTAGAAACCGACTCAATCAAGCAATCGTCCAACTATTAGCTTCAGCCAAAGATGAAGTTTTCATCTGTACGCCATACTTTAATTTTCCACCAAGCATTGCTAAAGAAGTAAAAAAAGCGCTGCGACGTGGGGTGAAAGTCCATATCGTGATTGGTGATAAAACCGCTAACGATTTCTATATTGCTCCCGAAGAACCTTTCAAAACTATTGGTGGCTTACCTTACTTATATGAGCTGAATCTTCGCCGTTTTGCTAAAACAAATGAAGCGCACATAGCGAGTCGTAAACTATCTATCCATCTATGGAAACATGAGAATCATAGCTTCCATCTCAAAGGAATTTGGGTAGATAAACGCTACATGCTACTGACAGGTAATAACCTCAATCCGCGAGCGTGGAAGCTCGATCTGGAAAACGCGATTTTGATCCGCGATGATTACCATCACCTAACGGAGAAATTCGATGCAGAAATTGAAAACATACTGCAACATACCCAGCTCATCTGCACTTATAAGCAAATTGAGAAACCGGAGCAGTACCCAGATCGAGTTCAACGTTTAGTTCGTAGAATTATGCGTCTAAAAGCTGATCGAGTTCTCAAACAGATACTGTAGCCTTAAAATTCTAGATTCGTGATAATCCTTCAAGCCGATGCCCAACGTATCGGCTTTTTGTTATCTCATTATCATCTCATTTCAGCCCCCCCCAAAAAAACCGTAATGACTCTAGGTAAAACGGCACTAAACGTATTCCTCTGCACGCAAGTAACCGCTAAGCGGTCATTTGAATGTTATTAGACATTGGAATGGAATAAAGTGCAGCAGCGTTGATACTGGGATGCGGGAGTACAAAAAGAAAGAGAAAGCAGGAAATCAGAGAAGGCGGAAGGGAACTCGACGAGGGGCACGAGTATCGGTAGTGATAGTGTTTC
>NZ_AOMO01000050.1 GCF_000338875.1 Vibrio mimicus CAIM 602 | reverse complement strand
GGCAGCATCGAGCTTCCAGAAGGCGTAGAAATGGTAATGCCAGGCGACAACATCAAGATGGTTGTAGACCTGATTGCACCAATCGCGATGGACGAAGGTCTACGCTTCGCTATCCGTGAAGGTGGCCGTACTGTAGGTGCTGGTGTTGTAGCTAAGATCATCGCTTAATTGCGTTAATCTTGCCGCGCAATGCTGCATCGAAAAAGGGGAGCTTCGGCTTCCCTTTTTCATTTTTAGTTATAAGCATTTTCGCCTGTCTTTGCTTTTGCCACTTCTTTCCCTTTACAGCTAAAACAGCATGTTAGTTTCTGCGAAAGACAACTGATATTGACTCCCTCTTTTCTTATCCGAATTCCAAACCATCTCTTCATTTTTCTTATAACCATACGATCTGAGCAAAATAGCAAACGCAGTAGAAATAAGAGTGATTCTCTTTTATATTTTGTGCATAAATTTGTTGAGGTTGTTTTATGTACGTCTGTTTGTGTCATGGTATCTCAGACAAAAAGATCAGGAGATTGGTTGCTGAGCAAGGGATTACGGATATCAAAGGTATTAAGCGTTGCACTGCGCTGGGTTCACAATGTGGGAAGTGTGTGCGCCAAGCTAAAGAAATCATTGAGGAGTCACTGATTAGCCAATTCAAAATGGCAAGTTAACGAGCAACACTTTTTGACTCTCTTCTAATTGGTTCTACAGTTAATAGAGCCAAAGAGGAGGGCTGTGCTATGAAAGGTGATCCGGCCATTATTCAACATCTCAATAAAGTGCTCGCCAATGAGTTAATTGCCATCAACCAATACTTTCTGCATGCACGAATGTACAAAGATTGGGGGTTAAAACATCTTGCCGATAAGGAATATCACGAATCGATTGATGAGATGAAACACGCAGATCATATCGTGGAGCGTATCTTGTTCCTTGAAGGGCTCCCCAATTTACAAGATCTTGGTAAATTGATGATTGGTGAAGATGTGCAAGAGATGTTGGAGTGTGATCTCAAACTTGAGTTAGCAGCAATTCCAGATCTGAAAGATGCCATCGCTTACGCAGAAAAAGTGCGTGATTACGTTTCACGGGACCTATTTCAAGACATCTTGGAAGATGAAGAAGAACATGTTGATTGGTTAGAAACCCAACTTGGTCTCATCGATATGACGGGTATCCAAAATTACTTACAAGCTCAATTTGTTGATGAAGAGTAATGTGAACTACTAATTTTCAGTATTCCGAGGCAGAAAGAGAGCGTTTTTCTGCCTTGTGACTTTCCAGTGCTCCCCAGAGAATTCCCTTGCTAAAGCTGCTTCCTTTCTGTACTATTCCCGCTCCTTAATTCTCGGTCAATTATCATTAGTTCCTTGCTTCCTCTGGATGACCGGGCCAACTCTGGAAGCTGAATAATCCGTAAGGAGCAAATAATGCGTCATTACGAAATCGTATTCATGGTGCACCCAGATCAAAGCGAGCAAGTTGCTGGCATGATCGAACGTTACACTGGCTCAATCACTGAAGCTGGCGGTAAAATCCACCGTCTAGAAGATTGGGGTCGCCGTCAACTGGCTTACCCAATCAACAAACTGCACAAAGCTCACTACGTTCTGATGAACGTTGAAGCTGACCAAGCAGTAGTTGATGAGCTAGAAACTGCTTTCCGTTTCAACGATGCAGTTCTGCGTAACATGATCATGCGTACTAAAGCTGCTATCACTGAACCTTCAATCATGCTGAAAGCTCGTGAAGAGCGTGTAAAGCGTGATGAAGTGAAATTCGACGCAGACGTTGAGTAATGGTTTGATGACCAATCGAATCGAGTTGAGCGGCATTGTCGCGAAAGCTCCGGTTCGAAGCCAAAGTCCATCGGGTGTTAAACATTGCCATTTTTGGCTAGAGCATCGCTCTACGATGGTAGAAGCTGACCTCCCACGACAAGTTTTTTGTCGATTAGCTGTGGTGGTAAGTGGGGCTAGGTCAGAAGCGTTAACTCAAAACTTAGTACAAGGCAGTAGCATTTTGGTAAGCGGCTTTTTGGCTTACCAAACCAGCCGAAATGGCGTAGGTAAATTAGTGCTGCATGCCGACAAAATTTCTCAAATATAGATCAGGAGATAGCCCATGGCTCGTTTCTTCCGTCGTCGTAAATTCTGCCGTTTTACTGCAGAAGGCGTACAAGAGATTGATTACAAAGACGTAGCAACTCTCAAGAACTACATCACTGAAGCTGGTAAAATCGTTCCTAGCCGTATCACTGGTACAAGCGCTAAATATCAGCGTCAGCTAGCTCGTGCAATCAAACGCGCTCGCTACCTAGCTCTACTGCCATACACTGACAAACATCAGTAATCGGCACCGTTTATTAAGAAAGAGGATTAAGCAATGCAAGTTATTCTACTTGATAAAATCGGTAACCTGGGTAGCCTTGGCGACACTGTAAACGTTAAATCTGGTTACGCTCGTAACTTCCTTATCCCACAAGGTAAGGCAGTAATGGCAACTAAATCTAACGTTGCAATGTTTGAAAGCCGTCGTGCAGAGCTGGAAGCAAAAGTTGCTGAGCAACTGACTGCTGCTCAAACTCGTGCTGACCAAGTTAACGCTCTGGAAGCGGTTGTTATTGCTTCTAAAGCTGGTGACGAAGGTAAACTGTTCGGTTCTATCGGTACTCGTGATATCGCTGATGCAATCACTGCAGCTGGCGTTAAAGTATCTAAGAGCGAAGTTCGCCTGCCTGAAGGTGCTCTGCGCAACGTTGGCGAATACGAAGTTAGCGTTCAACTTCACTCTGAAGTTTTCGCAACTGCGAAAGTACAAGTTGTTGCTGAGTAATTTCAGTTACTGACGAATATGAAAACACCAGCCTCGGCTGGTGTTTTTTTATGTGTAAAATTCAAAACTCAAACAGTAGATTGACCGAAATAACGCTGTCTGCCTTGCTTAAGCCCTCTGGTACCCGGTTATGGTATTGACGCGATTGGCGAATTTTCAACGCGATATGATCCGTAATATCGTTGGTTAAACTGATATCGCTATCAAGGCTGGTATTACTTTCGCCAGCGACCATGGTCATTTCTGCTTCAAACCTAAGGTTATCCAGTACCTGCCATTCTCCCTTGAGATTTCCCCGAAAAATGGCTTCGTCTACCTGCTCTGGAAATATAATGTCATCGTCATCAATTTCATCCAGATTCGGTTTCTGGTAACGGAAACCTGGGCCTAATTCGAGTTCCAGTACTATCTCCTCGGTGTAGGCAAATTGATAACCTAAACCACCAGAGAAGGTGTAATCTTTGAAATACGCACTGTAACGCGAAGCTGTGCCATAAAAGCTGCCATACAAATACGTTTTGGGGCCGAGTTTATAGTCGCTCTGTAACGCGTAGGTGGACTGGCGTTTATTCTCTTTACCATCTTTGTCGAGTTTATAAAACTTCCATTCTCCGTAGGTACGGTGACGTCCTGAGGTATATTCAGATTTGATGCGCGAATTTAGAGACTCAGACTCCGTATTACCGGAGTGAGCCTGATAACCAAACTCAACTTGATTTTTCCAAGGCGAGGGGATGCTGATGTCCGTATCTTCGTTAGAATTTTCTTTTGCCTGCACTACCGCTGACAGCATCAAGCCAACACCTAAAAGCCATTTGGTGGACACAACAACCTCTTTGTTGACGATTAAGCTCGCATAGTAAAAATTCATGCTTGTGCTTGGGTCAACCCTAGGTCAATTCTGGTTAGCCCGCACACAAACTTTCGTAGGTTTAATTACAAATCACGGATTCTCGTTATAATGGCGAACATTCAAAAGTTACTTAAAGCGAAGTCATGGCAGATCCACGTACTGATAATCGAAACCGTAAAACTTCCGATGCACAAGTTGATGCAATCAAGGTTCCCCCGCATTCATTAGAGGCTGAGCAATCTGTCATTGGTGGCTTGCTGCTGGATAATGAGCGCTGGGATACGGTCTCAGAACACGTGGTTACACAAGATTTCTACAGTCGCCCGCATCGCTTGATTTTTGACGGGGTAAAATCGATTTTGGAAGCGGGTAAACCGCTCGATTTAATTACCTTGTCGGAATATCTTGAACAGCGTGAGCAGTTGGAAGATGTCGGTGGCTTTGCCTATCTGGCTGATTTGGCTAAAAACACCCCAAGTGCGGCCAACATTAATGCTTACGCGGAGATTGTGGCACAGCGTGCACTGGTGCGTAACCTGATCGGTGTGGCGAATGAAATTGCTGATGCGGGATATGATCCGCAAGGGCGTAATGCTGAAGACCTGCTTGATCTGGCAGAGAGTAAAGTCTTTGCGATTGCGGAAGCGCGTACCAGTGAAAATGAAGGCCCGAAAAACGTCGACAGTATTTTGGAGCGTACGTTAGAGCGGATCGAGCTGTTGTACAAAACGCCACAGGATGGGGTGACAGGGGTTAACACTGGCTTTACTGATCTCAATAAGAAAACTGCTGGTTTACAAGGTTCCGATTTGATCATTGTCGCAGCTCGTCCTTCGATGGGTAAAACCACGTTCGCGATGAACTTGTGTGAAAACGCGGCAATGGAGCAAGATAAGCCAGTGCTGATCTTCTCGCTTGAGATGCCAGCAGAACAGATCATGATGCGTATGTTGGCATCGTTATCACGTGTTGACCAAACCAAAATCCGTACTGGCCAGCTTGATGATGAAGATTGGGCGCGTATCTCTTCTACCATGGGGATCCTCATGGAGAAGAAGAACATGTACATCGACGACAGTTCTGGTTTGACTCCAACCGAAGTTCGCTCGCGAGCACGACGTATTGCTCGTGAACACGGTGGTTTATCTCTCATCATGGTCGACTATTTGCAGTTAATGCGCGTCCCTGCGTTAACCGATAACCGTACCCTAGAGATTGCTGAGATTTCTCGCTCATTGAAGGCATTGGCCAAAGAGTTAAATGTTCCTGTTGTGGCATTGTCGCAGTTGAACCGTTCTTTGGAGCAGCGTGCGGATAAACGACCAGTTAACTCGGACTTGCGTGAATCGGGATCTATTGAGCAGGACGCGGACTTGATCATGTTTATCTACCGTGATGAAGTTTATCACCCAGATAGTGCACTGAAAGGCACGGCGGAAATCATTATCGGTAAACAGCGTAACGGCCCAATCGGCTCGGTGCGTTTGACTTTCCAAGGACAATATTCTCGTTTCGACAACTATGCGGGACCTGCATTTGACGATGAGTAATTCGATGAACTATATGAAGGCGGCAACTGCCTACATCAATTTGGATGCGTTGCAGCACAACTTGCAGCGCGTCAAACAGCAAGCTCCGCACAGTAAAATTATGGCAGTGGTCAAAGCCAATGGTTATGGTCATGGTCTGCGTCATATCGCGCGCTATGCGATTGGGGCGGATGCCTTCGGTGTGGCGCGAATTGAAGAAGCGTTACAACTGCGTGCTAGCGGAGTAGTAAAGCCTATCTTGTTACTTGAGGGGTTTTATTCGCCGGGTGATTTACCGGTGCTGGTGACCAACAATATTCAGACGGTCGTGCATTGTGAGGAGCAGTTGCAAGCGCTAGAGCAAGCTCAGTTAGAAACCCCCGTCATGGTTTGGTTGAAGGTGGATAGCGGGATGCACCGTTTAGGCGTTCGCCCAGAGCAGTATCGAGATTTCGTCAATCGCTTACATCAATGTGCCAACGTGGCAAAACCGCTGCGTTATATGAGCCATTTCGGTTGTGCTGATGAGCTAGATAAATCCACAACCGCAGAACAAACTGAGCTGTTTTTGTCGCTGACTCAAGGCTGTCAGGGAGAGCGTTCATTAGCTGCCTCAGCAGGATTATTGGCTTGGCCTCAAAGCCAACTCGAGTGGGTGAGACCGGGCATTATTATGTACGGCGTTTCTCCTTTTGCTGAAAAAAGTGCTGAGGAGTTGGGGTATCAGCCAGTGATGACCTTGAAATCACACTTGATCGCAGTGCGCGAAGTGAAAGCAGGAGAAAGCGTGGGCTATGGTGGTATTTGGACCAGCCAACGTGATACCAAAATTGGTGTGATTGCGATTGGTTATGGAGATGGCTATCCACGCACTGCACCGAATGGTACGCCTGTGGTGGTAAATGGTCGCCGTGTGCCCATTGCGGGCCGTGTATCAATGGATATGCTGACGGTCGATTTAGGTCCAGAGGCGACCGATTGTGTGGGCGATGAAGCCATGCTGTGGGGGCGCGAACTTCCCGTCGAGGAAGTGGCCGCCCATATCGGTACGCTTGGGTATGAGTTAGTCACTAAACTCACGTCGCGAGTGGAAATGTCTTATTCAGGAGCAGGCATTTAGCCTGCTTATTTATGGCCTCACTCACCGTCTACTCAAATGTCGGTGAGTGAACCTCTTGGTTATTTATTCACCCTGAATCGTGGCGATGATCCTCCTCGCTCCGCCATGATCCCTATGCTCTCCCAAATAGATTCCCTGCCAAGTTCCTAACGCCAGTCGACCATTGCAAATCGGTATGCTCACACTGCATCCGAGTAATGAAGATTTGATGTGAGCAGGCATGTCATCATCGCCCTCATAAATGTGCCGATAGTAAGGCGCACCCTCAGGAACTACGTGGTTAAAATGGGCTTCCATATCTTGGCGCACAGTGGGATCGGCATTTTCATTGATGGTGAGACTTGCGGAGGTGTGCTGAATAAATAGATGTAACAAACCGACATTTAACGCTTTGAGCTGCGGTAATTGTTGTTCAATTTCATCAGTGATCAGGTGAAATCCCCGTGGACGTGGGCGTAACTGGATTTGTTGCTGCTGCCACATAAAGCCAGCTCCTTAAGTATATTGGCAAAGTGAATGTTTAAGGGTAAGGTGAGCGACGCAGATTACCAGACAAAAATGAGTTAGGGTCGGTGTTTACGTGACCTATCGCAAAGTGGGTGCAAATGAGTTCGCCCATAATGATTCACTGAAAATTAATTACATGTTATTCCCACGCGGAAAACTCATTTTTAACCTATTCTTTTTGCTTAAATCGGGGATTCCATCGGCAGAGCTAAGCCTGTATTGAGATGGAATAAAACCACAGTAACATCGGGATAGATGCCATGTTGAAAAATATCAATCCAACGCAAACCGAAGCTTGGAAAGCGCTGACCGCGCATTTTGAATCCGCTCAGGATATGGACTTAAAAGCACTTTTTGAGCAAGACAGTGAACGTTTTGCCAAATACTCTGCGCGCTTTGGGCAAGACATTCTGGTCGATTATTCGAAAAACCTTGTGAATGCTGAAACCATGCAGCACCTATTTGCTTTGGCTAAAGAAACCGAACTTCAGTCAGCGATTGCGGCCATGTTTAAAGGTGAAGCGATCAACCAGACTGAAGATCGTGCTGTTCTGCACACGGCACTGCGTAATCGCAGCAACTCACCTGTGCTGGTGAACGGTGAAGATGTGATGCCAGCAGTGAATGCTGTACTGGCTAAAATGAAAGCTTTCTCTGAGCGTGTGATTGGCGGTGACTGGAAAGGTTTCACTGGCAAAGCGATTACTGATGTAGTGAATATCGGTATCGGTGGTTCTGACCTTGGTCCATACATGGTGACCGAAGCGTTGGTACCTTATAAGAACCATCTGACCATGCACTTTGTGTCTAACGTTGATGGCACGCACATGGCGGAGACACTGAAAAAAGTGGATCCGGAAACCACACTATTCCTTGTGGCTTCAAAAACCTTCACTACTCAAGAAACCATGACCAACGCACACACAGCGCGTGATTGGTTCCTAAAAGTGGCGGGCGATGAAGCACATGTCGCGAAACACTTTGCTGCGTTATCAACGAACGGTAAAGCGGTCGCTGAGTTCGGTATCGACACCGACAACATGTTCGAATTTTGGGATTGGGTAGCGGTCGTTACTCTCTGTGGTCAGCGATTGGTCTTTCTATCATTCTGTCTATTGGTTACGACAACTTTGTTGAGTTGTTGACGGGTGCGCATGAAATGGATCAGCATTTCGTGAATACACCGTTTGAAAGCAATATTCCGGTGATTTTGGCGCTGATTGGTATTTGGTATAACAACTTCCACGGTGCAGAATCTGAAGCGATCCTGCCTTACGATCAGTACCTGCATCGCTTCGCGGCTTACTTCCAACAAGGCAATATGGAGTCTAATGGTAAGTATGTTGATCGTGATGGCAACCCTGTGACTTACCAAACTGGCCCAATTATTTGGGGTGAGCCAGGCACTAACGGCCAGCACGCTTTCTACCAGTTAATCCATCAAGGCACTAAGCTGATCCCATGTGATTTCATTGCACCAGCAGTAAGCCACAACTTAGTGGGTGATCATCACCAAAAACTGATGTCTAACTTCTTTGCGCAAACTGAAGCACTGGCGTTTGGTAAGTCAGCGCAAGCAGTACAAGCTGAGTTGGAGAAAGCGGGTAAGTCTGCAGCAGAAATTGCAGCGTTAGTTCCGTTCAAAGTGTTTGAAGGTAATCGCCCTACCAACTCGATTCTGGTTAAGCAAATTACGCCACGCACTCTGGGTAAC
Organism: Vibrio mimicus CAIM 602; assembly: GCF_000338875.1. Taxonomy (GTDB): domain Bacteria; phylum Pseudomonadota; class Gammaproteobacteria; order Enterobacterales; family Vibrionaceae; genus Vibrio; species Vibrio mimicus. The sequence continues at coordinate 9,009 of NZ_AOMO01000050.1, read as the reverse complement.
CTGATTGCGATGTACGAACACAAAATCTTCGTACAAGGTGTGATTTGGAATATCTTCAGCTTCGACCAATGGGGTGTCGAACTAGGTAAACAGCTGGCGAACCAGATCCTACCTGAATTGGCGGATAATGCGGATGTGAATTCGCATGACAGTTCTACCAATGGTTTGATCAACGCTTTTAAAGCCTTTCGTGCTTAAGCGTGCTGAGCTAAACCGTTTTTGATACCAAGGCCTTACAACGTAAGGCCTTTTTCTTGTCTCTAGTTTCCTACTCACTTAGCAATGAGCATTCAGATGGGAATCTAACGGTGTTAGCACCCTACCCAACCACATGCTGTGAGTTGAGGTTGGCAGTGTGCTGTTATTGAGGAGGATTTGAATAAACGATTGGCAGACAAAACAAAACCGGACAACAGATGTCCGGTTTTTGCAAGTTTCATCGTGGGTGATGAATCCAGAGAGCTTTGGCTTTAACGCTGGTTCAAGGATAAATTTATGCGTTGAATTATTCGAAACAGATTTCGATAAACGCATTACCCCAAGGTGAAGAAAACGGCATGATAATGATCGCTCCTTCGCACTTGTGACGAATGGTATGCCCTCGACCAGAAACAACAACGGGTGTTGCCATGTCAAAATCAAATCCGCTTTCAGCTAAAATTCGCTTGGCCCCGCCCGTTACCATATTGGTAATTTCGCCTACCATATCGGTAACTTCTTCGTTGAGGCCATTAGGACGTTCACCTAGCATATTCTGCATGATTTCCAGAGCTAAGCTCTCGTCAAAGGTGATCGACATTGAGCCACGTGTTGTTGGGCCAATCATACCGATCAGACCAGAAACATCGCCGCGAGCAATTTCATCTTTCTTGATACGTGGTTTTTGTGGCTTCAACTCAAGGGAAGCCATGGTTTTCAACACGTTCATTAAAGACGCTAAAAACGGGTTTACAAATTCAGCGCGCATAACCTTCTTCTATTGTTGCTTCTTCTCTTTCGAGAGACAGGTTTGACAAACTCCATGTGATTCGATGACATGATTGCTTATCGTAAAACCATGTTTCTCCGCGTTACTTGCTAGCAAGGCTACCAGACTATCATCCCGAGATTCAATCACGTTACCACACTGGTCACAAATCAATAGATGTGAAAAGTGCTTATGAGCGTTACATGAACAGCAGGAAATGAAGCTGTTAGTGGACTCTACTCGGTGAATAAAACCTTGCTCTAGCAAAAAATCCAGTGCTCGATATACAGTCGGAGGTTTAGCTTGTGGTTCACTTTTCTTGAGATCTTCCAGCAGTTCATATGCACTGGATGAACGTTTGCTGGCGCAGATCAACTCAAATACAGTTTTACGCTGTGAGGTGAGTCGAACCCCTCTGGCTGCACATATTTCTTCAATTTGCTTAGTTAGCTTATTGTCCAAAACCATCACCATCACTGTTGGACTTTAGTAATAATATACTATGTAGAGATGAATATCGTGGAGACTCTAAATAAAAACCACTCACAGATGAGGGGGAGTTCGAGTCATCCCATTGAATAGGCGTAAATTACCTTATCTTGCTCAAAAACGATACTGCTATCCCTGCTTACTTGAAGTGACTGTGCCATTGATAGCATTGTTTAACGTATTACACCCATGATGTAAATCTTCACCATGCATTTGTGCTAGTCACTCTTAGTGAGTTTGGCGAACAAGGATTGGCGCTTAAGCGAAGATACGATTAAAATGCCGGACTTTGATTTTTCGCCACCGCGCGGTGGTTGTTTTTGGACTGAAATGGGGACGTTCACCTATGACTCACTCATGCAGACTCTCAGTCGCTCCGATGCTCGATTGGACCGACCGCCACTGCCGTTACTTCCATCGTTTGCTCTCTTCGCAAACTCTTCTGTATACCGAAATGGTCACCACTGGTGCGATTATTCATGGTCGCGGTGATTTTTTGGCTTACAACCAAGAAGAACATCCTGTGGCATTGCAGTTTGGCGGTTCTAATCCCAAAGATTTAGCGCACTGTGCCAAGTTAGCGCAAGAGCGTGGTTATGATGAAATTAACCTGAACGTTGGTTGCCCTTCGGATCGTGTGCAGAATGGTCGCTTTGGTGCTTGTTTAATGGCAGAGCCTGATTTGGTCGCTGAATGTATTGCTGCAATGCGATCGGTAGTCGATATCCCGGTGACGGTGAAAACTCGAATTGGTATTGATGATCAAGATTCGTATGAGTTTTTAACTCAGTTTATCTCCACAGTCGCTGAAAAAGGTGGCTGTGAGCAATTTACAATCCATGCTCGTAAAGCATGGCTGAGTGGCTTAAGCCCGAAAGAAAACCGAGAAATCCCGCCATTGGATTACCCAAGAGCTTATCAAATCAAACGTAATTTTCCGCATTTAACTATTGCGGTAAATGGTGGTGTGAAAACTCTGGAAGAGGCTCAGCAGCATCTGCAGTATCTTGATGGCGTTATGATTGGTCGTGAGGCCTATCAAAACCCTTACTTACTTGCAGAAGTGGATCAGCAGATTTTCGGTTTGGATACTCCAGTGAAAAAACGCTCGCAAGTTATCCATGAAATGATGCCTTATATTGAGCGTGAATTGTCACAAGGTACACACCTTGGCCATATGACTCGCCATATGTTAGGGCTGTTCCAAAATATGCCAGGTGCTCGTCAATGGCGACGTCATATCAGTGAGAATGCACATAAACCGGGTGCTGGCTTAGAAGTTGTCGAACAAGCGTTGGCAAAAATCCCTTACCAAGAATTGGGTGTGTAAAAAACACTAAATATTAGCCAAATTAGCACGACTTTCGTAAAGCCAATCTGTCTTATAGGCGGTTGGCTTTATTTTTTATTTAAAATCATGCAGTTGTTTGTCATCTATAGTTGGCTTGAAATCTGCTTATAGAGGATGAATATCTAAGAAGGGGTGTTAACTATGTTTGAATTGATCTTTATTTTGGTATTTGCCGCTACACTATTGGTCACTGGGATCACCCTGATGAGTGTGTTTGGTGCCATCGCACTGGCTTTTTTAATTATGGCGTTGTTTGGCATGCTGGGCATAGTGCTGAAGTTGTTACCTTGGCTGTTGGTGGTCTTAGTGGTGATTTGGTTGATGCGCGATAAAGTGAGCTCTTCACGTTAAGTCCGACAAAATTATTCGTTGATTTTGGGTTTATGTTACCATCGCCAACCTTAATAGTTCTTCAATCAAGATATAATGGAGCATAGCTCATGAACCAAACAGCATCGGCAGCACTGGTCACAGCACTGATGATCGCGCCTATCTCGGCTTTTGCCGCTGGGTCATCTTCTACCGCAACTGTTGGTGCGGACATGTGGTTGACGAGCACCAAAATTGACAATACTCGCCGTGATGATGCCAACGCGCCAATTTTGTATGTTGCGTTTGAACATGATCTTCCTTATTTACCGAATGCGAGTTTGCGCTATACCAATCTTGAAGCGGATTTTGCATCATTCGATAAGTACGATTACACCTTCTACTACCAGTTGCTCGATCGTGAGCTGATGAAGTTTGATGCGGGTATCACTCTGACTCAATACGCAAACAGTGACTATCAAGCTCCTGATGTACGTCGCTACGATTTTGACCAAACTACGTTTAACTGGTACGCGAGTGCAGAAATCTCTATCCCTAACACGCAGTTTGATGTGATTGGCCAATTTGATTTTGGCAACAATAGCGATTTGAAATCATCTGATGTGATGGCTGGAGTGCAGTATCGTCTGCCGATTGCTGCGGGGGATATTGCCTTTAAAGCGGGCTACCGCGTGGTGGATCTTGAATTTACTGAGCTCGCCAAGCAGTCAGTGGATGTTAAACAATCCTTTGTTTTTGCAGATGGTTGGTTCCTCGGAGCCCAGTTTAGCTTTTAATTGATTTCTCATTATTGAATTTTTTGCTAACGAATACGTTTTAAATGAGCCGCTAATTGGCTCATTTTTGCTATTTGAACCATGCTTAACTTTTATTGCAAAGCTAAGGATGGAGAGCAAAATGACGATTTCTGAATTGAGAGAGCTTTACCAAACCCAGCAACTCGTTGAGGCTATTATTGAACCCTCCTTTCAAGAGGGGGAATGGATTGTCGAATTTCGCCATCAAATGGGTGGATTTGTGTTGTTAACTGATGAAAATGGCGAAGAGTGTCGTTATATCGATCTGGATAGTGCTTCGCAATCAGCAATGGCTGTGGGTTTTCGTCAAGTTCGTATTGAGAACCAGTAGCCTGATTTTTAATTCAAAAAGTTATAAAACATTCACATCTATTCTTTCTTGTTATTAAGAAGAGTGATTAATCTATCGTCATGCAATGAATAGGGAAGTCGTGACGATGTCTTTAGGAAACACTCTACCTCCGGCACTAGCTGGGCTCGCTAGTCCGTTAAATGATCTACAACTCAACCAACTTCAACAGACAGTTACCCAACTCAATCCCCAGCAATTGGCTTGGGTGAGTGGTTATTTTTGGGGGCTCAGCCAATCCAATGCGCTGAATGCTCCTCAATTGTCTTCAGCGCAAACACTGCCGCTAGCGACTGCAGCTGGCAAATTAACCATTATTTTTGCTTCGCAAACAGGTAACGCCAAAGGTGTTGCTCAAGCGCTATTAAAAGAGGCGCAAGCGGAAGGTATTAATGCCCAACTGTTTGACGCTAGTGATTACAAAGGCAAAGACTTAGCTAAAGAAACTCATGTGATCTTTGTTGCTTCAACCAATGGTGAAGGAGAAGCTCCTGATAATGCATTGGCTTTGCATGAATTCTTAAAATCGAAAAAAGCGCCCAAGCTGCCCAACCTTAAATATGGCGTGTTAGGGCTTGGTGATTCGAGTTATGAGTTTTTCTGCCAAAGTGGCAAAGATTTTGACCAGTTTTTAGAGAATTTGGGTGCTCAGCGTTTTGTTGAACGCTTAGATGCCGATGTGGATTATCAAACTTCTGCCGCTGAGTGGCGCGCAAAAGTACTGGGTATTCTAAAAGAAGAATTGGCAGCGCTAACTTCAGTCGCGGGCTTGCCACAGCAAGCAACACCCAGTGTGACCAGTGAGCTTTATAGTAAAGAGCAACCTTACACAGCCAGCTTGCTGACTAGCCAAAAAATTACTGGTCGTGATTCTGGTAAAGATGTGCGTCACATTGAAATTGATTTGGCTGAGTCGGGTATCACTTACCAACCGGGTGATGCGTTAGGTGTTTGGTACGAGAACCGCCCACAACTTGTTGAAGCACTACTGGATAGCGTAGCACTTTCCGGTCGTGAAGAAGTTCAAGTTGATGGTGAAACACTCTCACTGCACACGGCGCTCACTCATCATTACGAAATTACGGCGGCAAATCCGCAGCTGGTGGCGCAATATGCTGAACTTGCACAAAGTGAAAAGCTAAAGTCTTTAGCTCAGGATAAAGAGCAATTACGTGAATACGCGATTCGCACACAAGTTATCGATGTTCTGCGCGAAGAAAAAATCTCGCTTTCAGCTTCTCAGCTTTTGTCACTCTTGCGTCGCTTAACACCACGTCTTTATTCGATCGCCTCCAGTCAAAGTGAAGTGGGTGAAGAAGTGCATCTTACGGTTGGGGTTGTCGAGTATGAGCATGAGGGAGAGCAGCGCTTTGGTGGTGCATCCAGCTTCTTAGCTCATCATTTAGAAGAGGGAGCCCCGGTTAAAGTGTTTATTGAGCACAATAACAACTTCAAGTTGCCGAGCGATGATAATGCACCGGTTATCATGGTTGGCCCTGGTACTGGCATTGCACCTTTCCGCAGCTTTATTCAAGAGCGTGAAAACCGTGGTGCAGCAGGGAAAAACTGGCTGTTGTTTGGTGATCGCACCTTTACCCAAGATTTCCTCTACCAAGTTGAGTGGCAAAAGTATCTTAAGTCTGGTGTGCTTAACCGCTTAGATGTTGCTTTCAGTCGTGATCAGCATGAAAAAGTGTATGTACAGCATCGTTTGTTAGAGCAGGCGGAGCTGGTGTGGCAGTGGTTACAGGAAGGTGCATACTTCTACGTGTGTGGTGATGCAACACGTATGGCGAAAGATGTGCACCAAGCATTGATTACTGTCGTAGAGCAACAAGGTGGCTTGAATCGTGAGCAAGCCGAAGAATATGTGAGTGAACTGCGTAAAGCAAAACGTTATCAAAGGGATGTCTACTAATGAGCACAAATCAAAACCCATCAGTACAAGAGGTGCTTGGCGAAGTGCTCGGCCCATGGTCGGATAATGAACGCCTAAAGCGCGAGAGTAATTTTCTACGCGGTACGATCGAGCAAGATCTGCAAGATCGCATTACTGGCGGCTTTGTCGCGGACAACTTCCAGCTCATCCGCTTTCATGGCATGTATCAGCAAGATGACCGTGATATCCGTGCTGAGCGCAGTAAGCAGAAGCTTGAGCCTTTGCACAATGTTATGCTCCGTGCTCGTATGCCGGGGGGGATCATCACTCCTAACCAATGGTTGGCGATCGATAAGTTTGCGACCGAACATACTATGTACGGCAGTATCCGTTTAACCACACGACAAACTTTTCAGTTTCACGGTGTACTCAAGCCGAATATCAAACTGATGCATCAAACCTTAAACAGCATTGGTATCGATTCGATTGCGACCGCAGGGGATGTTAACCGTAACGTTTTGTGTACCTCTAACCCAGTTGAATCACAACTACATCTGCAAGCCTACAAGTGGGCAAAAAAGATCAGTGAGCACCTACTACCGAAAACACGCGCTTATGCAGAGATTTGGTTGGATGGTGAAAAGATCGAAGGGCCAGATGAAGAGCCAATTTTAGGTTCAAACTATTTGCCGCGTAAGTTCAAAACCACCGTTGTTATCCCGCCACATAATGATGTGGATGTGCACGCCAATGACTTGAACTTTGTTGCGATTGGTGAAAATGGCCAGTTGGTCGGTTTTAACGTGTTGGTGGGGGGGGGCCTTGCGATGACGCACGGTGATACTTCAACCTATCCTCGTCGTGCCGATGACTTTGGTTTTATTCCACTGGAGAAAACGTTGGAGGTTGCGGCTGCGGTGGTCAGTACGCAACGCGATTGGGGTAACCGTTCTAACCGTAAAAATGCCAAAACCAAATACACCTTAGATCGTGTCGGGGTTGAGGTATTCAAAGCCGAAGTTGAAAAACGCGCGGGAATTGCGTTTGCGCCAAGCCGGGCTTATGAGTTTACCAGTCGTGGTGATCGGATTGGTTGGGTTGAGGGTATCGATGGTAAACATCATTTAACCCTGTTTATTGAAAATGGTCGTTTGTTGGATTTCCCGGGTAAACCACTGAAAACGGGTGTGGCAGAGATTGCTAAGGTTCATCAAGGCGATTTCCGCATGACGGCTAACCAAAACTTGATTGTGGCTGGTGTGCCAGCGGATCAGAAACAGCACATTGAACAGCTCGCACGTAGTCATGGTTTGATCGATGATGGTGTGAGTGAGCAGCGCATCAACTCAATGGCTTGTGTGGCCTTCCCAACCTGTCCACTGGCCATGGCGGAGGCCGAGCGTTTTCTACCTTCTTTTGTTACGGAAGTGGAAGGTATCTTGGCAAAACATGCGTTACCAAAAGAAGAGAACATCATTTTGCGTGTGACGGGCTGTCCGAATGGGTGTGGTCGTGCCATGTTGGCTGAGATCGGCTTGGTCGGCAAAGCACCGGGTCGCTATAACCTCCATTTAGGTGGCAATCGAAATGGAACGCGCATTCCTAAGATGTATAAAGAGAACATTACCGACACGCAAATCCTTCAAGAAATTGATGAGCTGGTGGGACGCTGGGCTAGCGAGCGTCTGGACGGTGAAGGATTTGGTGATTTCACTATTCGTGCAGGTATTATCGAAGAGGTAATTATCTCGAAGAGGGATTTCTATGCCTAACCATACCGTTCCAACTCTGGAAGAGTTATTGACGTTAAACAAGGTGCAGCAAACGCTGCGCCTAACGGAAGTTAATCAGCAATTAGAATCGCTGACCGCACAAGAGCGAGTCATCTGGGCGTTAGAAAACTTGCAAGGAAACCATGCACTGTCGTCTAGCTTTGGTATCCAAGCAGCGGTGATGCTTCGCCTGCTTACTTCAGTGAAAAGTGATATTCCCGTTGTACTCACCGATACGGGCTATCTTTTCCCAGAAACCTATCAGTTCATTGATGAGCTTACTGAGCGCCTCAATTTGAACTTAAAAGTTTACTCAGCACCTGTATCAGCGGCTTGGCAAGAAGCTCGCTACGGAAAACTATGGGAACAAGGTGTCGAGGGGATTGAACGCTACAACCAGATTAATAAAGTAGAACCGATGCGTAGAGCATTAGATGAACTCAACATTGGCACTTGGTTCTCGGGCTTACGACGTGAGCAGTCGCAGTCACGAGCAAGCCTACCGATTCTATCGGTACAAAATGGCGTGTTTAAATTCCTGCCAGTGATCGACTGGACCAATAAAGATGTGCACTATTATCTCAAGGATAACGATCTACCTTATCACCCACTTTGGGAACAAGGTTATCTTTCGGTCGGTGATACACACACCACACAGAAATGGCAGCCGGGAATGAGTGAAGAGCAAACTCGCTTCTTTGGTTTAAAGCGTGAGTGTGGGTTGCACGAAGATAATAACGACACAACTCAGTAAAAAGAGATTGTTTTAAAATCTAGGCATCATCATAAAGAGAGGTCGCTACGAAGCGACTTCTTTCGTTTTTGTTCCAGAAAAAGAATAACTCTGTGGATAAGTTGTCATCAAGGCCTGAGTAAAGTGGGATAAATAAGGCCTTGCGCGTAAATGCATCGATTAAGCGTTATTTTCATAAATTTTCTCAAAAAACACTTGCCAGTGTGAAGCGGATCTCTATAATGCGCCCTCGTTGACGCAGCAAGGGCTCACAGCCAAATCGATGCCTCAACAGGCCAGAAAAGAAAATTGAAAAAGTGTTTGACACGAAATCGATTCTCG
>NZ_AOMO01000049.1 GCF_000338875.1 Vibrio mimicus CAIM 602 | reverse complement strand
GCCGAAACAGCTTAATGCGTGTTGGCTCAATTCTAGACATTTTATGACCCAAATGACAGCATCCGGACGTGATTTCTCCGATACCCAGTAAATTTTTCGACCAAGGAAGCAAGGTCATGGCACGATTAACCCGTTATATTGCCTGCGCTTTATTACCTTTCGCTTTACTCAGTGAACAGGTGACCGCGGATGAGCAAACACCGCTGACTCTTAAACAAAATGCCCCGACAACTTATACCGTGGTGAAGGGCGATACCCTGTGGGATATTTCCGCCCTGTATCTCGATAGCCCTTGGCTGTGGCCAAGGCTGTGGCAAGTGAACCCTGAGATCGATAACCCACATTTGATCTATCCCGGTGATAAGCTGACGCTGTTTTGGCGCGATGGACAACCCGTACTCAGCCTAAAACCGATGCGCAAACTGAGTCCGCAAGTGCGTGTGCTGGAAAAACAAGCCGTCCCAACAGTACAAGAAGGTTTGGTGCTGCCTTATCTCCAATCCGATCGCCTAATGGATCAAACCACGTTGCAAGATAGTGTTCGTGTAATTGGTTCCAGCGATGGTCGTAAATATCTGACCAAGCAAGATCAGCTTTATATCACTGGGGTACAAAGCGAGAAAAAATGGGGTATCTATCGCGAAGTTGCACAATATCAGCGTGAAGATGACGTTATGGTTGCTCTACGCTTGGTTGCAACTGGCGAGCTGGCGATGACCGACAGTAATTTCAGCGGTCTAACCCTGCATGAGCAAAACCAAGAGATCTTGTCGAATGATATTGCATTGCCAGAAATCGACATCGAAGAACGTCAGCTTTCTACTACCTTCTATCCGCAGCCCGCTCCTGAAGATAGTGAAGCGCGTATTCTTGGCTCATTAGAAGGCAGTCAGTATGCAGGCCAGAATCAGGTTGTGATCATCGATCAAGGCAGTCGTGATGGTATTGCGCAGGGCAGTATGTTTGAACTCTATCAAGCAGGAGCAAAAGTAAATGGCAAAAAAGGTCTGTTTACTTATCAGCAAGGTAGCGCTAATTCTGATGTACAACTGCCAAGTTTAAAAGTGGGCACCTTGATGGTGATCCGTCCTTATGAACGGTTTAGTTTGGCATTGATCACCAATAGTTCAGCCCCGATCAGTAATGATGTGCTGGCACTGTCGCCGCAGATTGCAAACCAAGAGGCTCAAGCTGAGGTCGCGCAATCTACTGAGCAAACTGATTTGGTTAATGATGCCAGTTAATGAAGGATCAGGATTTAGCCACATGGCTAGCGCTTTGCTTCACCCCTAAGCTGGGTAGCAGGACAATTTCCCATCTTCTTTCCACCCAAACGCAACGCAACTGCAAAGCTTTACGCCCAAGCAGTGGTTGGCGTTAGGGCTCAAACCAGAACAATTGGTGTATTTAACCACCCAAGCCGCCAAGCAAGCTGAACAGTGTTTGCAATGGCGAGATGGTGCGAAAAACCGATACATAGTGACGCCTCACTGCCCGCTTTATCCCCGTTTATTAAAAGAAATTTCAGCGCCACCCCCTGTGTTGTTTATTGAAGGCCTATGGGAAGTTTTACATGATCCCGCAGTTGCGATTGTCGGTAGTCGCAATGCCACGATTGATGGTCGACAAATTGCGCGTCAGTTTGCTGGCGAGCTAGTTCAATCTGGATTAGTGGTGATGAGTGGGCTTGCTCTCGGTATTGATGGACATGCCCATGATGGAGCTTTGCAAGCGCAAGGGCAAACTGTGGCGGTTTTAGGTTCTGGTTTGACTCAAATCTACCCAAAACAGCATCAAGGACTCGCTGAGCGGATTATTACACAAGGCGCTTTAGTCTCGGAATTTGCACCTTATGTGCCTCCTAAAGCTGATCACTTTCCGCGGCGCAACCGTATTATTAGTGGGTTATCGCTTGGCGTGGTCGTGGTTGAAGCTGCGGAGAAAAGTGGCTCACTCATCACAGCGCGTTATGCGGCAGAGCAGGGGCGTGAGGTCTTTGTGGTTCCCGGTTCTATTTACAATGCCTCCAGTCAGGGTAGTAATCAGTTGATTCGTCAGGGGGCTTGTTTAGTTCAGAGCGTGCAACAAATTCATCAAGAGCTCAAAAATGCACTCACTTGGTCACTCTCTGAACGAGTACCTTACCAAGCGACACTTTTTTCTGCTCCGCAGAGCGATGAAGAATTGCCATTTCCCGAGCTGTTAGCTAACGTAGGAGTAGAGGCTACACCTATTGATATTCTCGCAAGCCGGACCCATATACCGGTTCAAGATGTCATGATGCAGCTCTTGGAGCTTGAACTCCTAGGGCATGTGGTTGCAGTACCTGGTGGCTATATTAGAAAGGGGAGGGGCTAGCTATGATGATGGATATTTTGATGTATCTGTTCGAAACCTATATCCATAGCGATGCTGAGTTGCAAGTGGATCAGGACCAGTTGGAAGATGAACTGCTGCGTGCTGGGTTTCACCAAAAAGACATCTACAAAGCTCTTCATTGGCTGGAAGATCTGGCAGCTTTGCAACAAACCGATGCGCAAACGGCGATCTCGAAAAGTGCTGCGACTTCGATGCGAATTTATGCACCGGAAGAAATGGAGCGCCTTGATCTCGAATCGCGCGGTTTTCTGCTGTTTCTTGAACACATCAATGTACTAACCACAGAAACGCGTGAGATGGTGATTGACCGTGTCATGGGTTTAGAAACCGATGAGTTTGAGCTGGATGACCTGAAGTGGATCATCTTGATGGTTCTGTTCAATGTGCCGGGTAATGAAAACGCCTACACCTTGATGGAAGAGCTGTTATACAGCAAAGAACAAGGCATTTTGCATTAAGCCTGTGAATTGTCTATGAGCAGTAAAATTGACCCACAATTGTTTGCAGCCCATGAACATGCGCTGCAATCTTCACCCTGTCCTCTATGTGGCGCAGAATTGCAGCTGCGCCACGGTAAACACGGGCCTTTTTTAGGCTGTACTGCGTATCCGGATTGTGACTACATTAAGCCTTTGCATCAAAATGATGGCCATATCATCAAAGAGTTAGGAGTGTCTTGTCCTGAGTGTGGACATGAGCTGGTGCTACGCCAAGGTCGTTACGGGATGTTTATTGGTTGTAGCCATTATCCGCAGTGCCATCATATCGAGTCGATGGATTCGCCTAATCAAGCTGAAAGCTCTCCGGATATTACTTGCCCTGACTGTGGTAAAGGTCATCTCATCGAACGAAAGTCTCGCTTCGGCAAGCTATTTTATGCTTGTGATGCTTACCCTAAATGCAAGTTTGCGCTAAACGCTAAGCCGATTGCTCAGACTTGTGCAATGTGCGGCTTTACGGTGATGGTTGAGAAAAAGAGCGCGGCAGGTATCCGTTATCAGTGCGCAAATCGTCAATGTGGGCATATTCAGGATAGTTAACCTCGGTTTTTGCCCATAGCATAAAAATTAAAGCCGCGTTAGACGCGGCTTTATTTGCATTAGTGGGGTATGGATTAAGGCTGAATTTCCTTTGCTACTGCGTGTACGGCAGGAAAAGCCTTCTCATCTAACACAGTCGCTAATTGGCATAGTTTACGTTGCAACTCACCAGTGTAATCCGCTGTCACATTGATATGCCCCATCTTGCGTCCTGGGCGTTTGGCCTTGCCGTACCAATGTACGTGGCAGCCTTCCATCGCCAACACGGAGGAGGGGAGTTGGTCTTCACCAAGGATATTGATCATTGCGGTTTCACGAACTAGTTTGGTGCTACCCAGTGGCAAACCACATACCGCGCGTAAGTGATTTTCGAACTGGCAGGTTTCAGCGCCTTGTTGAGTCCAGTGGCCTGAATTGTGTACTCGTGGTGCGATTTCATTGACCAGCAACTTGCCTTGCACTTCAAAAAATTCCAACGCCAATACACCGACATAGTTAAGCTGCTCAGCCACCGCTTTAAACATCGCTTCTGCTTGGCTTTGCAGAGCTGGTGCATCAATCGCCGTCGAAAGGCTGAGTACACCTTGGGTATGGACGTTTTCTGCTAAGGGATAAACCACCACGTCACCCGCTAAGTTACGAGCACCAACCAGCGAAACCTCTCGGTCAAAAGCCACAAACTCTTCGGCCACAATGGCTTGTTCAGGATTTGCCTCTAGATACTGTGCTAACTCACTCCAGATATTATCGAGCTGAGCTTGTTCTTTTAAACGCCATTGACCTTTGCCGTCATAGCCACCTAGCGCACTTTTCAGCACCATAGGCAATCCAATCTCAGCGATTGCAGCGCTCAGGTCATCTCGGCTGCGGATAATCGAATAACGTGCATTCGCCACTTGGGCGCGATCCAGCAACGCTTTTTCTAAACGACGATCGCCACCGGCTTTGATGGCTTCAGCGCTTGGGTAAAGCTTGCCACTGCGTGCACAGAGATCGAGGATTGGATGAGGAATGTGTTCAAACTCAGCGGTGATAACGTCGGCTTGCTCAATCGCTTGCTCCAATCCATGGCCGAGCACGGTTTGAGTTAAGGGATGAACAATGTTTTCGCTACCGACATCAAAGGCAATTGTCTCAATATTCAGTGGTGCTCCCGCCAAGGACATCATCCGCGCAAGCTGACCAGCACCAAGAACTAAAACACGCATCCGTTACTCCTCCGCAGGATTTGGGTTGTCTAATACGGACTGGGTTTGCTTGGCGCGGAAGGCCTCTACCTTGCTCATCACTTCTGGGTTGTGAATGCCGATGATTTGCGCGGCAAGTAATCCTGCATTCGCGGCACCAGCTTCTCCAATCGCTAACGTACCCACCGCAATACCTTTTGGCATCTGTACAATTGAGTATAAGGAGTCGAGGCCAGACAGAACGCGTGATTGAACGGGCACTCCGAGAACCGGTAGGCTAGTAAACGCTGCGGTCATTCCTGGCAGATGCGCAGCGCCGCCAGCACCGGCGATAATCACCTGTAAACCACGTTCTTTGGCGCTTGAGGCGTAATCGGCTAGCAGATGGGGAGTACGATGTGCCGAAACTACTTTGGTTTCATAAGCGACACCAAACTGGTCAAGCATCTCTGCTGCGTGTTTCATAGTTGGCCAGTCTGATTTGGAACCCATGATAATACCGACTGTCATCTCAAACTCCTTCAGTGTTATGAATTGGGTGGATAAACCTGTGTTGCGGCGCATTATACGGGGATTTTCATCTCAAGCAAACGTTTGCTTTTTGTTGGCGGTGATAATAACTGGTCAATCGCCATACTAGTCGTACACTGCTATTGAGTGATATATAGGAGTCGATAAAGTGGACAATCTGCAACAAGCGGTGCATGTGCTGCAAAGTGGCGGTGTGATTGCCTATCCCACCGAAGGGGTATTTGGTTTAGGCTGTGATCCGGACAACCAAGCCGCGATGCTGCGTTTACTTGCGATTAAGCAGCGTCCGATTGAAAAAGGGGTGATCTTGATTGCGGCAAACTATGAGCAGTTACGTCCCTATATCGATGAAAACCAGCTTACGGCAGATCAGTTGGCTCAGGTATTAGCGTCATGGCCCGCTCCGTTGACTTGGGTGATGCCCGCAAGCATTTATACCCCGAGTTGGGTACGAGGTCAGTTTGATACGGTGGCTGTGCGAGTGTCTAATCATCCGTTAGTGCAGCAATTGTGTTTGGCGTTTGGCAAACCATTAACGTCAACCAGTGCCAACTTAAGTGGACAACCCGCTTGTACCACGCAGCAAGAAGTGGTGGTTCAGTTAGGAAATAAAATTGAGGCCGTGTTGGAAGGTAAAACCAGTGGCCATTGTGGCCCGAGTGAAATTCGCGATGCACGCAGTTTACAAGTGTTAAGACAGGGATAACCCTGCGCAGGAGAAAACGTGAAGTCAAACATAGATAAGCAAGCAGTGAAGAACTTTTTGCTGCAGTTACAAGATCAAATTTGCCAGCAATTGGAAGCGGCGGATGGTCAAGCGCAATTTATTGAAGATGCATGGCAACGTGAGCCGGGCGAAAAGTTGGGTGGTGGTGGCCGTACCCGAGTGATGCGAGATGGCGCCGTTTTCGAACAAGGTGGTGTGAACTTCTCCCATGTGTTTGGTGAACAGATGCCCGGCTCTGCGACTGCCCATCGTCCAGAATTGGCAGGTCGTCGCTTCGAAGCCATGGGTGTTTCTCTGGTCATGCATCCGAAAAATCCGTATGTCCCGACCTCTCATGCCAATGTGCGCTTTTTTATTGCTGAAAAAGAGGGGGAAGCTCCGATCTGGTGGTTTGGTGGTGGTTTTGACCTTACGCCGTTTTACCCCTTTGTTGAGGATTGCCAGTTCTGGCACCAAACTGCGAAAAATCTCTGCGCACCTTTTGGTGCAGAAATCTATAACGAGCATAAAGCATGGTGTGATCGCTACTTCTACTTGCCGCACCGCAACGAAACACGTGGCATCGGCGGATTATTTTTTGATGATCTGAATGAGTGGCCATTCGAGCAATGTTTCGCCTATATGCAGGCGGTCGGTGAAGGTTATACCCAAGCTTATGTGCCGATTGTCGAAAAACGCAAAAACACTCCCTTTACAGAGCGCGAGCGCCAATTCCAACTCTATCGCCGTGGTCGATACGTTGAATTTAATTTGGTGTTGGATCGCGGCACTCTGTTTGGTCTGCAAACCGGTGGTCGTACCGAGTCAATTTTGATGTCGATGCCGCCTCTAGCACGTTGGGAATACGCTTATCAACCTGAGTCTGGTACCCCAGAAGCCCAGTTGAGCGAGTTTTTAGTTCCGCGTGAATGGTGACACTTGAAGTTCTGAGTGATAGGGTCGCGAAAGTGACCCTTTTGATTGTTTAGGCAAGGATATGGCTTCTCAAATCGATCAGTATGTAGTTTTTGGTAATCCCATTAACCATAGTAAATCCCCCTTTATTCATACGCTGTTTGCACGTCAAACCCAGCAGCCCATGACCTATACCGCGCAATGCGCGCCAGTCGATGGATTTATCGAGGCGGCTAATCACTTTTTTGCGCAAGGTGGACGAGGTTGTAATGTAACGGTGCCTTTCAAAGAAGACGCCTACCGTTTTGCAGGGCGACTAACGGAACGCGCGCGGTTGGCTGGGGCGGTGAATACGCTCAAAAAGTTGGATGATGGTGAAATACTGGGTGACAACACCGATGGTGAAGGCTTGGTGCAAGATCTGCTCGCTCAACAAGTGCAACTGAAAGGCGTAAATATTTTGCTAATTGGAGCTGGTGGTGCGGCGCGTGGTGTTCTCAAACCACTGCTGGATCAACAGCCCGCCTCGATTACGATTACCAATCGGACGTTATCTAAAGCCGAACAATTGGCGGAGATACTGACCCCCTACGGCACTGTGATAGCCAAACCTTTCACAGAGATGACTCAAAGCTATGATGTGATCATTAACTCGACCTCAGCCAGTCTCGATGGTGAGCTTCCTGCGATTGATCCTGTGATTTTTTCACCTCGCTCTGTCTGCTACGACATGATGTATGGCAAAGGGCACACCGTATTTAACCAATGGGCCCTACAACAAGGCTGTGCGCAGGTGATTGATGGCTTAGGTATGCTGGTGGGGCAAGCTGCGGAAAGTTTTATGTTATGGCGAGGGTTACGTCCGGGAACCAAGCAAATTTTGCGTGAGCTGCGTAAAAATCTTGAGGGGGCACTATGAACCAATCCATTCTGTTTCCAGATATACAGCATTGGGATGAGAGCAAACAAGCCGTCGTATTTTTTGCTCAGCAAAACGGAGCGTTAATCGAATGTCTTGTGGCACGTCAAGTTCTACAGGAACTCTCAGGTGAAGCTTTAGCAGAATCGCAACACGTGATGACGGTATTCAGTGAATGGCGTTTTGACCTAGAGGAACTCGCCGAACAAGCGATTGAAGACGAAATGTTTAACTCTCTAGGTCAAATAGAGATCACTCGCGAACGGTTTTAACGTCATTCAGATAGTCATTTTTACTCTGAACGTAGTTGCTTGAGGACTTTAAGAGAAAAGCGCGCTCCTTTTCATTGAGAGGGCGTGCTTGTTTTACAGGGCTACCTATATAAAGAAAGCCACTTTCGAGTTGCTTGCCAGGAGGCACTAAACTGCCCGCGCCAATCATCACATCACTTTCAATTACGACGCCGTCCAACACGATAGAACCCATACCGACTAATACTCGATCATGAATAGTGCAACCATGTAGCATGACTTTATGCCCAACCGTCACATCATCTCCTATCAGTAGAGGATATCCATTCGGGTTTTCAGCGTTTTTGTGGGTGACATGCAATACAGAGCCGTCTTGAATGTTAGTGCGCTTCCCAATCCGAATATGGTTCACATCACCACGAGCTGCCACTAAAGGCCAAATGCTTGCATCATCATCCAGTTCAATGTCACCGACGATAACTGCGCTGGCATCCACATAAACCTTTTCCCCTAATTTTGGCGCAATGCTTTATAGCTACGAATTGAACTCATTATTTCACCTTTTTATAAGCGAGTAGTGGGTATAGTAGATGGCCTAATCATTAACAAATAGCCAATTATGCCTAAAACATCACCAAGTATCCGAAATCTTTAAAAAACTTCTAAAAAGTGCTTGCCAATATAACTAGCTTCTCTATAATCCGCCCTCACTGACACGGTAGACGCAACAAGCGTTAGCAGTGATTCAGTTCGGTATTTTAGGTGGCGAAATCGTCAACGAAAATAAACTGAAAAAAAGTGTTTGACACGACAGTTTATCTCGCTAAAATGGCCGCCTCTTCTGAAGCAGACCGCCAAGAAGAACGCTCTTTAACAATACAAACCAATCAATCTGTGTGGGCACTCGTTGATGATAATCGCAAAAGATTTATCAATGAACTGAGTGACCATTTGAATGAGCAATCATTCAGCACAGTCAATTCAACATTACAATGTAATGTTATCAGTATTCATTGAGCCAAACTTTAATTGAAGA
>NZ_AOMO01000048.1 GCF_000338875.1 Vibrio mimicus CAIM 602 | reverse complement strand
TTGTTGGTCGGCATTGGTTTTGTTGGCGCTGTAGATCTTGCTGATCAGCGCTTTGGCTTCCTGCAACTTGGGAGAAATCGACGAGTTCTCACTCAATCCGTCTTCATTCGTCAAGTTCTGGCGAATCTCAAACTCCACTTGCCAACGCTGATTTTCATCCTCTGGGTTCACACACACCATTTGCAGAGTACCGACTTCGGTTAACTGACAAGCCAGTTGCACCTCGACTCGCTGCTTCTGATTGGCGGCGAGTGGGGCTGCATCGAGAGCGGGCAAGGTGAGTACATAAGGCGGTAAGGGCTGGAATTTATCGGGATCGATAGGCAGCAGCGTACCATTTTGTACCTTCTGTTCGGGCACGATGTGATCGTGAGTTGAAGTTAGCAGATTAAAACGAACAGGCTCACCCACCGTCAGTGAAAAACGGCGACTGGTTAAGCGGATCTCTTGTCCTTCTTCGCTGCCTTTGGCCAATAAACACAAGGCTTTACCGAGCTTGTTTTTTTCCTGCAAATGCAAGAAATAAGAACGAGCAGAACCGCCACCAATTTTAAGCTGAGCACCACGCCTTGCTTTGGCATACGCCACCGCGCCCAAAGCGACAGACCAATCTGGATGAGGGTTATCGAGCAAAGTAATGGGTCGCCCTAACCAGTCGCTCAGCAGTGTGATCAGCCGTTGAGTAATCAACTCGCTATTAAACACACCACCATTGAGCAGCAACCCCGTCGGTAATGCTGAGTTATTTTTTTCAGTAGCTAACGAACCTTGTGCAGCCCCTTGGTGATGGCTGAGAAATTCTGCAATGTGTTTGCTGACAGCGGGATCGGCCGCATAGGGCAGGCCAAACTCAACGACAGCTCGGCGACGTTTCTCTGGTAGCACGTCTTGTTCAGTCAGCGGGAAAAATCCGTCAAGTGCAATACGGTGTACTTCATCACGATGTAACGCCACACTTTGGGTTCCGCCCAGTAACTTCGAACCACTGCCCAACAAGGTGATTTTCATCTGTTCAGGTGCATTTGCCGAAAGCAGGCTCTCTTTGGCTTGGCGCGTTTGTTGGATGAGCTTGGATAAACCCGCAGCGCTGAGTTTTTTATTTTGATTGAAACGGCTTTCGGCTACGTGAGCCAAAGCAAGGTCGATGTTGTCGCCACCCAGCATAAGATGATCGCCCACGCCAATCCGGTTGAGTTGCAGCGTTTCTTGCTCATCAAATTGCGCGGCAATCAGGCTTAAATCGGTGGTACCGCCGCCCACGTCACACACCAATATCAGCGGTACGTCTTGCAAGATATCGTTCGCTTGAGTTTGGTGACGATGATGCCAGTCATAACAAACCGCTTGCGGCTCTTCGAGCAGCATGATTTTTGGCAATCCGGCCAGCTGAGCGGCTTCAAGAGTCAGTTTACGCGCACCTTCATCAAATGAAGCAGGAACGGTGACAACCACTTCTTGTTGTTCTAACGGGTTTAAAGGATGGCGATGATTCCACGCTTGGCGGATATGGTTGAGATAGCTGGCGCTGGCAATGATAGGAGAAACTTTTTCGACATCCTGCGCTCCCGCCCACGGCAAAATGGGTTGGCTGCGATCCACGTTCGGATGTGAAAGCCAGCTTTTGGCACTAGAAACTTGTCGGCCTTCTACTTTTGCGCCTAACTCGCGAGCCCATTCGCCAATAATCACTTGGGGCAGATCGCCATTTACCCGTTGTGATTCCCAAGGCAGGGTTAAATCAGAATCGGTGAATTGTCCGTGTGAAGGGTGGTAGCGGAAAGAAGGAAGAAGTGGGCGGCGAACCACTTCGCCAGGGCCAACCAATTGATCAACAGGGAAAATCTCAACCGGAGATTGTTCAAGCGCATCATTGAGTTCACAAAAGGCGACCACGGTATTGGTCGTGCCCAAATCAATGCCAACCAGAAAACGTGGTGATGACATGCGATACCTCGTATTCATAAAGGATGAGCGGCACCCCGAAGGATGCCGCTGTAGTCTTGTTAATGTTGCTGTGGTGCAGGCTCGTCTTGTGGGTTGTCACGCACATCAAATTCCACATGCCATTTCTGACCATTATCGGCGGCGATCGCTTCGAGATAGAGCGTACCGACTTCCGTAACACGTGATGCCAGCGTAACCGGAACCACTTCACCTGCACGGCGACCTTCAGAAACAGGCAAGGTGATCTGAATGGTGGGCAGATCTTCCAGCTCATCATTTGCCCAATCGACAAGGTGAGTACCCGCGACATCATCACGGCGTACGGTTGAACCATAGAATTGGAAGTGCACAGGCTCACCAATCACTAGGCCAAACTGGCGATCCGCGACTTGCGCGCTTGAGCTTCTTCCATACCAAATGGAGCAACACAGAGCGCTTCCATTGGCGGTGACATGCCTGGAATGGCAGGCATCGCACTTTCAATCCCGACATAGTAAGCCGAAGCTATACCACCACGGATGCGTACACCTTGACCTTGACGCACAACACCGTAGTAAGCAGCGCCGCGTGCCACTGCCAGATCCAAATCCACTCCAGTGAGGAATTTGGCAGGAGACGCATTCGCCTGAGTTAGCCAAGCATTGATGGTTTCTAGCAAACGATCGGCAAGCAAAGTGGATTTCAGCACACCGCCGTTAAGCAAAATGGCGCTTGGCTTAATGAAATCGGCTTGTGGTGCGGCCATACCCGGAATGCCGGCCATCGCGAAAGGCAGACTTTCGGTTTGGCCTTGCGCGTTGGCTTGTTTGCTTAAAAATGCGGCGATATGGCGAGTAATGCCGGCATCTTGCGCGTAAGGCAAACTCATCTGAGTCAGTGCGCCGCGCATTTTTTGTTGAGGGTGTTCATTGATAGACACCGCAGGGAAGAAACCATCGACCAGCGTTTGCTGAACTTCTTCACGAGTCAGTTCAGTTTTCAGTGTTGCGCCGAGCAGTTTAGAACCACGGCTTGGTACCACGATTGGTACTGCAGCCAAATCCGGTTGGCTGAGTAGTGCTTCTTTCGCATCACGACAAGCGTGCGTCATGGCTTGCACTTGCCACATTTGCAGCTCTTTACCTTCCTGCGCCAATTTCATTTTCAGACGATAGGCGAGGGCGAGATCCATGTTATCGCCACCGAGCAGAATATGTTCGCCAACGGCAATACGTTTGAGGGCAAGGTTACCTTCTTCTTCGGTCACTTCGACCAGTGAAAGGTCAGTGGTGCCGCCACCGATATCGATCACTAAGACCACATCGCCTACGTTTACTTCATTGCGCCATTGCTCATGGCGGTTATCAATCCAACTGTAGAGTGCTGCTTGTGGCTCTTCGAGCAGCGTAAATTGCTGCAAACCGACATTGCGTGCCGCTTCGGCGGTTAAATCACGGGCAGCAGGATCAAACGAAGCTGGGACGGTAATGGTGACATCTTGCTCTGCCAATGGAGCATCAGGATGAGCGTGATCCCACGCAGCTTGCAAGTGCTCTAAATAAAGCTCTGTTGCGCGCAGTGGAGAAATTTTGCTGACGTCTTCAGGACTGCCCGATGGCAAAAAGGCTTCGCGACGATTCACGCCTGCATGGCATAACCATGATTTGGCGCTTGCGACTAAACGAATCGGGGTTTTGGAGCCCAAATTACGCGCAATCGCGCCTACCAATGCGGTCGGTTCACTGCTCCAAGGCAAACGGCGTGAAGCGGTAGCCATTTCATGTTCATGCGGCTGATAAACGAAAGAACCAAGCTGGTTGAGGTTTTCTACTGTGCCCGGCGCCGTCATTTGCGCAATCGACATCACTTCAACACGACTCTCTTCACTCTGTACATCTTGATAAGCTAGTACGCAGTGGGTAGTACCAAGGTCGATGCCCACACTGTATTTGGCTGAATGAATTGGCATCTCCATTACAGTTCTACCTCCGCAGGAGCAAGAATCGAGGTGTCGTAATTGTCAGCCAGTTTTGGCAGGGTGATGGAATCCGCGCGCCAACCTTTGTGGATCAGAGTGCCAACGAATGGCGCTTGGCCGGTAACTTGTCCTGTCAGGCGAATTTCTTGCGCATTGAAGCCAGCTTCAACGTTAATGCGGCTCTCTTCTTGTTCGCTACGAATTGGCGATAGAGTGAGGTATTCGCGCAGCACTTTTTGGCCGCCGCTATGAATCACGCGAGCTGCTGCGCCCACTTCTTCATCCGAAAACTGGCTGACTTCTTCTTGTAAGAAGTCGATTAAACGAGCTTCTTTTTGCAGCAGCGCTAAAAGTTGCAGTGCTGAATCGGTCGAGGCGGTCGCGAGTTTTGATTCCACCTCAACGACTTTTTCCACCACTTTCTCAACTTCAATGATTTTTTCCACTTCGATAATTTTTTCTACAGGCTTTTCAACCGTCACAATCTTTTCGACCGGTTTTTCTACGATCTTTTCCGTCACTGTGCCTTTGCGAGCAACAGCAACAATCAATAGCAGGAGAGAAGAAGCCGCCAGCCCCGCATGGAGCATATCAAAGGTGGTTGGAATCAGGTTTAAGTCGATATTCATGATGAATTCTCTTGTGTAAACCGAGCGTGGCAGAGGCACGACACCGGAAAAATATAATGTTATTGAGGTCAGAGATATGAACTACTTTTTGGTTTATGGTGTTTGAGAGATCTTTTTTCTACTCAAAGTACCTGATAGACCCAATAACTGTGGTGATAGACTAAGCTCAAAATAGGGGCGGATGTTACCATATTCAAGCGTAATGCGAGGAAGATAAGCCCTTTTAAAATAAGATTTGTGGTTTAACTGCCCATGTTTTGAGCGAAGTTCGTACTCATAATGTGTGATCTGGCAAATAACGTGCTAGATGTTTTAGAAATGCGACACATAGTGTCTAAGTTGTTGTACCGAATGGTTGACGATAACCGAATTACACGATAAACAAAGGGCTGAATTTTGACTTAGGAAGGACTGAATGCCGCATCGATTTCGTGAAATACTGCCGCATGTTGTACTACTTTCCTCATTGTTGATGGCGACTTTGATTGTTTACACTGCGTATTCACTACAAAAACGCTACAACGTCACGATTTTTGAGAACTTAGCGGATAGACAAACTCAGGCGTTACAACAGGTTGTTGAGAGTGACGTTCATTTTATTGGTTCGGTGGCCAATTTTTTTCAATCCACCTCGATGGATGATTGGGAGCACTTCCAATCTTTTGCTGCGCAAACGGTAAAAGACTCAAATAGTTTGATCGGCTTGCAATGGATGGCCAAAGTTGAGGCCAGTCAGTTACCTAAATATACCCAGAAAATCCGCACTTTATTCCCTGAGTTCACTCTGTATACGGTGCCGGAAGATGGCAAAAAAACCTACGGTTACATCCTGAATGGTGAGCCAGTTTATGTGCTTTCCGATATTTTCCCTTTAACGCCAGCGAATCGAGATTTGCTTGGTTTCTATTCCTCTCGTGAACGTTTTCAACATGTGATCGACAACATCACAAACACAGGCAAAGCCAACCTCTCTGATAAAGTCCGGTTATTGCAAGATGGTATCGACCGATCAATCAAAAAAGATGGAATGTTGGTTTATCACCCCGTGTTTGATAAAGGAAATCAAGAGCTGCTTGGTGTGATGATTGGGGTAGTTCGCCTTTCTGTGTATTTTGACAATTTAGTTCTAAAAACCGCTATGGAGCAGCAGCTACGTATTCAAGTGGTGGATAATGGATTTGATGCTGAGGACGATCCAATACTTTATCAAAGTGAAGGTTGGCAAGAAGGCAAAGGTGTACCCATGCAAAAGCGGGTACATTTGTCTAACCGTGACTGGACGATCAAATTTTGCTTGTTAGAGCCATTAACCCAAAATGACAAATGGATTCTGTTTGGTATGAGTTTGGGGGGCGTGATTATTTCGCTTTTATTGGGCTACATTACCCGGTTATTACTTGAAGAAAAAATTCGTTTAGAAGTGATGCTGGATGAGCGTACTGCAGAACTGCGTTATTTAGCCGAGCATGATAGCTTGACTGGAATTTACAATCGTCGCTCTTTCAACAACTTGCTCTCTAGCATGCTCAACTCAGGGCAACCCTTTACCTTGGTGAGTTTTGATATTGACTGCTTTAAACAGATTAACGATTCTCATGGACATTTGGTTGGAGATGATGCACTGGTTCATGTAGTGAATCTGGTGACGCAGAAATTATTACCTAACGATCATTTTGTGCGCATGGGCGGGGATGAATTTGCCATATTGTCTAACGTGGCAGAGCGTGAAACCTTATCGAGCTATCTGGAATCCATTCGTGCCACGGTCGAGCGAAATCCGCTGGCGATAAATCAAGGCAGCGTCGCTTTGACAGTCAGTATTGGAGCGAGCATCAACGAAGGCCTCAATGAATCCGAATTGCTTCATAGTGTGGATGCACAGCTTTATCTTAGTAAAACTTTAGGGCGAAACCGGGTGTCGATTGCGGAACAATGCAGCAAGGCAGAATCGAATTTTGCCGTGAAATCAGGTAGGATGTTCAACTTTATGTAAGCAGAAAAAGGCCAAGAATGAATTACAACCGTGTTGTGTGCTTCGATTTAGAAATGTGTTGTTGGAACGAAAACGGAGTGGGAACCACGGGTGAAATCATTGAAGTTGGTTTAGCGGAAATCGATCTGTCAGCCGGAAAAATCGTCAAACGTGCGCAATATTTCGTCAAACCTGAAAAAGATGAAATCTCACTGTTTTGTGCCGAACTCACCGGAATTACACCGCGTAAAATTGAGAAGCAGGGTCGACCACTGGTTGAAGTGCTGCAATCCATGGTTAAGAACTTTGGCGGCTCGAATAAGATTTATGCTTCTTGGGGACGTGATGATCTTATTTTGATCAACGAGTGCCGAGAAAAAGGCATTCCAGTTCCTTTTCAAGAGTTTCTCAACCTCGCCACTTTGTACCGAATTCAACATCGTTTAAAAGACAAACGTATTGGCCATCGCGCAGCTCAGGAATCGCAAGGTATTGAATGGGAAGGGCGTCAGCATTCAGGTTACGTGGATGCCTACAACTTGGCTAAATTAGCGTTAACCATGCTGTAATGTGATATTCAGCAAATTGTTATGCAACGCTATGGTTTTTGTTCTAGGCTTTTGTTTGGTTGTCCACAAAGCCGAGTACACGAATGGAAAACTTCCTTTATGTCTGCTGGCTGGTGAATGCGCTCAGTTGTATCGCTGCTGTGCTGTATTGGCGAATGACACCACCACTCTAGTGCCTTTTTTCGAGCCGTAAACTAGATGAAAGCCTCAAGCAAACTCTAATAGAAAAGCGCGAAATTCGCGCTTTTTGTCTTTCTGTAAGAGTGACTTTGGGGAAGAGGTAACTGGTGCGTTATTCCGCTTGTGGGTCTTTGTCCGCAGCCATTAATTTGGCGCGAATGAATTGACTATGGTCGACATACAACAGCTCGGCGGCTTTGCGAATCACGGCATCTTCCAATGGGTCAATTGTGCCATCAGCGTTGGCTACTTCCCACATCGCTTTGACGAGTTCAAACCGTTGTGTTTGGGAAAGATTACGTAGCTGCGAAGTGAAATCGTACAAAGACGCGGACTGCTTCACCTGTTGTTCAGCACGAGCCAATAGAGCAGCCGCTTCTTCATCATCAATACTCAATAGATGCTTTAGAAGGGCAGATTTAGCTTGCTGCTCAGGCTGTGAGATTTGGTGATCTGCACCTGCCACTTCAGTCAGTAAACAAGCGATCGCCAGCTCGGGAGAAGCTGCATTTTTCGCTAAATCTTGGCCTTCAAGTAACTGCTTAAAGAGAGAAGTAATTGCGTTAAACATGATTCGCCTTGCGGTTTGGAGTTCAGTGATTAAACAATGAGGTTAGGATGACAACTCTTCAACCATTGAGCCTAAAATTTCGATAAATTCTGAGCTGGTTCGTTCATGGGCAAGCGTAATTAAAGCCAGCAGCGCCTCCGCTTTGGTTTTCGGGCCACTGTCATCGGCAAGAATATTCAAAATCTGTGCGCGGATCAGTTCAATTTCATGCTCGACAAAGCCACGCCCTTCTTCTTCACCTTCTCCCTCTTCAGGGGCATTATCAAAGGTTAGAAACAGCATCTCGTCATCGAGTTGAGCCTCAACCAATCGCTCTGGAAGCCAGACTTCACCCATCACTACATCAGGGTCAAGATCGTTAGGGAGCTGGTTTAAAATAGTTTTGAGTTCAGAGACTTTCACAATTGCTTCGTTTCCTAAAGGGTCTATTTTCATTTTAGCGGCCAATTGTCATGAAAACGAAGCTTCTTTTTCGGTAAGACGGTATTAACTGATGCTTCTGTAGACAAGTTGAGGGTCTCAAAAGGTTTGGATGATCTTCTCATGGGCGTGTTGCTAAAACTCTGTGGTACAATCCGCGCAGTTTTTTTGGAAAGATAACAATAGGAAATGCTTTGACTTCGTCACAGCCAACACCCGATTCGGCAGCTCAGCCAAAAGCCAATAGCGCTGCCAGTTTAAAGAAGGCGCTCGGACAGTGCCTAATCAAAGACCGTTTTCGTTTCAGTAAACGCATTGATGGCGCAAGCAAAATCAAAAATGAATCTGCGCGCAATGCGGTGTTTGACGAAATCGCGCTCGATATTGCTCAATCCATGATGGTGGTGGAGCAGCGTAAGCAACAAATGCCCAAAATCGAGTATCCCGCTCTGCTGCCTGTCAGCCAAAAACGCGATGATATTGCGAAGGCGATTGCTCAGCATCAAGTCGTGATCGTGGCGGGTGAAACCGGTTCAGGGAAAACCACTCAGCTACCGAAAATTTGCGCAGAATTAGGCCGTGGTAAATATGGTTTGATTGGTCACACTCAGCCGCGCCGTCTTGCTGCACGCTCAGTGGCGAACCGCATCGCCGAAGAGATGGAAACCGAGCTCGGCGGCTTTGTGGGCTATAAAGTTCGCTTTACAGACCAAATCTCGGATCAGACCCAAATCAAATTAATGACCGATGGTATCTTACTGGCGGAGATCCAAAACGATCGTTTCCTCAACCAGTACGACACCATCATTATCGATGAAGCCCACGAACGCAGTCTGAACATCGATTTTATCTTGGGTTATCTCAAGCAGCTTTTGCCGCGTCGTCCCGATCTCAAAGTCATCATCACGTCGGCCACCATCGATCCAGAGCGCTTCTCGAAGCATTTTAGCAATGCGCCGATCATTGAAGTCTCTGGTCGTACTTATCCGGTGGAAGTGCGTTATCGTCCTCTGGCGGGTGATGATGACAGCGAAAGCGATCGCGACCAACTGGAAGGGATTTTCCAAGCCGTGGATGAGCTGTGCGATGAAGGTCTGGGCGATATTCTGATCTTCATGAACGGTGAGCGCGAAATTCGTGATACCGCCGATGCACTTTCAAAACGCAATCTGCGTGATACGGAAATCGTCCCGTTGTATGCGCGCTTGTCGGCCGGTGAGCAGAACAAGATTTTCCAACCTCATGCAGGTCGCCGAATCGTGCTGGCCACCAACGTGGCAGAAACTTCGCTGACGGTACCGGGCATCAAATACGTTATCGACCCGGGTACCGCGCGGATCAGCCGTTACAGCTATCGCACCAAAGTGCAGCGTCTGCCGATTGAGCCGGTTTCTCAAGCCAGTGCCAACCAACGTAAAGGCCGCTGTGGACGTACCGAAGAGGGGATCTGTATCCGTCTCTATTCGGAAGAGGATTTCTTGTCGCGTCCAGAATTTACTGATCCTGAAATTCTGCGTACCAACTTAGCCTCGGTTATTTTGCAGATGACGGCGCTTGGGCTGGGCGATATCGAAGCTTTCCCATTTGTTGAAGCGCCAGATAAACGTAATGTTCAAGATGGTGTGCGTCTGCTCGAAGAGCTGGGCGCGATCAACGATCAAATCAAAGACCCGAAAAAGCGCCTCACTGAAAGTGGTAAGCAGCTAGCACGTTTGCCGATTGATCCGCGTTTGGCGCGCATGGTGCTCGAAGCGTCTAAATTCGGCTGTTTGAAAGAGGTGATGATTATTGCTTCCGCGCTGTCGATTCAAGATCCGCGTGAAAGACCGAGCGACAAACAGCAATCGGCTGATGACAAACATCGCCGCTTTAACCATGAAGACTCAGACTTCCTGACCTTAGTGAACCTTTGGCATTACATTGCTCAGCAGCAAAAAGCGCTGACCAGTAACCAGTTCCGCCGTCAGTGTAAACTCGACTATCTAAACTATTTGCGTGTGCGCGAATGGCAGGATGTGTATACCCAACTGCATCAATCGACCCGTGAAATGGGCTTTAAGCTCAATGATGAACCGGGCAGTTACCATGCGGTGCACAGTGCGATCTTGGTTGGTTTGTTGTCGCACATCGGTATGAAAGATCAGGAAAAGAACGAGTACCACGGTGCGCGTAATGCGCGTTTCAACATTTTCCCTGCCTCTGGCTTGTTTAAAAAGCAACCGAAGTGGGTGATGTCGGCTGAGCTGGTGGAAACCTCGAAACTGTGGGCACGCGTGGTCGCGAAAATCGAACCAGATTGGATTGAGCCACTGGCGAAGCATCTGATCAAACGCAGCTACAGTGAACCGCATTGGTCGAAGAAAAATGCGGCGGTGATGGCGTATGAAAAGGTGATGCTGTATGGCATCCCGATTGTGCCGAAACGCTTGGTCAACTATGGCAATATTGATCCTGTGCTCAGCCGCGAAATTTTCATTCGCAGCGCGCTGGTTGAAGGGGATTGGGAAACCAAACACGCCTTCTTCAAACAAAACCGCGCTCTGTTGGCAGAAGTGGAAGAGTTAGAACACAAATCTCGTCGCCGCGATATTCTGGTTGATGATGAAGAACTGTTCCAATTCTACGACCAACGTGTCGGCACCGAAGTGGTGTCTGGTCGCCATTTTGATGCGTGGTGGAAAACCGCCAGCCGTAAAACGCCGGATCTGCTCAGCTTTGAAAAAGAGATGCTGTTCAAAGGTGATGCCAGCCACATTACCGATTTGGATTACCCGAACTTCTGGCATCAAGGCAATCTGAAACTCAAACTCAGTTATCAGTTTGAACCGGGTGAAAACAGTGATGGTGTGACGGTACACATTCCGTTGCCGATCTTAAACCAAGTCGAGCCACACGGCTTTGACTGGCAAATTCCCGGTTTACGTCATGAGTTGGTGGTGAGCTTAATTAAATCGTTGCCGAAAACGCTGCGTAAAAATTTCGTCCCCGCGCCGAATTACGCTGACGCTTTTTTGGCGCGAGTGACACCGTTTGAGATGCCGCTGCTCGATGCTTTAGAAAAAGAGCTGCGCCGTATGACGGGTGTGACGGTACTGCGTGAAGATTGGAAACTAGATCAGTTACCATCGCATTTGAAAATTACTTATCGCGCGGTGGATCATCGCAATCGCAAGCTCAATGAAAACTGTGATCTGCATGAGTTGAAAGAGAGCTTGAAAGAGAAAGTTCAAGAGACACTTTCACAAGTCGCGGATGATGATATCGAACAGCGCGATCTGCATACGTGGTCATTTGGCGAACTGCCGAAAGTGTATCAACAAAAACGCGGCGGTTTTGAAGTCAAAGCGTATCCGGCCTTGGTGGATAAGAAAGACAGTGTTGAAATCAAACTGTTTGAGACGGAGCAAGAGCAACTTGGCGCAATGCGTGCGGGTCAACGCCGCCTCATTCTGCTTAACGTACCATCGCCGATTAAATATCTGCACGCCAATCTGCCGAACAAGTCTAAACTTGGCTTGTACTTTAACCCGTATGGCAAAGTGCTGGATTTGATTGATGACTGCATTGCCTGTGGGGTTGATAAGCTGATTGAAGAACGTGGCGGAATGGTGTGGGAGCCGCAAGCGTTTGAAGCGCTCAAAGAACATGTGCGTGCTGAACTGGGTGATACTGTGGTGGAGATTGCCAAACAAGTTGAAACCATTTTGACGACTGCTTACAACATCAATAAGCGTTTGAAAGGCAAGGTGGATTTCACTATGGCGTTTGCGCTTTCTGATGTGAAAGCGCAAATTGAAGGGCTGATTTTCAGTGGCTTTGCGACCGAATGTGGTTGGAAGCGTCTGCCGGATATTCTGCGTTACATGCGCGCGATTGAGCGCCGGATGGAGAAATTGCCAGTCGATCCAAACAAGGACCGACTGCATATGCTGAAAATTGAATCGGTCACGACCAAATACAAAGAACTACTCAACAAAATCCCGAAAGGGATGGCGATTCCTGACAACGTGAAAGAGATCCGCTGGATGTTGGAAGAGCTACGTGTGAGCTTCTTCGCTCAGCAGTTGGGTACGCCGTATCCGGTGTCGGATAAACGAATTATTAACGCGATTGAAGCATGTTAGGTACAATTTTTGCTTAACATGCTGAGATGACGGAATTTGCACTCAATGTGGCAACGATTGGCCGCCGTCACCGTTGTCCAACTATTTTAAGAAGGTTAATTATGAAAAAGACATTACTTGCTCTGGCATTACTGGGTGCCTCTTCAACCGCGATGGCGGATTCATGGATCTATGGCGGTGCGTCAGTAGGTCAGTCTGATTATGAAGGCAAAAACGGTACTGCATACACACTGCATGCTGGTACAGGCATTCTGCCATTCATCGGCTTAGAAGCGGGTTACGTTGATCACGGTGATTTTGAGATCAATGCGACTCAAGAACTTTCAGCTACATCACTTTATTTCGCTGTAAAGCCAAGCATTGATTTCGGTCCACTGCACGTTTATGCCAAAGGCGGCCTGCACTCATGGGACAAAGATATCAACGGTGGCAAAATCGATGATGGTATCGACGTAATGTACGGTGTTGGTGCAGAGTACTTCATCATGGGTCCTGTTTCTGTTGGCGCAAGCTACATGAACTACACCATGGACAGTACTGATGTCGGCACTTTCTCTTTCAATGCGACTTTCCACTTCCTGTAATTCAAGTTTCAGCGTATTGAATTAATAAAAAGCCAGCGTAAAGCTGGCTTTTTTGATCATCGAGTTTGATTCGTGCCACAGCTTGTCAGTTTTTAACCATTTTATTCGTGTGGTTAATGGGGTTTTGGGACTACAGTTCATAGCGTTGCTTACCTATTTCCAACACATACCCATTTCCAACAAAGGTACTTACCTATGACTAGCTGTAATCTTAATGGTCAATGGCGATTAACCTCACCACAACGCCCAGAACTCTCGATTCCAATGACTATTCCTGGTGACAATGTCACGGCTTTATTGGCAGCCCAATGCGTTCCTGACCCTTATTGGGGTGGCAATGAAGCGAAAGTGCGTTGGATTGAAGAGGTGGATTGGCAAATCAGTCGTGAAATCTTAGTCAGTGAATCTCTGTTGAGCTTTAAAAAACTGTGGTTAACGCTCACCCGGGTGGATACGTTCGCCTCACTCTACATCAATGAAGTGCTCGCCTTGGAGTGCGGTAATCAGTTTGCCGCATATGAGTTGGACATTAAGCCTTACCTGAAATTGGGCAGTAATAGTCTGCGCATTGTCTTTCGTCGAGTGCTCCCTGAAGCAGAAAAAAGAGCGGCGGCATTGCCATTTCCTATTCCATCTGCCATGGGTAACAACCAATTACCCTATATGAATTTGGTGCGTAAAACGCAGTGCCACTCGGGATGGGACTGGGGGCTTTGTTTGATGGTATCTGGCATTTACGACCCAATAGTTTTGCAGCCCATCGAACATACCCGACTGAAACATTTGGCGACAGAGCAGCAGTGGCAGAGTGATGGCAGTGTCAAAGTGATTGTTGCGACGGAAGTAGAAACCGACAGCCCAGTGAACCTGACGTTTTCTGTGGCAGATGAAAACCAGACCGTGATGGTGACGCAAAGTGGTTGTGTGCAGTGTGAATTTTTAATTACTCAACCACGACGTTGGTGGCCAAATGGGTTAGGCGAGCAATTTTTATATGAGGTGAGCGTTGCCAGTGCGGAGCAAACCTTGCAGCGCAGAATCGGATTACGTCAGCTTGAGTTGAATACGGCAGCCGATGAGCGTGGTTCTGCAATGGAGTTTGTGATCAACGGTTTCCCAATGATGTCCAAAGGGGCGAATTGGATACCGATCGATGCGATGCCAGCAGGTGAAAATGAAGCGTGCTATCGGCAGCGGCTGCAAAGTGCGGTGGATGCCAATATGAACATGATACGCGTGTGGGGTGGTGGTCAGTATGAGAGTGAAACCTTTTACAACTTGTGTGATGAGTTAGGCTTACTCGTTTGGCAGGATATGATGTTTGCATGTTCGCTCTATCCAAGCCACGCTGATTTTCAGCGCGAAGTGGAGCAAGAATTGCGTTGGCAGATCCCAAGATTGAGAGAGCATCCTTCGGTTGCACTCTGGTGTGGTGATAACGAAGTGCTTGGCGCGATTGGTTGGTATGACGAATCCAAAAATAATCGAGTGAAATACACGGTTAATTACGACCGCTTAAACCGAAAAATTGCTGAAATTATTGAATCGCTCGATGATCAACGCACCTTCTGGCCAAGCTCCCCCTGTAATGGTGAACTCGATTTTGGTGATGCGTGGCATGACGACAATAAAGGCGACATGCATTTTTGGGATGTATGGCATTCCGGCAAGCCGTTCAGCGCGTATCGTTCGGTGAACCCAAGGTTCTGCTCTGAATTTGGTTTCCAATCTTGGCCTTCTCTTGCTGAAGTGAAAACCTTCACACCAGAGCAAGATTTTAATATCACCTCACACACTTTTGAGCAGCACCAGAAAAATCCGCGTGGTAATAGCATCATCACTGAAATGTTTACACGCTATTTCCGATTTCCGACTGGGTTTGAGCAGATGCTTTATCTCAGCCAAGTTCAGCAAGCGATGGCAATCAAAACCGCCGTTGATCATTGGCGGGCGATTTCGCCAATCTGCCGTGGCATTCTTTATTGGCAATTGAACGATTTGTGGCCGGTGAGTTCATGGTCGAGTATTGAATACAGTGGCCGTTGGAAACAGTTGCATTATCACGCTAAACGCTTTTTCGCTCCCCAATATCTGGTGTTTTCTGAGCATAGCGGAGCATTGACCTTGCACGGTTTGAACGACAGCCGTGAATCAGTAGAGATTGAAGGGCGAGTGTGTTGGCTAAACTGGCAAGGTGATGTGTTAGAGGAATGGCCGATCACCACTACTTTGTTCCCCAATCACAATCATATGGTATGGCAAAAACCGCAAAACATAATCCTTGGCAAAGAGGGCTTTCTCTATGTGGAAGGCGTCATTAAGAACAGCGGAGAATCGTTAAGCAATATCTGGTTTGGTACTGAGGAACTCAAATCACTGCCGATGGAAACGGCACAGATTGAGATGCAG
The DNA here is from genome assembly GCF_000338875.1 of Vibrio mimicus CAIM 602. Taxonomy (GTDB): domain Bacteria; phylum Pseudomonadota; class Gammaproteobacteria; order Enterobacterales; family Vibrionaceae; genus Vibrio; species Vibrio mimicus. The sequence continues at coordinate 38,448 of NZ_AOMO01000048.1, read as the reverse complement.
CGGGAAGGGCGTTTTATTACCTTGAGCACGGACAAACCTGCATTTTACGTGCATTTAGAATATGACGGTGTCGGGCGGTTTAGCGATTCCAGCTTTACTTTGCTGCCGGGGCAAAGTGTGACCGTGGAATACTTGGGAGACGATGAGCCGGCACTGGAGACTTCGCTGCGGGTATATCATCTTAACATCTGAATTTGACGATTTGACTTGAACGATTGTCGGTCGAGCCACGTACACCTTTACAACGCAATAACTTAAGGATGGAACGTGGCTCAACACAAGAAAGCCCATTTGACACAGAAGATGTGTCCTGTTTGTTTACGTCCATTCGCATGGCGCAAGAAATGGCGACTATGCTGGGATGAGGTGATCTATTGTTCCGAGCGCTGTCGGCGTCACCGTTCCTGTATTGGCAAGTCATAAGAGCACGCACTCACTTGTGTATTTGCAAAATCAATGCGTTGCCAGTTGGTATTTTTGAGCTTTCTACTTTTCATCCAGTTTGTTTACATCTCCGTGCAAAGATCACAGAAGCGTGCAAACATGCAAGCAAACGTTTGCATTCCTCTCTCATTCTCTTACTATCGCGGCAAACATACCGAATCCTGTTCTAAGGAAAATATATGCTGAAACGTAATTTAATTGCTGCTGCGATGGCAAGCGTGAGTTTGTTTGCTCCAATGAGCTACGCAAAGACGCAAGCTGATCTGATGATTACCGATGCCATGGTGCTTACCATGAATGGCGACAAAACGGTTTACCAAAACGGTACCGTAGTGGTGAAAGAAAACAAAATCATTGCCGTTGGTGATGCTGAGTTAGCCAAGCAATATCAAGCGAAACAGATGCTTGATGTGGATGGCGATATCGTGATGCCAGGGCTTATCAATACTCATACGCACGTTTCGATGACGGTGTTCCGCTCTTTGGGGGATGATGTGCCAGATCGTCTACATCGTTACATCTTCCCGCTAGAGTCGAAATTGGTGTCACGCGATATGGTACGCATTGGCGCGAACTTAGGTAACGTGGAAATGCTAAAAGGGGGCGTTACCACTTATGCCGACATGTATTACTTCGAAGATGAAGTGGCTAAAACAGTTGATCAGATTGGTATGCGCGCCGTATTGGGTCAAAGCGTGATTCAATTTCCGGTTGCGGATGCAAAGAATGCTGAAGAAGGGATTCAGTATGCGATGAACTTTATTGAGCAGTATCAAAATCACCCGCGTATCACCCCTGCGTTTGCTCCTCATGCTCCTTACACCAACACGACCGAAACATTGCAAAAAATCGCCAAGCTTTCGTTAGAAAAAAATGTACCTGTTCTTATTCACCTCGCTGAATCCACTCGTGAGCAAGAGAAGATTGCGGAACGTTCTAACGGTTTGTCTCCCGTACAGTATATGCATGAAATTGGTGCTTTGAACGCGAACTTAGTCGGCGCACACATGATTTTGGTGGATGACAAAGACATCGAGCTGGTGAAAAAGTCAGATATGGGCGTGGCTCACAACATGAGTGCCAACATTAAATCAGCGAAAGGTGTTGCGCCGGCACTCAAGATGTATGACGAAAATGTACGTATCGGCCTAGGCACTGACGGGCCTATGTCTGGCAACACACTCAGTACCATCGATGAATTCAACCAAGTGGCGAAAGTGCATAAGCTGGTCAATCAAGATCGCGCGGCGATGCCACCGCTGAAAGTGATTGATATGGCAACCATGGGTGCGGCTAAAGCGCTGCATATGGAAGACAAAATCGGTTCATTAGAAGTCGGTAAGTTGGCCGATATCATAGTGATTGATACCAAAGCTCCAAACATGGTGCCGATTTACAACCCATACTCTGCACTGGTTTACTCTGCAAGCAGCGGCAATGTTCGCCATGCAATTATTGATGGCAAACTGGTGATGCAAGATCGCCAAATCAACACGGTGAATGAAGAACAAATCCGTCAGGAAGCTCTCGCTTTCACAGAAATAGTTCGTAAGAGCGTGCTGGATTCTGGCGAAGAGATCCGCTAACTGCGTGAAAGCTGCATAGAAAATAACAATTTCTGCTAGAGATAAGAAAAGGCTTGCGGTAGTATCGCCGGCCTTTTTTCGTTCAAGAGTAGGAGTATGCAGATGTTCATCGGGTTTGATTACGGCACGGCTAACTGTTCGGTGGCCAGCATGCAGGGTGATGATCCAGTGCTGATCCCTCTTGAGCGTGACAGTCTTTATATTCCCTCAACACTGGCAGCACCAACCCGAGATTCGGTGCCTGAGCACTTATTCCGTCATCGTCAGATTTCGCCTGCGGATGCGCTGGGCGAGCAATTACTGCGTCGTTCGGTAGCGGCTAACCGCGATGAAGGCATCGACTTGCAGTTTGATGATGTGGTGTTTGGTCAGGCAGCGCTCGATCTCTATTTATCCGATCCGCATGAAGTCTATTACGTGAAATCGCCAAAATCGTTTTTAGGTGCGATGGGGCTGCATGATATTCAGTTGAGCTTTTTTGAAGATCTGGTGTGCGCCATGATGGCGAACATCAAAGCGCAAGCGGAAGCACGCTCCAACGCCGTAATTGATGATGCCGTGATCGGTCGTCCGGTGAACTTCCACGGCCGAGGCGGGGAAGACTCTAACCGTCAGGCAGAAAACATTCTGCGCCGTGCTGCAACCCGTGCCGGGTTTCGCCATCTTGAGTTTCAGTTTGAGCCAGTGGCCGCAGGGCTTGAATACGAAGCGACACTGACCGAAGACAAAACCGTGTTGGTGGTGGATATCGGCGGTGGTACTACCGACTGTTCATTGATTCAGATGGGCCCGTCATGGCGCGGTAAAGCGGATCGCACGCAAAGCCTCATTGCGCATACGGGTCAACGAGTGGGCGGTAACGATCTCGATATTCATCTCGCGTTTAAACAGTTGATGACGCCATTTGGCTTTGGCAGTCAAATGCTCAGTGGATTGGACATGCCGATCACCCAATTTTGGAACCCGATCGCGATTAACGATGTCAGCGCGCAAGCCAAATTCTTTTCGCGTGAAAACCTTGTGGATTTAAAGCGTTTACACAAAGAAGCGCGTGAGCCGGAGAAACTGACGCGTCTGCTTGCGGTGTACCACGATACGCTCGGCTACAGCTTGGTGAAGAAAGCCGAAGAGGCCAAGATTGCGCTTTCAGACACCGCTCTGGTTACCGCTCAAATTAAAGTGCTATCGGAGTTGCTGGAAGTCGAGATTCAACGCGAAGCCATGATCGAAGCGATTGATGTTCCTAAGATCAAAATGATTGAGCTGGTCACGGAAGCGGTCACTTTGGGTGGCGTGACGCCAGATGTGATCTTTATGACTGGCGGTAGTGCGCGTTCACCGATTTTACGTTCTGGTGTTGAGCAGGCTTTGCCGAATGTGCCAGTAGTCAGCGGCAACTACTTTGGTTCGGTCACGGCTGGCCTTGCGCGTTGGGCACAGGTCTGTTTTCGCTGATGTGAAGTTGTGCTCAGAGCGGTGTCGGTGCAGCGAAACCACTTTGGCTAAGGCTTGTGCCAGTAACTGAATGCCACTCGCGCCCAATGCGTAATCATGTAATCAATTAGAGCTTGAGTACGCTCAGGTAAAAAACGTCTCTGCGGATGGAGTAAATACACATCCGCACCTTCAATTTCCCATTCGGGAAGTAACTCGACCAATTGCCCATCATCCAATAAGGGGGCCATCAGGCCTCTTGGCAATCTTGCGATTCCCATACCTTGCAAGGTCGCTTGCACTATGGTGTCGAGTTCATCAGAAGATAAACGCGCAGATGGAATGAATTGCACTTTTTGATCGGACTCTTTACTGTGAAAAATCCACGGTAGCTTGTGATTCAGACTGAGTAGTGGGTAATGATTGAGCTGTTGAGGGTGGGAAAGCGAAAGGCTGGCTGCAAACGGAGCACACGCACAGAGCACCGAAGGATTGCGGGCAAGCTTGTGTGCGACCCAATCTGATTCTGGTTGCGAGCCAAAACGCAGCGCGATATCCAAATCTCTTTGTGTGAAATAGTCGAGCCCCGAACCCACTTGCATACGCAAAGTCACGTTGGGGTGCAGTTCAGAAAACTCCAACGCCAACGGAGTGAGTTGGTGACGCAAAGGCAAAACCGGAGCACTGATGGCGATTTCACCTCGGTAATCCCGCTTAGCTTGCTCGACTTGATCCTGTTTTCGCTCTATTTCCGCAAACAGTTCTGCATAAGTGTGAAACAATTGTTCACCTTCTTTGGTCAACACCAGCTCTTTACTGCTGCGGATCAGTAATATGCTGCCAGTATCTTGTTCAAGTTGCTGAATCCGTCGGCTGAGAGTGCTCGTCGACATAGATTTTTGTTTGGCTGCTAAAGCAAAGCTGCCACAACGAACCACGGTTAAAAACAGTGCCAGATCATCGAGTTTCATGCTCAATCCCATTTTTGCAATTTTGCGTCCCATTCTATCCTATTTTCGGATAGTGGCTATTTGGTTATCTTGTGCGGCAAAGAAACGTTTCGTTACTACTATCGACCACCAAGAGAACTCATGCATTCCGATTCAACGCATTTACCCGCGCCTAATCCGCGCATTATTTTTGCCAGTGTGGCCTTAGTGATAGCACTTGGTTCTTTGGAAAAAAGTATTGTTACCACGCCACTTGCTCTGATTGGGCAAGAACTCTCTGCTGGGAGTGCCTTAACTTGGGTGATCACTGCTTACTTGTTGGCGGCAACTGCGGTATTACCTGTGTATGGCAAACTCAGCGATCTGTTTGGTCGTGTACGCATGCTGAATATCAGTATCGGCATTTTTATTGTCGGTTCTGCACTCTGTACTTTTGCTTATGATCTGCCGACTTTGATTGGCGCACGCGTGATCCAAGGGATTGGAGGCGGTGGTTTGATCGCCTTAGCATTTACAGTGATTGCCGATTCGATTCCCGCTCGTGAAGTGGGTAAATATCAAGGTTATATTTCAGCGGTGTATGCAGTTTCCAGCATTGCAGGCCCGTTATTAGGCGGCTATTTTGCTGACCATCTGAGCTGGCGTTGGGTATTTGGTATTAACTTACCGCTTGGGGTTGTGGCGCTGTACATGGTTAACCGCCATTTGAAACATCTCAATCAAAAACGTCAGAGCCGATTTGATTGGTTAGGGGCGGGGCTTCTCATGCTCTCTACAACCTTGCTATTGCTTCAGCTCTCCTCACACACGTTCTTGCCTGCAGGTTGGGGGGCATTTGCTCTGCTGGTGTGTTTTGGTTTGTTGATCCTAGTTGAAAGACGAGTCAGCGATCCGATTTTGCCTGCGCGTTTGGCTCGGTTACCGAGTTATCTCACCGCAATCAGCCTCATCATGGCATCACAAATGTTGATGTTTGCTTTACTGGTTTACATGCCATTGCAACTGCAATGGGAAAAAGGATTTTCGCCTTCGCAAAGTGGCTCAGTCATGGTGATCTTTATGTTCAGCATTACAACGGGAGCTTATTTAGGCGGTAAATGGGTTGCGCATTCTGGTCGTTATAAAGCACTGGTAGTCGGGGGATTCATCCTTGCCGCTTTAGCCATATGGCAAATTCATTATGATCTTTGGGTGCATTTATCTCTGGGCCTTGCCGGTATTGGGCTTGGCTTTACCTTGCCTTCACTTGGGGTAGTGGTACAAAGCGTGCTGCCAGCGCGTGATCGCGGAATCGGTATGTCGCTGTTTAACTTTGGCCGAGAACTGGGGGGAGCACTTGGTGTGGCATTTTGCTCGGCGCTGTTTTACCTGCGCGTACCACAAACAGTGACGGTCAGTGAACATGCTAGCCAATCAGTATCAGCTTCTCCGGAAGTGCTCGCCCAAGGTTTTAGTTTGGTTTATATCGGTATGAGTGTATTGGCATTACTCGCCATGGTGATGACAGTATGGCGCTTACGTCGTGATGCATTGAAAGCAGAATAGTACAGGCTTTTAAGCTAGCCAGAAGCAGCGAGCTTAGGTAGCATACGGGCTTCATTAGGAAGTGAGGACGACCTCACCGCTCCAGTTCTGTTCGGGGACGACCCCATATAAGAGGTTTATATATGGCGTGGTTAACCCTATTTCTCGCCGGTATCTGTGAAATTGTCTGGGCTATAGGCCTGAAATACAGTGAAGGTTTTAGCAAGCCACTGGCTTCAGCGATAACCTTATCGGCTCTTGTCGTCAGTTTTGTTTTACTGGGTTTAGCTTTACGCACTTTGCCTTTAGGTGTCGCTTATGGCATTTGGGTGGGTATTGGTGCAGTAGGGACAGCGATTGCAGCGGCTTGGTTGTTTGGTGAAACCCTCACCTTGATCAAGCTTGTCAGTTTATTGTTGATAATCTCAGGCATTGCCGGGCTCAAAATGAGCGCTTAATCGTAATAGCAATTAAAAATCAGAGCCGTTCAATGCTATAACGGCTCTGACTTCTGCAAGATTTTTTAGCCATTTCTCTAACTGCATAGTTGCGTCTTTCCTCCAATCTTTCTTTACTGCTCTTCGCTCAATAATCTTTTCCCAACAAACGAAAATGCAAACATCAGACTATCTCAGACTAAAGGAGTATCACTTATTTATCTTGAGAAAACAGAGTGATAGGTGTGTTTATAAGATTGGCCTTAAATCAGTGGAATTTCATCGTCTAGACTAATTAAGCAAAAGCTTATATTTGAAACAAACAAAACGTCGATTTTGTACTACGCGATTGCAACAACGTCTTGGTCAGAACGTGTGTCTATCTACTTTGTGTGGGTTACGACATTTTTGTCCATACTGTATGGCATGGAAGCAAATAGTTTGAGGTCGCGTAGTGATGAAATGGTTCATGAATATTTCGATCACCCAGAAAATGATCGCTCTAGTCGGATGCTTGTTGATTTTAACTTTTACGGTGTCTGCCTACTCTATATCCAAAATGAAAAAAGTCGCGGTCGAGATAGACGCGATTGCAAATGACAATATTCCTCTAGCTAAGTTGATGACCGATATGACAGTGCACCAACTGGAAGGGGCCATTACGCTTGAAAAAGTATTCCGAGCTGCTGGAATTGAAAGTAAAGAAGGCAAGCAACAGCAAGAGCGATACGAAAAAGAGCTGCTTGATTTAGTGGGCTCCTTTAAACGTGATTTCACTCAGGTTCAGCAGCGACTCAACAAAGCTATTCAAGATTCCACTTCTCCATCCATCCGCAAAAATTTAAATAATTTGAAGCAGGATTTAGATTCACTTGCGAATGAACATGGGAAGTTTGAAAGAAATCTTGATGTCCTGCTGAATGCGCTTCGCACAGGAAAAGAGGCGCAGCAGCTTTCCGAACTTGCTCATCAATTAGAACAGTCTCAGATGACGCTAGACCAGCAGCTCAGCGACATCTTACGCAAGATAGAACAAGCGACGGAACAATCCGTCATTGTCACCGAACAGGAAGAACAAGAAGCTTTTTGGGAATGGTTTACTTAGGTGGATTCTCGATCCTCTTTGGTTTAGTTATCGGGTTTGCTTTTAGTAAGCAAATTGTGGTCGCGATAGATCGTGCTCGTAAACTCGCCACGGAAATGGCTGATGGAAATTTCAGTAAACGGGCGCAAGTGACGACAGGCGATGAGATTGGTCAGTTGATCACAAGCATGAATACTATGGCGGAATCACTCAGCCACACCATGGCAGAGGTCATTGACCGAGCAAACACCATTGCTTCAACGGTGACACAACTGGCCTCGGCAGCAGAGAGCAATAAGCAATCGGTGCAAAGGCAGCAAAACAATACCGAAGTGGTTGCTAGTGCAATGACCCAAATGGCAACGACGATTACCGAAGTGGCAAGTAGTGCGGAAGAATCCTCAAGTGCGACAGCTAGGGCACAAGAAAATGCTCGTCAAAGCTGCCGCATTCTTTCGCAAACTCAAGCGGTCTCCAGTCAATTGGTTGCTAATGCTCAGCAATCTCAGAAAATGATTATGGAGCTGGAAGCCAGTACTCGGCAGATTGAAAGCTTTGTGTTGGTGGTGGAAGGCATTTCTGAACAAACCAATTTGTTAGCCTTGAATGCAGCCATTGAGGCAGCTCGTGCCGGAGAACAAGGTCGCGGATTTGCCGTAGTGGCTGATGAAGTGCGTGCTCTGGCTTCACGCAGTCAACAGGCCACACATGAGATCAAAGGATTAATTCAAACTTTGGTTGAACGCGCCAAAACGGCGAGCAAAATGATCGATTCAAATGATAAACAAATAGAGGACAGTTTTATCTCGATTTCAACAGCCAGAAATCAGTTGGATTCTATCGATCAAGCTTTGCTGGAACTGACGTCAGCCAATACTCAAGTCGCTGCGGCGAGTGAGGAGCAGTCTGTGGCAGCTAACGAAATCAGCCATAACATGACGGATATTCGTGATGCCGGAGAAACCATCATGCTCAGCGCACAAGAAACGGCTCAAGCCAGCGAAGATCTTGCGCAGCAAGCCCAAGGGCTAAAACTATTAATGGGACGATTCGTGATTTAATGAAAGGTTTTTGTGTCAATGCTGGTAAACTCCTGTTACTGATAACAATATAAAATGAAATCGGTTGATCATTTCTTAGAACTAAAACCGATAAACAGGAAGCAATTTATGCCATTTTGGAAAAAGACTGCCATCAAATCGGACAACGAACTTCGCCAGAACCCAGACCACGATCTCGTCTTAGCACTTAAACAAAACCTGGCTTATATCGAGTTTGATCTCCAAGGCAACATCTTGGAGGTGAACTCTCTTTTCTTAAATACGATGGGCTACAGTCAGAAAGAAGAACTGGTTGGCCAACATCATCGACTATTTTGTGATCCTCGATTAGTGAGCACTCTGGAATATTCGAATTTTTGGAAAAATCTGGCTCATGGTCAAACGCAGCGCAATACCTTTCAGCGCCTGAAGAAAGATGGTTCAGAGATCTGGATTGAAGCGACCTATATGCCGATACGAGAACGCTCTGGCAAAGTCTATAAAGTCGCGAAAGTGGCTTACGATGTAACTAAAGAAAAGAACAGCGCGGATAAACAAAATGCGGTATTCATGGCGCTGAATCGTTCATCCGCCGTTATCCGTTTTACCCCTGATGGTCATGTTAAAGATGCCAATGACAATTTCCTCAAAGCGACGGGCTACCGACTTGATGAAATTGTCGGTAAGCATCACCGTTTATTCTGTGAAGACTCTTTTTATAAGGAAAATCCTCACTTTTGGCGTGAATTAGCCAAAGGCGAGTTCAAATCTGGCCTTTTTCATCGTCGTACCCGTCAAGGGCATGATCTCTGGTTAGAAGCGACTTACAACCCAACGTTTAATGAAGCCGGAGAGGTAACACAGGTTGTTAAATTTGCGGCGGATGTGACCGAGCAGGTATTAAAAGCCAAAGCCACCAAAGAAGCTTCGCAAATGGCGCAACAGACCTCCGCTGAAACAGTACGTGTGGCAGAGTCAGGCCGAGACAGGATTGATGAAGCCGCAACCATTGCAAACGGCATTAAAGAATCCATTATCGGAGCCAATGCTTTGATGACGGATTTGTCTTCTCAATCGCAAAGAATTACTCAGATCGTTACTACGATTAACAAAATTGCTGAGCAGACGAATCTACTCGCCTTAAATGCGGCGATTGAAGCGGCCCGAGCCGGAGAGTATGGCCGCGGATTTGCAGTGGTAGCGGATGAAGTGCGTAGTTTGGCCTCCAATACGAGCCAAGCCACCTATGAGATCGACAATATTGTTAAGCGCAACAGCCAGTTGACCGACCAATCCAGCCAGACTATGGAACAAATTCAAGCCAAAGTGACGGAGTTTAACAATATGCTTCTCCAAACTCAGGCGTTGATTGAGCAAATTCAACATGCAGCTGAAAACGTGCAGCAAACGGTCAGCGAAATCGTGGATTGATTCATCAATAAGATTTTCCAGCCAACCAGTTTGTTGGCGAGTTTTAAAATGGCTGTGGTGTGAAAAAATTCCGCAGCCAATGTCGGGTTGGTGGTAGAATCCAACCCTTCAATTTTAGGTTGAGCCAGTGTTGGCTCAGCAGTTAAGTTCCATCATTTCGAGTAAATACATGCCTTTTTCTCAACTTGGATTAAGTGACGTCCTGACCCAAACTGTGGCGCGACTTGGTTACCAAACACCTACCCATATTCAAACCCAAGCCATTCCGGTGATCTTGCAAGGTCGTGACCTGATTGCGGCGGCGCAAACGGGCACCGGTAAAACTGCCAGTTTCGTATTGCCGATTCTGGAGAAGCTCCGTCAGGGGCAAACGCAACGTAAGAAGCGCGTTCGTGCACTGATTTTAGTGCCAACCCGTGAACTGGCGATGCAAGTGGCTGAAAAAGTTGAGCAATACGGCAAAGACACTGGCTTAAAGAGCCTTGCAGTGTTTGGCGGCGTGGATGAACAGGCACAAAAGCAGCGTTTGATTGACGGTGTCGATGTGCTGGTGGCAACACCGGGACGTTTGATGGACTTGTATGGTCAACGCGCAGTCTATTTTGAAGAAATCGAAATGGTGGTGCTGGATGAAGCCGACCGCATGCTGGATATGGGCTTCATTGAATCGATCAATAAAATCATTGATTGCCTACCAAGTGAAGTACAGTTCTTACTGTTCTCCGCGACACTGTCACGTAAAGTGCGCGAGTTGGCCAAAACGGCGGTGAATGATCCGTACGAAATCAGTATCGCCGCCAATCAAGCCTCAAAAAGCAATATCAGCCAATGGCTGATCACGGTCGATAAGGACACCAAATCCGCATTGCTGAGTCATTTAATCAATGAACAGCAGTGGGATCAGGCGCTGATTTTTATTGAAACCAAACACGGCGCAGCCAAACTGGTTACGCAATTAGAAAAGCGTGGCATTCAAGCCGAGGCCTTTCACAGTGGCCGTAGCCAAGCCATCCGCGCTCAACTACTGGAAGATTTTAAGTCAGGAAAAATCAAATATTTGGTGGCAACAGGTGTCGCTGCGCGTGGTATTGATATTGACCAACTTTCACGTGTGGTTAACTACGATTTGCCATTTCCAGCCGATGAATATGTACACCGTATTGGCCGAACTGGGCGCGCTGATGCAGTCGGTGAAGCGATCTCGTTTGTTTCAAAAGACAACTTCAAAAACCTGTGTATGATTGAAAGCCGTTTGGGGCACCTAATCGAAAGACGCGTAGTGGAAGGGTTCGAGCCGAAAAAGCCAGTGCCGATTTCTATTCTGAACTATGTGCCGAAACACAAGCGCGTGCAGCAAGAACAGTAAGTCAAGGGTTTTACTAACTCGTACTTAACCAGCTCAAAATAGAAAGGGCGTGATACGGTATTCAGTATCACGCCCTTTACTTTATGCAGAGATAAATATGCGGTTCTAATGTGTGATAGAGGAAACGACTAATGCCGTTCGATTATGGTTTCTCTGACTTGGTGAGTGATTGGTAATCCATTGGCGTGACACTGACCAATTTTTTAAACTCACGTTGGAAATGTGCTTGGTCGCTAAAACCTAAGTCAAAAGCGAGGTCTGATAAAGGCAATTGGTTATTGTGGCTGATTTTATACACCGCAGACTGGCAACGAATGGCACGGCTGAATGCTTTTGGTGTTAAGCCTGTGTCATTTCTAAAAGTGCGTTGTAGCGTTCTGGCTGAATAGCCAGTGTCATTCACTAAGTCTTGTATCTGAATGTTCCCTCGGGCTTGTGTCACTCGCGCGATAACTTCCATCGTGAGGTGAGAGCAAGGGCGGCAATCAAACTGGCTGACGAAGTCATTCACTGCACGCGCTTTACTTAAGAAATCACCAGCCTTACAGACTTGTTCCAGAATGCGGTCTGCGCCATACAGCAATTCACTTAAATCCAATCGATTTGAAATCACTTCTTCGACGTCTAGATTGAGCAAATCGGGTACTACACCCGGTCGAAAACGAACGCCTAAATAATAATGTCCCTTCTTAAAATCTGCTTTAAGTGCTTCCAGTGGAGAACCACAAATGTAAGCTTTGGGCGCATCGGCATCGCAGTCAAAAAGTAAGTCGATACAACCATCAGGAATCGCGATACTCGAATCATGGTTGTCGCTGGCATCAAATGAATAAAAGTGAGAAGTGAGGGGGCTTTCTGGTGTCAGTAAGGAATTAAAACGCTTTGCTCCGAGTACGAACCAAGGCTGGACTGAATGTAAGGAGGCTATTTTAAACTCCAGATTAGCGTTGGGCATACTCATTGACTCATTCAACAACAGAACTTCAAATTCCCACCTTGTTAATCATTTGTAAATTTATATTGTTTATATGTTAATCATTTTTGTGATGTGACCCATGAGATGTGTCGCAAAAATTCAATATCAATGCGTGGCTTCACTCTAGTATCTGCCGTAACAGATAAATCACTCAGTTGATTGAAAGTGCTTAAGCAAGCCTTACAAAGCCAGCTGGGATAAAAACAGGGAAGTAGGAACACGTATGTCTAGTAACACAAAAATCGATTTCATCTACCTATCTGAACCAGACATGATTAAAGCTGGCGTGACGGATATGTCGGCATGTGTGGACACAATGGAAGAGATGTTCGCACTACTGCATCAAGGCGATTACCGCATGGCGGGGCCGAATAATGATTCTCATGGTGCCATGATTACGTTTCCGCAAGAGTCGCCCATTCCAACCATGCCCAAGCCGACCGCAGACCGTCGCCTGATGGCGATGCCAGCCTACTTAGGGGGAAATTTTGGTACCTGTGGCGTGAAGTGGTATGGCTCGAACATCGCCAACCGTGAGAAAGATCTTCCGCGTTCTATCTTGATGTTCATTCTAAATGACATCGAAACCAGCGCGCCCTTGGCAATTATGTCGGCCAACTTACTGTCGGCTTACCGAACTGGTGCAATTCCAGGAGTGGGGGCGCGTTACCTCGCACGTAAAGATTCCAAGGTCATTGGCCTGCTAGGGCCTGGTGTGATGGGGAAAACCACCGTTGCCGCATTTATGGCTGCGTGTCCAAAAATCGACACCATCAAAATCAGAGGTCGTGGTCAAAAGAGCCTCGATAGCTTCCTTACTTGGGTTTCCGCGACATTCCCACAAATCACTCATGTCGACGTTGTCGATACCATTGAAGAAGTGGTTCGCGGTTCTGATCTCATCACTTACTGCAATTCAGGTGAAACGGGCGACCCAAGCCTTTATCCCGAAGTGAAACGTGAATGGGTTAAACCGGGGGCTTTTTTGGCGATGCCAGCCAGTTGTCGTCTGGATGAAGGGATGGAGCGGGGCGATGTACGTAAAGTTCTCGACAATACCGGCCTGTACCAAGCGTGGTATGAGGAAGTACCAAAACCAGCACATAACACCATTCCTCTGGTTGGCGTGCGCTTTATGGACATGCTCGAAGAAGGAACGCTCACGCTCAATGATCTTGATGATCTCGGTTCAATTGTGGCTGGCGAGACACCAAAACGCCGAAACGATGAGGAAATCATCATTCTCTCGGTCGGCGGTATGCCAGTCGAAGATGTGGCATGGGCAACCAAGATTTATCGCAATGCCAAAGAGAAAGGAATTGGTGTCAGTCTCAATCTTTGGGACAAACCCGAACTCAAATAACAACGCAGAAAACTAGGTAAAAAACGGAAAAGGAAGTTCTTCATGACACGTATCGTAAAGGTAAAAACCGGCTCAAAGCTGGAAGAGGTTGCTAGCTACTCACGAGTAGTGGCTGTCGATAACTGGATTTTTGTTTCTAACACCGCAGGCCGTAACCCTGCAACGGGTGAGATGCCAAAAGATGTCTTTGAGCAGACAGAACAAGTGTTTACCAATATTGAAGTCGCTTTAGCATCGGTAGAGGCAAGCTTGAAAGATGTCATCAGCTCAAAGGTATTTATCCAAAACCCAGATAACGTTCCTGCTGTGATGGAGTTTATTGGCACTAAGTTTCGTGGCGTAAACCCCACCACGACAGTGACGTGCCCACCGCTGGGTTCCTCAATTTATGAAGTAGAAATTGAAGTGACGGCGTATCGCGGTGCATCACAAGCGGACGTTGAGGAAATAGTACTCTCAAGATAATGGTTTGCACCTTATTAAGACGAGTGAGGGTTTTAGGATGACAAAAAATATCATACGGCTTGAAACATCCAACGTTTTGCCCAAGTCCACGGGTGTGGTGATTATCGGCGGTGGCATTGTTGGCGCAAGTGCGGCGTTAACCTTGGCTGAGAGTAATGTGCCTGTGGTTTTGATCGAAAAAGGTTATGTTGCGGGTGAACAGTCATCAAGAAACTTAGGTTGGATTCGCAAAACCAGCCGACACCAAGAAGATGTTCCCTTGGCGTTGGCTGCGGACAGATTGTGGGCAGAGATGCCGCAAAGGGTCGGGCATGATCTTGGTTATAAACAGGCTGGGATTATGTTTCTTGCGGATACCGAGCAACAAATGGATATCTACCAAGACTGGTTAAACTCAGTGGACTCTTTGGATCTTGACTCCACTTTGCTGAGCAGTAGCAAGATTAATGCGATGCTTGGCAGTAGTCATCGCTCTTGGAAAGGCGCGATTTACACCCCTTCAGATGGCCGAGCTGAACCTTGTATCGCAACCGTGAAAATCTTAGAAAAAGCCGTTGAGCTCGGTGCTCAGGTCGTACAGTTTTGTGCGGTGCGTGGCCTTTCCATGTCCGCGGGGCGAGTCAGCGGCGTGGTAACAGAGAAGGGGGAAATAAACTGCGATCAGGTTTTGTTAGCTGGTGGTGCGTGGTCAAGACGCTTCTTGGGTAATCTGGGTGTTTCTTTGCCAACGTTACCTTTGATCTGCTCTGTCATGAGAACCAAGCCGATGGACGGCCCGACGGATATTGCTGTAGGCGCGTCTAACTTTTCATTTCGTAAGCACCACAATGGCGGTTTTGTCATTACTCAACGTGGGGCACTGGATGCACCTGTCTGTCTTGACCATTTGCTGATTGGTCACCGTTACCTAGAACAGCTTAAGCATCAACGCAGCTTTCTACGAATCAAACTCGGCAAGCACTTTGTGGATGATTTAAGAATGCCGCGCCGCTGGAAAGCGCAAAGCGAAACGCCGTTTGAAACCGTGAGAACGCTCAATCCCAACCCTAACCCAAGTTTGAACAATGAAGCGCTGACCAATTTGCGTCAAGCCTATCCCATGTTTGAAAAAGCTGAAATAGACGAAGCATGGGCAGGGCTGATTGACGTCACGCCAGACTCTAATCCGGTCATTGATCATGTCGCAAAGATTCCCGGTTTAACACTGGCAACCGGATTCTCTGGTCATGGCTTTGGTACTGGTCCCGCTTCAGGGCATTTGGCGGCAGACTTAATCATGGGGAATGTCCCGATTGTCGATCCGACCCCTTATCGGTTTAGCCGATGGTGAATTGAGCTGCTGAATGGAAAGGTACTCGTACCCAGTTGTTGAATAGGTAGGAAATGGATATGGCAGTGAATATTGACGCAATTGTTTATGCATCAGATGCAAATAATGGAAGCCGTAAAGTTTTTGAAGCGGCGATTAATCAAGCAGTAAAGCATGGTTCAAAAATCATCTATGTGCATGCGGTAAATAAGGCGGATGTGATCACGCCAGACATTTCCTATTCCTACTTGCCTAGTGATATGGAAAAGCTGCACTCCACTCAGCACAAAAAAGAACTTATTGAAAAGCTTAAAACGCGGATCCATAGATACATCAATGAAAAACTGACGGATTTGGATATTCAGGTTCAGTTTTCGATATGTGTTCAATTTGGCAATCCAGAGGAGGTGATCATCAACACAGCCAAGCAGTTTAATGCCGGATTGATTGTTATGGGCAATCGAAAATCGAGCGAGCTGTCCAGAGTATTTCTCGGTTCTACAGCGAATAAAGTTCTGCAGAAAAGTGAAGTACCCGTATTGATCGTACCCATAGCAAAGAAATAGAAACGCTGGACATCACCAGCTTCAGAGTACAAAAGGAATCATGATGAAAAGGACTAAATTGATCACTGCCATCGCACTGGCATCCATTTTTGCACCAATGACCAGTATCGCAGCCGATTACCCCAATCGCCCGGTAAAATATGTTGTGCCATGGCCCCCAGGTGATTTGGAAGACGTATTGACGCGCCTGATTGCAGAAGAGATGTCGAAAGAAACAGGCAAGCCAGCCACAGTGGTGAATAAACCCGGCGGTGCGGGAATCATTGGCGCGGCGGAAGTTTCCCGAGCGCGTCCAGATGGGCTGACGATTGGATCGTTTGTTGCCGATATTCTTACTACGCACATCCTTTCAGGTAACGCGCCTTTTGATCAAACCACCTTTGAGCCAGTGGGGATCTTTCTTGATTATCCTTTTGTGATTGCTGCAAAAGCTGATGCGCCATACAACAACTTGAAAGAGCTGGCGGATTACTCACAGAACAATAATGTTTCGCTGGCTCATTTCGGTTATCAAGCCCTTCCCACGGCAATTACGTTTAAAGCGGCGGATCAAATCGGGCTTAAATTTTCCTCTAATGCTCCGTTTGATGCCATTAACTGCTCGACACTCGCGAATGGCGATGCAGATGTCATTAACACCGTTACGCAAACCATCCTGTCTTGTTTGAAGTCTGGAGAGGTCAAGATCATTGCTTCTATTACTCACGACCGTTTAAGCATCAGTCCTAATGTGGCAACGCTGAAAGAACAAACAGGCATAGCGCAAACTACGTGGAATGGCTTGTTCGTGAAAAAGGGCACTCCAGACAACATTAAACAAGTGATTGCAGATATCGCTCAAAAAGCGTTGCAGACCGACAAGGTAACGGCCTTGAGTGAGAGCACGGGAGCCAACGTGTTTTGGATAGGCAGTAAAGATGCGCAGCAAATTATTGATAATGACTTTGCCAGTGCTAAAGAGTTGCTCAGCTACATGAAGTAAAACCAATGAGGTGAGTAAGCTTCCCCTGCTCGCATACTCACCTCATTTTTCTGGGAGTCGTATGAATATGACGATTGAAATCAATGAAGTGATTCTGGAACAAGAAGAAAGAGCGGTGCTTGCGACGGAAAATCTTCCATCCCACTACTATTTCTATTTGCTGTCATTTATTGGCTCGATTGCACTCATCTTATTGCAACCCAGTCAGGCTGGAGAGGTGCAAAATGCGCATGGTTGGTTTTCTCAGCCCTATGTCGCGCCTTTGCTAGGTTTAAGCATCATTGCTCTGTTTAGTGGAATTTACCTGTTGGTGAATACGATAAAGCACTTTGACCATCTCAAATGTATTAATCCTATCGAGTTAACCTTCAGTGCCATCAGTAAATATCGCACTGCCGTCATCATTAGCGGGTTCTTTTCTTTATATATCTTCAGTTTGTCGATCATCGGTTTTGCGTTATCGAGTTTTATCTTGGTGCTCACCATGCTTTGGATCAGCAATCTGTTTACCCGTTTTTGGATTGCGACTTCTTTTTTCGCCATCGTCCTTATCGTACTGGTGTTTAGAGTGGTCATTGCATTGTGGTTGCCGGATGTGTGGTTATTTTCATTGCTCCCTGACTCCATGGCTGACTTTGCCAATAGGTACTTGTAGTAAATCGGACGCGGTATAGATATGGACACTATTTTTCTCGGAATACATGAAATACTCACCATGCAAGTGGTTCTCGCCATTGTGTGTGGGGCGATTTTAGGCGTATCGATCGGCTCCATCCCAGGGTTAGAGCCAGCAGGCGTAATGGCCATTCTTTTGCCTATGACATTCAATATGGATCCGTTACCAGCGGTAACACTGTTGCTCGGTGTTTATGGTGGAGCATGGTACGGCGGCGCTATTCCGGCGATATTGATGAACACGCCCGGTACCCCCGTTGCCGTGCTGACGACCTACGATGGTTACCCTATGACGCAAAAAGGCGAGGGGAAACGTGCATTGTCGATTGCCTATTCGTCTTCTTTCTTCGGTGGCATGGTGAGTGTGTTGTCACTGGTACTCTTAGCGCCTTTATTATCGAGAATTGCTATGCATTTTGGCTCGGCAGAGTTTGCGATGTTAGCGGCACTCGGGATGATTTTTGTGGTCATGGCGCACTATAAACAAGCGTTCGCCGCAGCAATGATGTTAGGACTGGGAATTTTTCTGGGCACGATTGGCATCGACCGTTCATACAACACCATGACCTACACCTTCAACCAAGAATGGTTGTTTGGTGGTGTGCCGTTGGTTCCTACTGTGATTGGTTTATTTGCGATGTCGCAAGCCTTCGTTTTGTTATCACAGAAAGGAAACGATTCACAGGTAACCACATACAAAGGGAAAGGGCGCTTTTCCGGCATGCTGGTGGTGATGAAACACAAATGGACAGCAATACGCTCGGCGATTCTGGGGGTGATCATGGGATTATTGCCCGGCGTAGGTGAATTTGGTTCGCAGTTTTTCTCGTACACGTTAGCGCAGAAATTATCTAAACAGCCCGAGAAATTTGGGCAAGGCGCTGAAGAAGGATTGATAGCTTCTGAAACATCCAATAATGCGGTGACCGCTTCCGTCATGGTGCCTCTGCTGGCTTTCGGTATTCCTGCCGATGCACTGATGGCCATGGTGCTCTCTGTGTTTATGGTTCACAACTACATACCCGGGCCGACGCTATTCGCTGAACGACCAGAATTTATTTCGGGCTTATACATCGCGCTGTTTTTAATCAATATTGTGGCGTTCATCTACTTAACTTTCAGCAGCAAATGGATTGTTAATCTGACACGAATTCGTGGCCGATTCATCGGTGCATTGATTCTGGTGCTCGGTTTCATTGGCAGTTACAGCCAAAACTATCAATTTACGGATGCGCTTATCGCGCTTGGTTTTGCCGTGTTTGGTTACATTCTCAAACGCGAGCAGATTCCAGCAGTACCCATCATTTTAGGTTTAGTACTGGGTCCGGTATTTATCGCGCGTGCCAAGCAAGCACTTGGAGTGTCTAACGGCGATTTCTCAATTTTTTGGGACAGACCAATCAGCCTAACTTTGCTCAGCATGATCGTCATTTCTATTGGCATCTTTGTTTACAGCATGGTTAGAGATAATCAAACAAAAACACAATAACGAACGTCGAAACGAAAGGAACTCACAATGAACCTATTTGGAATGACTATTGGTGGTCAAACTGTACAAGGTGAAATGCCATCAAACATCGTGCTCAATCCAGCCAATGAACAAGCTGCTTTTTCTGCTCCCGTGGCCTCTATCGCTCAGCTCAATAAAGCCGTTGAGAGCGCCAAAGCGGCGTATCCGAAATGGAGTGCGCTAACCCAGGCACAGCGTGATGGATACATCAACCAGATCGCGGATGCGATTGAACAACACGCGGGTGAATTGGCGGATATCATTGTCAGAGAGCAAGGTAAGCCCATCCAGCTTGCACATATGGAAGTGGGAGGCGCAGTGGCATGGACAAGGCATACCGCGAGCATTGAAATTCCGGTCGAAGTGTATGAGGACTCTGATACCAAGCGTATTGAAGGGCGCAGAAGGTCAATCGGAGTAGTAGGTTCCATCACTCCTTGGAACTGGCCTCTGATGATAGCTATTTGGCATATCATTCCAGCGCTGCGCATGGGTAATACCGTCGTGCTTAAGCCTTCGGAGCTGACACCGATTAATACGCTTAAGTTAGGGCAATTACTGCAAGCTGTGTTACCTCCAGGTGTACTGAATGTGGTATCCGGCGGTGGTGATATTGGCCGCGCAATGAGTAAACACAAAGACATCAACAAATTGGTGTTTACTGGTTCAACGGTGACGGGGCAACACATCATGCAAGCCGCGGCCGCCAACCTTAAACGTTTAACGCTCGAATTGGGTGGAAACGATGCTGGTATCGTACTTCCGAATACGGATCTTGATACCATCGCAGAAGGTTTGTTTGCCACTGCCTTTATCAATATGGGGCAGACCTGCGCAGCATTAAAACGCCTCTATGTTCATGAATCTCAACACGATGCACTGTGTCAAAAACTGGCGGAAATAGCAGAGAAACAAGTTGTGGGTGATGGTAGTGAACCTAGAGTCACTTTTGGCCCAGTACAAAACAAACAACAACTGGAGAAAGTGAGTTCGATCGTCGAAGAGGCGAAACAGCAAGGTGCGACGGTATACTCCGGCGGTTATCGCTCGATAAGCCGGGCTACTTTTTCCCACCAACAATTATCGGGAACGCGCAAAGCGGCATGCGAGTGGTTGAAGAAGAACAGTTTGGCCCTGTGCTGCCTGTGATTAAGTACGCCACAATTGGTGATGCGATTGCCGCAGCCAACAGTGTTGAAGTGGGCTTAGGTGGGTCGATTTGGGGAGAGGTCGAACAAGCCACTGAGCTCGCTTCCCAACTGGAATGTGGTTCAGTATGGATTAACGGTCACGCCGAAGTATTGCCACATGCCCCGTTTGGCGGCTGTAAAATGTCCGGCTTTGGCGTCGAGTTTGGCCTTGAAGGTCTGCTTGAAAACAGCCTGCTACAAGTCGTTAATATTAATAAGTAACAGTAATTACATGAGCCTCCTTTTATTTGTTGAAAGGGGGCTTAATTATATCGGCACGTTATTCACGCCATTCAAAACCATGCACCTCTATTCTTTTCTTGTTTTATCCAAGCCGCTCTTACAATGTAGGGGGGATCTCGTCATTTTATTGATTCTCACTGGATTTATCCGCACCTAAATAAGCAAGCCAATGGGCAACACGGCGGATCTTCGGCATCACAGTAAGGTTGAGAGCAAATGCCACTGGCCATGCGACAAAGAAAGAGTCACGCCACGCACTCAGCCATTGAAAGTTAAGTCCCGCCTTGCTCAAAGAGATGACACCAGACATCATTAATGCCATAAATAGCGAGCCTAAAATCGCTTGAATTAGAATCTCTTTTTTACTCATTTCTCATCTCTGATCTGCTACGAAAAGTGCAAGTGATTACCACAAGTGTCTATTCATTCCTGAGTTTCTTTTTTGCATTATTATCCCAGCTTCAAAGCGAACAGATAAATACAACGATAAGTCAGCACTCAACATAAATAAGGAATTTACTATGTCTCTACAACAGGATTTTCGCGATGCAATGTCTAAGCTTGCTGCTGCAGTGAATATTGTTACGACAGGCGGCGAAGCCGGTACTGTTGGTATTACTGCAACGGCGGTTTGTTCGGTCACTGATTCCCCTGCGACCGTTCTGGTTTGTATCAATCGCAACAGTGCATCTAATGCCATCTTTAAGCAAAACGGCAATGTGTGCATTAACGTTTGTGCCAGTGAACACCAAGAAATGTCTATGCACTTTGCTGGAATGACTGGCCTTGCAATGGAAGAGCGTTTTGCCTTAGAAGGCTGGAAAAACAATGCTGATCAGGTTCCTGTTTTGCATGGTGCGCTAGCGACATTGGAAGGCAAAATTGCCTCTTGTCAGGAAGTCGGAACGCACACCGTGTTCTTTATTGAGCTACATACCATTCACACCACCAACAAAGATGGTTTGATCTACTTTGATCGTAAGTTCAAAAATGTGGAAGTTTATGAAGCCGTTGCCGCAGTTGCTTAATGCAGTGATTAGCTAAATATCCAATAAAAAACACCCACAATGTTGTGGGTGTTTTTTTATTTAGACTGAATGGCGATAAGTTCGTTGAGCAATTCTGATAACTGCTGATATTTACGATCGCCTAGTGCTTCTTTTAACGCTACGTATTGCTGTTCAATCTGGGGTCTTAGCTGTTCAACTAACGCAGTGGCTCTCTCTGTCATATGGATGTAGAACTGGCGACCATCCTGAGCAGACTTCTGTTTGGTGACAAGCCCTTGTATTTCTAAACGGCTAATGATCCCGGTCAAACTTGGGCTGAGGATGCATGTCTCTTTTGACAGGGTAGATAAGTCCATAGGTCCTTTGGTATCTACCACTCTTAAAATGCGCCATTGTTGTTCGGTTAGTTCATTTTCCGCCAGAATCGGGCGAAAGAAATGCATGGCAATATCACGTGCTTTAAGCAGTTGAAGGGGCAGGGAATTTTCGTATTTAGTCACGTACCTATCCTTGTTTATACTCTTTTTAGCCAACATCGCTGGATAATAGGATTCGTCAATGCGCATATGCTATTACAAGATATAACCTCGGTCTAATAGTTATGGCGGCGGTATTTGTCTAACTTAATAAAAAAGCTCTTTAACCAGTTAAAGAGCCTTCTAACATCAATAAAGCAGATTGGGGAGGTAGAGTGCGATTGCTGGTACCAGCACAATGAATGCTAGTCGCACCATATCGGCAACCCAAAATGGAAAAATCCCCCTAAAGATAGTGGCTGTGTTGATGTCCTTAATCAGTCCAGAAAGAACAAACACGTTAAGTCCTACCGGTGGCGTGATCAAACTGATTTCTGTTACCACAACAACAATAATGCCAAACCAGAGAGGGTCAAAGCCAAGTTCGACAATGACAGGGTAGAAAATGGGTACAGTTAACAACATCATCGACATGCTTTCAAATACACAACCCAGAATAATGTAGATCAGCAAAATAATGCCTAGCGCCATCATGGGTGTCACATTGGCGGTTTGGATTAGCTCTACCAGAGCGGTTGGCAAACCTGCGCGATTAACGAAGTTAGATAAGATCAGCGCCGAAATCACAACAGCAAATAATGAAGCAGACGTTTTTGCGGTATCGATGAGGATTTCTCGCAGTACAGTGTAATTTAGCGTGCCACGCATTGCCGCTAACGCAAAAGCACCACAAGCCCCAATGCCTGCCGCTTCGGTTGGTGTAAAAGCACCAATGTAGATACCGCCCATCACAATCACAAAGAGCAATAATGTGGAGAAGATGCCTTTCAGTGCCAGCATGCGCTCTTTCCAACCTACTCGATCACCCGGTGGTGCACTTTCAGGCTTACGGTATACGACCCATTGTACGGCGAGGAGATAAAGCACGATGCCGAGCACACCGGGTAAAAAGCCTGCGGCAAAGAGCTCGCGAATACTGGTTTCGGTTAACAGACCATAAATTACCAACATCACGCTGGGGGGAATCAAAATTCCCAATGTACCGCCCGCTGCGATAGAGGCTGATGCAAGCCCATCAGAATAGCCATATTTACGCATGGGGGGCATAGCAACTTTGGACATGGTAGCGGAAGTGGCAAGGCTAGATCCGCAAATTGCAGAGAAACCGCCGCAAGCGAGGATGGTTGACATTGAGAGACCACCACGACGATGGCCAACAAAGGCATTACACGCTTTGTATAACTCGCTGGATATTCCTGCTTTCGTGACGAAGTTGCCCATCAAAATAAACAGCGGAATAACTGAAAGTCCATAGTCTTGCCCCGTGTCAATAATGCGTCTTGCAGCCATCGACATAGCCGCCGACCAGTTGTAATCATTGATGTACCAAAAGCCGATAAACCCGATCACACCCATGGCAAAGGCCAAAGGTAAGCGCAGCAAAATCAGCGTAATCAGCACGGAAAATCCAATAATAGATTCAATCATTTAGGCCTCCTTGCCTTCAATGCTGACTTTGGATACGGAAGGATTCCCGATGAACATCTCTTTAGCGTATCGAATGGCATTGAATAGAGTTAAGGCGCCCCCGATAAAGCCAGTGATTGAAATCAGGTAAGTGACATAACCAAGGGGTAGTTCTAGGATCTCGGTGACTTCTTCGTATTCGAGAGAACGTTCAGCGAGTTTCCAGTTGGTGATCGCGACCAATATCAACGAACAAGCACAAATGAGATTGATGATGATCTGGCGCAAACCAATCCACTTGTTTGGGAAGTAGTTATCAAGTAAATCAACGCAGATGTTCTCTTCCTGCCATGACACTAATGGAAATGCCATAAAAACCATGATGGCGAGCAAGACTTCGATCATTTCTGTTGCTCCAAGAATGGGCGCATTCAACATGTTTCGTGACATCACATCAATAAAAGTGACGACCATCATCAGGAATAAGCTCAAAGCAGCGAGGGAGCCAAGCCCTCGCTCGATGGCTTTAGAAAAACGAAAACCTGACATCGTGTTACATTCCTTTCGTTAGCTGTTCGCTGAAGAATTGATAAGCCTCGGGACCATTCACTTTGCGTTTCTCAGCAATTTTGTACCAATCTTGAATGAGAGGCTCGCTGGCACGTTTTAACTGAACGATCATCTCTGGAGTGGCAGGAGTAAAGATATGCCCAGCTTGTAGAGCTTCTTGATAAGCGCTTTGGTCTGCGTTATCCCACATCTGCCCAAACAAACGAGATAGCTTTTCCCCTGATACGGAACGAATAGCTTCTTGGTCTTTCTTTGAGAGACCTGCAAAGGTGTCGCGGTTCATAATGATGGCAAAGCTGCCGCGATATAGACCACCGGGGATGACAAGGGTGTTGTTTGCTACTTCGGCTAAACGGAATGAACTGAGTGCTTCAAAAGGCAAATATGCGCCTTCTACAACACCTTGTGATAGAGATTCGTAAACTTTGTTGGTCGGAATAAATACGGGCGTAACTTTCATGTCTTTTGCCAGTATCGAGATAACTCCACCTCCAACACGGATCTTTTTACCTTCAATGTCTTTGAGCGAATTCACTGGATTTTTAGTGATAAGTTGACCTGGTCCATGAACACTTAATCCCATCACTTCAACTCCGCGATGTTCGAGACCGTTCTTCAGGTATTTTTCGTAAGTGCGCCAGTACGCCATTGACATCAACTCTGAGCTGCTGCCTTCGACAAAGGTAGGAATTTCAGGAAGCTGGGTTAATTGGAAACGGCCGGCTTTATGGCCATGAAAAATCCAAGTGACATCACCAACACCATCGGTAACGACATCAATTTGGGTGTGGGGAGGGGCAAGGTCGTACTCAACTTTTAGGCCTACACGCCCTTCGGTCGCTTCTTCAATCCATTGACCCCAAGTTGGCCATACGACGCTGTTGATGCCATGGTTTGGTGATCCCCAAGTGCTGACCTTGATGATTTTTTCTGGTTCCGCATGTGCTGACATAGAGCTTATTAGCAAGAGTGTAGAAGCAGCAATTGAAGCAATTTTATTTATTCGCATGACGCTAATCCTTTTTCGTTCACGTTAAGTAGGGTTGCTCACTGGGTGAGTCATTATTGTTTAATTAATATATTAACTAAACAAAGGTAAACACAAACAGGGAATGTTAACGAAACGAGTCAAATGTTCTTAATGTGTTAATTAGATCAATTTATGGAAAAGTATTTACTGGTTTATCTCATCTGCTTGGCTGCGACCGTTCCGAAAAGCCTCTTTAAAACACTCAATAACGTGATTCAATCTGCATATTTCATGTAATTAAAAATTTTAATTTTCACAAATAAAAGAAAGAAACAGATAACCTTTTGATATTTAAGATTTAACGACTTTTCAATTAAAGCTAGACATTACTTAATATCTTAAATAAAGTATTTAACATGTTAATCAAAATGACCAGTAAATAGCTCCCCTTGCAGTGTTCAGAATGAGCAAGTCGCAGTACTAAATCTTGGGCGATATAGAAAAAGGAATACAGAATGTTAACAAAGGAGCAGTTGCAAGACGCGGCTGAATGGCTGTACCACGCGGAGAAACAGCGTGAGCAAATCTCTGCGCTCACGTTGCAGTACCCAGAAATGACAATGGATGATGCCTACCAAATTCAGAGCGAATGGGTAGGGCGCAAGGTAAGCGAAGGAGCTCAAGTTAAGGGTTATAAAATCGGCTTAACGTCTCGTGCTATGCAGATGGCAGTCAATATTGATCAACCAGATTACGGTGTGCTGCTTGACGATATGTTCTTCCCTGATGGCGCACAAATCAAAGCGGATGATTTTCTGGATCCACGTATCGAAGTGGAACTCGCTTTTGTCTTGAAAGATAAGCTTGAAGGTGACGATGTCACTATTTTTGATGTGCTCAACGCGACGGATTATGTCGTACCCGCATTAGAACTGATTGCGGCGCGTTGCCATCGTACCGATCCGAACACGGGTTACACACGCAAAGTCTTCGACACCATCGCGGATAATGCGGCGAACGGCGGCATCATCTTAGGTGGTAGACCAGTAAAACCCACCGAGTTTGATTTGCGTTGGGCTGGGGCAATTCTTTACCTCAACGGCCGAATTGAAGAGACAGGTTTGGCGGCTGGCGTACTAGGTCATCCTGCTAACGGTATCTGTTGGGTATGCAAACGTTTTGCGCCACATGGTGTTTCACTTGAGCCGGGGCAAGTGATTTTGGCTGGTTCATTCACAAGACCCGTCGCTGTTAAAGCGGGCGACACAATCCACGCCGACTTTGGTCCACTTGGCGGCATCTCAGTGAGCTTTGTTTAGGAGTGCCTATGTTACCAATCAACCGATTTAAACAGCAGCTTAAACAACCTCAAACTCTCTGGGGATTGTGGTTGGGGCTTCCCGACACCAGTTGTGCTGAAATTTGCGGCAGTGCGGGTTTTGACTGGGTATTGATTGATGGTGAACACGCTTCTTTCGATTTAACCAGCATCAAACTGCATCTACAGGCGCTTGCGCCACATTCGGCTTCTCCGATTGTGCGTGCTGAAGAAGCGAATCCAACGCTGATCAAACGCTTATTAGATATTGGCGCGCAAACTCTACTGTTGCCGATGATCAATACCAAGCAACAAGCCGAGCAGGCAGTTCGTGCGGCTTATTACCCTCCAATCGGGGAGCGTGGCATCGGGGCTGCGTTGGCTCGTGCATCGCAGTGGAATCGAATTCCCAATTATCTGCACCAAGCTAACGACCAAATTAGTGTGCTGTTGCAAGTTGAAACACAACAAGCGATAGACAACATTGAAGAGATTGCTGCGGTAGAAGGCGTGGATGGCATCTTTATTGGTCCTTCGGATTTATCTGGTTCGATGGGGCATATCGGTAATCCATCGCACCCAGAAGTGGTAGCGGCGATTGACCACGCGATTGAAGTGATTCAAGCCCACGGTAAAGCAGTCGGGATTCTGAGCCTAGATCCGGTGCAAGCACAACGATATGCCAAGCGTGGAGTGAAGTTCATCGGAGCAGGTATTGATACCTTGTTGCTTAGAACGAGCGCTGAGTCTCTCGCGCAGTCACTCAAGCAGCCGTCATCCAGCTCGAACAAACTCATTAACAACGTTTATTAATTTTGTAGAGTCAGAAACTAGAGAACAAAGAATGAATACACAACTACAAGGAAAAGTGGTGTGCGTGGCGTTAAATGATGCCGAGCAGTTGCAGCAAATGCAGGCCACCTTTGAGCAAACGCCATATAAAGCGTTACCGACTCAACCAGTGCTCTATTTTAAACCTCATAACACATGGAATCAGAACCAGCAGCCGATCGTGTATCCAAAAGGAGAAGAGTTGGTGGTTGGAGCAAGCGTCGCACTGATTATGGGTGAACGTTGTTGCCGAGTGAAGGCTCAATCTGCATTGGATTATGTGGCCGGCATTGCTCTGCTGCATGATTTTTCTCTGCCAGAAACCAGCTACTACCGCCCGGATATTAAGGGTAAGTGTCTGGACAACTCGGCAACACTCAGCCAAGCGGTCATGGTGTCTGATATTGGTGATTTATCGCAACAGACGGTGACCACTTATATCAATGACAGACTGGCACAATCTCTGCCGTTATCGCGCCTTGAACGTTCAGCAGAAGAGCTGATTGAGTTGATTTCACACATCATGACACTCGAAAAAGGTGATGTGATTGCGATTGGTTTTGCAGGAGAAAGAGCTAAAGTCGCGCTGGGTGATGTGGTGCTCTCTCAGCTTGGTGAGTCAGTAACGTTAAAGGATCAAGTAAAAGGAGAGGCAGCATGAAACGCGCACGTATTGAATATTTGGGAGATGTGCTGTCCGTTACAATTGGCGATGGTGACCATGCGATAACCGCGGATGGGCACACGATTCCATCAGGTCAATTTACTTGGTTATCACCTATAGAAAATCCAGGAACCATTTTCGCGCTGGGTTTGAACTACGCAGATCACGCTTCTGAACTGGCGTTTGAGCCACCAAAAGAGCCACTTGTGTTTCTGAAAGGAGCCAACACGCTGACTGCGCACCAGCAACCGTCATACCGTCCGAATGATATTGAGTTCATGCACTATGAATGTGAATTGGTAGCGGTAGTGGGTAAAGAAGCGCGCAACGTTAAACGTGAACAGGCGATGGAATACATCCAAGGTTTCACTATCTGTAATGACTACGCGATTCGAGATTATCTAGAAAATTACTACCGTCCCAATCTGCGTGTGAAGAGCCGTGATTCTTTGTGTCCAATCGGACCTTGGATTGTCGATCGTGATGACATTGAAGACATTAACAATCTTGCGTTAACCACTCATGTTAATGGTGAACTGACTCAACAGGCAATACATCAGACATGATTTTCGATGTGCCGTTTTTGATCGAGTATCTCAGTAGCTTTATGACCTTGAAACCGGGCGATTTGATTGCGACCGGCACACCCAAAGGTCTTAAAGACATCCAACCGGGTGATGTTGTGCGCTGCACCATCGAAGGGGTTGGTAGCCTTGAAAATCCAGTGTTATCGGAAGATGACTTTTACGCGCGCCGTACAGTAGAACAGTAAGGAAGTGACATGACTCAACAGCTTGAACAGAACTTAGCGACTGCGCAGCGATACCTAGCGCGTTTTCGTGATAACACACTTGGCCACTTTATTCATGGTGAGTGGACGTTGGGCTCAAAAGGCGAAACCTTCGATAATCTCACGCCGACCGACAATACCTCGCTCGGTAAAGTGGTAAAAGGAACGGCCGAAGATGTAGACGCAGCGTGCCAAGCCGCGCAACAAGCGTTTCCCGCATGGGCAGCAATGTCGGGTTCAGAGCGTAAGAAGATCTTACATAAGCTTGCCGACAAGATTGAGCAACGTGCGGAAGAGATTGCACTGGTTGAATCGATGGATTGTGGTCAGCCACTACGCTTTATGCGTCAGGCTGCGATTCGAGGCGCTGCGAATTTCCGTTTCTTTGCAGACAAATCACCTGAAGCGAAAAACGGTTTATCACTGCATCAAGATACGCACACCAACTACACCATTCGCACTCCAATTGGTCCTGTCGGGGTGATTACTCCGTGGAACACGCCGTTTATGTTATCTACGTGGAAGATTGCACCAGCACTCGCGGCGGGTTGTACCGTCGTTCACAAACCCGCTGAGTTTAGCCCACTTACCGCTGCGATTTTGGCTGAGTGCGCCAAAGAAGCCGGTCTACCTGATGGTGTTTGGAATCTTGTTAACGGTTTTGGTGAGGTGGCGGGAAAAACACTAACAGAACACAAAGCGATCAAAGCGGTAGCGTTTGTCGGTGAAACGGTGACAGGTTCGATGATTCAAGCGCAGGGCGCACCGACACTGAAACGTGTGCACTTTGAGCTAGGTGGCAAGAATCCAGTAATCGTCTTTGATGATGCTGACTTTGAACGCGCACTGGATGCGGTTGTATTTATGATCTACAGCCTGAATGGACAGCGTTGTACCAGTTCAAGTCGTCTGCTTATCCAAAACGGCATCAAACCGAAGTTTATTGAAGCATTGAAACAACGCGTTGAAGCATTACGTGTTGGTCATCCTTTAGATCCAGAAACGGAAGTCGGTCCATTGGTTCATCAATCTCATTACAACAAGGTAATGAGCTACATGAAGGCCGCAGAAGAAGATGGCGCAACGATCGCAGTGGGTGGTCGAAAACTGCCAGAGAAAGGGGCAGGCAACTACCTAACTCCGACTCTATTTACGGATGCAGATAACACGATGCGAATTGCGCGTGAAGAGATCTTCGGTCCGGTATTGACCTGTATTGGTTTTGACAGCGAAGAAGAGGCGCTAGAGATAGCTAACGAAACTGATTACGGCTTGGCAGGTTATATCTGGACCTCCAACACAGGCCGAGCAATGCGCATGGCGACCAAAGTGGAAGCGGGCATGATCTGGGTGAACTCAGAAAACAATCGTAACCTGCCTTCACCATTTGGTGGCGTGAAGATGTCCGGTATCGGTCGCGATGGCGGTGACTGGAGCTTTGATTTCTACATGGAAACTAAGAACGTTTGTATCGCTCACGATCTACATCGGGTGCCAACTCTGGGTAAATAACCAGCTTTGTGAGTTGAAGAACAATCGGATTCCGGGCTCTGAAATGGAGCCCGAAAGGAGTGAAGAAAGTGCCACATTTTATTATGGAATACTCGCCTAACGTCGAGTCGGACATCGACATTCCGGCATTGATGCAGGCGATTCACCGTGAAGCAATAGATACAGGCGTATTCCCCAAAGGGGGTATTCGCACTCGTGCAATCAAGTGTGATTACTACTTGGTTGCTGATGAGGATCCAGAAAACCGCTTTATCCACCTCACAGCAAAGGTTGGCGTTGGGCGAGATATGGAAACCTTACAGAAAGCCGCACAGCGAGTATTTGATGTGTATTGTGAATTCTTGTCGGAAGCATTTGAGAAGCACTATCTCAGCATTGGCTTTGAAATGGTGGAACTTCATCCGCAACTGAATTTCAAGAAGAACAATATTCACCAAAAACTGGTTCAACAGGCTTTGCAGTAGTGATTTAAGGTTGAGTTTAGGAAAAAGCAGATGAACCAGCTTAGCTACGTGGTGATGACAATACTGCCTGTTTTTCTGGTGATCGGTGTGGGTTATGTTGCCTTTAAACGAGAAATTATTCCCCACAATGGCCATAAAAGCTTAGCGGCGTTTGTGTTTAATTTTGGTCTGCCAGCGGCGATTTTTAGTGCACTAAGCAGTAAGCCGCTGGAACAGATTTGGAACACGGATTACGTCATCGCGTATACCTTAGGCTCGCTATTAGCATTTGGTTTGGTCGCGGCGATTGCGTTATTGAAGCTGAAAAAATCGCCTTCTCATGCTGTGATTTTGGGTTTGGGCGGCAGCTTTTCCAACAGCTTATTGATTGGTTTTCCAATCATCTATTTTCTGTTTGGTAACAAAGCTTTGATTCCATTTTCACTTACGCTGGTGGTCGAAAACCTCATCATGCTGCCTTTGTTATTAACGTTGGCTGACATGTCGAACCGAGAAAGCAAAGGCAGCCTCAAAAGAACTGTCATAGAAACAACGAAAAACTTGGCTAAGAACCCCATCGTGATTTCGATTGTGCTCGGCATGCTTTGCTCTGGGCTTAACTGGCGCACACCCGAAACGGCGGTACGCATTATCGATATCTTAGCCAGCACCGTCACTGGGGTAGCGCTTTTTACCATTGGCGGGGGCTTGGTTGGGGTCAAATTATCAGGCATGAAACAAGAGATCAGTCTGGTGATGCTGGCGAAATTGGTACTGCATCCGCTGATCGTCATGTTGTGTTTAATGGGGTGGTTTGAACTCGACCCGACGATGAGTGCTGTCGCGGTAATTTTGGCGAGTATGCCGATGTTTGGGGTGTATGCCGTCATCGGGCAAAGGTACAACTTGGAGGTATGTGCGCTGCTGTGTTACTACCGACCACTCTGTTAGCGATGGTGACCGTGAGTGTTATGACCACCTTTGCGCTGACACTATTTCAATAAGATCAATATATTGGAAGATCGAAACAATAACGAAGCATTGAGTAAGCGACATCACTAACAATGCACTAAGTAGAAGGAAATCAACAATGGGTAAACTCTGTATCGCGGCGAAAATTACGCACGTCCCGACCATGATCCTGTCAGAACAACCAGGCCGTTTACACGGTTGCCGTCAAGCCGCTATTGATGGTCATAAAGAAATTGCCAAAATGGCGAAAGAGGTGGGGGTTGATACCATCATAGTGTTGGATACGCATTGGTTGGTTAACGCGGGTTACCATATCAACTCGAATGAGTCGTTTTCGGGTAACTACACCAGTCACGAGTTTCCACACTTCATCCAAAACCTTAAATATCAGTACCGTGGTAATCGCGATCTGGGTGATCTTATCGCAGAGAAAGCGACAGAAAAGGGCGTGTTTACCCTCTCTCATCAAGTGGATTCACTCGACCTAGAGTACGGCACGTTAGTGCCCATGCGCTTCATGAACCAAGACAACCATTTCAACGTTGTCTCGGTCGCGGCTTGGTGTACGGTTCACAACATTGAGTCGTCACGTATTCTTGGTGAGGCGATCCGTGAAGCGGTTGAACAAAGTGACAGCCGAGTGATGTTATTGGCTTCAGGCTCGTTATCTCATCGTATTTGGGATAATGACAAATACGAAGCCAACAATGGCACATTTACGATTTCAAAAGAATTCAACCGCCAAGTTGACTTACGCGTGCTCGAGCTGTGGCGTAACCGAAATTACAAAACCTTCTTAGAAATGCTTCCAGATTATGCAGCACTGTGTTCAGGCGAAGGTGGCATGCACGATACAGCGATGTTATTTGGTGCACTAGGCTGGGATAAATATCAAGGTGAAAGCACGGTGATCACCGAATATTTCCCAAGCTCAGGTACTGGTCAGGTTAACGTTGTCTTTGAGGTTACGGAGTAAGATATGAACTTAAATTACTCAGAACTGTTTCAGCAACGCTGTTATATCGATGGGCAGTGGGTTGCTGAGCAGGGGCGTACTCAAGCCGTCACGAATCCTTCGACAGGTAACACCATCGGTGAAATCCCCATGTTTGGTGAGCAACAAGCGCTGCAAGCCGTCACTGCCGCACAATGTGCCTTTGAGCTGTGGAAAAAGACCACCGCCGATCATCGAGCGAATCTCTTGCGTAAGTGGTATGAGTTAATGATGGAGCATATCGATGATTTAGCGACCATTTTAACGTTAGAGCAGGGCAAGCCATTTACTGAAGCGAAAGGTGAAATCACCTATGCGGCGAGCTTTGTTCAGTGGTACAGCGAAGAAGCGCGACGTGCTTATGGCGAAATAATCCCAAGCCACCGTGAAAACGGCAAAATTGTGGTGACTAGGGAACCGATAGGGGTAGTCGCTGCGATTACGCCATGGAATTTTCCAGCCGCCATGATTACCCGTAAAGCCGCCCCCGCTTTTGCAGCGGGTTGTTCAATGGTGTTAAAACCCGCACAAGAAACGCCGTTTACCGCGTTAGCATTGGCTAAGTTGGCGGAAGATGCAGGACTACCAAAAGGCTTGTTTAACGTTATCACGGGGGACTCACGGGCAATTGGCGGTGTGTTTACCAGCGATAAACGAGTGCGTAAGGTATCTTTCACTGGTTCGACTAATGTCGGCAAAATCTTGATGAACCAGTCTGCTTCAACCATCAAAAAGCTCGCATTAGAGCTGGGAGGAAACGCCCCATTTATCGTGTTTGATGATGCTGATATTGATGCGGCAGTTGAAGGCGCGATGATCGCCAAGTTCCGTAATGCGGGTCAAACTTGTGTCTGCGCCAATCGCCTGTTTGTCCATGATGCTGTGTACGATGAATTTGCTGAGAAACTGACCAACCGAGTTAAACAGCTAAAAGTTGGTGATGGCTTTGCTGAAGGCGTTTCAATCGGTCCTTTGATTAACCGCAGTTCGGTGGCAAAAGTACAAGAACATGTTGAAGACGCAGTTGCGAAAGGTGCAAAAGTGCTGTGTGGCGGCGTGGTAGATGACGAGCAATTGTTCGTTGTACCTTACGTGTTAACCGACATGACTGACGACATGCTGATTGCAGAGGAAGAGACGTTTGGCCCAGTTGCACCGCTATTTAGATTTAAAGATGAAGCAGAAGTGCTTGAACGCGCCAATAACACGGAATCCGGTTTAGCTGGGTATTTTTACACGCGTTCACTGGGGCGAGCATGGCGTGTAGCTGAAGCATTAGAAGTGGGAATGGTAGGAATCAACGAAGGTTTGATTTCAACCGCAGCGGCACCTTTTGGTGGCATCAAAGAGTCAGGACTGGGGCGTGAAGGTTCTCGTCACGGAATGGAAGAGTTCTTGGAGATGAAATACATGTTCATGGGGGGGCTGGATCGTTAATCCTCCCCAGCTCTTTGATGTATCAATCGAGATAACGGCTTAGTCGTTATCTCTTTTTTATTGAATCGAAAATCAGACGCTGTCTCTCCGACTTGCTTTTTGAAAAAACGCGCGAAGTAGGCAGGGTCTTGATAACCCAGTTCATAGGCCACTTGAGACACCGCCATTGGCGTGAGCAGCAGCAAGCGTCTCGCTTCTTGCATTACACGTTCTGCAACCAATCGCTTTGATGACAAGCCACTGATCTTCCTGCATATGTCATTGAGCCTAGCCGTAGTTAACCCCAGTTGTTCTGCATATTCTGGCAACGTCAAGTGCTGTTTATAACTCATTTCTATCATCTGGTTAAAGCGATTAAAAAGTGCCACGTCCGCACTGCGGAATAGGCTTGATACAGGTCGGGTATTGGCATGGCGCATTACATCGATCAGTACCAATTGAAGCAGAGCTTGATTGGCGACATCACTCATAAATTCGGTTTTGTCCTGCTCTTTCATCAGCATTTCTAGTAGTGAAATCAGCTGAGAAGGATTTTCTAAACGGGTACAAAAGGGCTGTAGTGCAGTAGAAGCGACATCGTTTCTGCCGATTTCAATATCTAATAAACGCCAGACCAGTGGTTGGCTAGCGGTAATTACATAACCGTTGGCATCGTCATCAGTAACAAAAGAATGGGGGACGGTCGGTGGTGTAAAAAACAGTGTGGTCCCTGTTTCTGAGTAGTGTGCTTGATCAAGCAGTACGTGGGTTGTCCCTTCGAGAATAATATGCAGTTGGTAATAGCGATCGTGGTAATGGGTAGGCATGTTACGCCCAAAAAACAGCGCCAAACTGTCAAGCCTTTCAATGTGAAAATCACTGTTGTTGTATCGAGAGTCGTAGACTTTTCCGATATCTAAATTGGGTATTGCCACTAGCTCCATGTGTGCTGCCCTTGCTTATTTTCCTGCCTTGAACCCAAGCATATCAAAGAATAGTTAATACATTATCTATATCTACGAAAAGTACAAGCGAAGATTGGTAACATCCATTTAACATCACGCCGAGTGTGGCAATAATGAACTTAATACCCGATGAAAACAACAACAGGGTCTATGTCAAAAGGAATCGATGATGAAACAACACAATCCTCTACTTGAAAAGTTAAATGCCATATTGCCAATCATTGCAAAGAACGCACAACAGGCTGAACAAGACCGTACTCCACCGGAAGAAAACATCCGTCTATTACGTGAAATCGGTTTTTTCCGCGCATTCCAACCAAAAGTTTATGGTGGCTTGGAAATCTCATTACCAGAGTTTACTGATTGCGTGGCCGCACTGGCAGGAGCGTGTGGTGGTACGGCTTGGGGCGCAAGTTTGTTGGCGACACACAGTCACCAAATGGCAATGTTCTCCAAACAAGCTCAAGAAGAGTTTTGGGGTAACAATCCGGAAGCCACTGCGAGTTCAAGCATCGCACCATTTGGTAAGATTGTTGAAACCGAAGGAGGCGTTATCATTAATGGTGACATGCGTTGGAGTAGTGGTTGTGACCATGCAGATTGGGCAATTTTAGGCTTCAACCGTTTTGATGATGCAGGTAACAAAATTTATTGTTTCGGTGTCGTACCGCGCCATGAATATAAGATCGTTGACGACTGGTATGCTGCAGGCATGAAATCGAGTGGTACCAAAACGCTGGTATTGGACAATGTGTTCATCCCTGAACACCGCATTGAAACGGCAAAAGGCATGATGGAAGGTCGTTCAGCGGGTTTTGGCTTGTATCCTGACAGTGATATTTTCTACACGCCTTATCGCCCATATTTTGCTTGTGGTTTTGCAGCAATCAGTTTGGGTATTGCCGAACGCATGTTGGTTGTGTTCGCTGAGAAACAGAAAAATCGGGTTCGTGCTTATACTGGTGCAAACGTGGGTGTTGCAACACCTGCACTGATGCGTTTAGCGGAATCCACTCATCAGGTTGCAGCTGCGCGAGCTTTGTTGGAAAAAACATGGGGTGACCATAAAGAGCACGGTGAGCGTAAAGAGTACCCTGATGCAGAAACTCTCGCATACTGGCGAACCAACCAAGCGTACGCTGTAAAGATGTGTATTGCTGCAGTTGATCGTTTGTTCGATGCGATGGGGGGGGATGGCTTGGTTTAGTGATAACGAAGGTCAACGCTTGTTCCGTGATTCGCACATGACAGGTGCTCACGCGTACACCGATTATGATGTTTGCGCACAGATTCTCGGTCGACAATTAATGGGCCTAGAGCCTGATCCTACTATGGTTTAGTGGGTTCAATTGATCTGAAGTTGTTCTTTTAGAACAGCGGATTTCTGTTCAAAACTAACCAGCGCAGACAATGGACTGCGCTGGTTGATAATCACTTGTTCAAGTAACGATTCATCAGATGTTGCTTAAAGTGTTGAGGATTTAAGCGCTCACCTGTTGCCTGCGTAACCAATTCATCGGTACTAAATAAGCTACCCTTACTCCAAATATTCTCAGACAACCAAGAGAAAATTGGCGAGAGATTGCCACAGCGGATTGCGCTATCAACATCCACGCTTTTCTTCATTGCAGCCATAAATTGTGCCGCATACATGGCACCTAAGGTATAGCTTGGGAAGTAACCAAAGCTGCCATCCGTCCAGTGTATATCCTGCATACAACCATTTTTGTAGTTATCTTTGGTACTTAGACCCAAATAAGCCTGCATCTTTTGATCCCAAAGCTCTGGCACATCAGTGTGTTTGATTTTGCCATTCATCAAATCACGTTCGATTTCAAAACGCAGGATCACGTGGGCAGGGTAAGTGAGCTCATCCGCATCAACGCGGATAAAATCTTTCTGCACACGGGTGTACAGCTTTTGAATATTCTCAATGCGGAAAACAGGATCATTCATCGCGGAAAAATGTTTCCCTGCCAGATCCGCTAAATGAGCAATAAAGGCTGGGCTACGACCAACTTGCATCTCAAAGAACAGAGATTGGGACTCATGGATGCCCATTGAACGTGCTTCTCCGGCGGGTGTGCCTGCCAGATGTTTGGGTAAGCCTTGTTCGTAACGCGCATGGCCAGTTTCATGCACAATGCCCATCAAAGACTGCACAAACTCGCTTTCGTTGTAGCGAGTGGTAATGCGTACATCGCTCGGTACGCCGCCACAGAAGGGGTGAACACTCTCATCAAGGCGGCCATGGTTAAAGTCAAATTGCAGCAGTTGCATCACTTCAAGGCCCAGGGCTTTTTGACTCTCCGCTGGGTAATGACCTTTTGGTGCAATAAAATTTTCACTGCTTTGTTTTTCGATCACCACATCGATTAAGCTTGGCAGCCATGTTTTGACATCACTAAACACGTGATTCAGTTGTTCAGTCGTGGTGCCAGGCTCGTAAAGTTCAAGCATCGCATCGTAAGGCGTTTTTCCTGTCGCCTCAGCGCGGATTTGTGCTTCTTCTTGAGAGAGTTTGACGACTTCAGCCCAATTTTTCTCAAAACCTGCCCAATCATTGTTTTTACGTTGGTCGCGCCATGCGTGCTCACATTTTGAACCTGCTAGTGATTGTGCCTCGACTAAGGCTTCTGGCAGAACCGTAGCTTGTTGCCATTGGCGCTTCATTTCACGCAAAGTCGCTTGTTGCTCAACATTGAGTGTTTCGCTTTCCGCTTCAGCAAACCAATCTGCCAATTGTGGCTGAGTCATTAAACCGTGAATATGCACAGAAAGCTCAGCCATGGCTTGCGAGCGTGCTTCTGCGCCGCCACTTGGCATCACCGCAGCTTGATCCCAGCCGACAATCGATGACAAATGATTGAAGTTAGAAATTTTTTTAGAATGTTTTACTAATTTATTGAATGCATTCATGGAAATAGCCTTCCGTGACGTTAAATGAAAGCGAAGTGTATCAATCTGGGTGCAGATAACCAAGTACTCTCAGTTACCAAGTAATACGCCGCGAGTTTTATCACCAAGATGAATGTTGCCTACCAAGCAAGATCTTGCTCAAGGACAGGCAGGTTTTTGCTTTATTGATGGAGATGATGAGATAACACATTGATTTTCAATGGTAAGTAAGTTGGCATCGACCTTGCTCCTTATCTGGTGACGGTGCGCTTAGCGCGTTAACGCTTTCATTTATTTAATGATTTTTTAGAAAGGAAATAGCCATGCCAACTCCATGTTATATCTCTATCGACGGCCAAACTCAGGGCCTTATCACTGCTGGCGCATGTACTGCAGACTCTATCGGCGATTCATTCGTTGAAGGCCACGAAGATGAGATGCTGGTGCAACAGTTTGACCACGTCGTGACCGTACCGACTGACCCACAATCTGGTCAGCCTTCAGGCCAACGTGTGCACAAGCCATTCAAATTCACTGTCGCGCTGAACAAAGCGGTTCCTCTGCTGTACAACGCACT
>NZ_AOMO01000047.1 GCF_000338875.1 Vibrio mimicus CAIM 602 | reverse complement strand
AGGGTATCGCCCTTCACCACGGTATAAGTTGTGGGCATTTTGTTTAAGAGTCAGCGGTGTTTGCTCATCCGCGGTCACCTGTTCACTGAGTAAAGCGAAAGGTAATAAAGCGCAGGCAATATAACGGGTTAATCGTGCCATGACCTTGCTTCCTTGGTCGAAAAATTTACTGGGTATCGGAGAAATCACGTCCGGATGCTGTCATTTGGGTCATAAAATGTCTAGAATTGAGCCAACACGCATTAAGCTGTTTCGGCACAGTTCAACATTTCGAGTGTATATGTCTGTATTACAAGTATTAACATTCCCAGATGATCGACTGCGTACCGTTGCAAAACCGGTCGAGAAAGTGACGCCAGAAATCCAACAAATCGTCGATGACATGTTGGAAACCATGTATGCCGAAGAAGGCATTGGATTGGCGGCAACTCAAGTCGATATTCACCAACGTATCGTGGTGATCGATATTTCTGAAACTCGCGATCAGCCTATGGTGCTGATTAACCCAGAAATTATCGAAAAACGCGGTGAAGATGGTATTGAAGAGGGTTGTTTATCTGTCCCTGGCGCACGGGCTTTAGTTCCACGCGCTGCAGAAGTGACAGTGAAAGCACTGGATCGCAATGGTCAAGAGTACAGCTTTGAAGCTGACGACCTACTGGCTATCTGTGTACAACATGAACTCGATCATCTAGCGGGTAAGCTGTTTGTTGACTATCTGTCACCACTTAAGCGCAACCGCATTAAAGAGAAGCTAGAGAAAATCAAACGCTTCAACGAGAAAAAATAGCTATTTACTGTGAGGTAACCTTGAGCCAATCACTACGTATTGTCTTTGCAGGTACTCCGGATTTCGCCGCCCGTCACTTGGCGGCGTTATTGTCTTCGGAGCACGAGATCATTGCGGTCTACACCCAACCCGATCGCCCAGCGGGTCGCGGCAAAAAACTCACTGCCAGCCCAGTCAAAACCCTTGCACTTGAGCACAACATTCCGGTTTATCAACCAGAAAACTTTAAATCTGAAGAGTCAAAACAGCAACTTGTCGCACTCAACGCTGATCTGATGGTAGTGGTTGCCTACGGCTTACTGTTGCCAAAAGTGGTTTTGGATACCCCAAAACTCGGCTGTATTAATGTGCACGGCTCCATCCTACCTCGTTGGCGTGGTGCTGCGCCGATTCAACGTTCTATTTGGGCGGGCGATAGCGAAACCGGTGTCACCATCATGCAGATGGATGTCGGCCTTGATACGGGCGATATGCTGAAAATCACTACTCTGCCGATCGAAGCGAGCGACACCAGTGCTTCCATGTATGACAAGCTGGCTGAACTTGGCCCTCAAGCGCTGCTAGAGTGCTTAGAAGATATCGCCCAAGGCACTGCGGTTGCGATAAAGCAAGACGATGCGCTGGCCAACTATGCTCATAAGCTCAGTAAAGAAGAAGCCCGTATTAACTGGAATGATGAAGCCGCCCATATTGAGCGCTGCATTCGCGCCTTTAATCCTTGGCCGATGAGCCATTTTGAAGTAGCAGAAAACAGCATTAAGGTTTGGCAAGCGCGTGTTGAAACACGAGCAGTAACTCAAACTCCGGGTACCATTATCCAAGCAGATAAGAGCGGGATTTACGTGGCAACCGGGCAAGATGTACTAGTGCTCGAAAGCCTGCAAATTCCGGGCAAGAAAGCCTTGCCAGTACAAGATATTCTCAATGCGCGTGCCGACTGGTTTAGTGTCGGTTCCCAACTCAGTTAATCCTGAACCCTAGCCGATGGATGGCTAGGGTTCAGCTTTTTTGTTTAGGTTTTATTATGAATGTTCGCGCCGCTGCTGCATCGGCTCTTTACCAAGTGGTTGATTTAGGGCAGTCCCTGTCTAATGCTTTGCCTGCGGCTCAGCAGCAAATCAGACCGCGAGATCACGCCTTGCTGCAAGAGATCTGCTATGGCGTTTTGCGCCAGTTACCGCGTTTGGAATCCATTAGCCAATCCCTGATGGAAAAACCGCTGAAAGGCAAACAACGTGTGTTTCACTTCCTTATCTTGGTCGGCCTTTATCAATTAAGTTTCATGCGTATCCCAGCCCATGCGGCAGTAGGTGAAACGGTTGAGGGCGCACAAGATCTGAAAGGCCCTCGTTTGCGTGGTTTGATTAACGCAGTCCTGCGTAACTATCAGCGCGATCAAGAACGCTTAGATGCCCAAGCCACCAGCCATGATGCAGGTCGTTACGGTCATCCTGGCTGGTTACTGAAGTTGCTCAAAGAGAGTTATCCCGAGCAATGGCAACAAATCGTCGAAGCCAACAACAGCAAAGCCCCAATGTGGCTGCGTGTTAACCATCAGCACCACAACCGTGATGAATACAAGACACTGCTTGAGCAAGCAGATCTCGCTAGCGAACCGCATTCGCAAGCGGAAGATGCACTTTGCTTGGCGAGTCCTTGCGATGTAAATCAACTTCCCGGTTTTGCCGAAGGTTGGGTTTCCGTACAAGATGCCGCAGCACAGTTAGCACTAACTTACCTTGCCCCTAAAGCGGGAGAGCTGATCTTAGATTGCTGCGCTGCTCCCGGAGGCAAAACCGCGCATATTCTGGAGCGTACTCCAAATAGCCAAGTCGTCGCCATTGATTGTGATGAAACACGCCTCAAACGCGTACAAGAAAACCTGCAGCGTTTAAACCTCAACGCGCAGGTGATTTGTGGTGATGCGCGTTACCCACAAGATTGGTGGCAAGGCGAGCAATTTGATCGCATCTTATTGGATGCTCCTTGTTCTGCAACAGGCGTTATTCGCCGCCATCCTGACATCAAATGGCTGCGTCGCGCGGAAGATATCCCAGCATTAGCTGAGCTACAGCGCGAAATTTTGGACGCTATGTGGCAACAATTAAAACCCGGTGGTACTTTGGTGTACGCAACGTGCTCGATCACACCACAAGAAAATAGCTTGCAGGTCAAAGCGTTTCTGGAACGCACACCGAATGCTAGCTTGGTTGGCTCAGATCCCGCACAACCCGGCCGACAGATCCTTCCCGGAGAGGAAGCTATGGACGGTTTCTATTACGCCGTGTTAAGCAAACAAAACTGATTCGGTAAACCAAGGCGAGCCAACTCGCCTTGGGCGTGAGCAAACAAAGAGAACAGGTTATGAAAATCATCATTCTTGGTGCAGGGCAAGTGGGCGGCACGCTAGCCGAAAACTTAGTCGGTGAGAACAATGACATCACGGTCGTCGATAAAAACGCTGACCGACTGCGCGATTTACAAGATAAATATGATTTACGTGTGGTTAATGGCCATGCCAGCCACCCCGATGTACTGCGCGAAGCAGGGGCACAAGATGCCGACATGCTAGTCGCCGTCACCAATACCGATGAAACCAACATGGCCGCGTGTCAGGTTGCCTTCACTTTGTTTAACACGCCCAACCGTATTGCACGTATTCGTTCTCCTCAATATCTGGCCGAAAAAGAAGCGCTGTTTCAATCTGGTGCTGTACCCGTTGATCATCTGATTGCCCCTGAAGAACTAGTCACCAGCTATATCGAGCGCTTGATTCAGTATCCTGGGGCATTGCAAGTAGTGAGCTTTGCAGAAGAAAAAGTCAGCCTTGTTGCGGTGAAAGCCTATTACGGCGGTCCGCTAGTGGGTAACGCTCTTTCGGCACTGCGCGATCACATGCCACACATCGACACTCGGGTTGCAGCGATTTTCCGTCAAGGTCGCCCTATCCGCCCGCAAGGTACCACGATTATTGAGGCGGATGATGAAGTGTTTTTCATCGCCGCCAGTAACCATATTCGCTCCATCATGAGTGAGCTACAGCGCCTTGAGAAACCCTATCGCCGGATCATGATTGTTGGGGGCGGTAACATAGGTGCAAGCCTTGCTAAGCGCTTGGAACACACCTACAGCGTCAAATTGATTGAGCGTAGCTACCAGCGTGCCGAGCAGCTATCTGAAGAGTTAGAAAACACCATCGTATTCTGTGGTGATGCAGCAGATCAGGAATTGCTGTCGGAAGAGAACATCGATCAGGTAGACGTGTTTATCGCGCTCACCAACGAAGATGAAACCAATATTATGTCGGCCATGCTGGCGAAACGTATGGGTGCCAAAAAAGCCATGGTGCTGATCCAGCGCAGCGGCTATGTAGACTTAGTACAAGGCGGCGTAATTGATGTGGCGATTTCACCACAACAAGCCACCATTTCCGCATTGTTAACCCACGTTCGCCGTGCCGATATTGTTAACGTTTCTTCTTTACGTCGTGGAGCGGCAGAAGCGATTGAAGCCATCGCCCACGGTGATGAAGCCACATCTAAAGTCGTAGGACGTGCCGTGGGAGACATTAAACTGCCACCGGGCACAACAATCGGTGCGATTGTTCGCGGCGAAGAAGTACTGATTGCCCATGATCGCACAGTCATCGAGCAAGACGACCACGTCGTCATGTTCTTGGTCGATAAAAAATATGTGCCCGACGTGGAAGCTCTATTCCAGCCGAGCCCATTCTTCCTGTAGGGGTTGGCGTTATGCTCAACTTACGCCCCATTACCTTTATTATCGGGCTGGTGCTCTCCAAGCTGGCCCTGTTTATGTATGTACCGACCCTCGTTGCCTTTTTTACCGGTAGCGGTGGTTTCCTCGATTTCGCACAAGCGGTGATCATCACCCACTTAGTCGCCTTCATCTGTTTGAGCATTGGTCGTACCGAAAGCTTTCGGTTGAACGTGCGTGATATGTTTTTGATCACCAGTCTGGTGTGGACCATTTCCAGTGCGTTTGCTGCTTTGCCTTTTGTGTTTATCAACCACATCAGCTTTACTGACGCCTACTTTGAAACCATGTCCGGACTGACTACCACAGGCTCCACTGTACTGAGCGGTTTGGACGATATGCCACCCAGCATTCTGCTCTGGCGCTCAATATTGCAATGGTTAGGCGGGGTGGGCTTTATTGTGATGGCGGTAGCGGTACTGCCGATGCTCAACGTGGGTGGGATGAAGCTGTTCCAAACAGAATCGTCTGACTGGTCTGATAAAAGTAGCCCACGCGCTAAAACGGTCGCGAAAAACATTGTTGCGGTTTATCTGGTGCTCACTGGGTTGTGTTTCTTGAGCTATATCGCTACTGGCATGACCCCATTTGAAGCCATTAACCACGCCTTTACGACTCTGTCGACGGGCGGATACTCGACCAGTGATAGTTCAATGAACCGCTTCTCTCATGGGGCACATTGGGTGGCCACCCTGTTTATGTTCCTTGGGGGACTGCCGTTTTTGCTGTTTGTACAAGCCTTACGTAAACAGAGTCCACGTGCTTTACTCAAGGATGAACAAGTACGCGGCTTCTTCTGGCTGTTTATGATATCGAGTCTGATTGTCGCCACTTGGCTGTGGCTGAGAGACGACTACGAAATTATGGATGCGTTGCGAGTCTCCATGTTTAACATTGTCTCCGTCGTGACCACCACAGGGTTTGGTTTGGATGATTTCACCTCTTGGGGTGCCCTGCCCTCAACCATTTTTGCTTTCCTGCTCATGGCGGGGGCATGCTCAGGTTCAACCTCTGGCGGCATTAAAGTGTTTCGCTTCCAAATTGCGATGGCACTACTGAAAAAACAACTGCTGAACTTGGTTCATCCTTCAGGCATCTTTATTCAGCGCTATAACCAACGTCCTGTAAACGAAGAGATCATCCGCTCTGTCGTCGCTTTTGGTTTAACCTTCTTTATCACCATCGTGGTGCTGGCTGGCGCGTTATCAGCCATGGGATTAGACTCGATCACCAGCATCTCCGGCGCAGTAACCGCTGTAGCAAACGTAGGCCCTGGTATGGGGAGTGTGATCGGCCCAACGGGTAACTTCGCAGCCCTGCCCGACGCAGCAAAATGGTTATTAAGCTTGGGTATGTT
Source organism: Vibrio mimicus CAIM 602 (assembly GCF_000338875.1). GTDB lineage: Bacteria > Pseudomonadota > Gammaproteobacteria > Enterobacterales > Vibrionaceae > Vibrio > Vibrio mimicus. The sequence continues at coordinate 820 of NZ_AOMO01000047.1, read as the reverse complement.
GATGGGTCGTTTGGAAATTCTAACTATACTCGTACTGTTTTTCCCTGCATTCTGGCGCCACTAGAAGGATTGATAATAATGAAAAAACTAATTTCGGCCGTCAGTTTAGCCAGCCTATCTACACTGGTTTTTGCAGGGGAAACCTTGCAGTTGAAAGATGGTCGCCAAGTTCAATTGAATGACGACTTTACGTGGCACTACGTACAAAAAACAGAAACCACGACAAGCCAACCGAGCGTAACACACACCGCACCCTTGATTGTGCAACCCTCATTAACCAGCGTCGTGATCAACGTCGGTGAGAACCGACCAGTGCTACAGCTGAGTGATTCCGGTGTGGATGTGGTACTCAGTGCCCCACGCTACGAGCAAGGCAAACTCAGGTTAGATAGCGCCATTACTAATCAGAGTAGCCAATCAGTTATTGCGGTTCGCTTAGTCATCCGAGTACAAGATGCGCAAGGCGTTTGGGGAGAAGAGCAGGAAGTGACGATTTGGCAGTCGATCAAGCGCTTAGCAGAGACTTATCTGCGTCCGCACACATCGGTAGAAGGCAAACCTATTGAGCTGAGCCTAAATGAGCAAACGCAATACACTTTGCACGCAACCATCAAGCAGATCGAAACACGCTAAACCACTAACACCTTGACCTTGAGCGACTAGCGGGTGAATGGGAAAGCGCGCGATGCTAAATCGGTTCCACGTAGAGATAAATCGCTAAGAAATGGCACGCACAACCCGCCAAAACAAAGGCGTGCCAAATCGCATGGTTATAGGGAATACGTTTTGCAACGTAGAAAATTACCCCGAGCGAATAGAT
>NZ_AOMO01000046.1 GCF_000338875.1 Vibrio mimicus CAIM 602 | reverse complement strand
CAGAGTTTTGATATAAAGTTCATAGTGTTTGCTGATGTTGTAATGAAGATCAGATCGACAACATCAAACAGAGTTCAAAAAAATCCCCCGTACTTGACGGGGGATTTGTGTATAAGAGACAGAGCGTAAGCTGGCTTTTTTGTGTTCAAGACTAGAATTGGTAATCGAGAGAAATACCCCAGTTGCGTCCTGGTTGAGTGTCGTAGTCAAGATTGAATCTTTCTGTGCCGTTTTTTCCTGAAATATCAGAGTAGTGCCAATATTTCTTATCAAACAGGTTGAAAAGCCCCGCGCGAACGGTGAGATCTTTGACTGGAACGTAGTAAGCCGCGAGGTCAACCACCGCATAACCCGCAACGTCTAAATTGTTCTCAACCTGCCACTCATTTTTGCTTGCCACCATTTTTACATTCAAGGCTGAGCCAAAATCGGCTTGTTCATAACCTAAGCCCAGCACGCTGGTTAAAGGTGCAACCGTGTCAATTTCTTTACCAGTGGCTTTATCTTCGCCATGAGCATAAGCAATGGAAAGACGAGCATAGCTACCTTGTGGTAATGGTGAAATGGTATCTAACAGTAGAGTTGAACTGAACTCGGCACCATAGATTTGAACTTCATCGATATTGTATTTGCTGATGACATCTTTACCACCGGATTGACCTGTTTTCGTTTGGGTAATGAAATCTTTGTAGTCATTGACGAACAACGCAAATTCCATGTTGCCATAGGCATTATTGCCACGAGTACCAATTTCATAAGCAATACTTCGTTCTGCTTTCAAATCAGGGTTCGCCTCAATAATTGCACCTCGATTGTAGAAGTAATAGAGATCGTAAACGGTTGGCGCTTTGAAGCCTTGGCTAATTTGGCCGAAAACGGCGAGGTTGTCTTGTAAGTGATAAACCGCCCCGAGCTTTCCGGTAAAGGCATTATCTTTATTTGGTTTGTACTCGGTAGTAAAGGCAGAATCAGTTTTCGGTGTCGCTTCAAAAGAGTCATAACGTAAACCAGCAGTTAAAATTAGCTGCTCATCCAAAAAGTACATCTGATCTTGGGCGAAAAGACCCCATTTGATGATGTCTGCGTCTGGCACTCCCGTGCTGCCATCACGCGATGTGCCTGTTTTATATAAATGGTCGGTATTTTGTAAGCTAAATGCGTTATTTAGATAAGAGCCACCATAAGTGACGTCATGTGATAAACCATCGGAGTCAATAAGCTTATTAAGCTGAACGTCAAACTGTACTGCCTTATCGGCCGAGTCACGCTCACGCATACGAGCACCGGCACTTGGTGTTGTATCGTAGTTTTTATTTAGAGTACTGGAGTCTTGGTAACTCAGTGTTACAAGGCTTTGATCGACCAATAGAGTATCCATTAACCATTGGTGATCTAATGAAATACGAGTACGTTTATTCACGTCTTCGTTGTAGTTGTTGCTATAGACAAAGCCCGGCATGATGGCATAACCGTTGTAGCTAAGCTCATCTTCATCATAGTTTTTAGTGTAATGCTCAATGGTTACCCCTAAACGATGATCTTCATTGGCTTGGTATTGAGCTTTAGCCAGTAGATTGCCTAATTCCGTATCCGCAGGGTTGGTTAAGCCACGTCCAGGGCCTTCAATATCTGCACCTGAGTCGTGTGATTTTGTTTCATGCCCTTGGGCATAAGTGGCCATCAACAAGGTTTCAAGTTTGCCTTGTCTCATTGCCCAGGTCAGCGTGTTTTTAAATTGTTCATCAACCGAAGTGTAGGTTGATTTGATACCAAAACGGTGACCATCTTCATCGTTAATTAATACATCGCTTGGGTTTTTAGTTCGAAACTGAACTAAACCACCTAGAGCGTCAGAACCGTAAAGGGTAGACGAAGGGCCTTTGTTCACCTCAATGGCTTGTAGGGTGTCAACTTCAATAGCATTACTGTATTTTCGCTGTTCGCTTGCGCCAGGGTTATAACCTACGGGTTGCTGAACGCCGTCAATGACCGTAAGAATACGGCTATCTTCCATGCCGCGAATATTAAAGCCAGAGATTCCAAAACGGCTACCTGATTTTACCTCGACACCCGGTGTATATTTGAGTGCATCTTTGACATCTGTAGCTAGAGTGTTATCGATGTCTTGAGCACTAACCGTGTCAATTGATGCCGCAACATCTTGTTTGTTTTGGGTTGAACGTGTTGCAGTAACAACAACTTCGTTGAATTGTGATTGTTGTTCAGCGTATGCTGAAGGCATAAGTGCTACAACAATTGCACTAGCGAGCAGAGATTTTTTATACATTTGAACTACCTGCGTTTTCCTTGTTGAATTAGACGCGGGAATTCTAATAAACATTAATGATAATTACTATCATTTACATTGAATTGCTTGTCTTGTTTTATGCTGAAAAAAGTAACACCTTGTCAAAATAAATCGATTAATCAAAATGTTATATTTAAATGGTAAGTAATTAGTACATTCATTAAATGTGATTAAACTCACAAAGTTGAGCCAATGAGATGATCTACAGGAGAAAGCCTTGCTAAGTCCAATCACGTTAGAAGCACTACATATTCTGGATGCCATAGAACGTAGAGGTAGCTTTGCGGCTGCGGCTAATGAGCTAAATCGTGCTCCTAGCTCCTTGAGTTATCAAATCCAGAAACTTGAACAAGACTTGGATCTGATGATTTTTGACCGCTCAGGTCATAGAGCAAATTTTACCGAGGCAGGTAAGCTTATCTTAGAACGAGGCAGGGCAATCCTTGCTGCAACAGAAAAATTGGTTAATGATGCAACTCTACTGGCCAACGGTTGGGAGCTGGATATTACCATCGCGCTCGATGGTATTGTGCCTGCTACCAATCTGTTTTCCATGGTGGAAGCCCTTGGCAACATCAGTAAAACGCGAGTGCGGATTCAGGATGAGATATTGGCTGGTTGTTGGGAGGCATTAGCAACGGGTCGGGCAGATCTGCTGATTTGCCCTCGTATTGACGCCTTACCACAAGATGTGAAAGCGGAAACCATTGGCAAGATGAAAATGATTTGGGTTGCAGCTCCTGCTCACTATGTTCATCGCCGAGCTGGAGAATTTAACGAAGAGGCTAGGGAGAAATATCGCGCAATTGCAATTGCTGATACAGCGCGTGAGCAGCCAGCAATGAGTGTGAATATTCTACAGCGGCAACCTCGTTTAACCGTCAGTACGTTAGATGCGAAATGCAAAGCTTTAGTGGCAGGTTTAGGTATTGGTACTTTGCCACAACAAGTCGCCCAACCTTATATTGATAGAGGCGAGTTGCAATACATCAACGGATCTGAAGATTCTGAAATGGAAATCGTCTTGGCTTGGCGACGAAACCAGATGGGCGAAGCCAAATCATGGTGTATTCAATACCTGAAAAAGAACTGGCGCTGGGCGTAGATCATCAAAAGTGACGGAGGATCTTTAGGATCCTCTGTCACTTTTGTGCTTTAGCGCAGAGGCAACACCATGTCAGCAGTTCCATCCTCGAAATGAATTTCAACTTCGAAACCCATTTTCTGGGCTAGGGTCAGCATTCCACGGTTGGTGGGCATCGTCATTCCGGACATCTGCTGAGTACCTTTTGAACGACAGTAGTCTATGATTTTTCGCATTAGGATTCGGCCAAGGCCTTTTCCTTTCAAATCTGAACGAATCAGTATCGCGAATTCAGCATCAGTATTTTCATGGTTAATTAAGGCTCTTGATACGCCAATGATTTCTGAATCTTCACCTTCACCACTGACAGCCACAAAGGCCATTTCTCGGTCAAAATCGATTTGGGTTAAATTGGCTAATGCCTCGTGGTTAAATTCACCCACATCAGAGAAAAAGCGCTTATAGAGATCTTCTTTTGAAACCTTCTTGATGAAAGCGGCATGTTTGGGTTCATCTTCCGGCAATATAGGTCGTACGGTGAGCCATTCGCCATCACGAGCCTGACAGCGCTCTTCCAACTCGGTTGGATAAGGTCGGATAGCAAGACGGTTTTGAGCATCGCCACTAAATCGACGTAATACTAAATTGGCATCAAGAATCGTAAACTGGCTGCCATTGACCAGTAGTGGATGGATATCCAGTTCATGAACTTCAGGGCATTCAATGACCATCTGTGAAATGCGCACCAAAAATTCAGATAAACCTTCTATATCAATGGGGACGGGGAGTTTCTGTAGCCTAATTTTGCCACCTCGAATCGCTCGAACAATCAGGTAGCGTGCTAGCGTCATATTCAATGGAGGTAGTGCTGCCGCCGCATCAAGTGATTCATCCCACTCAGATCCGCCTTGCCCAAGCAAAATAACGGGGCCAAAAGTAGCATCAGTTTTAACCTTAATTCTCAATTCTTCACCGCCCGCCAACTTTGCCATACCTTGTACTAAAAGGCCGTGAATGTTTGCTGAAGGATAGGAGAGCTGAGTTCGATCAAGAATCGCTTGCGCAGCATTGGCTACTTCTACTCGGTTTCGCAAGTTAAGCATTACCCCTTGCACATCCGATTTATGAGCTATGTCGGGAGATCTCAATTTAACTGCAACCGGATATCCAATGGTCTCAGCAATATGGACTGCTTCTGTACTATCAGACGCAATCCACGTTGGTAGCACGTTAAAATTAAAGCATTTGAATAGAGTACCAATTTGGTGAGTATCCAAACTAGCGTTCTCATTTTCTCCTAGTTGTTCTTCAATCCACGATTTTGCCGTATGCATTTCTGAGGCATGCACAACTTCCGTAGTAGTCGGAGTTTCCATCAGGTGTTTCTGATTGCGCCTGTACTCCACTAAGTGCATAAAGGCTGTTACCGCGCTTTCCGGGGTACGATAAGTGGGAATGCCCGCTTGGTTAAAAATGGTGCGTGCTGGCTTAGCTGAAAGTTCGCCAGACCAGTTGGTTAGGATATTAAAGCGCTTTGCGCGTGGATGTTTTTGAATGGCTTCAACAAGTGCTTGAGCCGTCTGTTCTGAATGTGCGATAGCTGACGGACTGTGCATTATCAAAATGGCATCGATCGTTTCGCTTTCAAGCAAAATATTTAATGCAGAGATGTAACGCTGATGATCGGCATCACCCACAATATCGACAGGGTTGCTGTGCGACCAACTTTGCGGAAGCGTCTGGTTCAACTTCTCATAAATTGAGTCTTCGAGCTGAGCTAGTTTACCGCCCCGTTCCAGAAGAGCATCAACCGCCATAATTGCCGGCCCGCCACCATTGGTGATAATGGCGAGGCGTTCACCTCTCAGTGGTACTGAGTGCGTTAACGTTTCTACGGCAGCAAACAGCTCATGAGTATTGTTTACTCTGAGCATACCGGTGCGGCGAATCGCAGAGTCGTAAATAATATCTAGGGTATCATCACCACCAGTGTGCATTTGCGCGGCTTTTCTTCCCGCTTTTGTCCGTCCGCCTTTTAGCACTAAGATCCTGCGGTTACGTGAAGCGGCTCGGGCGGCCGACATAAAGCGCCGAGCGTCACGAATAGTATCGACATAAAGTAGGATGGCATCCGTGTGTTTGTCGGTACTCAATGTATCGAGTAAATCGGCAAAATCGATATCACTTGCGTTTCCTAAAGAGATAAATGCTGAAAAACCGATACCTTTATCATTCGCCCAGTCAAGAATAGTGGTACATACCGCAGCGGATTGTGAAATGAACGCGATGTTACCTTTCAGTGCGGAAACCGGCGAAAAAGAACCATTGAAATGTATCCAAGGCAAGATCAAACCTAGGCTGTTCGGTCCAAGAATACGCATGCCAGCAGGCTTAGCAATTGCCATACACTGTGCTTGAATTTCTTCGCCTTGCGCATCAAGGGAATACATGTCTGAGGATAAAACAATAACTTGTTTGACCCCTTTTTCTGCTAATTGGTTAAACAAGCTAACGTTGCGGGAAGCATGGGTACAGAGAATCGCAATATCTGGAATGATTGGTAGATCGGCGATCGTCTTGTAAGCCAAAACACCACAAACAGCAGGGTAGTACGGAGTGACAGGCATGATAGCGCCATCAAAACCACCCTGAAGCAAGTTTTTCATCACAATGTTACCAGCGCGAAATTGCCGAATCGATGCGCCAATAACAGCAACAGATTTGGGTTTAAGCAGTTGATTCAAGTGATTCATAGTCTGCCTGCCTTATTGAGTGTCTGTTATATGTTAACCAAATATTGTGAGCTCAGTGAGGCAGAAAAAGACCTCTGTGATCGAGTTTACAGTTCCCTTTGGTTACTTTGTGTCATAAATCACAGGATAGGTGCATATATTGATGCTGCACGCTTGATTCTCTCTGTTGCAATGTGCATGATTTAAAGCACTTTGTACCTAAGACATGACTAAATCCATGAAAAAAATCACAGTTATTGGGCTATCGGCAATTCTTACAGCTTGCGCATCAGGTAGTTATACCACGGACGTGAAGACAGAAAGTCATCGCGAAGAGTTTGCTGTTGCTACAGTTGAGCAACCCGTTATTTCGGAAAGCGGTGCTGCTGAAGGCATCTCTGAGCAAAACGTCGAACAAAATGTTGTCAAAATTAGTCCGACCGACAATGAGAAAAAAGTGGTTAAGATGAGTCCACAGGCTAAACCAGCCGTTTCCATCACACCACCGACAGCAAAACAAGTTGCGATGAATCCTCGCTACGGTTTTACTATTCAGGTTGTCGCTGTGGGAGCACAAAGCAAAGTGGATCAATTCGCTTCTAAGTTGCCAAAAAATGGACAACCTATCTGGGAAAACTACAAGATGGTGAATGGTACAAAGTGGTATACCGTTCTTTTTGGAGATTACGCGACGCGTCAAGAAGCGACAGAAGCGATCTCCAATTTGCCGAGTGACTTACGCTCAATGAAACCATTCGTGAAGAGCATTGACTCGATTAAGAATTCTGAGTTTCCAACACTCAACAAATTAAACTAATACTTTCTTAAAGGGGCTTAGGCCCCTTTATTGTTTGTTCTATAAGCAGTTGAATAAGGTTTTCGTAAGAAACGATAACATTGACTGTAAGTTGACTTTGAATGAACTATCATAGCCATCAATTACTACTTCGGTGTCACGGAAAGATTAATGACTAAGACTACAATCCTACTTTTATGTGGTGGCGGCTCATCTGAGCACGAAATTTCACTCGTATCAGCAAATTACATCCAGCAGCAACTTGAACTTACACCTGAATTCAATGTAGTTCGTGTTGAGATGAAAAAAGAAGGCTGGTTTTCTAAGCATGGTGAACTGGTTTATCTAGATACCAACAGTGCGACGTTAAATGGCGATAATATCTCTTATCCAATTGATTTTGTGGTGCCTTGTATCCATGGTTTTCCTGGTGAAACAGGGGATATTCAGTCCATGCTTGAACTTGCTGGCATCCCATACCTAGGTTGTGGGCCAGAAGCGAGTGCGAACAGCTTTAACAAAATCACATCCAAACTGTGGTATGACGCACTAGGTATACCAAATACGCCATATCTATTCTTGACTCAAAACACGCCAGACTCGGTTGAAAAAGCGAGACAAGCCTTCCGCAATTGGGGGAGCATCTTTGTCAAAGCTGCACGTCAAGGCTCTTCCGTTGGATGTTACAAGGTAACCAATGAAGAGCAAATTGCTGCTGCAATTGAGGCTGCGTTTGGTTTTTCTGAGCAAGTGTTAGTGGAAAAAGCCGTCAAACCAAGAGAGCTTGAGGTTGCAGCTTATGAAATGAATGGGAAACTGTTTATTTCCAAACCAGGTGAGATCATTGCTCCTGAAGATGCTTTCTATTCTTATGAAGAGAAATACAGTGCAACAAGCCATTCTCGTACACTCATTGAAGCTGAAAATTTGACTGATGAGCAACGTGAACTCATTCAGCAAAGTGCGGAGCGTGTTTTTGTTCATATGAAGCTTCGTCATCTGTCTCGCATTGATTTCTTCCTAACTCAAGACGGTCACATTTATCTCAATGAAGTCAATACATTCCCAGGAATGACGCCAATTTCCATGTTCCCTAAAATGCTGGAGCATAATGGGCATCGCTTTAGTGAATTTTTAGCTCAATGTGTTATCAGCACATTAGCCAGTGCAAAGTAGGACTCAAGCATTTGGTGACATTGTCACCTTAATCTGAGTTTTAAAACTTGGAAGGTGGCAATGCATTGGTAAAAGTGTCAAAAGATACGAGATAACTCTCTGTTAGCTAACGAATTAGCGATAATATACTTGATAAGCTCAGATATAGAATTATTATTTAGGTAATATCAACAAAAAAGCAGAGTATATATGGCTGTTGCAACTTATCGAGGTTTTAATCTCCAGTCGGCTGCCAATTCGACTGAGATATGGCAAGTAAGGATAAAAAGCCACGTATTGACTGGCAATTTAGCTGCGGTGAAAAAGAGTATCGATTGGTTTTGTGATACAGCTTCGATCATCGATCCGAAAGAGTTTGAGTCTATCGGTCAGAAACGTGAAGTTTCGGCTGGTGCTCAGGAGCAATTCAATGGTTTCACCATTAAAAATGATACTGGTGAAGCTAACGAGTGGTATTGCTTTTTTAATGGCCGTTTGATCAAAGGTTCCAAAATCGCCATTCAAAAACATATCGAAGCTTACTTAGTTGCAAGACAAAGAGCGATGCAACAACAAGCTCAACAAAAAAGATAGATTAAACATTATGACATTGGTGTATTCAACCGAAGTTGGGCGCATTAAGCCTGAACCGGAAAAAGTAGAACGCCCAAAAGGCGATGGCATCGTACGAATTTTTCGTGAAACTAAAGGACGCAAAGGCAAAGGCGTTACAATAGTGAAAGGTTTAGATGTTGATGACGCGACATTAAAGCTGCTTGCTGCCGAATTTAAGAAAAAATGCGGTTGTGGTGGAGCAGTAAAAGATGGCGATATTGAAATTCAAGGTGATGTCCGCGAGCTGCTCAAGACATTGATTGAATCCAAAGGCTTCAAAGTAAAATTGGCGGGTGGTTAACCCGCTTTTTTATGTCCATAATCCAAGCAAAACCTCTGATAAGTCGCTAACTTTGCATCTCAGCACTTGGTATTCCTGAAACTTGTCGAGTTGTCTAAATAATACCAGCTCGAATTTTTAACTGAATTACGCAAAAAACGTAACAGGTAGAAAAATGGACGACTCAAAAATTTTTCGTCATCTTGGCGATGCATTCTTAAGCTCTCCAAAGCATATAGTTTGCCATTCCATATCATTTAATGTATCGCAATATCATCCGAACAGTTTTTTAGAGCATGGGATTGATGAGCCAATAACCTTGAATAGAGCAGTTAATAAGCGCAAAGCGGAGTATTTAGCTGGCCGCTACGTAGCACGAGAAGCACTTAAAAAATTAACTCAGCAAAACTATCAAATTCCCATTGGTGATAATCGATCACCACAGTGGCCTGATGGGATATCGGGTTCGATCACTCACACCGATACCTATGCGTTGGCCGCTGTTTCTTATTTCAGTGATCATCAGATTATTGGTGTCGACTTAGAATCTTGGATGTCTCCTAGTTTGGCGCAAGAATTAGCCCAAGAATCATTGATGCTTCCGAACAATCTCTTCTTGAGCGGTGCGAATTAGAATTTTATCAAGGAATTACATTGATTTTTTTCTGCTAAGGAAAGCTTGTATAAAGCCCTATACCCGCAAGTAAAACAGTTTTTCGGTTTTGAAGACGCACGAGTAGATTGGATTGAACCCAATAGCGGCCAGTTTCAAATAACTCTTCTTAGATCGTTAAGTGCAGCTTATCCCAAGGGATGGCAGGCTGTAGGACATTATTTTGTTCATCAAGATGTTGTTTTAACCATTATTACTGATTGATCCCTATTGACCGCTTGAAAATGTTTTCCCTCTGGGCAGCTTCGTCTTTATTCACTCAATGTCGATGAGTTTCGAAATTCGATATTTTTTCGCCTGATTGCGTTAGTTGCGGATAAAAAACTCTATAAGAATGATCTCCATTTATGGAGTTTTTATGCTACTTGCACAAAGCATGAGCCGCATGGCTGCGCTCAAAAGCATGTTAGTGAGTGAAAGAAATAGAGTCGTAATATCGGCTAGTAGTGCAGTATTGTGCAGCTTGGTCGAGTGGGTATCGTGGGTCTTTTTCTATCTATCTGTAATGGCCATTTATCATGGCCAATCACCGTTGGTGTATCTAATCGCTATGGCAATTGCGCTGTCTGTTCGTTACGCATTTTATGCTTTGGCGGTGTGGTTCGCTCATCTGGCTGCTTACCACATTATTCAGAACGTAAGGCAGCATATGGTTCGTTCTTTGGCGAAGATGAAAATAGATCAGCTGCGTAGCTTAAAAAGGGGAGATATCGAAAAACGCATCACGGATGAGTGCCAGAGTTTGGAGCCTCTTATCGCTCATCATGGCACTGATATGATCAATGGCGTATTAATGCCGATTTTGATGGTGGGGATGCTTTTTTACATTGATTGGCGTTTAGCATTGCTTGCACTTGCACCGCTTCCTTTGGCGATGGTGGCGCAAATTTGGATGATGCGAGGATTTGCCACTCGACAAGAAAAATACAACCGTGTTGTAGCTAACCTACATCATGCGCAAATGGAGTTTCTGCGTAGCATCGGTGTAATGAAATTGTTTGCGGTGGACTCAAACTCCTATCTTGAATTAAAACGCACTTTGCAATCTCACCATAAGATCGTAAACGGCTATACCCAAACCATGGTTGGAGCTTGGGTCACCTTTATTACACTTGCACAAATTTCGCTGATTTTAGTTGTCCCTGTAGCGATCATCTTGGTTGATAGCGGACAGCTAACTGCGGTGGATTTGCTCATGGTTGTTTGTATTAGTGCAGGCTTGCTCAAACCTTGGTTAGATCTGACACAGATATTTTCTCAGATACAACAATCCTTGATTGCGATAGACAGAATTTTGCCTTTGTGCGGTTCGTTAGAAAGTGACAACGTCGCTTACCAAGCTCCACTTCAAGCTCTAGCGTGCAGGAATCTAGCGGTATCACGTGGGCAACACCGAATTTTGGACCAAGTAAACCTGAGTTTTAAACCGGGGCAGCGTATTACCATAGAAGGAGAATCAGGAGCTGGAAAAAGTACTTTGCTAGCCACTTTGTTGGGTGAGCTGGAGGCTGAGGCTGGAGGTTGGTTCATCAATGAGCAGTTGATTGCAAATTTGGATGATGAAAGTCGTAGCCACTTTATAGCGTCAGTTGATCAACATGTGGTGTTTTTCTCAGGGACGCTGCGTGACAACTTAACTTTAGCTAAGCGTAACATTGAGGATGATGAAATTTGGTTCCTATTGGAGTTGTTCAAGCTTAAACAATTGGTTCAAGAGCTTCCTGCCCAGCTTCAGTGTGATATTGGAGAGGCCAGTCGTTTATTTAGTGGGGGTGAGATGCAACGCTTAGCGATGATCCGTGCGGCATTAGCCAAAACGCCGATCCTCGTATTAGATGAGGCGACTGCACACTTAGATCCATTCACTGAACAAGTTGTTTTAGAGGTGTTACGTAGCTACTTTCCAGAGCAAATTCAGATCATTATCAGTCACCGCTCCCGACAAGTTAAACAGGTTGATCAACGTTTAGTTGTTCATTCTGGTCAGGTTATGGAGCTCTGTCATGAATAAAATTCAGCAAATCATTATTCATAGTGGGGCAAAAACTCAACGTTTCTGGCAAGGATTACTCAGCAAAGTGGTTACTGAGTCAATAGCACTGGTCATTTGGCTAATGCTGTTTTGGTTTCTGCTTTACTCTGACTCGCCGCCTTTCGGATGGATGTTGGCCTTGGCAATTGGGGTTATTTTTATTCAGTGGTTTGTGGGACAGAATACAAAACAAAGTTTTCTCGGTGCATATGAGATCACCCATCATTTACGGATTCAGCTTCTGGCCGATATTCGCCGACAACCGCTCGCAACCCTTAGAGGTAAGCGATTGGGAGAAAAAATAAAGTTGCTGACCTCAGACCTGAAGCAGTTTGAGGATATTTTCAGCCACCTCCTGACTGAATTTATTTCAACTTGGGTGATCCCATGTGCCATGCTGCTGATAGTCATTTTCATCCAACCGCTGCTTGGTATAACACTTATCTGCACTTTTACACTGGCATTGAGCTGTGTGGTGATGATGGAAAAACGTTTTAGTCATCAATCGGAACATACACATCATGCGAATGTAGAGAGCAGTAGCCAATTGCTGGAGTACATTGAATGTTTGCCAACATTACGCCGTTTTGGTCAAAGCCATAGGTTGTTGGACCCACTGTGTGAACAAATTGAAACTCAAAGAAAAGCCGGGCTAGGTTTAGAGTGGCTAGGTGGTATAGGCGTGTTGATGGCCACATTTGTCTTAGAAATTGGGGTGGTGGCACATCTCGCCCTATCTTACTGGTTTATTCAACACGAGATGCTGACGATGGCGCAATGCCTTGTTGTTGTCATTGCCATAGTAGCCTGTATCCGGCCGCTCACTCGAATGACTGTGTATGCCGCGCTCCTACGTTATATGTTCAAAGCAGCGGAACGGTTGCATCATCTTACTCAGTTGCCGCAACAATCATCCGAAGGTTGCAAGCCATCGGCATGCAATGTCGCACTCAAGAATATTCATTTATCGTTAGAGGGTAAGCCGATACTCAATGACATTAACCTTGATATTGCCGAAGGTGAACATATCGCTTTGGTCGGGAAAAGTGGTTCAGGGAAAACATCTTTGCTTGATGTCATTGCTGCATTTCATATTCCCACCCAAGGCAAAGTGATGATGGGACAGCGATCGTTTGATGAGATCGGTACACAAGAGTGGTACCGCCACATTGCTTATGTGACTCAGGATGTGCAATTACTCGGTGGGAGTTTGCGTGACAACTTGTTGTTAGCTAAACCAGAGGCAACAGAGTTAGAGTTGCTTGACGCCATTAAGGCTGCTGGATTGAGCGATCTCATCGCCAAGTTACCCGAAGGAATGGACTCAGCAGTGGGGGAGAATGGCAATCAATTGTCGGGTGGAGAGCGACAAAGGCTATCCATTGCTCGAGCACTTTTACATGATGCCCCTGTATTATTGCTTGATGAGTTTACCTCAGCGTTAGATACCCAAACTCAGAACCATGTACTCAAATCCATTGCAAGGCTAGCGCAAGGGAAAACCGTTATATCGGTCGCTCATCGTCTTGATACCATTCAACATGTCGACAAAATTTATTTTATTGAAGAGGGGCGTGTGGTGAAATCAGGGACTCATGAGGAGATGCTAAGAGCTCACCAAGGTTACCAACAGCTTTGGTACGCGGGAAAAATGGCTTAAGAATAGCGAATGATCGTTCAACAACCCGCACCAAATGGTGCGGGTTGTGTTCGTTATGGCAGTTTTTTCAGCATCCAAGGCTGGCCATTCGGCCCCAAAATGGCTTTCTTATCTACTTTACCAACCGCAGTTTTGGGTAAAGTGTTCACGAGTTGCAGTTCATCCGGCAGTTTAAACGAGGCCAATTTTCGGTTTTTTAAGAACTGACGAAGCTCTTGTAATGTTAAGGCTGCGCCTTTCGAAATGAGAGCTACGCCTATGCGCTCCCCCAGATAAGGGTCAGGCACTGGAAGTACCGCTACTTGCGCGACGTCTGGATGGGCGAGTAAGTGCTCTTCAATCTCATCGGTTGCAATGCATTCACCTGCGCGGTTAACCACATCTTTGATTCGTCCTGTCACCGTGAGGTATTGGTTGCTATCAATGCGAACTTTATCACCACTACAATAGAAACCATCTGGAGTGAAAGATCGCTGGTTATGTTCGGCTGCTCGGTAGTAACCGCGCAACGTGTAAGGACCTCGTGTCAGTAACTCTCCCTCTTCACCATCAGTTATAAAGTTACCATTACTGTCTACGACTCGAATTTCATCCAATCCACAAACTGGACGTCCCTGTCTGGAAGCAATAACTTCAGCGACATCACCTAACCGAGTACAGCAGATAAGCCCTTCAGCCATCCCAAATACTTGTTGCAAGGCATTGGGGAAAGCTTGTTGAACCTCTAGAGCATCGCTGTAAGCCAGCTTCGAACCCCCTACCTGTAACAAGCGCAGACTCGACAGATCATTCTCTTCCCATTGTGTCGCCTCTGTCCAAAGCTGAGCTAAAGAGGGCACTAATGCCGTTGCGGTAACTCGGTGCTGCTCAATTAATGTAAAACAGTGATCCGCTTCTGCTTGGTTAGAAAATACCACTTTTCCACCGCTAGCGAGTACGCCTAAAAAACCAGGACAACCTAACGTAAAGTTGTGCGCTGCGGGTAAAACTGCCAGATAAACATCATTTTTGTGGATCTCACTGGCTTTGCAGCAGCAACGGATATTGAAAAGGTAATCATTATGAGTTCGCGGGATTAACTTGGGGAGTCCCGTTGTTCCACCGGATACTAAAAACAGTGCCGGATTTTCTGGCTCAATGTGAGGGGGCGTGAAAGGGTGAGGTAGACAGTATTCAAGAAAATGAGAACCACTGTTATCACCAAGTAAATAGGTGCTTCTTAACGTGACATGCTTGGCCGTTAAGCTTTTGGCGAGCTCAATTCCTTGTTGATTTTCACCAATGTAGCTTTTGGCATCAGCAGTTTGTATGAAGTGATCGATTTCGGCGAAGCCATGGGCAGGCAATGCCAAAACAGGAACCAAGCCTGCCCGAAGGGTAGCAAACAGAGCAATAGGAAAACGGCACGAGTTGGAGAGCTGAATGACGACTCGTTCACCCGTTTGTAGCCCATCTTGCACCAAGCGTTGTGCCATACCATCGGCTGCCTCTAAGAGTTGTTGGTATGTCAGTTGGCGTTCGTCATCCATCACTGCAATGCGATCAGCGTGCAGATCTACGCCTTGGGTCAAGATGGTCCATAAGGGGATATGCTCCCAAAACCCAGCCTTTTGATATTTTTCCGCTTGATCTTTTGGGTATGGAGTAAAGCCCTGAAGCAAGTCTGGCGTTGTATTGCTGCCATTCATTATTCTACCTCGCAGGTAACAGGCTCGCTCTGTACCTGAGTTTGTTCAAAGACTAAATGGTTAAGAACACAGGCCATTTTTTCGCAAGTTTCTTCCCATTCTCTGTGCGGGTTGGATAGGCTGATGATACCGGCACCAGCTTGAAGCATAGAGGTCGCCTGTGATTTGTATCCTGCTCTTAGAACCAAAGCTGCATCGAAAAAGCCATCTTGATCCGCGATGAGAACACTGCCGCTATAGAGTTTTCTGGGTTGTTTTTCAAAACGGGCAATTGCGTCAATCGCTTCACGCTTTGGAATGCCTGATGCTGTAATGGATGGAAATAGAATATTAAAAGCATCCCATGCGGATTTATCTGGTGCGAGTTGACCAGCCACTCGCGAAGCTAGATGTTGCACGCTGCCTCTTTCTGACACCGTCATAAACTCAGAAACATGAACACTGGAAGCCGTACATACCTGCTCGAGTTCTTCGATAGCCAACTTTACAGAAGCAGCGTGTTCGGCAATTTCTTTGGGATCGGTCAACAGCTCTTTTTTAAGTTTTGCTGCTTCATCTTGATCTTGAGGTAGAAAACGAGTGCCCGCCAAAGGTTGGGTACTGACTTTACCTTGTTGATTGACTTCTAGAACGGTTTCTGGTGAAAAACCGAACGCTTCCAGATCATTGAGTTTGAGCATAAAAGAACGGGCAGGGGTATTGTGCAATCTACCAACCATGAAACTTTTCTGTATGTCTATATTCATAGGCAGTATGGCGGGACGGGATAAGATAACTTTCTTGTACTGATCGGCTTTGATTTCATTGACTGCAGAAGCAACGGTTTGCTGATAGTGATGCTTAACTTCATGACGATTAACAATATCTGCTTGCGATAGAACCTTATTTGCTGTCTCTGATGGTAAGGACAAAGCTGACGTTGCTGCGATGATCGCCTGAATTTTCGGGACAACAGAACTATCGATGGTTCGGATAATGATCTGATTTGAATTGATGCGCAGTTCGATTTTCGGGATAAACAGTTCGAACAAAGTTCGTTCACTATCCTGTTGTTTTAAGTCGAGAGCAAAACGACTGAACTCAAAATCGACTCGACCGAATAGCCGCCAGTTTTTAAACGGGATTGTTTGCGTTGCACGATAAATGTGTTGGCACAGATGGCGAGGGTTGATTGGTTGAGTATTACCTTCAAAATCACACATTTCTCCTCGGTTATTAACCGTTAAGTGTTGCAATTTATTGATTCCGACAGCCCATTCGCTCTGATGTTCATACACAAGATACTCATCGCAAAAAGAAGCCGAAGTCAGCGCACTCACTAGTTGGAGTGGATGACATTGATGGCCTAATACGAAGGAGCTGAAATGCGTGGTGTGGATGTTAGCCATGATGGTCTCCTGAGACGTTGGTTATGCAAGGTTTGATTGCGAAGGTGCCGATTGGCGTCTGTATCTTCTTGTTGATCTGTTCACTGATCCGTTTGAGAAAGAGTTCTGGGTTTGCAGTGATGTAAAAGTGATCGCCAGATACTGAGATAGTCGTGATCTCGGAGTGTGGCGGGGTGAGCCAGGTATGCCATGCCATGACTTCAGACTTCCACGCTTCTGGATCACTTTCTCCATAGACGAGCACACATGAGGTATGCCTCAGCCGACCTTCAGACGGCCTAACAGGGTAGTAATAATTTTCGGTCGCTAGAAAGTCGGCTCTTAACATAGGCATAAACATCGGCAGTAACTCAGGGTGCTGTTTCAACACAGGGCTACCACTGCCAATCGCGATTAATTCATCAATAAAGTCATCATTGTTTAGATGACTAAGCTTTCTTCGGCTTTCAATATGTGGTGCATGACAGCCTGAAATAATCAGCGTTTGAATAGGGTTTGGGGCACCATAATAGGTCTCGAACCTTTGGCAAACTTCATAGGCCACTTGGGCTCCCATGCTGTGACCACAAAGTTGAATGCGGGCGTCTATCGATAATGGAGTTTGTGTTAACCATGTCATCAAAGCGTCTGTCACCTCGTTGGCTAATTCAGCAATGCTGGCCAGTGGGCACTCACGCATCCGATGATCGCGTCCTGGGTAAGTTGCAAGGAGGATGAGAGACTCTTCCGGCAGTATCTTTTGATCAAGCGACATCCAACTTTTGAATGCACTTAAGCTACCGCCAGCAAAAGGGCAAATTACCCAAATATGTCGAGGTCGCGATCCATGTTGATAAAGGGTTTTGAACACATGGCTCATAACATTCCCCCCTTTGCATCATTATGTTGTGTATCGAATGCTTGCAGCGAAATACGTGGAGAGGGGGGGATGGCTTTTTCTTGTGGCTGCCCACATAGGGTGAGTATGTCTTCCCATAATTGAGCAACGTTGAGTTGATGGGATGGCGTCAAAGAGTGAGAGCCAATCTGTCCATCAATTAAGTGACAGAACTGTTCTAGTGTGAAGATCACACCTTCTGGTCCTAATTCTTCAAATAGGTCTTTAACGAGATTCGGCTGGTGATATAGAACTTGAGTTGTGGGCTGGTTGAGGTATTGCCCCTCTGGACTGCTGACGGCTTGATATAAGCTATTTTGATCGCTGAGGTGATGATCGGCATGCAGCACAGGAGTCCAATGAATGGGTCCATAGCTATCAACCATAGATAAATAACCCGCATCCCAACCTAACATGATGCGATGCATCGCGAGGTTATGCATATCAGGGTCTTGTGGATCAAGATAGTTTTGCAGTTGCAAAAGATACTCGCCTTGCTCCGATTGGAGGTTGATAAGATCGAATTGACGTTGCTTTCCTAGTAATGTCGGTTTTAGAGGGCCGCCATTTCTCAGTGCCAACAAGAGAATATCCAATGTCGAATAGAGTAATTGGCGGCTGGTAGTGAAGTTGCCATGGCTTGCGCTTTTGAGTGCTTGTTCCGTTATTTTCTGAGCGCTTGAGATCAGCGTTTGACCAGCTCGACATGCGGAATAGAAGCTGTTTACTCGGTACTGGACGCCACATTGTTCTGCAAGGCTTAGGTGGCGCTGTATT
Organism: Vibrio mimicus CAIM 602; assembly: GCF_000338875.1. GTDB lineage: Bacteria > Pseudomonadota > Gammaproteobacteria > Enterobacterales > Vibrionaceae > Vibrio > Vibrio mimicus. The sequence goes on along the minus strand of NZ_AOMO01000046.1, from coordinate 40,676 downwards.
TCTTTGGCTGAAACAGGATGTTCTTGCAAAACATGAATTTTGCGTTTGAGTAGTTCTTCAACCAGTAGGTTACCAACGCCACCGATAACGGAAGCGCGGATAACGACACAGGCAATTGTAATATCCTGCGGTAACTGTGAAACTCTTTGATAGAGCGGGATCCCGAAGCGATGGCCAGATTTTTTGAACGTTGACTGCCTTGAGCTAGAATGCCAGCGAGCTCAAATTCCGAGTGTGATTCGATAAAAGCATTCAAGTATAACTCGCCAAATTTGGCCCCAACGATGACGACTTTCTTACGATTATTCATTGGTCAGTTCTTCTGCATTTTGTTTGTGGAGTGAATGTAGCGAATGCGGATTGTTCATCAGCAGATCGGAAAGTGCTCGTGCCAGCGTTTTCACATTCGGCTGTTGCAATAGCGTGTAGTGATCTCCCGGCATGAGTTGAATGGTCGGGGAGCAGTAATCACTCCAGCCATGGCATGCCCGTTGAGCAATATCGGGATGTTGGTAGCTCATAAAATCAAGGTGCTGGTTTGATTGCGCGGCATAGAGCGTCACAGGGAACTCACCTAAGTGAGAGGGCTGATAATTCAACATAGAACGTAAGTTTTGTTGATATACCTTGAGCAAATGAGCAAGGGTTGAGCAGTCTAATGGACCTGAGTCCATGCTCGAAAAAGCGATGGCTAATTGAGAGCAGAACTCTGCATCCGATTGGAAACTTGGCGTTTCACAATGGGTTAGCTTTGGGAATCGACCCATGCAATCGGCGTAGAAATGCTGACGAATGGCTTCATCGGTTAATGCATGTGTTGGGTTCTTACTCGGTTTATAACTATCAATCAATACACATTGCTGTACAGTCTCTCCCTGCTGAATGAGCTGCTGCGCCATTTCAAAGGCGACTACACCGCCAAATGACCAACCCGCTAGGTGGTATGGGCCGTTTGGTTGTACACGACGGACCATGGCGAGATAGTGCTGAGCTAAAGTATGGATATCGGTTGCTTTATCAGGTGATGCGTGGTGTTCCTGATAGGCAAGCCCATACAGGGTGATATTGTCTAATTCGCTGGCTAAAGTCTGATAACTGAGTAAGTGGCCGCCAATAGGGTGAACAATAAACAGTGTGTAATTCTGGTTATCACTGTTTGATGTGAGTTTGACTGGCATCTTAGGTTCATTTTGGGATTGGCTCGCGAGCAAAGTAGCAAGACGTTCAATCGTGTCATGGGTTTGCAACTCTCCAGCATTGAGAGAGGCATCAAGTCTGCGATTGATTTGGTTAAGTAAGCGCACGGCGATCAGCGAGTTTCCTCCAAGATCGAAAAAGCTTTGGTTCGCTGGGATAACCTCTAAATTTAGGCATTCTGCCCAAATTTTCGCTAGGGCCTGCTCATGCTGTGAGGAGGGCATCCGCATCATTTCATCGGCAACGTTAGTTTCAGGATGAGGTAGCGCAGAGCGATCCACTTTGCCATTGGGCGTTAATGGGAAATGATCCACTGCGATGATTTGTGCTGGGCATAGGTAGTGCGGCAATACTTTCCGCATGTATTCAAGCAAAGCTTGGTTGTCCACTTGGCTGTGGGGGGCGTATTGAACGTAGGCGATTAAGCGCATTCCATTCTTACTGTGCTTATCCGCTTGCACGATCGCATCTTGAACCTGAATACCGGTACTGCAATATGGGCATTGGCGTAGGGCATTCTCTACTTCACCAAGTTCAATACGATAGCCATTGATTTTCACTTGGTGATCGTTTCGGCCTAAAAATTCGATGTTGCCGTCAGGCAAATAACGCCCCAGATCGCCAGTTTTATACAGGCGTTCGCCGCTCATTGGATGAATGATAAAAGCGTGATCCGTTCTTTCTTGGTCTTGCCAATATCCTCGTGCTAACCCATGTCCGCCAATATAGAGCTCTCCGGTTACCCAATCAGGGCAAGGCTCTAGTTGCTGGTCGAAAATATAAAAGTGCTGATTACTCAGAGGCTTGCCGTAAGGAATGCTGGTTTGATCCGCATAACTTTTCTCAATAGGGTGGCAGATTGACCAAATCGCCGCTTCAGTGGCTCCACCTAAGCTAAGCAATTGTGCATTAGGAGCAACTTTGGTCAGTCGATCCGGTAAGTTCACCGGTATCCAATCACCACTCATCATAATATGACGCAAGCTTTGCAGCGGACTTGAGTTTAGCTCTAGCAAGTCAGCTAACAGTTGGGCAAAGGCTGGCACACTATTCCAGATAGTAATGCCGGATTGTTGTGCCAAGCGTACTAAGGCTTCAGGGTCTTGGCTTGATGAAATCGAAGGGATCACGATTCTTGCGCCTCGACTGAGAGTTGAAAAAATATCAAAGACAGAGAGATCAAAGTTGAGGGCTGAAATAGCAAGCACACGGTCGTGACGATTAAGGGCAATACGCTGGTTAAGATCCAACAGGGTGTTGACCACCGCAGCGTGCTCCATCATCACCCCTTTGGGTTGACCAGTTGAACCCGAAGTAAAAATCACATACGCCAGATCCGTGGCGCGAATGGGTACAGGCGTAAAGTCACCAATGGTGTCGTTACTCAGCTCAGGCACGATAATGCGGTAGTGAGGAAGTATTTCGAGATCGGAGGTCTGAGCGATCACGGTATTAACGCCACCTTGTTGTAACAGCGCCTGAATCCGCTGAGCTGGATAAGTTGCGTCAACGGGCATATAAGCTTTACCAGCCAGAAGAATGCCTATGCTAGCCAGAATCTGCTGCCAGCTTTTATCCATTACAATCGCGATTAATGGTGAGTCATCTTGCTGTTTAAGGATCTCTGTTGCTAGGTTCTGGGCGGAAGACCAAAGTTCTTGGTAGGTGAGTTCCAAGTCGCCTTGCTGAATAGCAATCTGCTGTGGATATTGCTCTACGCCGAGACGCACCAAGTCACACAGCGTGGAGACCGAGCTAGCGTCTTGGTTTTCTAAGGGCGTGTCGTTAACTTGTTCACGAATATATTGCTGTGGAGCAACCAGCGGCAGGGCAAGCGGATTTGTCCATAACAGAGCTGGAATGGTTTCAAGTGCGCTGATATAGGTCGCAAACATGGCATCGAAAATCCCAGATTTCAGATGAGACTCTTGAATGGTCCATTTAATCTGTATTCCCCCGCATGGAGATGAAATCAACATTGCATCAAGGTAAACATGCGGTGTCTGTGCTCCGAACTCGTTCAATTTCCCCTGTTGTAATGGTCGGCTCTGCCCAACGGATACCGTGTCGTTGAACACGACTGGCATACCTGTGCTGAAGTTGTGGTTGTGGCGGTTTTTCTCTGTTAATACCTGCTGACCATCAAAATGGGCATTTGCCAGATCGCTGGCCATTTGTTGCTGAATTTGCTCAACAAATGAGAGGAATGAACCGATTTGAGTAGCATTGACTTCCAGCATGGACGTCGTGGAAAGGTTGCCGATAATGCTTTCCGACTCAGGTTGCATGGCTTGACGGTTGCCATGTAGCACATTGATGGAGAAATGTTTGTTTTCACTCCATTTGCTGAGCACGAGACAAAACGCAGAGAGCATAGTCATTGAAGGTAAGAGGTTATGAGCAAAGGATGCCTGTTGAATCTTCGCCCAGAGATCCGCGTTGAGATGGTGAGTCAGTACGCTTTGTGACAATACTTCAGAGCGCACTTCCGACAGGGGAAGTGCCGGTGCATCTGGCAGTGTTGGTACACGTTGCAGCCAATAGGTTTTTGCCTGTTGGTACTGCTCTGAGTCTTTGAGCTTTGCTAACTCATGGAAATATGTATCGGTTGCCATTGCTGGCTTGGTCAGTTCGGTGGCGGGATCGTTATAGAGAGCAAGCCACTGTTGGAACAAAGTATTCAGGCTTTTGCCATCGGCTACCACTAAGTCAATCACCAGATGGACAAAAGAGGTATTACTGTCAATTTGCACAAGATGGATATCGAACAGTGGCCATTGGTGGGTAGAAACGCCTTGATTCGCGATTCGCTCTCTCGCTGTATGAAGCCAACATTTCTTCTGTTGTTCATCCATTGTGCTGAGATCAGTGAATTGCGGTTGATATTCCGGAACAGTTGGATGAATGCAATACTGGCCAGCTTGGATTTCTCCTCGCAGTTGATCGTGAAATTGAACTAGCGTGTTCCATGCTTGGGTTAGCCTGTGTCGATCCAGATGCTGAATCTCCAATTCGGCATAGAAATGAGCGATTCCATTGCCTAAAGAAAATAGAGCGTTTTCACCTAACCAGTAGGCGTTTTGTAGCGGAGTAAGCGGGTATTGGCGGACCATGGCTTTACATGACGGAACTTTTTCCGTTTTTATCTGATCCTCTTCGATGGTTTCAGGTTCAGCGTCATATAGGGCAGCGCAGAATTCAGCAAATTGTGAATGCTCAAAAATCAACTGTAAGCTCGCCTGTTTGACTCCTGCCTGTTGCAGTGCAACCACCATTTTGGTGGCCATGAGGCTATCACCGCCTGAGTGGAAGAAATCCGTCTGATTTTGGATCTCCGTATTCAACAAGCTTTGCCAGGTATCTCGAATGATTTCTTGTTGCCAATGGGAAGGCTGCGGTTCTGAATTTGGTACGCAATCTTCTTTGAGGTTATCCAAACGTGCGACAAAGTCTTGCAATACAGGATGTTCGAAAATCAGTTGAAGGGTCGCGTTAATAACACCTTGCTGATGCAACGCAACAACCATTTTGGTTGCCATTAAGCTATCACCACCACTGTGGAAGAAATCACTGTTTGCTTGTACAGGTCGTTTAAGTATGGAGGTCCATAGCTCGGTCACTTGATTGAAGAGCTCGGAGTTGCCTTGTGGATGCATCGTCAACGCGCTCGCTACCGAGGGTTGAGCCTTCTCTTGTTCCGTACTAGGACGGAAAGCGGCTGGCTCCAACGATTGGCCACTATTTTGAGCGATGATCAGATGTTGGCGTAGCACTGAAACACTATCGGTTGGGTAAGTAAAATGAGGGACAAAGCCTTGCTCTTCGAGCAGTGCGAGCCAAGCAGGTTGGGTCAGCATGCCACTTTGAGCTTGTTGTCGAAAATCACTGAATGCGTTGATGCCCTCAATAAAACCGACTGTGGCAAGCTGCATTGGGCTGTATTGATCAGTGGCCTCAATAAAAATCAAAAAGCCATCTTCTGCTAATAGAGAACGAAGGCGTTGCAAGCTGCTGGGAAGATCGACGGCATCGTGCAGCACATTGACGGCCAAGATGACGTGATAACCACCTTCAATGTGGAATTTCTCACTGACGGGCTGATTGATATTGAGCAACCCATAACTGACTTGCGGGTATGCAACCAACATTTCGCGTGCTTCATTCAGGAATGCGTGAGAAACATCCGTAAATTGATAGTCATGGATCATCGGTGAAGCAAGATTCAATACTTCGCATGTGGTTGCCGCGGTACCCGCACCGATTTCGAGAACACAAAGACCTTGAGCCTGCATGTTTGCGATGGCACTAATCGCTTGAGCTGCACTTTGGTTTAAGAGGCGCAGTGATGGGTTAGTGCGGTAGAGGCTATCCGTAATGGTTTTGTCTTTGAACAGTAATTCTAACGCCGATTGGCTACCATTCAGCAAGGCGGAATGTGCTTGGATATTTTCGTCCAAATAATGGGATAAACGTTGACACCATGCTTGTTGAGGCAACGTTGAGTCCGGCTCATCCGGGAAACTGCCGCTGTAGCGAAATTCGCCATCTTTATGGATTAACACGCCATCTCGGCATAATTGATCAAGCCAAAGGTGGATAAGCTTATGGTGCTTATCGGTGACGTTGAGTTGTTGGGTGATCTCAACTGCGCTATAGCTTTGTTCTGGTGAAGTGAACAACTGGTGATGTTGGAGAGTCACCCAGATCCCATGGAGAGCTTGATACTCAAGATGAGTCCATGCTTGCGTCACTTCTTGAGCAATATCTGGTGAAATCTCCGGAATGGGGATAGATGGCCAATCTATATGTTGTTCCTGAGTTGCTCCTGTAAAAATGGGAGTCTCATTGTGTTTTGGGGTAGGCAATGCGTTCTCAAGTAACTCTGGGGTCTGCGCGCACTGTTGCAGTAAGTCCTGATAACTTTCAAACATGTTTTCTACCAATTTAGGCTCTAGCACACCGTCCATGCAGTACCAGTTAAAGGTCAAATCGCCATCGACTTCCATGATTTGGTGATCAAGCCAGACTTGAGGCGTTTGGCTGAGCACGTAAACAGGATCACCCAGTAGATGCGTCATCGCTTGCTCGATATCCATACCATCCATCGACATGCCGAGCATGCTTGTAAACACCACAGGCGTTAACGGTAGTGTCGCTTCCTGTTCGCTTAACTTGCCTGAGGTTTTCCAGTGCTTAGCCAACTCTCTTATTACTTCAACGCCATTCACTTGGCTATGGCCTAAACGTTGCCAAAGCGTGTTTTGAGTTGCCAACATACGTTGTTTTAAACTGGCATCCTGCTCATGTTGGAAATCCATCAGTAGAACAGAAGTGAAGTCACCAATCAGGTGATGTACCGCTTCATGAAAAGGCTGACGATTGAAAAAAGTCATGTTTAAGGTGAAGTCAGGACTACGGGCCCATTTGGCTAAGGTATGTGCAAACAGTGTGAGCAAACCTGCAGAGGGCGTTACACTCCACTGCTGCCATTGTGCTTTCAGGGTTTGCCATTGCACACGGTTAAGCCGCCCCTCCAAAGTGATAAACACCGGTTCACGATGGTTATAGTCAGGGTTAAGAGGCAACATTGGTGCTTTAGGCAGGGTTGGAATGGTTTGTTGCCAGTAGTTCCATGAAGTTTGCCAGTCAGGGAGTTGACGCAATTTTTGCTCATGCATCACGTAATCGCGGAAGGTGATAGGCAAGTGAGATAAGGTCTTGCCTTGGTACGCAGCGGCTAAATCATCCATCATGATCTTGAAGCTTTGCACATCAAATTGCAGCAGATCTAAGTTCAGGTGCAATCGGACTTTTACCTCAGAAAGGCGGCTGAGGGATACATCGAACAGCGGCCAGACATCCGCAGGGCGAACTTGGTGACGCATGCGATGGCGGATCTGCTCAAGCGCGTCGTTCTGTGCTTCCTGAGTGAGTGAGCGCAGATCTGTTTCTGTTATTGCAAAATGGGGAACATGAGCATGAACCACTTGCTCACCACTGGCGGTGATTGTCATACGCAGCATGTCGTGACGCTGAATTAAGGCATTCCAAGCGGCTTCAAATTTTTGTGGGTCAAATTCGGTGAGGTTCTTATCCCACTCAAACACGACATGACACGCAATACCACCGTATTGCACCCATGGCTCACGACCAATCCAATATGCGTGTTGAATGGGGGTGAGAGGAAAAGGTGAATATAGGTTCTCTTGATCAATAATAAACGGCTCAACTGTCGTGTGTTGACGATCCTCATTGCGTTTCTGCTCGATCATCGCCACCAAGCCCGCTACCGACATATCGCGATAGGCTTCTTCAGGATTGATTTTGATTGCAAACTGTTTTTGTAGGCAGGCGCTAAGCTCTAAGAATTGCAATGAGTCTAAACCGAGTTGCAATAAATCCTGTGTTGCACTGATCGTTGTGTTTTCGCTGATACCCAATTGGTAACGGATACGATCTGTCATCCACGCCAATAAGTCAGTGATCGGCTGTTTAGGGATTAAATCTGTTGGCTCAACAAGGGAAGACTGCGTATTGGATATGTCTAACGGCTTAAAATAGCGGCAAAAATTAGCGTGCTGAGGTTCGATATTCATCGCCAAAGTAACTGGTGATCCACTGAGCAAGCTTTGGCTAACTTGCCATACCCCTTCTTCTGGACTGATGGTATGCATACCTTCTTTGGCAAGCTTATCGAGTAGAGCCAGTTCTGACGTCATGCCGACTTTATCCCATGCCCCCCAAGCAATGCTCACCACTCGACAACCGGGTTTATCTTGCTGAGCGAGGGCATAGCCATCCAGATAAGCGTTAGCGATAGCATAGGCCCCTTGTCCTAACGCTCCTAAGGACGCGACAGAAGAAAAACCGACCAAATACTGCGCCTTTTGACTCTCTAGCCAACGGTGTAACGAGGCAAAAGAGTTAGCTTTGACTTGGATTAATGCTCTGGCTTCTTGGGCTTCCCATTGAGCCAGCAAGCCGTGGGCTGGTATACCTGCGGCGTGAAATGCTCCAATGATCGGCAAATCGTGTTGCCAACCGTTAAGTGTTTGCTCTAGCTCTCCATCAACACTCAAATCACAGAGCAAAGTCGTGATGTGGCAGCCTTGTCTTGACATGGTTTGGCAAAACTCTCCCCAGTCTGTCGGCTTACGCCGTCCAATCACGGCGATATTGCGCACGCCTGATTTTGCTAGCCACTGAATGAGGATTCGACCAATTCCTCCTGTCCCTCCAGTCACAATATGCCAGCCCGAAGCGGTAAACCAACTAGAAGGAATCGTATCCTTCACAGGCTCCGCATGGACAAGTTGTGGAAACCAGTAGCTTTGGTTGCGATAGGCAATATCAAAGGATTGATGAAATGGCGCATACATGAGTGCATCAGCAATGACACGAGTGTCATGCTCGTTAATATCAAGGAGATAAATCTGCTGATGTTTTCGCTCAGTGCGCGCTACACGTACCAAAGAAATCAGCGCAAATTTTTCTGGCTCTACAGTATCGTTGTTTTGAGCAGGAATGCCTTTTGAGGTCAGCACATAAAGGGTTTCAAAATCACCCACCAGGGCATTTGCTACTTGTGCAGCACTGTCGGCCAGAGATCCATCTGGCAACACCAAAAGGCTGAGTGCCGAATTCACGCGGTAAAGTTCCCCTTTAGTTGAGAAGGCGCATGCGATGTCAGATTGGCTTACAGGAAGCATTTGTTGGCAAGGTTCAGTAAGTTGCCACTGCCATTGATACCGATTATGTGGAGAAGGCAGCGGCGTTAGTTCTGAAAGTTCATTGAAATTCGGGGTTTTGACATCACCAACCCAAGCCCACTGGCCGGAGGTTAATTGCCCTCTGAGGCGGTACTTCACTTCCCCCCACATTTGTGCCGCACGATGCACCACAAGCTGAGTAATGGCGTTTGGGGAGAATGCATGAGTGACGGAAAGCTGCCAATCACTACGGTTTTCATGCACAAAGCGGGGGATTTGCTGGGCAATGACGGCTTCCCAGCTCTGTTCGGTTGCTTGATGTGGCCAATCCAAATACAGCAGATGAGAATCGTTCGATACCGCACATTTTGTATTGAGTTGTTGCGCTGTAACGGATTGAGTACGCAGCAAGAGTTCGATTTCCACAAAATGATTGGTAGCGTGCTCGGGAAGAGGATTGTAGCGACTCAATAGATCTTGGATGCGAGGTGCCGCATCACACAGTACACGAAGGTCGGTCAACTGAAGTGATGTGGGTTCTTGATTGGCGAGCAAAGCGTCTCGTAACCATTGTGCGACAAGCTCAGTGGCGGGTAAAGGCGTTGCACTGTATTTGAATGTTTTTCCGTGCTTTTGCACGTAGCCGTGCTCTATCACTCTATCTAAGAGTGCAGCAACAAGATCGCGGTAGCGTGGTAGCAGGCGGCCGCCTCGAATAACATCACGCAGTGTAAAGCGCGGTTGATCTGAACAAGCGCGAAGCAGATCGCGAATAACACAGCAACGCAGCATTTCATAAATGGCTTGGATCGAGGCCGGTTTTTCAACTTCTGTGCTGAGGGGAATTTGGCTGTGCTCAGCTTGTTGCACGGTGGACAGCTGATACCAGTATTGTTGTTCATCAAAGGCATACAGCGGTAAAGCACATCGTCGTCCTTGCAGCTTGAACAGTGTCGGCCACGCTTTATCAATTCCAGCGACAAAGAGTGTAGCTAACGCTTCTGCTTCTGCGCGTTGTGAGGAAAGGCTCGATTGACAGGTATGTAGCCAGTGAGCTGGGTGCGACCAAACTTCTCGTCGCCCAATCGAGCTAAGATGAGCCGCAGGCCCCATCTCCATAAAAATATTCGCCTTTTGTACTAAAGCTGACTCAACACTTTGATGGAATTGCACTGGCTCTCGTACATGACGTGCCCAGTAATGAGCGTTGAGTGTACTTGCATGGGCGATCGGTTGACCTGTCAGTGAAGAGATAAGGGTGATTGTGCCTTCAGAGGCTGGGATGCTCGCAGCAAACTCAGTGAAGGAGGGCAACATATCATCCAGTAATCGAGAGTGCGCTGCGCAGGGCACGTCCAATTTTTTGTAATGGATGTTATGTCCCTCAAGATCCTGTATTGCTTGATCGATATCGCTTATCTGACCTGAGTAAACCCAGTGTAGATCGCCGTTATGCGCGGCCAGATCCAGAGAGTGCAGAGTTAACCGTGAATCCAGCACGGATTGTTCTGCGAAAACGGCCAACATAGCGCCAGCTTGTGTTTGAGCGCATTGGTGCATCAGTCTGCCTCGTTCGGCGACAAGCAAAATAGCATGCTGGTGGCTGAGGTAGCCTGCTACTACACAAGCGGCAAATTCACCGACCGAATGACCCATCACAATATCGGGTTCGAAGCCTTTGGCTTGCCAATGAGCAGCCATTGCGATTTCAAACGCTACGATAGCCAGTTGGGCATAGTCGGTGCGTTTCAGTAAATCCGTTTTCTCACCAAACAGGTACTCGGTTAGGGGCGTCTTTGTAACGTCTAGCGCATACTGCTGGCTGAGTTCGATGCTTTGACGAAATGCTGAGCTGGTTTGGTATAACTCGTGACCCATGCCAGCCCATTGGCTTCCTTGGCCAGTGAAACACCATACTATTTTGTTCTTTTCTGCTCTTTGTCCAACTTGTAAACAAGGAGCGGTTTGCCCTGATTCTGCGTAGTGGCGCAGGTGCTCGATAGCGGATAAGTCGCAATTCACCGCTAAACGATACGGAAGATCCAAAGAACGGCTCGAGATGGCTGAATAAGCTATGTCACCCCAGTCACCATGTTGTTCTAATCGCGTCGCGTATTGTGCGGCCAGTTGTCGCAATGAAGTTTCGCTATTCGCTGAAATCAGCAGCTTTGTGATCTCAGGGCTAACGATGGGAGTTGATGGCTCGGTAAAGTCAGATACCGATTGCACTATCATGTGGCAGTTTGTACCGCCAATTCCGAATGAAGAGACACCAGCGGTACGAATGTTGCTCTGCCAATCTATCGTTTCGGTGGAAAGCTTGAAGCTTGAGTCTTCAAGGCCTAAAGCGGGATTAGGTTGATAAATGTTTAGCGATGCAGGGATCTTACCGCGTGATACCGACAATATGGTTTTTATTAAAGAGGCGATGCCGGCAGCAGTATCCAGATGACCAAACCCACTTTTCACCGAGCCCAAAAAGCAGGGATTTCCTTGTGAGTTACGTGAGTAGGCTTGTTTTATCGCCGTGATCTCAATGGGGTCGCCCAGTTTTGTGCCAGTACCATGGGTTTCTATCATCTCCACATCGTCAGGATTTACATCCGCCAAATGCAACGCATCGGTAAGCACTTGGCTTTGGCCACTGACCGAAGGGGCTGTAAAGCCGACTTTATTTTGGCCATCGTTGTTGATAGCACTGCCTCGTAGAATCGCGAGAATCGTATCGCCATCTTGTATCGCATCGTCCAGGCGTTTTAGCACTACACACCCTAAGCCATGACCACCGAAAGTGCCGTTGGCATTGACATCAAAAGGACGACACACGCCATCTGGCGAGAAGATCATGCCTGATTGGTACTGGTAACCAGACGCTTGAGGGAATGACACGGCAACGCCTCCTGCGATCGCCATATCACATTCCCCCGAACGCAAGCTTTCACAGGCAAGGTGAGTGGCAACTAAGGAGCTAGAACATGCGGTTTGAACGGTGAATGCAGGACCAGTGAAGTTGAATTTATGGGCCACTCGGGTGGCTAGATAATCTTTATCATTACCTACTAAGGCTTGTAGCCCTTTGACCTGACCAACTTGGGTAACATCAAAATCCGCAAAAGAAGGATATGTGCTGGCTCGAATCGAGCCAAAAACCCCTGTTTTAGCTTTTATGGACGTGGGGGAGTAACCTGCATCTTCAAGTGCATGCCAAACATTTTGTAAAAATAGCCTTTGCTGTGGATCGATGGAAAGCGCTTCCGTCGGAGAATATCCGAACAATCCGGCATCAAAGAACTCTGGATTTTCGATAATGGCTCCACTGGGAACAAAATTATCTTGCTGAAATATTTGGTCTGAGATCCCTGCCGCGCTTAGTTCTTCTTGAGTGAAATAAGACTGGCCTGAAATACCATGAATCAGATTGTGCCAAAATACCTCTGCGTTTGGCGCTTTTGGAAAGCGGCAAGCCAACCCGATAACGGCAATCGGGTCACTGTTTCCAAATGAGTTGTCTAGGTTATTCATTGTTATCCTCTGAATGCTAATGCAGTGCTCGGTTCTCCGCGCAACCCTTCATGTGCTGTGGTTATGATTGAACTCGTTGTCGGCGGTTCAGTTTTCTGTCGTTTTGTCGTTGTCTACGCGCCAGCTGATCATCACTAGGTTTATCGCTGAGCCATCCTTCAGATAAGAAGGCTGCTAGCAAGGCAGGAGATGGGTAAGTAAATAAGTCAGTGACCGATAAAGGCATGGACATTTGATGTAATGCGGCGTGTAACTGAACCAATTGCAGCGAGTTAGCGCCCGCATCGAAGAAGTTCTCTTTTTCACCGATAGCAGAGTTGACGATCTGCTTAAAAACCTGCTGAATCTTCTCGATCGTAGCGGGATCTCCGTCGTCTCTAGATCTGATCGGCTCAAGATCAACAGAAGAAGCTTGTGCTGGTATAAAGCGAGTTTCAGTGCGCTGGATAGGCAATAACTGGTTAATGGACATAGTCCAAGACTCAGGTTGAGTTGCTAAGGTTTTTAACAAAGAAAGGTATTGTTCAAACATTTGGTTTAGCAGCGGTTGAGGAAGTAGCGCTTCAACTGCATCCCAGTTGAGACATAGATGTCCCGATGATTCATAAACTTGATGATCTAGCCAGATTTGTGGGGTTTGCGAGATCCCCCAAGTCGGTTTAAGCCAACCTGAATTGGAGAGAAAATCACCTTCTGATGTTCCAAGCGCACTGGTAAAGACGACTGGCATCATTGTGCTGGCTTGTTGCTGTTGACGTGCCAACTCACGCATTACCCAAACCGCTGAAATTTGGCTATGTTGGAGATCATTGGCTAATTGGTTTTGCAAGCGTTTCAGGCTTGCCATCCAATCGTACTCAGGATGCCATGCCAGAAGTAACAAGGTAGTGAAGTCCCCCATTATCTGCTGGATATTGGGGTGGACATCCGGTCGATCGAACAAGGTGAGGTTAAGAGTCAATGCTTGATGGTTGCTCCAAGCGGAGAGCGTGCAAGCATAGGCATTCATCAACACCACCGATGGCGTCACTTGATGTCTTGCTGCGATGACTTTCAGCGCTTGCCACTCTTTGGGCGATAGTGAGCCAGCGGCGCGAATAAATTTCGGTTTACTGATCGTCGCTGGATCCGCTTGGATTGGTAAATTTGGCGCTGAAGGCAGATGAGTCAGTCTTTGTTGCCAATAGGCTTTTGCCGCTGACAGATCTTGTTTGGTTTCGGTCTGTTGCTGCCATTCAACGAAGTCTCTAAACGTAATCTCAAGTACAGGAAGTGTGCGAGAAGGATCTTGGTAAAGTTCTTCCAATTCAGCAAAGAAGATCTGCATGCTCAGTCCATCAAGCATCATATTGTCTAAGTTAATGAAAATTCGCGCTTCGCCGCTTGTGTGGGTAATGGCTTCTACCGAAAACAGAGGCCACAACGCCGGATTTTTTACCTGATGGGACAACCCATCACGAATCGCATTAGCCTGAGAACCCTCTAATTCATCAAGTGCATGGCAGGTTAGAGAAAAGAAGGGGACGCTGATCAAAACTTGTTGTTGGTGGTCACGTACCACGGCACGAAGCATGTCATGACGTTGAATCAGGCGGTTCATCGCTTGGTTGAAACGTTCAACATCTAGCTGCTTTACTCGAAACTCAATAAAAAACTGAGAGCTTGTATCACCTAACGCAAAGTCTGATTGACGACCAACCCAATAAGCTTGTTGAACTTCGGTCATCGGGAAGGGCAGATATCGATGGGTAGGCTTTGCGACTAAAGGAGTTAAGCTTGTTGGCTCGTCAGGCTCCATCATCATTAATGTGGCTGCAAATTGGCCTAAGGTAGGTGAACTGAAAAGCTGAGTTAAGTCAGCATGGTAGCCTTGGTGTTGCAGTGCTCCAATGCAGCGAGTTGCAAGTAAACTATCACCGCCGAGTAGGAAAAAATCACTCTCGACATCTAAATCTGAATGGTTAAATAACGTTTGCCAAACTCTGGCTAGTACCTTCTCTTTTTCAGTCAATACCGGCTTGTGAGGCAATGTTCTTGGGCTTGTTGCTAAGGTTGCGTCTGACAAGGCTTTTCGGTCGACTTTACCATTTGGGGTTAGCGGCAAGGCTTCCATAAACGTAAAACGTTTCGGCACCATGTAAGGGGGAAGCAGCGTACTAAGTTTGGCTGACAATTTATCGCTATCGGGTTTGTTGTGCGCATTATGGTTTTTGAGTACATAGAGTCGATGCTCTTCCATACACACAGTATGTTGTAAACCGAGGTTGGCCTGTTTAAATGCGCTATCCAGTTCAGCGAACGACAGCAGTGAGGGAGACTGCTGCTCTAATACTTGAGCGCTGATCAAAGCGGCCTCGGGTAATGTCGCCATCTCGCTGACTAGCAGCATGCCTTGAGGTTTCAGTATGTCTATCACTTGTTTAAGAGTGCGTGCAGGATCGTTCTGGCGATGCAGGACATTGTTGAGAATTAGAATGTCAGCTTGCCCGATGAGGGGCGTCATATCGGCCATCGAGGCATGTTGAGCTTGTGCATGGCTTAAGCGCTTTAGACGCTTTTCAGCTTGTTGAACCAAGCTTAAGGACGAATCCAGTGCTCGATATTGCACTTTTTCTGGCCCTAATAATGAACAGACTTGTTGCGCCAAAAGAGCACTGCGAGCTTCGATTTCAACCAGTTGAATCGGTCTGTTGAGCTTATCGGACAGTGTGGAAATCGCTTTAATGATCTGGGTCAGCAGAGTCTGGAATGCGGGTTCTTTCATCAACATTACTTCTGGGGAAAGATCACTTTCCAGCAGTGCTTGTGCTGTAGTTTGTTCACTCAGAACGTTATGCAATAAATCACTACAATAAAGGAAGCTTTGCCATGGATGAGTCGTGACTTCGCTATCCGAAGTCAAGGGTAGTAGTCGATATGATCCACCTGTGTCTTGGGTATGTTTTTCCGCATAACCCTGTGCACAAAGAAAATGCCACCACTGCTCAAAGAGATCGAAATAACGAGCGCTTACCCCATACTGTTGTGCAAATATTGCCAAAGGTTTGGGGTGGTTGTTTTCGGGCAAATAAGCCGTGAGATGTTGATGTAAGAAATGGGCAATCAAAGAGGTAACTTGAGGGGCTGTTGCACTCTCAATGTCTGAAAAAAATACCGCGTAGTCTTGCGGGAGAGATGGATCTGGCTCGACCTCTGAGCAGAGTGTATTGCCCTCGACTACCACAAAACATTCGAGTTGTTTATCTCTGCCACCAGAGAGGCTAGTGGCTAGCGCAACACCATGACGAACTCCTTGGACACGGTTCAACGCAGCATCGATCTCACCTAATTCAATTCGATAACCACCGACTTTCACTTGGTTATCTTTACGACCTAGAAACTCGAGTGTACCGTCAGGCCAATAACAACCAGTGTCGCCAGTGCGATACCAACGCTGCATTTTATGAGTCTGCGGGCAAGTAGTTTCAACAAATTGGGCTAAGGTACGCGCCTCATCATTCCAATAACCTTGAGCAACACCTATGCCGCCGATCCAGAGTTCACCTGGTACCCAATCTGGGCAATCTTGGCCAGCGTCATCCACCACACGATAACATTGGTTTTTTAATGGGTAGCCGTAAGGAATGGATCGCCAATGTGGATCAACGTGATTGACAAGGTACTCATTGGACCAAATGGCGGCTTCAGTGGCACCACCCATAGCGCTAAATGTGCCGAGTGGCTGGAAAGCGCGATATCGAGCGGGAAGTGAAAGGTCTATCCAGTCACCTGAAAGCATCACAGCTCTTAATTGAACGGGTGTTGTGAGTTTCATGCCTTCACAGAAAGTGAGGAACATATCAAACAGTGCCGGTACGCTATTCCAAATAGTTACCTGATGCTCTGCAATCAGACCGCTCCACGCCATAGGGTCGCGAGATTGCACTTCTTGTGGCAGAACCAAAGCACCGCCTGCTGCCAGCACACCAAATATATCGTATACAGATAGGTCAAAATGCAGCGCAGAAATCGCCAGTACGCGATCACGATGGGAAATACCATGGCGCTGGTTAATATCAAGACATGTATTGAGCGCTGATTGATGAGAAATCACGACTCCTTTCGGTGTACCGGTTGAGCCTGAGGTATAGATGATATAAGCAGTATCTTTAGGGCTTCGAGAATGTGGAGAATAATCTAGGAGAGTGTTACTGGTTTCTTGCCAGTCAATGTGGGTCGATGACGTCCACTCAAATTTCTCTTTCGCAGTCTTACACCGCACTACAATCCGAATATTGGCATTCTCTATAATTGATTGGCGACGGCTTAAAGGTTGATTTGGAGCAATAGGAACGTACACGCCGCCAGTATGTAGAATAGCCAGAACCGCAATGACCTGTCCTAAGCCTTTCTCCATACTGACAGCGACATGCTCCCCACTATGCATTCCAGCTTCAATCAAACTTTGCGCTAGTTGTTTGGCTTTGGTTGCGACTTCATTAAAACTTAATGTTTGCTCAGCACTGATCAGGGCTGTGTTATTTGGGTTGATTTGCGCTTGTTCAAATATTCGGTCGTGCAGTAAACCTTGTGGCACTTCTTCATGAGTGTGGTTACGCTGTTCCCGCACTTGTTTTTGCTTTTCAGGCAATAAATCATGGAGTGGCGAATGCCAAACTGACTGGTCTTGCAGTAGGTATTCCACCAGTTGGGTGAAAGCATCAAACATGGTATCAACAAAATCGGTTGGGAAGAGCGCATCAATCCCATCCCATTGCAGCACAATTCCATTACCTTGTTTGAACGCTACAAAATCCAACCAAACTTGGGGAGTTTGCGATATTCCCCAACCTGGCTCACCAAGCGGGCTGTCAGCATCATCACCAAATAACGAGCGATTAAGATTACTGGTAAACACAATAGGCGCGCCATGGGGATGGCTGCCGTTCTTTTTGAGATCTCGCAGCACTTCAACACCAGAAACGATTCGGTGTTCGTAAAGTTCAGCGAAACGTTGCTGATGTGCCTGAATAAGCTCAAGCACGCTTGCTTCGTTGATCTCGACATCTAGAAGCAGAATATTGGTGAAGTCTGCCAGCATCTCATTCATGTGTGGGTTGAATGGGTGACAGTCAAACAGTGTGAGATTGAGCAACAATTGGCGTTGACCACTCCAACGTGACAATACGGCCGCGAATAACGTTGCCAGCACCATTGTTGGCGTTACTTGATTGGATGATGCGAGCGTTTGAAATTGTTGCCATTGAGCTGGAGTTAATGGATATCGACGGCGGTGGAATGTCGGTTTTTTTAGCTGAGCGGGATCTTGCACCAATGGTAAGTTTGGAGCTGCGGGTAATCGCTCATGCTGCTCCTGCCAAAATAGAGATGCCGCTTTCCGTTGAGTATTAAATTCTTCTTGTTCTTGCAGAAGATAACTGCGGAAATCATAGTCCGATTGCTGTTGTGGCAAGGTTTTTCCTTGCAACAGCAAGGATAATTCATTGAAAAACAGGCTAAAGCTCGAAGCGTCCATGACAAGCAGATCAATACTGACATATACGCGGCTGTGGCCTTCATTCAGTAATGCCATCTGAAAATCAAAGGTTTGCCCGTTATGTACATCAAGAACTTGATGACTGAGTTGATCACGAAGTGCCAGCATCGCCTGATGGGCATCTTCTTCGGATAAATGTCTGAGATCGTGCAAGGGGAGTCGGTGTTTGCGGACAGGCTCCACCCAACGTTGTGTACCGTCACTTTGAAAAGCAACACTCAGCATAGGATGCCGATGTATTAACACATTGATTGCCTCTTCTAACGATGAAGCTTCAAGACCAAGAGTGTTGAATTCCTGATAGAGGTGACAGCCATTCCCACCCAAAACTTGTTGTTCACCTCGGCCTATGTAATAGGCAAGTTGTACTGGCGTCATGGCAAAGGGAACGCCATCTTTCATAGTTGGAAATGATTGGAATCGTGGGCTAGGAGTGGAGAGTGCCGTCGAAGTGGTCAACTTGCTCTCTATCAACTGGTCTATTTGAGCAAGTGTTGGGTTTTGATATATCTCCTTTAATGTCACCTTACATCCAGCACGGCGGAATTGGTTTACCATGCGCATCATGAACATCGAATCTAAACCAAGTTCGAATAAATTGTCGGTTTCATTCAACCCATGAATTGGAATGCTCAATGATTGGCAAATCGCCTCTCGGAAAGTGGATAAAAGTTCGTTCTGAAATGACATAAGGCAGCTGACTCCGTTAAATTTTGAATGAGCACGTCCTGTGATGGCGTATGCAATCACTAAAGTGAAAGAGAGGTAGAGCCCGTGTAAGCACGGGCAAAAACTAGGCGTTAAGGATTATTGGGGACATAGTGAGCTTCCTTACTCGGTGAGGTCTGTTCAGAAAGAATTTGAGTTGCTTTGCCTAGAGCGAGGGCTGAGGCTATCAGTGCAAACAGGTAATGTATCTGATAGCCATAATTTGTAATTATCCACCCACATACCATCGCCATCAAAATCGCCATCAACATATCCATTGATTGGAAGAGCGAGAAGTCGACACCAGCTTGATTACCATAGGACCACTCCATCATTAAGGTATACAGGGCAACAAATTTCGCGGCGGTCAGTATTGCATTGAATACATACAAAGTTTCTAACCCATGCGGTAGCTGTAGAATCGACGTTGAGTAAAGAGCAAAGCCACTATAGATGAACATTTCGAGTACTAGGCAGCCAATAACCATTTGTATTGCACTCACGTGTTTCATTAACCAGCCACTAAACCCTATACCTATAATGGCGGTGACTATGCCACCTCCAGCCACCAATAAACCAAGATTTTCTAGTGTAAGACCTTGATCATACATAAATGGCATCATCATCGACTGGACTCCGCGAGTTCCTGATTGGAACAGCGCGACCAAAAGTAGCCCCAGTGTCACTTTAGGATTAGAAAACGCTGTTTTCAGCGAAGGTGTATGACGACTCAGAGAGTTTGTTTGAAGCTTGTGTTTACTGAACAACACTATGCTCGGCATAGACATTAATGCGACAAGAGCTATAAGTAGAAGAGTTGCATTCTGCCAACTAACACTGGCGGTGAGATAAATAAATACGCCACCGCCAAACAGTGCGCCTAGGTAGGCGCCACCCACTTGCATGACGTTTCCTAACCGTCTTTGCGAGGAATGTAATTGATCGACAGCCAATCCATCTGTACTGATATCTGCAATAGTAGAGAGTAAGGCGAGCAATAACACACCCGCAAATAACCAGGCTTGGTGAGTAAGAGCAGAAGTGAATGCAAACGCCCCAAGAGTGAGCAAAATACCAGCTTGAGCCATAACAATTAGGCCCCCGTGATGAGCAAAGGTTGTTCCTCGGTGACGTATCTTTTCGATATAAGGTGCCCAAAGGAATTTCAGCGCCCAAGGGAGCATAGTTAAATAGAAAAGGCCGATTTGAGAGGTGGGAACTCCTTCCGAGCGTAACACTGCAGGGATCCCCTGCAGTGAAAACATACCGATAAGGCTCTGTATGGTGTACACACCCGCCATGAGTGGAAGTAATGTTTTTAGGCTAAGTGTTGGATGGTGAGTTGTTGAAAGGGCCATTTCATTACCACTCAAGTTTGACATTTAAGCCGATTTCACGGCCTTGACCATAGTTGCTCATTAGGCTTGAGCCTGGCATCGCAAATGCGTAGGTTTTGTATTCTTGGTCTGTAATGTTGTTACCAAATAGGCGCAATGAAAGATGTGGATTCACCACATAGCTGACACCAAGATCGACTAAGGTGTAGCTAGGCTGTGACAAGCTATTGTTCTCATCGAAAAAGACGCTGGATGTGTAGCGCGCATTGGATGAAATGGAGAGTTCACCATCCACCCATGACTGAGGTAAGAAGTATTCAATGCCAGCAACAACTGTTGTGTTGGGAGCGTAAGGGAGTGTTTTGCCATCTAAGCCCTGATTGCCCGATTCAAAGGTCGACTCACCCAAAGTACCGCCTAAAGTCAGAGTCAAGTCATGGGTTGGGTAGAAGGCAAATTGAAGTTCTAAACCATGGCTACGAGCATCTCCCATATTTCTGAGCACCTGACTGCCCGGATTGCCAGTATAAAGCTGAAGATCTTGGGTTTTAATCCAGTAAAGAGCGCCACTGAATTCAAGGGTATCCTCAACCAACCGTGTACGCCAACCGAGTTCACCATTCAGTGATTTCTCATCTTTATAGCCGTTTTTGTCGCCGTTGCTGCGAGGTTGCGAACTAAAGCCTCCCGGGCGATAACCGCTAGAAAGAGAGGTGAAAATTCTCGTGTCCTCATTAAGTTGCCAACCAATGGCAGCTTTTGGAGAGAGGGTATTCTCGGACTTATCTTGGTTGTAAGCATTAATCATCCATGCTGGATTACCACTGTAATCTGCGCGAGTTGAAAGATGTGAGGCACGTATACCTAAAGTGAGGTCAACGGCATCGGTCATTGCATAGATGGCTTGCCCAAAAAGAGCATAGTTATCAGTTTTAACCTGATTAGTAACCTTAGAGGTTGCACCTGATTTTGCATCAAAATCACGGTGCTCGAAATAAGCACCAAACAGGGTAGACAATGTCTCGTTAAAGGAGGTGTTGGCTCGAAATTCCTGACTGAATGTGTTTTGATCCTCTTGCCAATTGCCACCAATGAACTGACGTTCGATATTACGGTTTTGATAGGCCGTAACGCTTGTAAGTTGAGTTTCTCCCAAGTCGTAACCGACTTGTAAAGCATAACTATTGACGATGCGTTGTAACTCAGGGATAGGTTGGCGTGTTTCTTTATTGTCGAACTCAGATTGAGTTAAATACCACTCTTCATGACTATCAAGATTGTCACTCGATACAGAAAAAGACAGGGTTAGGGGGGAGTTTTGTGGCAAATAGTGGATACGAGCTACACCACTAAACTCTTGCGTATCGTTCGCATCCTTAGTGTTGCTTGGTAGATGCGTAATATTCCCATCATGCTTGAGTGCGCGAACAACCACATCAGTGTACACAGAGTCAGTGAGCGCAAATGCGCTAGAACCATTGAACTGTTTACTCAGATTACTGTAAGAGACATCGGCTGCGGCTTTAGGTTGCCCCGTAGATTTTTTGGTAACGATATTAATGATGCCACCTTGAGCGTTCCCCCCATACAGAGTGCCCTGTGGACCCCGTAATAACTCGACACGTTCAATGTTCAGTAGTTGCTGGGTGAGAAAGGCATTGTCTTGCAGTACACCGTCCACATAAACACTGACTGTGGGGGAGTAATAATCGGGGGAACTGATCCCGCGAATTGTCGTATTAGCATAAGTGCGGTTGCCTCTGGATTGAATCACTAAACCAGGGAAGACCTTTCCCAAATCTTGCACTTGATAAATGCCAGCACGTTCGAGTTCTTCTCCGGTTTTTACTAAAACCGAACTGTCTATCCGTTCTAGAGGAATCGATTGTTTACTTGACTCAATGACAATCACTTCTCGGGCATTTTCGGTTGCGAGAAGAGGTGGGTAAGTGTGCTCAAAACCATGGTTAAAGTGAGCGAGGAGATTTGAGGGACTTTCTTGTGCATCTAGTCTTTCCTTTAGTTAAAGCTTTGAGCTTATGTTGCGGATTACCAGCTATTTCTTCTAACTGAATAAGACATAAAAAAAGCGCGAATCGACGCTTCTTGGTGTTTTGGGAATTCTTTTAAACAAAGAGTAATGAGTTAACATGGAGATTTGCGTTTTAAACTTTTGTTTATTCATTTAATTACTGAAGTTGTCTCATTGTTTTTTGTTACGTTTAAAACATGGCAACCTTATTATTTGATATGTTGATAGTAAGGCTTTGGTGGGGTATTCGATTTTTTCAGAGATATAAATGAAGAAGGGGTGCATCCAAATTCTTTCTTAAATGCACTGGCAAAATGACCATGATTGGAATAACCCACTTCATGGGCAATATGTGAAACGGAATAGGATTGCGCAGAGAGTAAATCGGCGGCTTTAATCATTCTTTGCAAAATAATATATTGATGAATCGTCGTATTGAGTTCTTTTTTAAAGCATTGTTTAAGCGTTGTTTCGTTAGTTCCAACCCTGCGAGCTAATTCTGTAATTGTGGGCGGCAGGATAAATTCCTTATCTAAAATGCAAATTGCTTTTTCAAGATTGGTGCATCGATTGTCATACTGTTGATGAGCATTATCGTTAAGTAGATAACGTGTTGTATCGCTGATGAAGGAATAGGAGAGTTGACGACAAAGAGCATCACTCAGTTGCTCATGTGCCGATAGCTTAAGAGCAATATGTCGAAAAGCTGGTTCAGCTGGTTTCATCAGGAAGAAAGGAATCTGCCGCTGCAGCATATGAAGTATGTTTTGTCCAATCTGCATGATGTCTAGGTATTCAAGCAGCATCCGCCTTGGGATTTGTAAGGCAAATAACTGAGTCGTTTGAGGCTGGTAACGACAAAATCCTGTTCTCACGCCGGAGTAACAAAGAGCGATAGTGTTAGCCGCAAAAATTTTTGGTGAGTTTAAATTGTTGATTTTATAGTAAACGGAGTTTCCTAAATTTAACATCAAAGTGACAGTGTCGTCGTCGGTGATATCCGTTGTATCTAACTGCGTTGGCGTTTGAAAGAGCCCTTTAAAATTACTCATGATAATTCCATCATTAAGTAAATTGCAGCGCAGAGAGAATTCGCCACATTCTTGCTTGAACAAGATGTTGCCATTAGTCTGAATGGACTCTTCCATCAAGTCCAAACTGAAAGGGAGTCGATAGTAGGGCATAGTATGATGATTTTAGCACTCTTCAATTGATAAAGGTTATCATTACCATTAATGGGCGTCTACGAAATGATTCACTTTAACTATTGAATTGTTCAAAAAAGCAGGGAAGTCATTATCATTCCCTGACTGATTTTGCTCAATTAGATGAAGTCATCTACTAAAGCTGTTGGTGATTTTTACGGTATTGAAGTGGATTCTGTCCAAAGTGTTGTTTAAAGAGCTTAGTAAAATGTGAGGGGCTGGAATATCCCACTTTAAAGGAGATATCAATAACGGGGTGATCTGTGTGCTCAAGCTCTTCGGCGGCAATCTTCATACGCGTTTGCTGAAGTAGCTTGGAGAATGTGGTGTTGAAAAGAAGTTTAAAACCACGCTTAAAGCTGGTTTCATTTGTGCAAACCTGTCGACATAATTCGTTTAAGCACCAATTTTTTCCCGGTTCTGAAGTTATCATCGCGTGTGCTTTGCGTATCTTGTTGAGTGTGCGGTTGGACAGTCGTGAGGAGTTGTCATGCTTCTTGTTTGTTTTGAGCATGGGAATTTGGTTTAGTAATTTCGATAGACACTGGTAGGCCTGTGAGACGGCATACAAATGGTCAGTGGCACTGCACATTCCATCGTGCGTATTTAGCTGGTTGATAAACTGTTGAATTTCAATGCTGGTATCAAAGATCAAAGGACGATTTTCCGTAAGTGGATTGATGCCGTTGTCAGCAAGGCTATCTTTCATCTGTTGATAAATCGAAGTCAGATATTGGCAGTCGAAGCGGATATCTGATATTTCGATGTAGCTTTCCTCCTCGCTGATGAAGACGCCATTAAAAGAGTTGGCGGAAAAGATCAGAACACTTTTTCCATTGTGCAAGCTAATTGGCTTATCTGTACCGTGATACCAGATAACATTCTCGCCCTTTATCACCGTCAGTAAGCGTAAACAATAGAGATCCTCCTTGGTGTTAGGCTCATAAGACGTACAACCTCCGTAGCCCGACAAAGTATGAATGTGACAACCTAAACAGCCTCCAAGAGAGTGGCAGACAGGCGTTTGTTGTAGCTCAGAGGCTTTTTCTTGGCGAAGGGGTTTAGCTAATTGGATGTGCGCAGATGTAGACTTCGAATAAACGCTGTTCATTTATAGATACCGTTCAAAATGCTTGGGTAGGTACTGCACATCGGATTCACATGTGTAATAAAAGCGCATCACATCATAAAGAGAGCATTTGTCTTTTATGAGTTCTCATATTTATTAATTTTTCATTTTAGAACTAGTAATTCTCATCAACTTGATTACTTTGTCTGCTCAAAATAGAAGTGTTTCATTTCATGCACACGTCTGAATTGAGTAGTGGCATCTTGGTCATTATCAAATAATCATACTTAACATTGAAAATGATAAATATGATTATTCGATATTTTATGGTAAATCCAGTTATGTTTAATTGTTCGCAGGAAAGTGGTTCGGGCATTAGTTAGTGAGTTTACTTTCCATGTTTATTTAACATAATATATATAATACGCACTAAGGTGTTTTGGTTTTGGGATGGTTTTTGTAACGGATTTCCACTGCCACAAATCTTAAGCCCTATGGCAGTCATTTTACAGATCGACTTCTCTTACGGTTCGATTGTTAATCCGTACTTCTTGAGTTCCAAGCCTCCGTAATTATTAACAATATAGCTAGAGCTGTTCACTGTATAAAGCCCGACTGCATATGGTAGCAGCCTTCGTCTAGACCGATTTTCATTTCTACAGGGAATTTACCGCCCAGATAAACGTAAGCGGTTTGTTCCACGGGACGTCTTGTCCTCTTTACCTTTAATAGCTCGAGTTTCAACACGTTTATTCTCTTTGAACACTTTTTATTCTGAGCATAGGCACGTCACTTCCAATTGTGACACTGTAGCGTAATCAGTGAAGTATTCTGTCAAATCATGCGCCTACTGGCGCTTCGTAAGTTTATTACAGACACAACGGAAATCCTTCCGTCAGACCGAAGCGATCAGCACAAAATGTCGACGTAAGTGATTGCTTTTGATAGTTTTCATATAAATAATGGTTGTAAAATGCGAATGCGATTACTGCATGTTTTTGATGTTACTTATTTTAGAAGACATTAAAAAAGGCACTCATTGAGTGCCTTCGTTTTGTGTTGCTTTATCTTGACGTATTTGTTGAGCAATGATTTTTATTGCTTCCGCGGTACTGATGCCTTCTGCCATCAATTTTTGAATTTGTTCAACTGCGGCTTGTTGCTCAGCATGAGTTAATGTAGGTAAATCATCAAACATGAAAAAGGCTCCTCAAAAAGGAGCCATACTATAAAGATATGCTTAGTAACTCGCAAGGAAGTTGATGTAGGCTCCCATTGCATTTTCATTGGTATAACTTGCACCGATATCAAGTTGGAAGAGATTCAGTGGAGAAAGTCCGATACCACCAGTAATTGTTCCTTCTGTGTTATCGTACGCTAAGTTTTTGTTGTACCCTGCCCTCAACTTCAATTGACGCATGATGTCAATTTCACCGCCAACACGGATCATTTGAGTATTGTCTTTAAAATCTTTGTAGCGTTCTTCTTCATTGAGGTCATAGTCTACGCTCAGAGTGAAGTAATCAGCTACAATCCCCGCACCAACAGTATATTGTGGCTTCATATCGTAAGAATACGAAATCGGGTTTCCAGAAACAGATGATGTGATGGTTTGGGTTTTTATTTCACGAGAAATTAAATTGGTTGCTGCAAAACCAATTCGAACTGGTCCGTAGAACCATAGCGCACCAGCATCCATATTAAAAATGGTTTCGCCTGTACCGTTGTCTCGTAAATCTTTAATGTCGTAGCTGTTTAAGCTTGCTTCATAGACATAGGTATACACCCGTTGTAGCTTTGGTGTTACGCCAAAAGCAATATGCTGGCCTAGAAATGTCTGATACTTGGCCAAGCTAATCCCAAGTTCTGTCACTCCAACAGATACCGCATTGATTGAACTAGCCTTTGCTCGATCTAGCTCGCAAAGATCATCTGTACATACACGGCTATCAATAATCGGAGAAACAAATGATTCAGTGTAGGCTTTGCCGAAAACGTTGGCAGATATAAATTGATTCGGTATTGCAAAAGCGACTACACCGCCTAATTCAGCATTCAGTACATCACCCTGCATCGAGGTCAAGCTTTTACTGAGGTCACCGACGTTGCTGTAATCACCTTTGGAGCTTTGATTGATAATTTCAGTGACTTTATCTAAATCAGTGATTAGGTCATTGGGGTCGTTATAAGACAAACCAATACTCGGCAGAATCATACCGACATCATCATTACGGCGATAAATGGCCACCAGAGCTGGGTTATAAAATGGCCCTGTTAGAAAGTTTCCTGAAACGACACCGACACCGCCCATGGCATCCCCACGAGCTTCAATGGCATAGTTAGCACTTAGCACAAGTGGAGAAATTAAAACTAATGAAACACCAAAGGAAAGAGAGATTTTTTTCATAGTGATGTAAGCCTATTCGTCCTTTTTCTTTATAGCGGCATATTGTCCAATATCTTCAATCATTCCTCTACATTAACGTCGTAGGTTTTACTAATAACTTGAGATTGTTCAATAGCTAGCGGTCCTTGCCAACGTTGGTGAATCATAGAAACTGTGACAATGTAACGGTCTGATGGTAAGGATACGTTCTCTAAGTTGGTTGGATAATCTGATTCATAGCTTTCACTCCAAATCTGTTTATAGTTACCATCAATGTGATCAAAAACGGAAATGGATAGCTTAGGTAATGGGCAATGCGGATTAAGTAACTGGGTTTTCTGGATCTGCCATTCATCTTTCGATGTCCAACGGACTACTTGCTTAGCGATGGTGTCGCCAAAAATAACCCATGCACTCCAAGACTCCTGATCCGCTGCTGTTATATCAATACGATATAATCCAGCCCCGAGAGGATTCGTCAGGTTATAGCGCTGAGCATAGGTGTAAATACCTGATGTGCCATTGTCACCACGATTGGTGAGTGTACCATCAGTAGAAACGACTTTATCGACCCATTTGGTTAAACGAATATCTGCGATAGGCACTTTGGTTTTGGTATCAATTGCAACTTGATATGCATCACGCCCAGGGCTTTGAACATCCACTCGTCTTATGGTTACAGCCTGAATCCACTCAGGAAATGGCTTATTGTCGAGCCCTTTACCGCAATCAACGGTTAGAGATTGAATCAACAAATCATTTAGGTGTGTTTTCAGGTTTTTATTTTTTTCTAGCTGCCACACTTCAACTAATGAACTGAACATATTTTCCAGATCATTGTTTAGTAGATGCTGATGGGCTTGAGTTAATGGGGTGTTCTTTTCAAACCACCCTGTTACATCAGCAGCTACAGGTGTGCTCAATAGCACACCTGATAACAACAAAAAAGTATTTGGCCTAGCCATGATCACGCTTTCATTTTATAGCCAACACCACGCAGTGTTTCAATTTCAAGCCCTGGTAGTTTTTGACGCAGCTGAAGTACATGCGTGTCTACTGTTCGAGTTGTTGGGAAATGGTTATATCCCCACACATGATCAAGAAGCTCATCACGAGTAAACACTCGGCCTAAGTTACTGGCTAAAAATAACAACAAATCAAATTCGGTACGGGTTAGCGTGATTGACTCACCATTGAAGAAAACTTCACGAGTTGCTTTATCAATGGTTAAGTTGGCTGTTACAACTTTACTGTCATCTTGACCATTATCAGGCGAACGTAGCTGTGCGCGAATACGAGCGAACAGCTCTGCTTCTGCAAAAGGCTTCGTAAGATAGTCGTTAGCGCCTGCATCCAGTCCTGTTACTTTGTCTTTTACTGTGACTAAAGCAGTTAACAGAATCACAGGGATATCTTTGATTTTTTTCCAGTCCAACAAATGTTGAACGGAGTCTCCATCTGGCAACTGGCGATCGAGGATCACGAGATCAGCCTTGTCCCAATGCTGTTTGACATCTGCAATGGTCTCTGCATGTAAACAGTCATAACCGGCTTGCTCTAAACTGACCAATAGGCCGTCAGCGAGGTTTTTATCATCTTCAACGAGAAGCAGTGTCTGTTTCACAAGGTATCTCCAAAATAAAAGTAGTTGGCGGACCTTCAAGCGACATTTTGCCGCCCATTCGCCCCACCATAGATTCGACAATGGTCAAACCAAGACCTAATCCGCTTTTACTCACAAATGGTTTGCGTAAATGACGCCAATCACGATGAGTTAACGAGCCTTGGTCTGTCACTCTAAAAGTGACTAAGTTTGTTTGAGTTATCACTTCAAGAGTGACAGGCGCAACACCATATTTGACAGCATTACGCAATAAATTATCCACACACGTTCCTAACCAGTACACATTTAGCTTGGCGGCGACATCTTGATTGAGTTTCAGGGTGACTGCACCACTGAATTCTTCTTCAACTTTATATTGTAGCCACTCTTCAACAGATGGAACCCAGTCTGAAGCTAATGGTTTGCTATCAGACTGTAAATAATCTTTGCTCGCTTCTGCTAGCTGACGTAAACGCCTTGAATCTTCACACAAACGACGGAACTCATCGTACAGAGATTCCGGCAAATGCTCAAACTCCCGACGGAAACCTTCAACAGTTAACGAAAGACTAGCGATCGGAGTGCGTAATTCATGGGTAAGAATTTGTAAAATCAGCATACGGCTGCGCATTTCTTGCCGTTTAGAGTTCCAACGGTAACCTGACCACCCCAGTACTAGGAAAATATTCGCCATCACCAGAATGATCATGCTTGACCGTAAAAGATCTGAATGATCTTCAACATCCCAGCAGATGTTCCCGCGTTGAATAAAGCAAGTGTTATCGGCGGACAACAAACTGTAGCTCAATCCGGCCTTGTTAGCATTGGTTAGCCAGCTTTCTTCGTTAAAGAGATAATAGATATCCCCTTTTCTTAGCCAAAGTTCACTACCTGAACCAAACATTGATGCACCTGCGATCAAGGCGTTGATCGAGTCTTCACTCATATTTTGTAGATGGTAAAGCAGTGTTCCTTCTGCAGCATTGGGGCGCTCTTGAATATGCATATAAGGCAGCAGATTTTCAAATTGTGCAGGATACTTTTCTGCATAACGGAATGCGTAAGTTCCTCCGCCTGGATGGATCAATCCGCTGCGAGCAAACCATCGTGGGGAAAGGCTCGAGCCTTTGCATAGTGAGCGTGTAAAAACCAGTGGCTCCGTGATCAACGGGCTGAGCGGCAACTTCCCAGTGCAATTTAGTGAGAGCTTATAGAGCAACTGAATATCTTTTAGCGGATACACTGACGTTTGTGGCAGCATACTATCTGGAGTCAGTAAGCGCGTCGGGAAATCGTTTTGAATTGAACGAATGTCGTAAGTCGTCGCTGCTGAATTGTAATCAAAAAGCGAAACGAAGAGATCGATGCGCTCAGGCAGCGAATCGGCATACACAGATGTCGGTAATATGGCGAAGCATAAACTTGCCAATGTTAGGTTGAGCGCTCTTATCAAGGGATTATTTGGTTTTAATAGCATGCGAAAACTATAACGCATTATCTGGTAAAGAGAAATTCGAGTGTTATATTGATGTCAATAATGGCAAGCCATAAAACGAAGAAGCCAGCGTGATGCTGGCTTCTGATGGGTGCTGATTTTATAGTGCTTTAGCGATGGAGTCGACACTCTCCTTCGCATCACCAAACAGCATCATAGTGTTCTCTTTAAAGAACAGGGGATTTTGAACACCAGCATAACCCGTATTCATAGAGCGTTTGAATACAATAACGTTTTTCGCATTCCACACCTCAAGTACTGGCATGCCTGCAATTGGGCTATTCGGATCTTCCAGTGCCGCTGGGTTAACGGTGTCGTTAGCACCAATAACCAGAACAGTATCGGTATCGGTGAAATCTTCATTAATTTCATCCATTTCCAATACGATGTCGTAAGGCACTTTCGCTTCAGCTAACAATACGTTCATATGACCAGGCAAACGTCCCGCTACTGGATGAATACCAAATCGAACCGTTACGCCTTGTGCACGCAGTTTCTCTGTAATTTCGTAAACAGGATATTGTGCCTGAGCGACGGCCATACCATATCCCGGAGTGATGATAACTGACTTAGAATTTTTCAGCATGTCAGCGACTTCTTCCGCCGTGGTTTCACGGTGTTCGCCCTGCTCTTCATCACTGCTAATCACAACTTCTTGGCCAAAACCACCTGCGATTACACTGATAAACGAACGGTTCATCGCTTTACACATGATGTAAGACAGAATCGCACCTGAAGAACCAACTAATGCACCAGTCACAATCAGTAGATCGTTGGCAAGCATGAAACCTGCCGCTGCTGCTGCCCATCCTGAATAAGAGTTGAGCATAGAAACCACAACTGGCATATCAGCACCACCAATTGAAGCTACTAGGTGGTAACCAAAGGCAAAAGCGATCAAGGTCATCACGATCAGTGCAAATAAACTACCATTCACGTTTACAAAATGAATGAGTAGTAAACCTGAAACAACCAGAGCGGCCAAATTCAGTTTGTGCTTGTGAGGTAGATTTAATGGTGTTGACTTGATGATACCACGCAGCTTTCCAAACGCGACAATCGACCCAGTAAAGGTAACGGCACCGATAAAAATACCCAAGAATACTTCGACCAAGTGAATTACGTGTTCAGCATGGGTTGCAGCTTCTGGCGCATCGATGTAGCTGTTAAAGCCAACCAATACTGCTGCCATACCCACGAAGCTGTGTAACACCGCAACCAGTTCTGGCATTTCGGTCATTTCCACTTTCTTTGCGTAGTGGATACCGATACCACCACCGATCACCATAGCCAATAGCACCCATGCAATACCTTGTGCACTTGGGCTAAAAATGGTGGCCAGTAAGGCAATTGCCATACCAGCAATACCATAGTAGTTACCAAATCTTGCTGATTCTTGTTTAGACAAACCAGCCAAGCTCATGATGAAAAACACAGCAGCAACAATGTACGCTGCTTGTACCAATCCTGCAGACATTGTGTACTCCTAGTTTTTACGGAACATTTCAAGCATACGTTTGGTGACAGTAAAACCACCAAAAATGTTGATGCTTGCAATCAAAATAGCGATAAAGGACAAGAAGGTCACAATGCCACTGCCCTGACCAATTTGTAACAGTGCACCTACAACAATAATGCCTGAGATTGCGTTAGTTACAGACATTAAAGGTGTATGTAGTGCATGTGTCACGTTCCAAACTACGTAGTAACCGACCACACAAGCGAGTACAAATACGGTGAAGTGACCAAGGAAAGCAGCTGGTGCAACAGAGGCAACCCACGCAAACAGACCTACACCAACCGCTAAACCCGCCAGTTTTTTGATTGGTGATGTGGGTTCGGCTTCTTTTTTCTGCGCTTTTACTGGTTGTGCTTTCGCTTTTTGTTGAGGTTGCGCTGACACCTGAATAGGTGGCGCTGGCCAAGTGACTTCACCTTCTTTAATGACAGTAACACCACGAAGCACTACATCTTCAAAGTTAATGTCGATATTGCCATCTTTTTCTTTGCACAGAAGCTTTAGTAGGTTGACCAAGTTAGTGGCATAAAGTTGTGAAGATTGCGTTGGTAGACGGCCCACCATATCGGTATAGCCGATCACTTTTACGCCATTAGCCGTAGTAATCACCTGATCTTTTACTGTGTATTCACAGTTACCACCGTTCGCAGCGGCAAGATCGACAATCACACTGCCTGCTTTCATGCTGTCCACCATTTCTTTGGTGATCAGTTTTGGCGCAGGTTTTCCTGGGATCAGTGCGGTAGTGATTATGATGTCTACATCTTTCGCTTGTGCAGCATACAGTTCAGCAGCTTTGCGATTGAAGTCATCAGACATCTCTTTTGCATAGCCATCACCTGAGCCAGCGGTTTCTTGGAAGTTAACTTCCAAAAACTCAGCACCCATGGATTGCACTTGCTCTTTAACTTCAGGACGAACGTCAAAAGCGCGAACAATGGCACCTAAACTGCCTGCAGCACCGATTGCAGCCAAACCCGCAACGCCAGCACCAGCCACAAATACTTTTGCCGGTGGAACTTTACCTGCTGCGGTAATTTGACCTGTAAAGAAACGTCCAAATTCATGAGCCGCTTCGACGACTGCACGGTAACCAGCAATGTTTGCCATAGAAGAAAGCGCATCAAGTGCTTGTGCGCGTGAAATACGCGGCACCGCATCCATGGCTAAAACGTTGATATTCTTGCTGGCAAGCTTTTCCATTAAAGCAGGATTTTGCGCAGGCCAAATGAAACTGACCAACGTTGTTCCCTCTTTCAGAAGAGAAATTTCGTCATCTAGTGGTGCATTTACTTTGAGGATAAGCGGACAAGCCCAAACTTCTTCGCTTGAGCCGATTGTGGCCCCTGCTGTGGTATAAGCTGCATCATCGAAACTGGCAAGCGCTCCGGCTTTTGATTCGATACAAACCTCAAAACCTAGTTTTATCAGCTGCTCAACCGAGGACGGTGAAGCGGCTACTCGCGTTTCTCCAGCGAGTCGTTCTTTTGGTACACCAATTTGCATAGCGGTTCCTTGACTATTGGCACAATGATTAAATGTTTTTATCGGACGATGACATGAACTGCAAGTTGTTTGTAATTCAATTACGAAGCTTGGTTACTTTTAATGTCAAGTTGAGGCTGATTGTGTGAACTCTGTTAGATAATTACAACGGTTTTCACACAAAGCAGAGGTCGAACCAGTGAAGGCTATTTTCCTTAAAAACAGGGAGTTACATCGTGCCACATTAAAAATGTGACTAAGCATAGCCTTAGCAGGATGGGATATTCATGATTTCCATCAATATATTGGCCAGTTAGGAAAAGATCTGTCCTGACATTTGATCAATAAATAACTGGGCTTTTTTCAACATCAGCTCTTCAGCATCCGCTTTATTCGAAACTAAGTCCGAGCGAATAAAGCGATGCGTTTTTAGCTCACCATTGATTTCTTGTGTGATGCGCCCTGCAACACGAAACTGGCCATTTTCTGCTATTGGCTCTTGGTAGATCATAAAACCTTTATACTCTACTGGTTCGGCTTGAGCTGGTTCTGGTTGTTGGGTTTTACCAAAAAGGCGCGAAAATAATCCCACTTAGGCTTTCCTTATTGACGACGGTTAATTTTGTTGACAATTGGAGTTTCAAACCACTCCAACTCTGCATCATCATCAAATCGCGCGTGAGTGAAGATCACAGGCACATCACGATCTCGATTCTGACGTCGGTCATTTACTATCATGGATTCTGCGGCTTGAACAGCAATCATGGCATGTTCTTTAAGAATCACTAGTTTGCTTTCAGGTAAGGCAGAAAGAAAATCGATATCATGTCGAATATAAAGTGGTTTAAGTTGGCACAGCGCCAAGCATGCTAAATCAGCCAATTGGTCCTGATCATACACATCTGAATATTCTGGTGACCCAAGCACTTGGCCCACTAAAGTCTCCATGTAGTTATGAACATCTTCATTCAATTGCATCTTGTCTCTCCCAAATAAGGCAACCGAAAACCTTGCACATCAGACTGGTTAGTAACTCGATGCGCAAAATGATCTGAGGCTCTGAGATTACTGTAGTCGAATTTTCTGAGGTTCATATTTAATCAATCAAACACTTGTCACAATAAACTTACTCGATAAGCGCTGTTATCGTCACCTAAGTTTAGTAAAAAGCTTGGAAAATCATGAAATCAAAGTATGCTTGGCAATAGATTTTAATAGTAGAATTGTCATTAATTCGATGTAGACCTTTTGGTATTCATGTCTTCTAGCTTTGTTACTTCACCTTGGTTTCGTTTTGGTTTTCCTTTATTGCTGCTGGTCGCAATCTGGCTAGGTATGAGCAATGTGGTGCTGGTAATAAAGTCCAACTTAGGTATGGCGGTTAATCTACCTTACATACTGTTTTTAGTGTCGCTGATTGTCGCTCATATTTTTAAGCAAAGTCGGATCGCTATGGTTGCAGTGACTATGCTGTTTTCCTACTGGCTGATTCAAGTTCGTTTACAAACACCTCTGACTGAAAGCTCTACAATGCTTGAGCTCATAATGTTGAGTTTGTTGCTTCCTGTGGCTTGCTTTTTACCCTATGCGTATAAAAATGCAGGATTATTTAGTAAATCCTTTCTCAGCTATCTGGCTTTTTTACTTCTTTGTACGTTTTGGGCTTGGTTGACGCGGCTGCACATCGGTGAGACAGACCATTCAACTCTGACCGAAAATCTATTTTTTGTCGTGCCACAAATATCACGTTTACCCCTGATTATTGTTGCTTACCTTGTTGCACTAGTCGGTATTGCTGGCATTTCAGTGTTAACCCGCAACCAGATCCTCGATGTGGTGGTGTACAGTGCCATTTTATTGGGGATGAATGCGTTTGTGCTGTTCCATATCCCCTATGTATCAACCACGATGTTTTCACTATCAGGCTTGCTGATATTGGTTTATTTGATTTCAGCTGGACATGAGATGGCATTTAATGATCCCTTAACTCAAATTCCTGGGCGACAAGCTTTAGATCAGGATTTAAAACATATTGGGAAAAAATTTACGCTTGCGATGCTTGATGTGGACCACTTTAAAAAATTCAATGATACCTACGGACATGACACCGGTGATGATGTTTTAAAACTGGTTGCGTCGAGATTGCGTTTGATTGAAGGTAAAGCTCGAGTTTATCGCTATGGTGGAGAAGAATTTTCGATTATCTATAGGAATAGACTGGCTGATGAAGTGCTGCCTTTCATTGAAGCATTGCGCCAAGACATTGAATCTTATGAATTAGTGATCCGCAACTCGAGTAAGCGTCCTAAAAGTGATACTGAAGGGGCTAAAAAGCGAACTCGAAAATCCAATAGTGACATTGTCACGATAACCATCAGTATTGGTGTATGTGATTCCCAGTTACATCGAAATCCTAATGAAGCGTTAAAGGCTGCAGATGCCGCACTCTATAAAGCGAAACAAGCTGGGAGAAACTGCGTCAAACTGGCGAGCTAATCTTGATTAAAGAAGAGTACGATGCTACCACCTTTAAATGCACTGCCGTAGTTAAAGGTTAAACCTAATCCAATGTTATCGACGAATTCAATTTCAAAAGGTGGTGTCATTAACCAACCGAAACTGGCTTCGTAATAGTTTGAAGTGCCCAGCGGTTCTTGAGTTGTACTGCCCACATCAACCCGTCGGATACTGCCATAAATTGATTGTACGGAACGCCCCACTTGGGTGAAGTCGTAAACACCAGTCAATGTATTGGCGACATACCAACCTTCAGGGTTTCCAATTTGGCCGTTGTTGGCTCTACCCCACCCGTATCCGCCGAAATAATGCCAAGCAGAAGAAGCTCGCCAATGGCCCCAGCTTTTTTCTTCGTCGTATTGGATCTTCAAATTAGTTTCAAACAAATTTGCCCACGCATAAGTGTTCACCAGTACGCCATCAAACGGTGATAACAGCTTCTTAAAGGAAGGATTGTTAAAAGTCACACTGTTTTTGAAATAAAGCAGATGCGTACCAACCGCAGGGGTTAATGTCCAGTTTTCGGTTAAGCGATATTGATAGCGGTAGAATGCAGCCCCGCCTAACACTGATTGTCGATAGTGTTCCGTTTGACCTGAATTTAGTGCATCAGGAAGAGTTAAATCATCGTCTATAACAGAAGCTGACAGGCGGAAAAACAGTTGATGTTTGTGGTATGCCTCGTCATCACTTAATGAAAGAGTGATAGGCAAGGTACTCGATTTGTATCTTTGGCGATTTTCAATCGATTCTGCTGTACCTAAATTTTCGTTATCGGTATGAAACCAATCGTTAGGGTCAAAATTGTTGAATCCAGCGGTAAACACATCACTATCTGCTAATACCACACTCGAAGAGAATGCTTGTTCAAGATACTCTTCGATAAAAGCATAGCTTTGTGCTGATGCCTGAGCTGACACAACAATGAAACACCCACAGACAAGGTTTAAAGATAACTTCATAAACTCTCGATACCCATTCAACGCTTAGGTTGCAGATGATAATCGACTTGATGCATTTAAGGTACTGTAAAACTAGATTATTCAACGGATGTGTGTAATCCAGTACCATCACTGCGTGGATCAGTAGCGACATCGACATTCCCCCCCTTGTGTAGCACTATTGCTCCTGCATGTCCCATCATTTCACTTTTATCTGGGACAGCATGAATCTGATGGCCGCGCTCTGCTAGCGAGCTTTCCAACTGCTTTGCTAATGTTGATTCCATTCGGAGTTGTGTAGTGCTATCTCCCCACGTTCTTCCTAACAGCCAGCGTGGTTGAGCAATCGATTGTTGAAGGGGTTCCTGTTGATAGAGATAGCGACTGATTAAGCAAGCTTGGGTTTGCGGCTGCCCATCGCCTCCCATGGTTCCATAGACAATTCTTCTACCATCGTTGAGCTGTGTATAGGCCGGATTAAGAGTGTGAAAAGGCTTTTTGTTGGGTGCAAGACAATTGATATGTTCAGGATCTAACGAAAAACTTTGGCTACGAATATTCCAAAGTACGCCACTCGATGGCAATACCAAACCACTGCCAAATTCCCAATAGATACTCTGAATAAAACTGACCATAGTGCCGTACTGATCTAAAGCTCCCATCCACACGGTATCACCTAATTGAGTTTCTTTTGGCCAAGATGTCGCTTGATTTAACTGAATATTGCGTGCAAGAGAATTGATATGTGCCTGAGTAAGGTAATCCTGCAGTGGCACTGAAAGACATTTTTCATCTGTGATCGTTTGGTTACGTATATCGAAAGCCAGTTTTGTTGCTTCAATCAACAGATGAACATGATCAGCTGTCGATTTAGCCTGATTAACCAAGCGATCATAAATTCCTAAAATAAGTAATGATGCAAGCCCCTGCGTTGGTGCTCCGAGATTGTAGAATTGTCCTTGCGAAGTTTCATAGGTTAGCGGTGTACCAATACGAGCCTGATGTTGAGAAAAATCCGATAACCGTAACGGGCTACCTGCTTGCTCTAACTCTTTAGCTAACTGTTTGGCTAAATCTCCGCGGTAAAAACTGTCAAGTCCATCCTGAGCTAGGTAAGACAGCGTGCTAGCTAACTCTTTCTGCGTGACAATGTCACCGGAATTTAGTTTCTGTCGAGATTGATTGAGATAAATACGCGCAAAGTCATCCAATTCATAAAGTCTTGCCCATGTTTTTTGACTCGCAGCAGCAAGGCTAGAGGTTGTGAGTATTCCCTGCTCCGCAGCTTGAATCGCGGGCTCTAATAAGCCCTGCTGACGGATACCAGAAGAGAAAAGCTGTAATGCACTTTGCCAACCTGAGATAGTTCCAGCCATGGTGAGTGCCGCTTTACCACCTTGTTGTGGCAAACCTTGGGTAGGATCATACTGCTCAAGAGCAATATGTTGTGCTGAAGCGCCACAGGCATCAATCGTAATAGGAGATTTATTTTTAGCTGCAATCAACCAAAAACCATCACCACCAATACTGTTCATATGTGGATACTGAACGGCGACCATAGCTGCAGCAGCAACCATAGCCTCACAAGCTGTACCACCTTGGCGGAGGATATTTAACCCAACTTCACTGGCTTTGTGGTGTGGAGCGGTAAACGCGACATTGGCCATAAATCACCTCGTAAACTATTACGAGAACAACTTAATCGTTTTGACTTGGCTGAGCTATTGTACGTTGGTAGATATGCTGGAAGATAAGCAGAATTTTGGGGGAAACATAGACAAGGATTAGAGCAATAATCTTTGAATGTGGCCGCATTTTTTGAGTCTGCACAGCGGCATCCTCTAACTAGCAGTGGGGGAAGAACGATTCGAAAAACTGTGGCTGTTTCACAAACACTCCAGCAAGTTGAGTATCTGGACTTGAGAAAACGTGCTAGTTGCATGGCTATGCCGTGAGACTATTTGACCCAATCCCCCAATTACACGTTAGTGACTGACCCTATATCACCGACTAGACAAGAAAACATCAAGAGAAATGGGGGCGCTAGCCCCCACTTTTACACGGAGTAGGAAACTGTAGATGCATGCTCCCTCATACGGCGATAACACCACAGAGCCACAACCAGCACAGCACCTCCTGCAACAAGAGCTACGCTAAAGCCACCGCGTGCCCCTTCCATATCCACAACCTGACCAGAGACAGCAGCACCCATCGCTACCCCGATATTCAAACCCGCAAGAAGCCAGGTCATGCCTTCTGTCAGCTTGTTTTCCGGCACGATGCGCTCAACCAGTGACATTGTCACGATCATTGTTGGGGCAAAGAACAAACCAGCAACAAACACCGCTCCAGCCAAGCCGACGATATTGCCTGCAAGCAACAGTGGTAGTGTCGTTGCTGCGGTCGCCAGCCCTCCGATTAGCAGCAACTGGTGCATTGGGGTTTTCAGCTTGAGCGCACCAAACAGCAGACCTGCCAGGCAGGAGCCAATCGCGTACGCCGACAACACAAAACTGGCCGCTGCTGGGCGTCCCATCTGTTCGGCAAACGCAACGCTGACGATATCGACCGTTCCCACAATGATCCCCATTGCAATCATCAACAGTGTCAGCAGACGCACATCTGCCAACCGGATAACTGACCCAGAGCTGTCTAACACAGCGTCGCGCTGCACTATCAGTGGCTCAGTACCACGCAATACGACAAAGGTCAGTACACCGAATGCCAGCAGTACCGCAGCCACTAGTGGGCCTGCCTGAGGAAACAGAGCCACCGATAGCCCCACCGACAGCGGAGGGCCTGCAATAAAAGTTACTTCATCAAGCACCGTTTCCAGTGAGTAGGCAGTCTGTAAGCGAGATTCTCCCCGGTAGATGGCTGTCCAGCGGGCTTTATGCCGACATACTCGGCATAAAGCCCGCTAGCACCGCACCTATAAACAAAGTCCAGTCTGGCATCTGCCAATGCGAACAGACAACCAACAGCAAAATCCCCATCACACTGATACCAGCAGCAGTCGGCAATACCCGGCCTTGGCCGTGCCTATCGACCAAGCGTGAGATTTGCGGAGATAGCAACGCATAGGTCAATACGAAGGTGGCTGCCACTGCACCTGCCAAGCCATAGCTGCC
This sequence comes from Vibrio mimicus CAIM 602, assembly GCF_000338875.1. GTDB lineage: Bacteria > Pseudomonadota > Gammaproteobacteria > Enterobacterales > Vibrionaceae > Vibrio > Vibrio mimicus. The sequence continues at coordinate 1,284 of NZ_AOMO01000046.1, read as the reverse complement.
GCGTAGTTGCGACAACATGGTAATGATGCCGATACCGGTCATCGGCAACGGAATACGCGCTATAAGACCTGCCAGAGAAAAACCTTTGGTGCCATGGGTGTCGAACAGTTCACTATATGGATTGGGCATATAAACTCTCCTTATCTATAGAGCCCAACTTGCTAAAGCAGCGCTGAGCGGGAATAATACATACATCTCGTATGATTAAAATTAAACATACGAGATGTATGTAAATAATGCAAGAATGTATTTATGAAGGAGGAGACTATGGTTCGACGTACCCGAGCCGAGATGGAAGAAACCCGTGCCACACTGCTGGCTACTGCACGCCAAGTTTTCAGCGAGCAGGGTTATGCCGACACCTCAATGGACGACCTTACCGCACAGGCTGGTCTGACTCGTGGAGCGCTCTATCACCACTTCGGTGACAAGAAGGGGCTGCTGGCCGCTGTGGTCGCTCAAATTGATGCTGAGATAGATGCTAGGCTGCTGGCCATTTCCAATGGTACCGATGATGCCTGGGAAGGCTTCAGGAACCGCTGCAAGGCCTACCTAGAAATGGCGCAGGAGCCCGAGATCCAGCGCATCGTACTACGGGATGCTAGGGCGGTTTTAGGCCCACCTTCTCTGGGAGAACAACGGTACTGCATCACATCTATGCAAAAGCTGCTGGAGCAGCTCATGCAGCTCGGCATTGTGGTGCAATCTAGTCCCGAAGCCTTAGCCTTGATGATTTACGGCAGTCTGGTCGAGGCCGCATTTTGGATCGCTGAGTCCGAAAACAGCAAAGACCGTTTAACGCAGGCTCTTTCTGCTATGGAATTGCTTCTACAAGGGATACGTGCCTGACAGCATGATCATGCGAGGATCCTCAGGTACCAAAGATCGTTTTAGGTTACTCTCCATAGAGGTAATACTGAAAACCTATTGGCTAAGAAGAACCTACCGAACAGCTAGAAGCCTTTGTCTCGTGAGCTTTGTTTTGTGCGGTAAGCTCTTAGGGTAATCTAGAATTGGGAAAACAATTTCAAGCGTAGTAAGTCGAAGAGCAGTTTCTGAGCATGTACATTGTGACACCATGTTCTATATTAGTGCCTATCTACAATATGATTCGGATAAATTCGCTGATTTTAATAAAAGATTGGAGCGGGCAGCGGGAATCGAACCCGCATCATCAGCTTGGAAGGCTGAGGTAATAGCATTATACGATGCCCGCGCATCGAAGTGACGTCGCTAATATGCCACACTCTTGAGAAAAGAAAACCCCTTTTTAATCATTTGCAT